>MHDU01000045.1 GCA_001803635.1 Nitrospirae bacterium GWB2_47_37 | reverse complement strand
CCGCCTATCAATGCTACGCACATGAAAACCTCCAGATAAAGAGACTTAATCTCAAGTGATTAGTAAAAAAATATACCGCTAAACAGTTGTACAGATATGGCTTAGTGTTTGAGCGGACTTAGGCGGCCCGAGCGTGACAAGGGGACTGTCCCAGAATTACGGGCGAAGCCGTAGATTCGGGACTGTCCCCGCCCTGACCATGAAGGCGTGGAAGCCTTCCGAGAATGAGCGAAAATGCTAAGCCATATCTGTTTCGCCTTTATCATCTTTAATACTTAACCTTTACCCCGTCCATGAATCATCTCCTTAATTGAGAACTTGTCTCAAGAATAACAGGAGTGCGATTATTTTGTCAAGTGCCCTGAATTTCTCCATGATTGGGATGTAAGGCATACTTCAAAAGCCTTTACTAAGTGTAATTGCCTGTGCAATCCGGAGATTACCTTTGTCTCATTGAATAAGAAAACGATGTTGTAGCTCACGAGAAAGAGACTGTTGTTATAATATTTCATATGAGTAAAGGGCTTTTTCAGCACGCCTTACATCCCGGAACTTGCAATTAAAGATTTGAAATATCTCAACATAAAGCGCGGGTCCGCTTCAATGACTTTATCGACGAAACTTTTAAACTACATTCTCTTATGCACGTCATCCGCATCGACGGTATCTATTTATTAATGAAACATACAAAATCCTTGCCTTGCACAGAGAACAACACTTATAAAGGCGTTGAAGCGGATGTGTGCTTTGTGTTATTGAAGTCTTTTCCGCCATACTTTCCATACCTTTGACCCATCATTTTAACGGGATGTGAGGCGTGCTGAAAAAGCCTTAGGCTTTTGAAGGATGCCTCACATCCTGATGACTATTGATTATAGTCCGACCGTTTTTTTTGACAAACATAAGCCGTTTGTGCTAAATTTTCACGTTTTTGGGGGGATTTGCAGGTCGTTGGGGTCGTTGGGGAGAGAGATGAATACAAGGAAATCGAAGGCATTTTACGAAAAGGCCGTTGCATTGATGCCCGGCGGCGTGAACAGCCCTGTTCGCGCCTTTAAGGCAGTCGGCGGCTCCCCTTTATTTATACGGAACGCAAAAGGCTCCAAGATCTACGACGTTGACGGCAACGAATACATAGACTACGTCCTCTCATGGGGCCCTATGATAGCCGGACATTCCCATCCCTCTGTCGTCAAAGCCCTGAAGAAAGCGGTAGATAACGGCACAAGCTTCGGCGCTCCTACCCCTTTGGAGATAGAACTTGCGCGAATGGTAATGAACGCCTATCCCTCCATCGAAAAGATACGCATGGTAAATTCCGGCACAGAGGCTACGATGAGCGCCATAAGGGCGGCGAGGGGATTTACAAAAAGGGATAAAATAATAAAGTTCGAGGGATGTTATCACGGTCACGCGGACGGCCTTCTTGTAAAGGCGGGCTCGGGCGCAACGACATTCGGAGTCCCGGACAGCCCCGGAGTTCCGAAATCCTGCGCAAAAAATACCATGACGCTTCCTTTGAATGATATAAAGGCATTTAAGGATTTAATTCAGAAAGAATGGAAATCGATAGCCTGTGTGATTATAGAGCCTGTGGTGGGCAATATCGGATGCGTTCTGCCCAAACCCGGTTTTCTGGAAACATTAAGGGAAGAGACAAAGAAATACGGGGTCGTCCTTATATTCGACGAAGTGATGACCGGCTTCAGGGTATCTTATGGAGGCGCTCAGGCGTATTACGGCATAAAGCCGGATATGACATGCCTCGGCAAGGTGATTGGAGGCGGGCTTCCCGTGGGCGCTTACGGCGGCAGGAAAGAGATAATGTCTATGATCGCTCCCGAAGGCCCGGTTTATCAGGCCGGAACATTGTCCGGAAATCCTCTTGCCATGACTGCCGGCATAGAGACATTAAAGATACTTTCAAAAAAAGGTACGTATGAGAAACTCGAAAATACAATGCGGCATCTCGAAAAAGGCATGAAGGACGCTGCGAAACGCGCGGGCGTTAAAACAAAATTTTACAGGGCGGGAACTATGTTCTGCACATATTTTACCGATGCCGATATTATCGATTACAAGACGGCAAAGACATCCGATACGGAGAAGTTTTCAAAATTCTTCAGAGGCATGCTGGACCGCGGGATAAATTTCGCGCCGTCGCAGTTCGAGGCCGGTTTTATCTCGATCGCTCATACGAACAAGGATATAAATAAAACAGTAAATGACGCTTTTGAGGTATTGTCAAAGATATAATAATCGTCGATGACTCATAGAGCGGAGGGGAGATTGAATGTTTAAGTTTATAGGGAGTGCGGTGCAAAAGGTCAAAGATTTCATTGTAAAGAATCCTAAGCTGTCCATATTGATTATCCTCGCGATAATCGCCGCGTGGACATTCGTATCGATCGAATCGCTTCACCTCACGAGCGAACCCGGGTTCTGTCAGAACTGTCATCCGGACAGAAAACCAGGACCGTACGGCGAGGTTTACACATGGAAGCAGAATATACATGCCCGCGCAGAGGTTAAATGCCTCGACTGCCACGGCATGCCGGGCTTTGTCGGATATATGAAGGCAAAGATCGGCGGTCTCAGGGATTTAACCAATTTTGTGCTTAAGTCGAGAGAGAATATGACCGAGATCCTTACAAGGGCGGCAACAGACCCTCAGTACGCGACTCATCTTGTTCCGAACGATATATGCCTCTTCTGCCACACCGACAGCTACAACCGGAAGACAAGAAGCGAGAAGTTAATGTCAGTCGGAGTAAAGTTCAGGAAGATGGACGGGGTAAAGAATCCTGAGTTCAGGAAGTCTTACGGCCTGCCGGATATTCTGACCGAAAAGCTGAGAAGCGATATAGATCCGAATCATAAGAAACATCTCGACAAAGGCGTGAACTGCCTCGACTGCCATCTTGGAGTAGCCCACGGCGGCGAGTTCAGAAATAAGGTCGAATTAAAGAGATGCGCCGAATGTCATGACAAGAGGAAATCCGAAATATCCATGCCCGACATAAAGATCGGAGGCGGCGATACGGCCGTGAACTTCAGCCATAAGAACCACACGGCGATGTTCAAATGCGACGAGTGCCATACAAAGCTCTTCAAGATGAAGAAAGGCACGGCAAAGATTGCATTTACGGATCACGGCAAGGACGCGCTTTGTTACTCATGCCACAACGGCAAAAAGGCATCCGCAGACTGCACAACCTGCCATGCCAAAGTCGCGCCTCCCAAGTCGCCGATAACCTATAAGTCCGGGGGAATGGCTCCTGTGAATTTCAGCCACGAATTTCACGCGGCTGCTTTTAAATGCGAAGAGTGCCATACAAAAATATGGCCCATGAAGCGCGGCGTTAAAAAAATGAAGATGGACGACCTGTATAAAGGGAAATTCTGCGGCGCGTGCCACAACGGCAAGATTGCAAGTGCGGCAACCGATTGCGCAAAGTGCCATAAACAGAAATAGGCGACTAACATTAAGCATATCCGGAGGCAAAGGGAAAAAACCTTTGCCTCTTTTTATTTGGAAAGGTTATCTTTATTGCGGGAGATAAGCCATGCCGTTTTATGACAACGAAGAGGATATCGAGCGGGCCGAACTTTACAGGCTCTTTGCGGGCATTTTCATGAAAGAGCCTTCGGATGAACTGATCCTTCATGCTAAGGATATGTTTCAGATGAAGTTCGAGGAAATGCCTGGGGAGATAAGGATGGATTTTATGAACGTCTTTCTCAGGCCCGACGGCCGGTTTATGCCGTGCGAATCGCTTTATAACTATCCGTTGGGCGACAGGCCGGGGCTTTGGGGGAGGGCCGCGGAGGAAGTGCAGGCGCTTTATGGATCGACCGGTCTTGTGATGGGCGAGGAAACGGGTTTGATGCCCGACCACATATCGATGGAAATGCTTTTCATGAGCTATCTGATAGAGAACGGCCTTCATGACCTGCAATGGAAATTTCTCGACGAACACCTTGTAAGGTGGATACCCGAATACTGCGATGAGGTTCGCAGGCATGCCGGCACGGTGTTCTACAAAGAGGTTGCAAATGTTATGAAGGAATTTATATTATCCGAATATGAGGCATTAGGGGGTGAGCGGAATGGAACCTGAAAAACCCTTATTCAGACAGCTTATAGAGGCGAGCAGCGTAGGCATAAATCTTGTGATCTCAACCTTTGTGGGGCTTGCCATAGGATACTGGCTGGATAAATTGTTCGGAACGTCGCCGTATCTGACGGTGATATTTTTGATCCTCGGTATAATAGCGGGATTTATGGAATTGGTAAGGGTGGCGAGGAAACAGGAGAAATGAATAATACGACATCCGTGATAACATATAGCGCAAGTCCGCTTCAACGCCTTTATAAGTGTTGTTCTTTATGCAGGGCAAAGATAATATATGCTTTATCATAATAGATGTCGCCGATGCGAAGTACGGGCATAGGAGAATGTAGTTAAAAAGTTCTGCCGATAAAGTCATTGAAGCAGACCTACGCTATATGCTGAAATTGCCTTTAAATGGCGGGAGGGTTCGTTATAAGGTATCGTATGGAAAGTTTTTTCGGCACATTTACAACGTCAAAATAGTCGAGGTTATTATGGAACAGGGATCATGGGAGTTGATGGTTAAGAGGATATACAAGCAGTCGGTGGTTGCGCTGACAGCGGCGGCGGTTATCTCGATATTTTTTACGGAATGGAGATTTTCTCTGAGCGTATTGATCGGCGGCCTTGTCGGCATAGGAAATCTGAAGGGGATCGTGTGGAGCGTGACGGCATTGCTCGGAGCAGGACAGGCGCGGGCAAAGATGATGATTTTAGGCATGTTCAGGCTTTTGGTGATTTCTTCCGTTTTGATAATACTCGCCATATTCGGGATTATAAAGGCGTATGGACTTCTCGCCGGTTTTACGATAGTATTTATTATCATGGTCAAAGAAGGCTTGCTTGCGGCCAAAAGGGAAAATTGAGTGTTTAACTGGCTTATTATAATAGCCATATTTTTGATATTAATGGCGCTTAAGCTCACGAAGTTCTTAGGCATTGCCCTGATATTGGCGCTGCTCGTGATGATGGCGGTAAAGAGTCAGATAAAAAAGCCGCGCAGAAAAGATTAGCCGTGGCACTGCCGCACCCGGAGGTTCTGATATGATAAAGATAGATTTTTCCAATCTCATGCAAAATTCCATAGGCAAAAACGGGCTCGTATCCGACGATTTCGACAGTATAGATATAAAGAAAATCAACGAATCTCTGACTCAGAGAAAATATCCCGAACTCGAATTCCTCGATCTGCATAAGGCGGATACATCTCAAATAAAAGAGATAGGCAAATATGCGGCGGGGTTCGAAAACTTTATTCTGCTCGGCATCGGCGGTTCGGCGCTCGGGCCGAGATCTATCATGGATTCACTGAGACCCTTTCATAATTTCAAGAACAAGCCGAGGGTTTTTATTTACGACAATGTAGACCCGATGACATTGAAGAACATACTCGACATTGCAGACCTAAAAAATACGGTCGTAAATGTGATAACGAAATCGGGCAGCACGGCAGAGACCATAGCCTCGTTTATGATTATCCGGCAAAAATTGAAAGAGCAATCCCTGAAAGCGGAGGATCATATGATCGTCACAACCGATCCCGAAAAGGGTAATCTCAGAAAAATCGTAAATGATTACGGGCTCAGGTCTTTATCGGTTCCTCAAGGCGTAGGCGGCAGATACTCTGTTTTAAGCGCTGTCGGACTCCTGCTCGCGGAGGCGATAGGCATAGATTCGGATGAAATGTTGAAGGGTGCGAAGGATATTCACGATAAATGCATGAATCAGGACTTGCGCCGAAATCCCGCATATATGTTTGCGTCGGGGCTGTATCTTATGCAGCAGCTTAAAAACAAGAATATTACCGTTATTATGCCTTACGCCGACCGTTTGAAATCTTTTTCCGAATGGTTCTGCCAGCTCTGGGCCGAAAGCCTCGGCAAAGAAGGCAGGGGACTCACGCCTTATCCGTCGGTAGGCACGACGGATCAGCATTCGCAATTACAGTTGTGGATGGAAGGCCCGGAGGACAAAGTTGTCGTTTTCCTGTCTGTGGAGGATTACGGCGCGGATATGGAAATACCCGCGGTCTTTCAGGATATGGAAGGGCTGAGTTATCTTTCCGGGCATACGCTCGGAGAATTAATAAAAATAGAGCAGGAGGCGTCGGAAATAGCGCTTACAAAGAACGGGAGGCCGAGCATAACGATCAAAGTTCCCAAGATAGACGCCTATCATCTTGGACAGTTGTTTCATTTCTTCGAGATAAGCACGGCTGTCACCGGCCTTTTATACGGCATCAACCCCTTTAACCAGCCCGGAGTCGAAGAGGGGAAGAATCTCACATACGGGATGATGGGTAAAAAGGGATATGAAGACAGGAAAAGAGAATTCGAGTCATACAGGCAAAGGAACCCTTTAAGCCTTTAACCGGCGATAATCATGGCAGACAATAAGATTAAGGTTCTCATAATAGACGATTCCGCGGTTATACGGCATCTCCTTACCGAAATACTCGGCAGCGCCGGAGATATAGAGGTCATAGGAACCGCTCAAGACCCTATTTTCGCAGTAAACAAGATAAGAAGCCTCAGGCCCGACGTTATTACACTCGATGTGGAGATGCCGAGAATGGACGGCCTCACCTTCCTCGAAGAATTGATGAGGACCGATCCTATACCTGTCTTGATGGTAAGCTCTCTTACGCAGCGCGGCTGTGAAACAACGCTTAAGGCCCTCGAACTCGGCGCGGTGGATTATGTATCGAAGCCCGCAATCGATGTTTCCACCGGCATTGCCGGTCTTAGCGACGAGATTATCAGGAAAGTGAGGATAGCCGCAAGGGCGAAAGCAAGACGGGTTATGAGTTATGAGTTAGGAGTTAGGAGTAAACCTCAAAATATAGCGGCCGGAGATGAAAAAATATCCGAACTTCAAACGCAAGGTTCAAAACTCCAAACCACCACCGACAGGATAATCGCCATAGGCGCGTCCACAGGAGGGACTCAGGCGATTACCGAAATAGTCACCGCAATGCCCGAATCTACGCCGGGTATCGTTATAGTTCAACACATGCCTCCAATGTTTACCCGTTCTTTCGCCGATAGGCTTAACACAATGTCACGGCTCGATATAAAAGAGGCGCAGACCGGCGACAGGATTTTGAGAGGCACGGCATTGATCGCGCCGGGAGACAAGCATATGACCGTGAAACGCAACGGCGCTATGTATTACGTGGATATCTCGGACGGCCCGATGGTAAATTTCGTGAGGCCGTCGGTGGATGTGCTTTTCAGATCCGTTGCGAAATGCGCGGGCAAGAACGCCGTAGGAGTTATTCTTACCGGAATGGGAGAGGACGGCGCCCGTGGACTGCGTGAGATGAAAGAGGCAGGGGCATTTACAGTTGCTCAGGACGAGGCTTCATCAATTGTATTCGGAATGCCGAAAAGGGCTATAGAGATGGGAGCGGCGGATAAGGTGCTGCCCTTGGATAATATAGCTGAGGCGGTAGTGAAAAGCGCCTCGTAAATGCGCTGAAAATAAAACTGTTTACCTCGGATGTTCCATCCTCCATTGCTCCGGACTTTTTCTTAATCCTCCTTTGCGCCATATTCCGGCCTTGCGTAGCTCTGCCTTTTTCTGGGCCCCGGTAAACCTTTCCGCATATTTTACGTTAGGCGGGATAGTATAAAGAATCGCATGCCCTGTTTCGATCATCTTTTCGTTTATCATCTTTCCATTTTTGTCCGTGAGATAGGCAAGGAGCCTGCCGTATTTGTCGTGCTGTTCAACGTCGAACTCCAGATAGACCACCCAGTCGCTTTCGCTTATGAGTTTTTTTAAATATCTTTTTGAGAGCCTTCCCCACGGTTCCTGTTTAAGTTCGGGCGCATCGATCCCTATAAGCCTGACCTTCTCGGTTTTGACCGGGATTTTTGCAAAGCCGCTTACTCTTATGCTTACGGTATCTCCGTCGTGTACCTTGGTGACGCGGAACTTAGCGGCCTGCGCCGCGTCGGAGAGGAATGGGATGAATAAAATGAGGCAAATAATTACCGCAATTCTTGTATAATAAGATTGTTTCATGGGGTATATTAAGATAGACAATACATAATAGGCAACAGGGGCGACATGAAAAACATTGTGCTTACGGGTTTTATGGGGACGGGAAAGACGGAGGTGGGCAGGATACTTGCCCAAAAGCTGGGCTACACGCTGGTGGACGCCGATACCGAGATCGAAAAGGAACAGAAGACGACCATAACCGAGATATTCAAACAATACGGCGAACCTAAATTCAGAGAGATAGAGTCCGGTGTCATAAAGCGGCTCTCCGAAATGGAGAAAGCGGTAATATCTACAGGCGGCGGCGCGGTACTCAAGCAGGAAAATATGGACAACCTGAGAAAAAGAGGCGTTATATTCTGCCTTACCGCATCTCCTGAAACAATCCTCGAAAGGACGAGCATAAACAACGACAGGCCGCTTCTTCAGGTAGAAAACCCGCTTCAAAAAATAAAAGAACTCCTCGAATTCAGAAGGCCGTATTATGAAAAGGCGGATATAATGATAGATACCGAAGATAAAAGCCCCATGGAAGTCGCGGAGGAGATAATAGAAAAGGTGAAGGGGATATAATGAGGCTGCCGGCATAATCTGAATATGAAATTTACAGAATCCGAAACCTTAGAACTTAAGAAATCCACGTCCGAGATTAAAGAGGCGGTAATATCAATATCTGCTATCCTTAATAAACATCAGCAGGGCGAATTATACTTTGGGATTAAAAACGCCGGTCTTGTCGTCGGTCAGAGTGTTACGGACAAGACGCTGCGCGATATATCAAAAGCCATATCAGACAATATCGAACCTAAAATTTATCCCGGCATCAGCCGTATAAAGATAGAGGGGAAGTCCTGTATAAAAGTCAGATTCAAAGGAAGCGACGTTCCCTATTTTGCATACGGCAGGGCATACATCAGGGTGGCGGATGAAGACCGGCATTTGAGCACAAAAGCGCTTGAAGGAATGTTCGTTAGGAAGAACAGAGATAAGTTAAGATGGGACGCCGAAATCTGTAAAGAGGCAAAACTTACGGACATAAGCGCACAGAAAGTTAAATATTTTTTGAAAAATTCAGGGCTGAAATATGACACCATCCATAACGCTCTTGAAAAGCTGAAACTCCTTGTTGATGGGAAACTGCTCAATGCGGCGGTGATATTGTTCGCCAGAAAGCCGCAGACTTTTTTTCCTAATGCCCGGCTGCGTTGCGCGGTATTCGGCACAACAGACACAACATTCACCATCGATATGCAGGACTTTGAGGGAGATATTTTTCACCTGATAGCAAAGGCTGAGGAATATATCCTGAAGAACATTCATATCGGTATGCGGCTGGAGGGTTTGAGAAGAGTGGATGTCCCGGAGATAGATAAGGCGGCATTCAGAGAAGCAATCATTAATGCCTTTTGCCATAGGGACTATCGTGAGTACGACTCCGTCAATATTGCCGTTTTTAAAAACAGGGTTGAGATAAGAAGCCCCGGCCTGCTCTATGGCGGCCTGACTATAAAGGCCATCAAAACAAAGATGGTCTCTGAAAGAAGAAACGAGCTGATTGCCGAGTTGCTTCATCGTGTCCACTTCATCGAAAAATGGGGACGGGGCATCAAACTGATACTCTCCAAAGAACCGGATGCCGAGTTCAGCGAAGTGGGGACAAAGTTTATCACAATATTCAAACGGAAGAGTTATTACGAGGGTAAAAAGGGCGTAGAAAAAACTACCCGGAAAGAGGTTGGAGAAAAGTTAGTAGAAGAAAAGGCAATAGTTGCTACCCAGAAAAGTTCCCAGAAAAGTTCCCAGAAAAGTTCCCAGAAAATATTAGAAATGATGAGAAAACAGACTCAAGTAACCATTAAGGAATTAGCCGAAAGCATTGGGATAAGCGATAAGGCAATCAAAAAGAATATTGTAAAATTGAAAGAAAGAGGTATTCTAAAACGCATAGGACCCGATAAGGGCGGTTATTGGGAAGTGGCGAAGAAATGAAGAAGCGGGAATTGCATTAAAAAACTATGCCCCGTAAGGATGCAAGAGGATTTAAACGCTGTTCGGAGGGGGAATGAAAAAAGAAGCGATCAAAATCAGCGCTCAACCTAAAGTTGAAAGAAGAAGCGGAGAAATATACAGTCACATCCGCAAAAAATGGCTGATAGAAACTCCTGAGGAGCGAGTCCGTCAAGAATACCTTTGTGTTTTAGTCAACGAATATGGATACAGTCTTGATCAAATGGATGAAGAGCAATCCGTTATCGGCAGAGGATCAGGAGACGCGAGGGCGGATTTTCTTATCTGGCGCACGCCACAGGAAAAGACTGATAAGAAAACAGCATTAATTGTTGTTGAGTGTAAAGCAGACAATGTAACGATTGACAATAAAACCTATTGGCAGGGCGCAAATTATGCCCAGTATGAACGTGCAAAGTTTTTTGTTACTCATAACAACCGCGAAAGCAAATACTGGAAGGTTGATCTTGAACGGAGAATGCCCAATTTTGACGAGATTGAGGACATTCCACATGTAGATGCAACCGATAAAGAGATCGAAGAAATTATTTCACGCCTGAAGGTTTTTCGGGAAGATGAATTCGCCGACCTTCTGCATCAATGCCATAACATCATTCGGAACAGGGAAAAGCTTGATCCTGCAGCAGCATTCGATGAAATTGCTAAGATACTCTTCGTCAAAGTCTGTTTCGAGAGGCGACTTAAAGTAGGCAGACAGAGAAAAAATCTTTTTACCAAGGATTTCCTGATTCAACAGAAAGACCTGTATGAAGATCCAATAGATACGCTGTTTTCCGAAACGAAGAAAGAATACCGCGCTGATAAGATTTTTGAATGGGATGAAAAAATAAATCTCAAGTTCAATACAGTCAAAGACATCATAGAGAAACTTGAACGCTACAATCTTTCCGATACATCTGAAGACGTAAAAGGGATCGCCTTTGAGAAATTCCTGGGGCGGACATTTCGCGGTGAAATAGGCCAATTCTTCACTCCCCGCACAATCGTCGAGTTCATGATCAGAATGGTTGACCCCAAAGAAGGAGACATTATTTGCGATCCTGCTTCCGGCTCCGGCGGCTTCCTGATTAGATTTTTCGAGATAGTAAGAGAACAGATATTGCGTGATGTGGACAATGAATACCGGAAATATAAGGAAGAAATCGAGGCGAAGAAATATACGAAGAAAAAGAAGGCCGAACTATTGCGCCAGAAATATGAGCAGTTGCAGAGGCAAATCAATCCATACGCCAGCAGAGTTGAGTCAACCCGGAACGACCGGCAGGTTTCCCGTATATGGAAGCTTGCCAACACCTGCATTTACGGCTGTGACGCAAATGACAGGATGGCGCGGACAAGCAAGATGAATATGATCATGCATGGCGATGGGCATGGTGGCGTTCATCACCATGACGGATTTATCAACGTCAACGGAATATTCGAAGAACGCTTTGATATCGTGCTCACTAATCCGCCTTTTGGCGCAAATGTTGAGAAAGAGGACAAAATCGAAGAATCCCATGTGGCCATTCCTGAGGATGTTGAAAAGAAATACAGCACTGACTACGGAAAGCTGTACAAAGAAGCGATAGATAAGGTCAAGGCTGCTGTCGGAAAATCTATTCTAAGTCTCTTTGACTTGCCCAAGACAGACAGGATCAAAACAGAAATCCTCTTTATCGAGCGTTGTCTTGCATTGCTGAAATCTGGGGGCATGCTTGGGATAGTCCTGCCGGAAGGTATATTCAACAATCCTTCACTCGCTTATGTCAGGGAATATTGTGAAGACAGAGCATTCATAAGAGCGGTTATTTCACTTCCCCAAGAGACTTTTTTCTCATCCGGGGCGAGCGTCAAGGCTTCTCTTCTTTTTATGCAAAAGTTTACAGAAAAGGGAAAGGCGAAATTCGATGCTCTGAAAGCTTCAACCTTGATTGAAATCGAAGAGAAGCATAGGGACGAGAAAACCAAACTTCAAGAGGTTATAGCAAAGCCAAACTATAATCAGAATGACTTTTTGCCTGAGGGAATGAAGAATCATTCAAAAGAGCAAAAGGCGCAGGCTTTCAATAAAGCTAAAAAAGCGAATGCAAAATTCAAGGAAGAAAAAGATAAGGCAAAGAAAACCCTCAAGGAGCTTGATGATATAATTACAAAAGAAGCCAGAGCGCTTCTCAAAGAAAAATTTAATTATCCGATTTTCATGTATGATGCTGAAAAGGTCGGGATTACTGCGACAGGAGAGCCCGATTACAACGAGCTTTATCTGAATGATAATATGCCTTCCGGCTTGAAAGAAAATTGTTTAGAACTTTATAGAAAGTTTCAAAAAAATCCAGAAGCCTTCATACTTAAGGAATCATGGACATGACAGAAACAGTGCAAGACTTTCCGAAAGCCTTTGCTGTCTGGTTCAAGCATTTTTCTCGTTGGGACCCTGCAAGTTTTCATGGCATCAAGTGGCATTGGTCGAGTGGCGTCATGCAGCCAATTGGAACAGTTTTAAGAATAAGAAAAGAAAAAGTTGATCGTAACCTTTTCAAATTTTCAGACCTTCAGCCTATAACCATTCATTTTGACGGCTCTATTGATCGTCGTGAAGTCGAGCCCACAAGAGAATATACGATGGATTTGTTTTTTGCAAGACCCGGTGATATTGTTGTAGCGAAGATTGATTTAAAAAATGGAGCTGTTGCCATTGTGCCTGATCAATGGCGCAATGTTATCGTTACAAACCACTTTGCAGTCTATGAACCTGATCATTCCATGCTTGTTCCTAAATTCTTACATCTCATAATACAGGCAAGCTTTCTTAAAGCCCATCTTTGGAGAAATAAGGTCGGCGCTGAGGGACGGAAAGAAGTGAAACTTGATTATTTTGAATCTCTAGAGATCCCTTTACCGTCGCTGCCAATCCAGCAAGCTATTGTTGATAGATGGGTAAAGGCGCAAAGAGAAATTAGAGAGGCTATAGAAAAGGTAAGCATTCTCGAAAAGAGCATCACCGAAATGGCACTCAAGGACGCAGGGATTGAACTTTATCCATTAGAAAAGCGTCAGAAGTCCTTTTTAATCTATTGGGACGAAATTGAAAGATGGGGTGTAGAGTTTAACCGTTGGAAATGGAAATTGTCGGAACTGCTCTTATCACATAAGCATCCTATGGTGGTGTTATCCGATGAAGCCTTTATAAATCCGACGGACAATGTTTTGTTGTCTGATGATGAATTGGTCTCCTTTATTCCTATGGAGGCTGTGTCCGACAAGACCGGAGAGATCGCGGCTCCACAGATTCGTAAATGTCGTGAAGTAAAGAATGGATATACACGTTTTATTAATGATGATGTCATATGGGCCAAAATAACGCCGTGTATGCAAAATGGGAAATGTGCCGTAGCAAGAAACCTGAATAATGACATTGGCTTCGGATCGACAGAATTTCATGTAATCAGATCAAAAGATAAAAACAGGCTTATGCCAGATTATATTTGGACTTTGCTCCGGCTCGGTCACTTGCGGCAAGCCGCACAGAGATATTTTATCGGCTCTGCCGGACAGCAGCGTGTTCCTGCTGATTTTCTTGCGAATCTGCAAATCCCTCTACCCCCTGTTGAGATTCAAAAGACTATCATTAACAGCGTAAGAAAGGCTTATTCGGAAATTACCTGTGAGCGCGAAGCCGCTGAGAAGAAGTCTCTCGAAATTAAAGCTGAGATAGAAGCATTGATACTTGGGACAAAGCGGATTGATATATAAAGGCGAGGTTACAGATGGCTATTTTGAAACAAGAGGATCTTTCGTTGGAAATCAGATACAAGGGGTTTCAGGATGGATGGGTTGAATATGAATTTTTTTATTGCTGGCAAGGTGAGAGCGTTATAAACGACGCTATACTCAAGCGTTCAAATGAATATTGGGGCAGCAGAAGTCCCGGAGCAATGCTCGCAAATGAACATAGGGAGTGCGGGATATTGCCCTTGCTAAAGAAAGTCTTACAGATCAATCAACCTGATTATTGGGAGTCTCTTGATCCTGATGTAACGATAGCAATCTATCCTGAACAACATTTCCCGTTTTTGGAAAGCAAATGGAAAGTGGTATTAGAAAAAGACGAAGTTAAGCAAAAAAGGATTGAGCGAGAGAAGGAAAAGACTGAAAAAGGATTGTTGCCTGATGATTACATTGACATAATTCTGTTTTTTGATGTCTACAATTTCAAAGGCGCATCTGCCTATTATGGAGACGGAATATGCTTCAAGATGACTGTAACAAGAGCGCAGCTTACCCGATTTTATGAGGATTTTAAAAAAGAATATATACACTTTAAACAAAAATACGCAGTTGATGAATTCAATAAAGAGGACTATGGCGAGGATTGGCAACCTTTAGAATTATAAGTATGGACAAAATAGGACAACAGGTAATGCGTCTTTACGCCAAGCGGCGGTAAGGCGGATTGAAAAGATTATTGCCGTGGTGTGGGGAGAGACTGTAGAATAGTAATAGATACGGTTAGTAGGAGGCAGATATGAAGGTAAAAGCGACTTTTGTCAAAGACGGTGAGTGGTGGGTAGCATGGACAGATGATGTTCCCGGCGCTATGACACAAGGCAAGACTATTGAAGAAGCAAGGGAAAATTTGATTGATGCAATTGCAGAAATGCAAAAACCGGTAGACTTGTCTTTGCTGCCTAAAAGATCGGTTGTTTTAGAAGAAATAGAAGTATGAAAAGAAAAGAGCTTATCAGGCATCTTGAATATTGCGGTTGCGCACTTCTGCGTGAAGGCGCAAAACACAGCCGTTATATAAACCTTGCCGATAACTCAAAATCAACCACTATCCCGCGGCATAACGAGATTGCCGATTTGCTTGCCTTCAAGATTTGCAGACAGCTTGGCATCCCCGCTCCGAAATAATGATTCTTGCCCTCTCTGTCCAAGAACAAATTGTTTCACAGATTGAGGAAGAGCAAAAGCTCGTTGAGGCGAATAAGAAACTGATTGAGATTTTTGAAAACAAGACAAAGGCAAAGATTGCAGGGGTGTGGGGAGAATAGATTAAAATGCTCTATTGATATAGAATAATAATAAGTATGAATATGCAGGAGGTGCAGTGATGGGCGTTGCAACAGCAAAAAAGATAAATCCGGAGGACTATATTCTTTCGGTTCTTTCACCGGAGGAAAGGCTTGATGCTGCTTTTAAAGTAGCAAAAGAGGCATTTAAAGGCACGAAACTGACGATGAAAGATGTTGACGATGCAGTTAAAACAGTAAGGAGAAAGGCTTACGCAAAAAAGAAATAAGATAGTCATTGACACCGGCGTCCTTATTTCCGCCTTTGCTTTTGGCGGTGTTCCTGAAAAAGCTGTCAAGAAAACATCTGCGGAAGGCGATGTTTTTGTTTCTGCAAATCTCCTGAACGAATATCGGAATGTGCCTTTGGAGCTTGAGGCCGCAGGTAAAATAACCCATCTTCAATTAGAAACATTAATTACAGGCATTGCCGCTTTCGTTGTAAATGCAAAAATAGTATTTCCGCGCACACGACTTAAACTCTGCAGAGATGCGAAAGATAATATGGTGCTTGAATGCTGTCTTGAAGCTAACGCTGCCGTTCTGATAACAGGCGACAAAGACCTTCTTGATTTGACCGACATTCCTTTTGGTTTAAAAATATTGACGCCAAAAGAATATCTGGCGCACGGCGAATAAGAAGCTGATTGAGATTTTTGAAGGAAAGATAAAGGCAAAGATTGCCGGGGTGTGGGGAGAATGAGGGCCATCAAATCCCGCATGTGGCGGGACAGCGGGGAGAAAGCTTGAGTTTAATCGTATAAAAACAAGTATAATTCTAACAGAGAGGTGAAAATGAAGAACTTTGAAGAAATAAAAGATATGCTCCAGAAACACAAGGACGAGTTTAAAGAACAGTATGGCCTAAAAGAGATAGGCATATTCGGCTCGTATGTAAGGGGTGAACAGAATGAAAAAAGCGACATAGATATTCTTGTGGAACTTGAGAAGCCGATAGGGTTTGTAAGATTCTTCAAGCTTGAGTGCGCCCTGTCTCAACTACTTGGCGCACCTGTAGAGATAGTTACCAAAAAAGCGCTCAAGCCCAATATCGGCAAAAGAATTTTACAAGAGGTCAGATATGTCTGAGGAAAGAATTTTGCTGGATTACCTGAATGATATCCTTGAATCCATTTGCGATATACGGGATTTCACTGCCGGTATGAATAGAGAAGATTTTTCCAACGATAAAAAGACCATTAAAGCGGTTGTGAGAAGCTTTGAAGTCATCGGCGAGGCGGCAAGCAAGCTCCCGCATAATATCAGAGAAATGTATCCTGAAATTCCATGGCAGGAAACTATCGCAATGAGAAACCGTTTGATACACGAATACTTCGGCGTAGATTTAGATATAGTTTGGCAGACAATAGAAGAAGATTTGGAACCTTTGGAAAAAAATGTAAAAAGAATAATTGAAGAGACAACATGAAAATAACTTATGCCCATGAAGTTGATGTTAGAAGCATTATTTTAAACAGTATGTGGGAATATACTTATAAACCGGAGATGAAATGCAAACGGTAAAAGTTGATCTCGGCGAGAGAAGCTATGACATTGTAATCGACGCCGGAATTCTCTCCGGCATCGGGGAGCGCATGAAGGAATTCCGCTTCAGCCCTAAGACCGCGATTGTGAGCAATCCGACGGTATTTAAGCTGTATGGCGATGCTGTTATGAATTCGATTAGAAACGCAGGCTTCGAGTGCTTTAGCGTCATCATCCCGGACGGCGAGATATATAAGAATTACAACCAGACATACCAAATACTGACGGAGTTTTTAAAAAACAAACTCGACAGGAATTCCTGCGTTATCGCTCTCGGTGGAGGGGTGATAGGAGATATAACAGGCTTTGCGGCGTCGATATACATGCGGGGTATTCATTTCATTCAGGTTCCTACAACCCTTCTTTCTCAGGTGGACAGTTCCGTAGGCGGCAAGACAGGCGTAAATCATGAATCAGGCAAAAATATGATAGGCACTTTTTATCAGCCTAAGCTCGTGTGGATAGACATCGATACGCTCAAAACTTTGCCCAAAAGGGAGCTTTTGTGCGGCATCGCGGAGATAATAAAATACGGCGTTATATGGGATGAGGAGCTTTTTGAATCTCTTGAAAAGAACAGAGATGCCATCCTGACGCTCGATGCCGACCGCTTAACGCATATCATCAAACGCTCATGCGGGATAAAGGCAGAGGTTGTTTCCAAAGACGAAAGGGAATCCGGATTAAGGGCGATCCTCAATTACGGTCATACCGTCGGACATGCCGTAGAGACCGGGACCGGATATTCAAAATTTTTGCACGGCGAAGCGGTCGCGATAGGCATGCATATCGAGGCAAGGCTGTCCGAAATAACGGGACTCATGGATACTAAGCAGGTGTCGGAGATAAAGGCGTTGATAGACTCTTACGGCCTTCCTTCGGAACTGCCGGAGGGCCTGAATGCAGATAATCTTATTCCTCACATGATGCTCGATAAAAAGACCGAGGCCGGAGAGATGAAGTTTATTCTTCCCGAAAAAATAGGAACGGTGAGCATTCGGAAGGGCATTAATATCGAAGATATAACAAAGGCGTTAAGCAAAGGGCGTTAGCGAAATGAAGAAGATACTTGTCATAGACGATGAAGCGGACATAGTCGAGCTTATCTCGTACAACCTGAAAAAAGAAGGCTTTGCCGTGGATTCTTCGTATAACGGAGAGGATGCTTTAAAGAAGATAAAGAAAAACAAGTATGACCTCGTGATATTGGATCTCATGCTTCCGGGCATTCAGGGGCTTGAGCTTTGTAAGATGATCCGGAACGCGCCGAACACATCGCGTCTGCCCATCATAATGCTGACCGCAAAGGGCGAGGAATTCGATAAGGTGCTCGGTCTTGAAATGGGGGCGGACGATTATATCACTAAACCCTTCAGCACCCGGGAACTTGCGGCCCGGACAAAGGCGATATTGAGAAGGGCGGAGAAGGCGGAACCTGCTGTCGAATCGGCGGCATCAGGAATTTTAAAGGTAAGAGACATGGTCATAGATAAAGAGAAATATACGGTTACTGTAGATACGCGGCAGATAAAATTGAGCGCCACCGAGTTTAAGCTGCTTCTATACCTCGCCGAAAGGCCGAATAAGATTTACAACAGGGATCGACTGCTCGATGCGGTATGGGGCAGCGACGTATATGTGGAGCCGAGGACCGTGGACGTCCATATAAGAAGGCTCAGGGTAAAGATAGAAAAAGACCCTAATAATCCGAAGTATATAAAGACCATGCGCGGCATCGGCTACCTAATCGAATCATAGCTGATAGCTCATAGCTGATAGCTCATAGCAATTATTTTTTTCTATGAGCCATGAGCCATGAACCATGAGCTTTTAATAATCATAATCCTTTCCATCGCGGTAATATTTTTAGTCGCCCGCTTAACCGGCATTTCAATGTCGATAAAGGATATCTCTTATTTTTTGAAGGAGCTGTCTGCGGGGAATTTCAACGCGAGATTATTTTCTATCGGCAACCCCGATCTCGCCGGTGTCGTGAGCGATATAGCGTCTATAATGGAAAAGACGAGGTCGAGCCTCGATTTTGCCGAAGCCGAAATGCGGAGGATGGAAGCGATATTGAGGGGAATGTCCGACGGCGTGCTTATAGCGGACGGGCGCGGCACGATAATCCTTGTTAATCAGGCATTCAGGGACCTTATATCCGAGGCAAAGGACATAGAGGGAAAACAGATAGTGGAAGTTTTGAGGAACGCGCAGTTCGTGGATGGTTTCAGGAAAGCGATGGATTCGGGAGATATAGTTTCCGAGGAAATTACGGTATCGAGGCCTCGCGGGGATATGTATCTTATCGCTACGGCAGTGCCGGTATATTCGAGGGATATAATAAACGGAGCGGTGCTTACCCTGCACGATATTACGAGGCTGAGGCAGCTCGAAGAAATGAGAAAGGATTTTGTAGCGAACGTGTCTCATGAGATAAAGACGCCTATAACTGCGATTAAGGGGTTTGCTGAGACGCTTCTTGACGGAGCGCTTGAAGACAAAGAGAATGCCGCAAGATTTTTGGGTATGATAAAAGGCCACAGCGAAAGGCTCAACAGCCTTGTGGACGATCTGCTCACTCTTTCGAGAATAGAACTCGGCGATATATCGATTAAAAAAGCTCCTGTAAGCCTCGAACAGGTCGTGGATACCGTATTTATGACTCTCAAAGAAAAGGCGGACAAAAAAAGGCTTTATTTGAAAAAGTCCATAGCCGCAGGAATACAGGAGATACACGCGGACAAAGACAGGCTTATTCAGATAATACTCAATCTCGTCGACAACAGCATTAAGTTCACTGAAATAGGCGGCGTAACGGTAGGCATGGACTACTCGGGAGGCGTGCTTGCTCTTTATGTTCAGGATACGGGTGTCGGCATCCCCGGAAGCCATCTGCACAGGCTCGGAGAAAGATTTTACCGTGTTGACAGGACAAGGTCGCGGGAATTGGGCGGGACAGGGCTCGGTCTTGCCATCGTCAAGCATCTCGTGAATGCCCATGAGTGGGGCATGCGAATAGAGAGCGAACCGGGCAGGGGGACTAAGGTGAATATAATAATCGAGAGGTATTTGTAATAAAAGGATACGGCTCAATTTCTTTGCTAAATAACTACCTCAATGCAAGTGTAAATCAGTATCTGACCATAATATTTTTGCCATATAGTTCCGCCCGGCTTCCGCTATCGACTCTCGCCGGGTCGAGGTAACCCGTGTTTTAGCTGCAGAAATTGAGCCATATCCTTTGTGGCATCTTCAGCAACATTATCCCCGAAGGTGTAGCTGAAGAGGCAGGCGTCGCCGAGTTCCTTTTTGCAGGCGGTTATGCACTCCCCGCAATTCACGCAGTTGATGTCTTTTTTCGGCAGCCTCGGTTTGACGTTCATAAGGCATACCCTTTCGCATCCTTTGCAGTCCGTGCATTTCGAGAGGTTTTCCCTGTCGAATTTTATCCCGAGGGATACGGGGCTTATCCAGCCGAAGAGCATCTGCATCAGGCCGGCGGCGCATACGTATTTGCAGAAAGTATGGCGCACGAGGATGGATGTGATGAGCATGTATATCGATACACCGATTATTCCCGCCTCTACCCCGAATGTAAGACTGCCTGTTGTTATCTGATGCCAGATGGTTTTCGGCGCTATGAAATAGCCTGTAAGCGCTATGCCGGTGAGCGGCGGCACGATGAGGAGAGACAGAACGGCCAATGTCCCGTATAAGAGTTTATGCCCTCTTTTTATTTCAGGATCGTTAGGTTTATTTTTGTAAAGGCTTCTTCTGCCGAGCAGTTTCAAGCTCAAAAAATCCGCAAGCTCGAATAATGCCCCTTCGGGACATAACCATCCGCAGAAGAATCTTCCGAGCAGCAGGCCGAGCACGGGGAATATCGAAAGGACTATAACCCACGGCAGGATAGCCTTAAGAAAAAACTGAACCGCAACGTGGGTTGCGCCGCCGATTGATCGATCGAGCAGAATGCCGTCCTTTAACCCGAGTGACCAGACCTCTCCGAATAAATAGAGTTCTTTCGCAGTTGTATCATACCTCAGTATGTCGAAGACGGGCATGAGAAAGACAAAGAGTATAAAGCCTAACTGCGTGATTCTTCTGTATATGTGCAATGATTTCGCGCCTCTCATGATTTATTTATACCATGAGGGGAAGGTAAGGCGATATGAGTTAAATCATACGACGAAAATTGGGATTACCACCATCTCCACAGCGCTATGATGAACGTTATCAGGAAAACAAAGACGAGATTGGTATAAGCCATGATGTAGAATATTTTTACAGGCATGGGTCTTGTCTCTTTAACCCCGGCCTCTACCAATATCCCGGCTTCCGGCATAGATAATATTTTCTCTTCTCCGTGAGGAGCGGTTTTCAGCGCATCAGTAAGGTCATGTCCGGCGAGGTGCTTCCTGACATGATCCCCTCCTTTCCATAGTCTGCTTGCCGTTACATCGTATATTTTGCCTTTGTAAGCAACGTATGCGGGCCTTCCTTCTTTGCCGTCAAGACTGTGCAAATCTTCGATGGTGAATTCTTTTTTTGATTTAGGCATACCGGCAGCGGTTATTTTCTTCCTTAGTTTAGGCCCTATGATGAAGGTGACTATGGCCGCGGTCGAAGCCATTATCATAAACAAGATTATCTTTATGCTCAGGAGAATGCCGAATCTTGTCGTGTATAGAATCTCCCATGAAGGTATTCTCGATATGGCAAGGAGAATGCCGGTAACGGATAGAATTATTATGGAAAGCCAGCCTAAAAACAACTCGCCCTTCGGCAGACCCCGGGCAGCGTACGCTGGTTTTAAAAGTATATGAACATAGAGGATTGTGCCGAACCACGCAATCGCAGTTAACATGTGTACATATCCGACAAAAAACCTTATGACCTTCTGAGTTTTCGATAAAGGTTTGTAGAGGCCCTTTACCTTCATCTCTTCGATGAACCTTTCTCCCGTCTCCGTAAGCTTTCCGCCGCCTGTTGCATCGACATGGCATTCCACGCATCGAAGCCCCGTCTGACGCGCGTATTCCGTTGTTGCGTGGCTTACAGCAGGAACAGTAAAAATAATAAGCAGCGTAATGATTCTTATAAGCGAGTTTTTCAACATATAGTGCAGGTCCGCTTCAATGACTTTATCAACGAAACTTTTTATCCACATTCTCTTATATCCGTCCTTCGCATCGGCGGCATCTGTTTGATAAAGCATACGGCATCTTTGCTTTACATAAAAAACAACACTTATAAAGGCGTTGAAGCAGACATGTACTATATGTCATTACGCATTGCGATATTATACCAAATAAAAAAGGGGGCTGCCTAAGCAGCCCCCTTTCCGGGAGATATTATGTCCGTTCTTTGCCGAGCTTGAAGTAGTCTATGACGAATATCACTACTCCGTAGAGGAAGCCGACTCCGAATACGGCCCTCAATATCCAGAACCATAGATTATAGTTCGCTTTAACGGCGACATAATCGAGGCCCATGAGCCTTTCCATGTATGTCTGCACCATTCCCGCGCCGGTTATTGTGAGGACGATGAATACCATCGAAATGGTCATTATCCAGAACGATTTAAATGCCCGTGACGGGTTGAATTCCTTCACGCCCCTGATCGCCGGAAGCGTTATGTATATCATAGCGAGCACCAGGAGAACGTATGCGCCGTAGAAGGCCAAGTGTCCGTGAGCCGTCGTTATCTGCGTGCCGTGAGTCCATTTGTTCACTTGAGGAAGCGTATGGATGACTCCCCAAAGTCCCGCGCCCACGAAATTGAATATGGCGTGTGCAACAGTGTAGTAAAGCCCCGCCTTATTCGTTACGACCCTCGTCTCTCTTGTAGTTCTGAATGCGTCCCATACCATGATGAGAAGCGGGACGGGTTCGAGCGAGCTGAATATACCGCCTATCCACAGCCAGTAAGAAGGGGTTCCTATCCAATAGTAGTGATGACCTATTCCGAGAATGCCTGTGAACATGACGAGCCCTACTTCGATGTACATCCACTTCTCTACAACTTCCCTCTTTACGCCGGTTGTCTTCATTAGCATGAAGGCGAGCAGCGCGCCTGCAATGACTTCCCAAGCGCCTTCCACCCAGAGGTGGACTACCCACCACCACCAGTATTGATCTTTTACCATGCTCTTTGTATAGAACATGCCGGGTAAATACATAAGGGCCAGCACTGTGAGTCCGCCGAGGAGAACTCCCTGTATCCCTGTCCATTTCTTTGTCTTGAGCATTGTCATGAAGTTGTTAAAAAGAAAGAGGAGAATCGAGACAACAATCAGGATGTCTGCCCAGCGCGGAGCCTCGATATATTCCCTGCCTTCATTTAAAAGCCGTGTGCCGAATACAAGGGTGTTTGCCTGCGGGTATAATCCCATAATAATGTAGCCGAGAACCACTGCTGTTACTGCTGCAACGGTTGCCCAAAACTGGAATTTCGCGAGCGGGAGGCTCCATATCTCGGTTTCGGATTCTTCCGGGACAACGTAATACGTCGCTCCCATCATTCCTACAAGGAGCCATACAACCAGTGCATTGATGTGAAGCGACCTTATAATATTGAAGTTCAGGATAAAGAAGTCAGGCCACATAAACTGCAATGCGGCTATTATGCCTACTACTACTTGAACCAGAAACAAAAGCACGGCGAACGTATAAAAGTTCTGCGCTATCTTTTGGCTTTCATGTTTTATCGTCATTTTTACATCACCTCCTATTTAAGTGAGACCATATAATCCGTAAGGACATTCAGGTCTTTTTCGTTCAAATGTCCATACGCAGGCATAGCCGAATTCGGCACATACGCCTTCGGGTTTTTGAAGTGGCCTGAGAGCCATGCGCCGTCCCTCTTGCTTCCAACGCCGGTGAGGTCGGGCCCTGTTGTCCCGCCTATGCCGCTGATCATATGGCAGTTCGAGCATCCGAGCGACTGGTAGACCTTCTGCCCTTCCGTGAGTTCCTTAACCGCTACGCCGACAGCGCCGGCCAATATAGGTTTAGGAGGCCAGCCGTTGGTGTCTACCTTTGATATCCATTCGAGGAAGGATATAAGTTTGTCCGCTTCATCGGAAGTAATGCCCAGCTTCGGCATGGATGCCTTGGGATTGACCGCCTTCGGATCCATCAAAAACTGCTTGAGATACCCTTTCGGTTTTTTCTCAGCTACCTTTGTCATGTCGGGCGCGAAATACGACCCGTTGCCAAAGATGGTATGGCATCCGATACAATCGTACTTATGCCACGCCATCTTCCCTGCATTTACCTCTTCGGTAATCTCCGGAGCCCTCTTGTCGAGCTTCCCCATCGTATCGAAGGTAAGAACGATAAAGATGAGGAAGAAGAAGAGACTGCCGAAGATGAAGAGATTCCTTGCTCCCTTGTTGCTCATACGCACCTCCCTAAGATTGTTGCTTACTGAAAACGGGCGCCGAGTATCGGCGCTTCCCAATCCCCTTTTTAAAGAGTCGATTAATTTTATACGGGAGTGCAATCGCGCGCTATGATTTATATCATAAGTGTAGTGGAAATAAGGATTTTGTCAATTGAAATTTTGGATATGCCGATGCTGAAGAACTTTCGGTCAGCCTTTTACTCTCTCTATATCCGCCCCGACCTTTTTGAGTTTCTCGTCCATCTTTTCATATCCCCGGTCGAGGTGGTATATCCTGTGTATTACGGTCTCTCCTTCGGCGCGTAACGCGGCGACTACAAGAGACGCGGACGCCCGCAGATCGGTTGCCATGACAGGGGCACCTCTGAGTTTTTCAACGCCTTTTATAGCGGCAGTTCCGCCGTCTATGCTTATGTCCGCCCCCATCCTTTTGAGTTCCGCCACATGCATGAACCTGTTTTCGAATATGGTCTCTTTTATAACGCTCGTGCCTTTCGCTATCGTCATCATCGCCATGAACTGCGCCTGCATATCGGTCGGAAAGCCCGGATAGGGTATAGTCTTTACGTCTTTAGCAATAAGGTTTTTCGGGCCTATTACCCTTAATCCCCTTTTTGTTTCTTTGAATATAACTCCCGTATCCTTCAGCTTCATCATTGCCGCGTCGAGATGTTCGGGCCTGCAGTCTTTCAGAACCAGATCGCCTCCGGTTATTCCGGCTATGCTCATGAATGTTCCGGTCTCTATCCTGTCCGGGATTATCGCGTAATTTTTCAGCGGCTTGAGTTCATCGACTCCCTCTATTTCGATAACGCTTTCGCCCGCGCCGTTTATCCTGGCGCCCATCGAAATAAGACAGTTTGCGAGATCGATAACCTCCGGTTCGCGCGCGGCGTTTTCGAGGATCGTCGTGCCTTTTGCTAAAACCGCAGCCATCATAAGATTTTCGGTGCCTGTTACCGTAACGGTGTCGAGGTAGATGGATGCGCCTTTTAAGCGGCTTGTCTTTGCGATGACGTAGCCCGATTCGAGCCTGATCTTTGCGCCCATCTTTTCGAGACCCATGAGATGAAGATTTATGGGCCTTGCTCCGATGGCGCATCCACCGGGCAGAGAGACCTTTGCCCTTCCGAACCTCGCCACAAGCGGGCAGAGCACTAAAACCGACGCGCGCATGGTCTTTACCAATTCGTAAGGGGCCTCGAATTTGTTCATTGAAGCGCTGTCGATGGTTGCCGAGCCTTCATTATAAGAATAGCTCGCTCCCATGTTCGACAGGAGTCTTCCCATTGTCCTGACATCCATAAGATCCGGTATTCTCGCGAAGGCGCTCCTGCCGGATGCCAAAATCGATGAGGTCATTATGGGAAGCGCCGCGTTTTTAGCGCCGCTTATCGAAACTTCTCCTTTAAGCTGTTTTCCGCCTCTGATAATAAGCTTATCCATGACAACTATCTTAACATATTTCAAAAGAGGTATAATGAAAATATGGCTACAATAAACAAACTGACGGAAAAAGTGCTCTCCTACAACCCGAAGGCCGACGTCGAGATAATAAAGAAGGCTTATGTTTTTTCGCGAGAGGCTCACTGCAGCCAGAGGCGCGTCGAGGGGTCGCCGTATATACACCACCCGCTCGCGGTGGCGGATATTCTTGCGGATATGAAGTTAGACACCTCGACTATTGCCGCAGGCCTTCTCCACGATACCGTAGAAGATACCGGTACATCGACGGAAGATATAACGGATATGTTCGGCAGCGAGGTGGCTTTTCTGGTAGATGCGCTGACAAAGCTGAGCAGGGTCGAGTTTAAAACAAAGGAAGAGGCGCAGGCAGAGAATTTCAGGAAGATGCTCCTTGCCATGTCGAAGGATGTGAGGGTTATCCTTATTAAATTCGCGGACAGGCTTCATAACATGAGGACCATCGATCACCTTCCTGAAGATAAACGGAGGAGGATAGCCGAGGAGACCCTCGATATCTACGCGCCTCTCGCCAACAGGCTCGGAATGGGGTGGTTGAGGACGGAGTTCGAGGACTTGAGCTTCAGGACGCTGATGCCCGACCTTTTCAATGACCTCCAGAAGAAGGTCGCGAAACGCAAGGAAGAGCAAAAGAAATATATCGATGAGGTAAAAAAAATAATCGAAGATAAATTGACCGCATCCGGCATATCGGCAAAGATAAAAGGAAGGGTGAAACATTTTTACGGCATCTATCAGAAGACGGTCAAGCAGAAGATACCATTCGAGCAGGTGCATGACGTCATAGGCCTCAGGATTATAACGGACACCGTCGGTCATTGTTACGACATACTCGGCATTATCCATTCGCTGTGGCCCCTTGTGCCCGGCAGGTTTAAGGATTTTATCAGCCTTCCGAAATCGAACATGTATCAATCTCTTCACACCACAGTTATGGGCCCGGGCGGAGACAGGGTCGAGTTCCAGATAAGGACCGGGGACATGAACGATATAGCGGAGGAAGGGATTGCGGCCCACTGGAGATACAAGGAAAAAGACGGCATAGATAAAAAGAACACCAGATATATAGCGTGGCTCAGGGACCTTGTCAAAGATATATCGGACGCGAAGGAATTCCTCGAGGCAGTCAAGGGAGAGGTGATTCCCGAAACCGTATACGTGTTTACGCCTAAGGGCGAGATCGAAGAACTCCCTGTGGATTCTACGCCGGTGGATTTCGCGTATGCCATTCACACGCAGGTCGGGCATAAATGCGTAGGCGCTAAGGTTAACGGAAGGATAGTGCCGCTGCGGTATAAACTGAACAGCGGGGATGCAGTGGAGATAATGACGTCGCCGTCTCATGGGCCGAGCAAGGACTGGCTTAAGTTCGTAGTCACTCAGAGGGCGAAGAGCAGGATAAAGCAATGGATAAAGACCGAGGAGAGGAAGCAGAGCGTAGAACTCGGAACGAACCTCGTGGGGGAGGAAGTAAGGAGACACAGCCTCCCTCTTTCGATCCTTAAGTCGGCAAAGATGGAAGAGGCATTAAAGCACTTCAGCCACAATTCCATCGAAGACCTCTACGTCTCCGTAGGATACGGCAAGATATCGGCTCATCAGGTCGTCAACAGGCTCGCCTTCGAAAAGAGCGGGGAGGCGGAACTCCCGAAACTCGTAAAGACTCCCAAGGATAAGAAGAGCGTCATCAGCATAAAGGGAGTGGACAACGTGCTGTATCATGTAGCGAAATGCTGTTTCCCTGTCCCCGGAGACAATATCGTGGGGTTCATAACAAAGGGAAAGGGAGTTACGATACACCGCAGGGAGTGCGACAATATCGAGAGGTCAGCGGTGGACGGCGAACGGCTTATCGAGGTCGAATGGAGCCATGACAGCGATATTACATCTCCTACGCGGTTGTATATCGAAACGATGGACAAGCCGGGAATACTTGCAAATCTAAGCGCATTGATATCATCGGTGGATGTGAACATAAGTTCTCTTAAGGCTAACGCAACTTACGATAAAAGGGCTCTGTTCGAGCTTATCCTCGAAATAAAGAACAGGAGACAGCTCGCCGGCCTCGTGAATAAGATATCGCAGATGGACGGCATTTTGAACGTCAGGCGATAGCGCAACACCCCGCTTTTTGATATACTTCTCATTATAAGAACAGCAGGAGGTGTTTTATGCTTGTTATAGCGGAGAATCTTAACTCAAGGAACAAGGCTTATATGGAGGCGGTCAATGGCCGGGACAGAAAAACGATAGCCGCAATCGCAAAGTCGCTTGCCGAAAAAGGAGCGGATTTTATCAATGTGCAGTGTTCCACCGACGGCATAGGGGACGAAGAGACGCTTCCGATGGTTGCGGAAACGGTTCAGGAGGCGTCAGGCCTGCCTTTATGTCTCGATTCGAGGAACGCAAGGGCATTGGAAAAAACGCTTACCCTGTGCAAGGAGCCTCCGCTGATAAACTATCTTTCCGCGGACGAAAAAAGCTGCGATGATATTCTCGATATTACGAACAGGTTTAAGGCAAGCCTTATAATCAGGGCATTGAAGGGGATCGTGCCGACAACCATAGAGGCCAAGCTCCTTATTCTCGAAGAGTTGATAGAAAAGGCCAATGCCGCCGATATACCGAATGAGCGGTTATTCGCGGATCCCTCGGTAGTGCATATAGCCGGGGGCATGGGGCAGGAACATCTCCTCAATACCCATGAATGCGTAAGGGCTCTGGTCGAGATGGTCGATCCTCCTATAAACACGGTTGCGTGGATTTCTAATGTATCGACAGGGCTGCCGAAGAAACTGAAACCGCATGTGAATGCGGGATTTCTCTGTTACCTTGCCGGCGCAGGGCTCGATGCCGCGATGGTCGATGTGACGGACGCCGAGGTTATGAAGACTGTGTATCTCATAAGGGCGTTCAGGGATGAAACGGTATTTTCGCCGGCGGATATTTCCTGATGCTTAAGCTCCGCGACGGCATAATAGAACTTTACAAAAAGGTTGCCGTATCCGTTCCGAGCG
The DNA here is from genome assembly GCA_001803635.1 of Nitrospirae bacterium GWB2_47_37. Taxonomy (GTDB): domain Bacteria; phylum Nitrospirota; class Thermodesulfovibrionia; order Thermodesulfovibrionales; family Dissulfurispiraceae; genus GWB2-47-37. The sequence continues at coordinate 33,558 of MHDU01000045.1, read as the reverse complement.
ACGTGGAGGAGGCGTTAAAAAACGCGTATTCGCGCGAAACGTCTCCTCTTGCGAAGGGATCTATGGAGATAATCCTCAGCAATATATCCCTTGCGAGGACCACATCACGCCCTATATGTCAGGATACGGGCTTCCCGGTTTTTTTTATTAAGGTGCCTAAAGGAATCAGCCATCAACTGGTAAAAGAGACTGTTATGGAAGCCACGCGCATAGCTACGAAAAAAGTTCCCCTCAGGCCGAATGCCGTCGACATAGTAACAGGGAAGAACACCGGCGATAACACGGGCGATCACTTCCCGCTTATTTATATGGATGAAACGGAAGATCAGTTCCTGATAGTGGATTTGATGTTAAAGGGCGGGGGCAGCGAGAACCTCGGTCAGACCTATAAATTGCCGCAGTCATTAGCCGTCGGTCAAAAAGCCGGCGACCTTGAAGTTTTGGCGGAGCGCGATTTTGACGGCGTGAGAAAATGCGTGCTGGATGCGGTTTTTAAGGCGCAGGGCAAGGGCTGTCCGCCTTACACTATCGGCGTCGCCATAGGCGGGGCAAAGGATCAGGTCGCGTTTTTATCGAAGATTCAGTTGATGAGAAGGATTACGGATAACAATCCTGATAATGCGATAACCGAACTCGAACAGAGGATTTTAAGCGACATCAACGGTCTCGGCATAGGCGTTGCCGGACTGGGGGGCGAAACTACCGTCATTGGAGTGAAGATCGGGGCGGGACACCGTCATCCCGCGTCTTATTTTGTCGATGTCTCTTTCTCATGCTGGGCCAACAGAAGGGGAAGGCTTATATGGTAGAAAAATCAGCGGTCAAAAAAATAAATACGCCTTTGACGGAAGATATTGTCCTCAATCTCAAGATCGGAGATATTGTTTCTATCAGCGGACGGATTGTTACCGGCCGCGACAGTGTACATAAATTCCTTTTTCACGAAAGGCCGGACAAAAAAGAAATCCCCTTTGACCTCGAAGGAGGAATAATCTATCACTGCGGTCCGATTATTTCCAAAACAGATGATGCCTATAAGCTTATAGCCGCGGGGCCTACAACGAGCATGAGGGTTGAGATGTATGAAGCCGACATTATAAAGGCGTACGGAATAAGGGGTATTATAGGCAAGGGCGGAATGGGGGATAAAACCCTCGCCGCGCTGAAGGAATGCGGGTGCGTTTATTTGCATACCATAAGCGGAGCGGCGGCATATCTTGCGGACAGGATCAAGGGCACAGCAGGAGGATGGAAGATAGAGGAGTTCGGCGAGCCCGAGGCGATGTGGCAGCTTGAGGTGGAGGAATTTCCGGCTATGGTTACGATGGACGCGCATGGGAACAGTCTGCACAGGGAGATAGAAAGGTTATCGTTTGAAAGGTTAAAGAAAATGATGGCTTAATTTGAGCGGTTTTAAATATTCTTAAACTTAGAGCCGATTGATTTGGGCGGTGGAATGATGTTTTTTATAGCAGGCGGAACAGGATTTATAGGCAAACATCTGATGAATGCGCTCGGAGCAAAAGGATGCAATGCCCGGTGCCTCGTGAGGTCTGAAGATAAGGCGCTGATTTGCAGATCTCTCGGATTCGAGGCGGCTATCGGTGATATTACGGACAGGGAGAGCCTTAAGGGGAAGCTCGACGGCTGCGATACTGTTATTCATCTCGTAGGTATAATCGAAGAAAAGGGAAGCATGACCTTTGAAAAGGTTCATGTGGAAGGCACAAGAAATCTTGCAGATGAAGCGCGGAAGGCCGGCGTGAGGCATATATTTTATCAGAGTGCGCTGGGAGCTTCTGCGGCGTCATGGGCCAAGTATTACAAAACAAAGGCCGAGGCCGAGGAGATTGTAAAGGCAAGCGGCATAGCATATACAATCTTCAGGCCGTCCCTTGTAGTGGGAGAAGGCGACGGTTTTACCGAAAAACTTAAAGAGCTTGTAAGGGTGGGGCCTTTTATTCCTGTTCCGGGCAGCGGCAAGGCAAAATTACAGCCGATATACGTGGAAGATTGGGTGAAGTGTTTTATGACATTATTTTTAAACGGATTACGGAACACGGATTACGGATCACGGATTTACGAGTTCGGAGGACCGGAACATCTTACATACAATGAAATAGTCCTTCAGCTTATGGAAGCCCTAAGTATAAGCAAACCCGTCATTCATATTCCGATCAAGTTCATAAAAATGAGCCTGCCGTTTTACGGAATATCAAAGGGGATAGGAAATTTTTTAGGCAAAAAAATTCCTTCCGTTACCGCAGAGCAGTTGAGCCTGCTTCAACTCGATAATATTTGCGATAAGGAGTCCGTAGAAAAGTCTTTCGGGTTCGTTCCCATGAAATACGGGGAAGCTTTGAAACTATTTATTAAGGAGAGGCGATAAATGTCGGTGCATCGAGTATATGAACTGATGACGGCGGATATAGTCGCCGTGCCCAAGGAAAGTACCTTGAGCGAGGCGGTCGAAAGACTGGCCGATAAGAATATAAGCAGCATCGTAGTGACCGAAGGGAGCATGCCGGTAGGGATAATCACGGAACGGGATGTAGCGAGGATAGCGGCCACGGAACATGGAATTAACGGGATAGCCGTCTCGGATCTCATGTCGAAGAATCCGGTTACCATTTATAAAAACGCGGATATTATTTCGGCCCTCGATACGATGGAAAGGAGTCGCATAAGGAGGCTTATCGTTACCGACAGAAAGGGCAGGCTGAAGGGGATAATAACCTATTCGGACATCATAAAAAAATTGGAGGAAGAATTTTTCAAGGTTCATACTACTATAGATACCGTAAGCACGAAAGAGATACTGAAGGTTGCGCCCGGAGATACCCTGAAGTCCGCCATATGCAAAATGACAGGGGAGAAGAGGAGCTGCATACTTGTGGTTTCGGAAGAGTCTACCGTCGGCATTCTCACTGAAAGGGACATTGTAAGGCTTCTTACCAAAAAGGTTCCCGGTGATACTCCGGTGAGGGACGTGTGCAGTAAAAATATTATATATGTCAATTCCAACACGCTGCTTTACGACGCCATAAAGATAATGAACGAGCGCGGAATAAGGCATCTGGTAGTTGTTGACGACCGGCTGCAGTTAAACGGGATAGTTACCCAGACCGATATAATAAGCCTTCTTCATGAAAATATCACAAAAGGGATAAAAGACCAGTTGCAGAGGTTTAAAGAATCCCTCGATATGCTTCAGACCGGATTTATCGAATTCGAATTGAACGATGAAGGAACAATACTGTATGTGAACAGGCACGGCGCGAAGGAACTCGGTTTCGACGGCGCAGACAGCGCTATGGGAATACCGTTTGTGCAGTTGCTTAAAAACAGCGAGCAGTGGGCCGAGTTCGTAAAACTTGCAAACGGCAGTCCCGTTGTGACTACCTTTATATTCCATCTTAAAGATAAGGTGATAGACGGTTCGTTCAGGGTAAGGAAATTCGCGGCCAACGGAATTTTTAAGGACATAACGGACAGGTTTGTGGAGGCCGAATATATAAAGGGCGAGAGGAACCGTTTTGAAAACATTATAAAGACCCTTTCGGAAGGCCTTGTTATATACGACAGGGAGGGAATTATAAAAGAGATAAACCGGACCGCGCTCGACATATTCGGCATGATAAAGAGCGAGGTTGTAGGAAGACACTACAACTCCCTTAAAATTTCGGTCATGGATGAAACCGGACGCGTCCTCGATACGGATAATCTGTGCGTATCGCGCTCGATTGAAAGGCGCGTTGCTATAAAGAATGTGATACGGGGCGTGCGGAAGGAGAACGGCTCTATTGCATGGGTTACGGCAAGCATAACGCCTACGGTAAATAATGAGAACGAAATAGAAGAGATAGTCCAGGTACTCACCGATATTACGGAACTTTACAACCTCGAAAAAAGGAATCAGAAGGTGATCGAAACCGCCAAGGAAGGATACTGGGAGGTCGGACTGGACGGAATCATACTGAAGGTCAACAGGTCTCTTTCCACGTTCCTCGGTTACAAGGAAGAAGAACTGATAGGCAAAAGCATATATGATCTCGTAGACGAAAAAAACAAGGCGGTGTTCGAGCATGCGCTGGAAAGAAGGAAGGAGGGAATATCGGAAAGTTATGAAATAACCCTCAAGCATAAGGCGGGCTCGGATATTTATGCTATCGTATCCGCATCGCCTATGACCGACTCCTCAGGCAAGGCGACCGGAGCGTTTGCCTTTATAACGGACGTTACCGATCTCAAATCGACTCACAATACTCTTAATACCATAGCGTCTTTTTACAAGGATCTTACGAGGGCATTGACGGAGGAGGAGGTAAACGGAATACTTAAACATTACCTGCTTATTCTGAGAAAGGGAGAGGGCCGAATAGACGCTGCTTATTTGTTAAATATAGATGAGGACAGGAAACGCGTGGAATACGTGATTAGCGTAAATGAATCGGGATTTCAGGAGATCGCGTTTCCCGGATTGGATAAATGCAAGGCTTACATATACGCGGGGAGTTTCATTGCAAACGATCTGTCGATTGAATATGCCTGTCCGTATCAAAGGCTTGCCGCTAAATCCGGGAGCTATTACTGCTTTGCCTTGAACATCGGAGGCTCCATAACCGGCATTCTTCATTTGTACAGCAAATCGCCGGGCTTCTTCACGCATGATATAAAGGAGACTATAGACGGCTTTATAGCGCTGTTTGCGCCTGTGGTAAATAACATGAGACTGCTCGATCTCAACAAGAAGCTTGCCATCATAGACCCGCTTACCGGTCTCTATAACAGGCGTTATTTCGAGGCATTCATCGAAAAGCAGTTAGCCATAGCCGACAGGAATAATCACGCATTAAGTCTGATAATGCTCGATATAGATAATTTCAAGGATTTTAACGACACGTACGGCCACGGAGCCGGGGATACGGCTCTCAGGGGTATTTCATACGCTATAGGTAAAAATATCCGTTTGTCCGATATCGGCGTGAGATACGGCGGAGAGGAATTTATTATTGCCCTGCCCAATACCGATAAGACGACCGCCTTTGAAGTGGCGGAACGCATAAGAACGTCCATAGAGGCAAACCATTTAACTGTGGGGCACGGAGAGAAAAGGGATGTCATAACCGCAAGCTTCGGCGTCGCTACGTATAATATGGACGCCGATAATCTCAATGCATTGATAGCCAAGGCAGACGGGGCTCTTTATAATGCCAAGAAGGCGGGCAAGAATACGGTATGCCTCGCATGAATCGGCTGATAGCTAATAGCTGACGGCAGAAAAACTATGAGCTATTTGACTACCAGCACAGGGCACTTGGAATAATCCACAACCTTTGACGAAACACTGCCTAAGAGAAATTTCTTCGTCCCGTGTCTGCCGTGAGAGCCCGTCACAATCAGTTCCGCCTTCATTTTTTGCGCGGTCTCGAGTATTTTCTCAGCGGGGTCTCCCTGCCTTATGAGGGTTTTAACATCCATCGACTTGCCCGAAAGGGACTTCCGTATTTTTTCCATGGCCTCGGTAGTCTCCCGCGAGAGGGCATCGAATATCCGGTTCCTGTCCACGCTCGATAGTTCCGTAAGGTACAGTTCCGGAATTACGGATAGAACCGTAAGGGAAGTATTAAACTTGGCGGCAAGTTCTACCGCCTTTTTCAACGCCTTATCCGAAGATTTGGAGCCGTCATGGGCCACAAGTATTTTTTGCATAATCTCCTCCTTAAGCTAATCTTTCAGGCTTTTGACAAAGTCCCTGTTTTCCATATACCACGACAGGGTCTTTTCAACGCCTTTTTCTATTGAAGTCTTCGGCGACCAGCCGAGAACCTGTTTCGATAAATCGATGTCCGCCCATGTGGCCGTTATATCCGCGGGGTGCAGCGGAAGCCACTGGAAGTCCGCTTTTTTCCCAAGTCGGTCTTCGATGAGATTGATAACGTACATCAGTTCCACCGGCCTGTCATTGCCGAGGTTGAATGCCTCATACCCGACATCCTTTAACCCGCGTATGGTTCCGTCCGCAATATCGTCTATGTAAGTGAAATCCCGTGTCTGTTTTCCGTCTCCGAAAACGGGTATAGGCCTGCCCATGTCTATATTTTTTATAAACCTGAAAATGCTCATGTCGGGTCGGCCTGCCGGGCCGTATACGGTGAAATATCTGAAAACGCTTATATCCATGCCGTAAAGGTAGTGATAACTGTAACACAGCACTTCCGCGCCTTTTTTGGTGGCCGCATAGGGCGCAAGCGCGTGGTTTGTGTTGTCGTTTACGTTGAAGGGCATTTTTTTATTGTCTCCATAAACGCTCGACGTCGATGCAAGAACGAATTTCTTTACGCTGCGGTCTTTGCAGCATTCGAGGAGGTTAAGCGTGCCTTTCAGGTTTGTGTCGAGATACGCCCATGGGTTTTCTACGGACGCCCTGACCCCTGCCATAGCCGCAAGATTTATAACCGCGTCTATCTTATAATTCGAAAATACCGTTTTGACGGAGTTGAAGTCCGCTATATCGCATTGATGAAAGCTGAAGTTGTCCATGCCCTTTAATTGTTCAAGCCTCCATTCTTTCAGCCGCGGGTCATAGTAGTTATTTATATTGTCCACCCCTACGACGGATGCCTGCCGTCCGAGGAGCGTTTCGGAAACTTTAGAGCCTATAAAACCGCAACATCCTGTAACGAGAATATTGTTCATGCCTTCCCCTGAGATTTTATCCATTTATTTTACCATATTTCAGCGAGACTTCACATGGATACGTATGGGAGTGCCTTTAAAAGAATAAGCTTCCCGTATTTTTTTCTCTATATGCCTTATGTGGTGAGCCTTAACGCCATCGGGATAATTGACGAATATGGTGAAGGCCGGCGGCTCGATTCCGGTCTGGGTTATATAAAAAAACTTCAACTCCCTGCCTCTGTAAGACGGGAACGGTTTTGAAGCGAGTATACGCGAAAGGAGTTTGTTGAGTTCGGGAGTGGGTATGCGCTTTTTGCGTTCGGTGATGATCTCGTCTATAACCGGAAATATTTTGGTTATCCTCTTTTTTTCGAGTCCGGATACCGTAATGCACGGCGCATAATTCATGAACCACATAGCGTTGTTCAATATGCCGGTAATTCTTTTGTATTCTTTTTCAGGCTCTTTTATAAGATCCCATTTGTTTAAAAGGAATATGGCGCCCTTGCCGTATTCCTCGACGATGCCGGCTACCCTTTTATCCTGTTCGACCACCCCTTCCGACGCATCGATGACTATTATCGCAACGTCGGCCTTTTCTATGCTTTTTACCGCCCTCACAACGGAAAACAATTCTATGGAATATATCTTACCTCTTTTCCTTATGCCCGCAGTGTCTATGAACAGATATTTTTTCCCGTAATAGGAACATATCGAATCTACAGAATCCCTCGTAGTGCCCGGAACCGGGCTGACTATAAGTCTCTTTTTGTCGAGGAGAGAATTTATCAGGGTGGACTTCCCGACATTCGGCCTGCCCGTTACGGCGATTTTAGCGATTTCCGCGGGAGGGGCGCTTTGAGCAGGATGAGACTCAAAGGAAAGGGAAGATATGATCTTATCCATGAATTCGTCAAAGCCGTACCCCGACATCGCGGATACCGGAATAATTTCGTCGGCCCCGATCCGGTAAAATTCGAGGGCCTTGTTTTCTTTCGCAAGAGTGTCTATTTTATTCGCAACCCAAAGGATTTTTTTCCCGGACGCCCTCAGGATATTCGCCAGTTCTATGTCGGATGGATTAATATCCTCTTTGCCGTCGAGCAGGTGTATGATAATGTCCGCTTCTTCGACCGCGAACAACGCCTGTTCTTTCACCTGCCGGACTATTTCTCTATCTTCGAGGGGAACGTCTTCGGCATAGAAACCGCCCGTATCCACCACGATAAACTCCCTGCCGTCCCATTCCGAATCTCCGTAGTTTCTGTCTCTTGTGACTCCGGGGATGCTTTCCGTAATGGCGGCGGATTTCGTGTGCCCGGCGCGCATCCTTATCATGCGGTTAAAGAGGGTTGATTTGCCTGCGTTAGCCCTTCCTACGATTGCGATAACCGGTTTCATGATCAGTCCTTGGTCTCCGTGATTTCATACACCTTGATTTTCTTGTGAAGGTTGCTTCTCTCGACGCCGGTGGCCTCGGCGGTTTTGGATATATTCCATTCATTCTCTTGAAGTTTCCTGATGATGAAATCCTTTTCAAAGGCGTCCCGTGCGTCTTTAAGCTCCCTGTATGAAAAATAATCGTATTCCTTCGGCGCCTGCTGCGGCTTTAAAATTCCGAGGGAATCCACGTCTGCCTTAGCGATAATGCCGGAAGGAGACATAATCATCAGCCTTTCGACGGCATTTTTCAGTTCCCTTATGTTGCCGGGCCAGTCGTAATTTTGAAACGCCTTTATTACGTCCGGGGCGATTTCTTTGGCCCTGACGCCGTTTCCCGATGCGAAAAGTTCGATGAAGTAGGGGACTAATTGAGGAATATCGCCGGTTCTTTCCTTTAAGGGAGGGACCGTTATCGGGATCACGTTCAGCCTGAAATAAAGGTCTTCCCTGAACTTCCCGTTTTTCGCCTCCTCTAAAAGGTCTTTATTTGTTGCCGCGATAATCCTTACGTCTACATTTATATTTTTACTGCCGCCCACCCGTTGAAAGACCTGCGTCTCTATCACCCTGAGAACCTTTGCCTGCGTTTGAAGGGTCATATCGCCTATCTCATCGAGGAAGATCGTGCCTTTATCCGCAAGCTCGAACTTGCCGTTCTTTTTCTCGGTAGCGCCGGTAAATGCGCCTTTTTCATGGCCGAATAATTCGCTTTCGATAAGCTCTTGCGGTATTGCCGCGCAGTTTACCTCAACAAATGCCCCGGCGGAACGCCGGCTTTTTTCGTGCAACAGCCGCGCTACAAGTTCTTTGCCGGTGCCGCTTTCTCCAAGGATAAGAACCCTGCTGTTGCTTTGAGCTGCCAGTTCTATCTGCTGTCGTAAAAGGCCCATTTTTCCGGAATCGCCTATTAGCCTGTATTTTTTTGCGAGGTTTTCTTTAAGCGAGCGGTTTTCTTCCTCGAGGATCTTACGTTCAAGCGCCCTTTCAGCAACGATGACTACCTTTTCGAGCGATAGCGGTTTTTCAAGGAAGTCATACGCGCCCGACCTCGCCGCCTTAACGGCGATCTCGATGTTCCCGTGCCCTGAAATCATAATGACCGGGATATTGTTGTCCAGCTCTTTAAGCCGCGATAACGCCTCTATTCCGTCCATTTCAGGCAGCCATACGTCGAGAAATACTATATCGGGACGCTGCTCTTTTGCGACGGTTAATGCATCTTCTCCCGAAGAGGCCGTCAGTACTTCGTATCCCTCATCCTCCATTATCCCCGAGAGGCTTTCCCTTATGCCTTCCTCATCATCGACTATGAGCACTGTTTTTTTTGACATTGTCAACTCCGTCAGCTTATAGGTATTTCGACTGTAAAGATACTGCCTTGCGGGGCATTGTCCCTGATCAGTATCCGACCCCCGTGATCCGTCACTATCTTGTCGGCTATGGCGAGGCCAAGGCCGGTACCGTCCTTCCTTTTGGAAAAATACGGTATGAACAGCTTTTCTTTTTCTTCGTCTTTTATTCCGGGCCCCGTATCCGCTATATCGATTATGACATTATTCTCATGAATCTTCACGGAAATATCAATGAGTCCTTTTCCGTCTACGGCCTTTATGGCATTATCGATAATATTTATCAGCACGCGTTTGAATTGTTCCGCATCGATGTTGACCTGCGGGATATTTTCCTGCATGGCGACATGTATATCCAGATCCTTGAATCCCTTGTACAGGGATGCCGCGGCATCCGTGAGTTCGGCGATATTTGAGGGCGACTTGTTGATTTCCGGCATCCTGCCGTAGCGCGAGAACACATCCACCAGCCTCCTTAAACTCTCCACCTCCGCAATAATGGTCTTTGTGGATTTTTCAAAGACCGCGTCAAGGTCTTCCTCTTTCCGATGCCATTTTTTGATGAGCCTTTCGGTAGACAGTTTAATCGGCGTGAGCGGGTTTTTAATTTCATGCGCCAGCCTGCGCGCGATTTCCTGCCACGTTATCGCCTTCTGCGCTTTAATGATATCCGTCAGGTCATCGAAGACGACGAGCATGCCGAGAGACCCTGACGTGTATGATTCCCTTATTCCCGAAATGTAGACCATGATTATAAGGATCTTGCCGTTTATGTTTATCTTGACCTCTTTTTTTATTTCCCTTATTTCTTTGCCTTCTATATCCCTCACCATGGCGGCGAGATCTTCGGAATTAAGGCTTGAAATAAGCTCGATATAGTTTTTCCCCGTTATATTTTCATGCTTTACGCCCAATATAGAGCATGCCGCTTTGTTGATAGTCAGTATCTTTCCGGTGTTGTCCAAAAATATGACTCCTGAATTGATGTTTTCGAGGATGTTTTCGAGATAGAGCCTTCGTTTATCCGATTCGATATAAGCCCTTTCGAGGGAGTCCTTATTGTCCTTTAATTGCCTTACCATTTCGTTAAACGAATTTATGAGAAGGCCCACCTCATCTTCGCTTTTTACATCTACCCTGACGTCGAGGTTTCCCGATGCGACTGTTTCCGTTGCCATCGCAAGGCTCTGGATGGGGATGGTGATGCCCCTCGATATTTTTAACGAAGCCCATAATCCAGTGAAGACGATCATAACGGTTAAAAATCCTAAAATAAGGATATAGTTGAGCCTCAGCGGTTCTCTAAAGGATTCGAGTTTGAGATAATCCTCATAAAGCTCCTTTATTTTTTCAGCGCGTTCCGTAATCGTTTTCGGGAGGATTATTTCCGTTACTATAACCCCTCTTTTACCGCCGGAACGGTCCGGGACAGCGGCGCGTACAATATCTCCGTTCTCCTTTGAAATGACCTCAGTGCCCTCTTTGCCGTTAAACGCATCCTTTATTGTATCCGATGCGTCAGGAGGAGGTTCTAAGTGCTTTTTAACGGACATCACCGATGAAAAAGGCCGGCTTCCCTTTAAGACCTCCCGCGCCGCGAACAGCACCCTTTCGCGTTCGAGATCATAGACAGCGCGCGCAAGGTCAACGGATTTATAAAAGGGTTCTTTCATTTGAGGGGAGAATATCTGGTTGATATAATTCGTTGCGAGGCCGCTTGCCGCAATAAAAAGAAAGGCGGACGGTATGAGGGTCAGAATGACGAAGATAGTCATGAGCTTCGTCCTGAATTTATACCCGAGTATTTTATGCTGCCGCTCCATATACAGCCTGAAGAGGTTTTTGCCTACGAAAAACACGAGCGTCAGCAGCGCTAAGATATTGACGGTAAGGAGGCTCATAAGCAAAAGCCGGGTGGTTATATCCACGGAGGGAAGTTTTATGAAATAAAGCTCCACGGCCGTCATGAGTCCTACCGTGAACAGCAGGGAGAAAACGATTATTAACGGTTTGAGCAGTTTCATTTTACGTTTATCTGAAAGGTCGCCGAATTTTTTGAGATACTGGTCTCTTTTTCAGGCACAAAAAAGAGCAGGTATCCGATAACCGGCGGCAATTTCCTTATCTTCGATTCCACGCTTACCTTAACGAAGTATGAGCCCGGTTCGAGTTCCCTTGTATTTGTCAATTTGATATCGGTTATATTCATGACGCCTTCAATCATGGATTCGATGTCCTTGAATCTCTTTTCCGTATGGATATTTCCGTCGATGTTCATAGATACATTCTCGCGTTTTATGGGATTGCTTTTTAATGTCTTTACCAGTTTCCTGCCGGTGACGAACTCATCCGGCCATACGTTCCAGACCCTGAAGAGATCTATGTAGAACACTAATTCCTTGGAGATTCCGTTATTCATGTCATCGATGAATTTCCGGTCGGGCTTTACAGAGGTCGTAACGTATATGTCGTTGTTGTTTATTCTTACGTCGACGACCGAAATCTCGCCGGCAAGGCCGGGGCCGGCAAACAGGAAGAGACAACCGAAGAGGAGTAACCCGATACTCCAATGCTTCAATAATCCATTTCTACGCTGTTTTTTTGCCTTTTTCATCTTGACATATAAGAAAAAATTTATTTCCATTATAACATAGACAATTGAAGGTTATATTGGATATGCGGTGCGGCGTAATGGTATCATAGGCTTTATCGACGGTTTTCCGCGGGGTCGAACGCGGTCAGCTTTTAATATTGTTATGAGGAGGTTTTATGCTGCCGGAACTTAAATATGATGAACTGGGCCTTATCCCCGCCATCATACAGGACGTTGAAAACGGAGACGTCCTGATGATGGCGTATATGAACGAAAAGTCCTTGGAGATGACCGTGGATACCGGATTCACGCACTTCTGGTCGAGGTCGAGGCAGAAGTACTGGAAAAAGGGCGAAACATCGGGCAATGTGCAGGAAGTGAAGGAAATATTTTACGACTGCGATATGGACACGCTTTTGATCAAAGTCAAGCAGCACGGCGGCATCGCATGCCACACGGGGAATAGGACATGTTTTTATAGGAAAATAGAAAAGTAATAAGACATGCGGGAAGACGGATTAATGCGATGGTATCGGCTTTCCGCTTCATTCTCGGCCGGCATCCGGCCATTCTCCGAAGCTGCGCCAGCCCGCCCTCGACATCCTGTCATGGCTTGGGCTGCCGAAGTCGCTTCAAGTCAATCCCATCGCTTGGCATAGGCTTTGAAAAAATATAGGCACGAGGAGGAATGTATATGAGCGATTGTATATTCTGTAAAATTATCGAAAAGAAGATACCTGCAAAAATAATTTATGAAGACGAGTACGCCCTTGCCTTTGAAGACCTAAACCCTCAGGCGCCCGTTCACGCCCTCGTGATCCCCAAAAAGCATATCCCGACAACCCTTGATATTAAAGAGGAAGACAATAATCTCATAGGGCATCTGATAAAGGTTGCCAATAAAATCGCGTCCGATAAGGGTATTGCGGAGCGGGGGTTCAGGATAGTGACCAACTGCAATCCGGAGAGCGGGCAGACTGTTTACCATATTCATTTGCACGTCCTCGGCGGAAGGCCTATGCACTGGCCTCCGGGATGAAAAATGGAAATTATCGATAAGAAAATAGTGTGGGAAGGCAGGTTTCTCAGAACACTGATCATTACCTATAAGGACAGTTCCGGAAGCATCAGGAAATGGGAAGCCGTTGAAAGGGTGAACTGCGACGGCATAGTCGTGGTTGTGCCTGTGACGGAGCATAAGGAATTCCTCTTGATAAGGCAGTTCAGGCCCGTATTGAACGGTTTTGTAATAGAATTTCCCGCAGGCTTAAATGATAAAGGCGAGAGCTTAGTCGATGCCGCAAGACGCGAGCTTATAGAAGAGACTGGATACATTTCCGATGAGTTTGTTCATTTGACCGAAGGTCCCGTCTCGTCGGGTATGTCTACCGAGATTTTAACGGTATTTCTCGCCCTTAACTCCTATGCTGCGCCGGATGCCGTTAAGGAACAATATCCCGCCGATGAGAGCGAGAGCATCGAGGTGATCAAAACTCCGCTCGATAAGATATACGAAACCCTTCATGCTCGCGGGGAAGGCGGAGATTATATAGATATGAAGGTCTACGGGTTTATAGAACTGGCAAAAAAGCGTTTATAGCGTAAATATATTAACGCTATAAACGCCCAACGCTATAACGCATTACTCGAATTTTATCGCTTCGACGGGACAGATGTTTGCCGCTTCCTGACAATCGCAGGTATTGCACTTGTCATAGCCTATTACCCATGCCTTGTCATCCCTTAGTTCGAATACCTCCGGACATACTTCCACGCATGAGCCGCATCCGATGCAAAGGTCAGTATCAACTGTAGGTGTTGCCATAGAAAACCTCCTGAAATATGTTAAATTTAGGGATATTATAACAAAAATCAGGCCCGAATGTTTTATGATTAAAATCAGGCTGCTAAAAATTTGTTGATTTTAAACGTCATTTTGAGGATAATTTAATAGTTCATTGCTGACGATGAAGCAGGCCATGAACTATGAACTAAAGACGGAGGTTGTATGGATATAAAGCAGTTTGTTCTTGCAAAGGCAAAGGAAGCGAAGGAAGGCGCAAGAAGCCTTGCGAGGGCGTCATCGGCACGGAAGAACGCGGCCCTCATAAAAATGGCGGGGGCGCTTAAGGACAGTGCCGGAGAACTCATCTCGGAGAATAAAAAAGATATAGCATATGCGGCAAAGAAAGGGCTCTCCATGGCGATGATCGACAGGTTGACCCTGAATGAAAAGCGCATTGCCGAAATGGCGCATGGACTTGTAGAGGTAGCCCAACTGCCCGACCCCGCAGGCGAGATAACAAGGATGCGGCAGCGTCCTAACGGCATGGCCGTCGGCAGGATGAGGGTTCCGATAGGAGTTATCGGCATAATATATGAGGCGCGCCCGAACGTTACGGCGGATGCGACAAGCCTGTGCCTTAAGGCCGGGAACGGGGTCATACTGCGCGGCGGCTCGGAGGCTATCAATTCCAACAGGGCTATCGTCGCCATCCTCAGGGATGTCGCAAAGTCAGAAGGCATCCATGAAGGCGCCGTTACGTTTATAGACATTCCGGACAGGGAAGCGGTCATGGAGATGTTGAAGCTCGAGGGTTTAGTAGACCTGATAATTCCGCGCGGCGGCGAGGGGCTTATAAGGACGGTTACCGAAAATTCGAGGATTCCAGTGCTTAAGCATTACAAAGGGGTCTGCCATGTTTTCGTGGACAGGGACGCGGATCCCGGCATGGCCGAGGATATATGTTTTAACGCAAAGGTGCAGAGGCCCGGAACCTGCAACGCGATGGAGACAATGCTCGTCGACGAAGCCGTTGCGGGGATGTTTTTGCCTAAGATGCTTAAGAGGTTTAAGGACGCCGGGGTTGCATTAAAGGGCTGTCCGAAGACTACGGCTGTATATTCGGATATCGATGATGTTAAAGAAGAGGACTTTTTTAACGAATATCTCGACCTCATTTTAAATGTAAAGGTCGTAAAGAATATAGATGACGCGATGGATCACATTGCGAAATACGGCTCGGCGCATTCCGATTCCATAGTTACCATGAATTACGACAGGGCAATGAGGTTTTTGAGGGAGGTCGATTCCTCTGCGGTGCTCGTTAACGCGTCCACCAGACTGAATGACGGCTTCCAGTTCGGGCTCGGCGCGGAAATAGGAATATCGACCGATAAAATACACGCGAGGGGGCCTATGGGACTCGAAGAGCTGACATGTACGAAGTTTATAGTATTGGGGAGCGGCCAACTGAGAGAATAATTACAAATACAAATCAAGGGGACAAAGGAGGGAGTTATGTCCGAGAAATTGAGTTTCGAAGAGTTTGTAAAAAAGGCGATAGTGAGCCTGAGGAAAGACGGGTATAAGGGTATACACACCGTATATTCCGGTTTTAACGACGCGTTTAAGAAATATTTCGAGGGGGAGGACCCTATAAAGACAACCACCCAGCTTGCAGCGGAAGGCAAGATAGTGATAAGGCCGGTTAAGGGCGGGGTAATGCTTTATCTCCCGGAAGAAGCCCCGGCATCGAGGGCGCGGGGAGAAGACGCATTGGAGAAAATGGGGCTCTGAGTCCGCACTCCTCAACTCTGCAACTCTATTTATGAAAATTGGAATTTTGGGCGGCACATTCAATCCCATTCATTTCGGACATTTGCGGGCTGCCGAAGAGGCGCGGGATAAAACAGGTCTCGATAAGGTTGTTTTTGTTCCGTCGGGCAATCCTCCCTTTAAGACGGCGGATACTATAGACGCCTCGCACCGGTATGCGATGACAAAGCTCGCTACGGATTCCAATGTGGATTTTGTCGTTTCGGATGTCGAATTAAGGCAGGAAGAAAAATCGTATACGGTAAACACCATTCAGAGGCTGCGCGAGATTTACCCGGAGGACGAACTTTTTTTTATACTCGGAATAGATGCCTTTATCGATATGCCCAACTGGTGGCAGCCCGATATTCTCATAAGCATGACGGATTTTATACTGGTGGCAAGGCCCGGTTTCGATATTGCGGATGCCGTGAAGTCGCCGTATGTAAAAGCCGGGCAAAGGGCAGGCGAGGATTTTTTTAAGTTGAAGAGCGGTAAAAAAGTGATTCCGCTTGAAATTACGCCTTTAGGCATATCGTCAACAGATATAAGGAGGCTTTTGAGGGAAGGCCTGAGCATAAAATACCTTTTGCCGGAGCCGGTCGAAAGGTATATATACGGCCATGATTTATACGGGCAATAACCTATAGCCTCTTGCCTATTGCCTGCGGCCTGTTTTATGCTCTATTTCATGGTGTCTCTTGAAGACGTAGTCAATAATCTTGATGAAGGTATTTTCCTGTTCGACGAAAAAGGCAGGCTGGTCTTTACGAATAAGGCCGGCGAGGAGTTTATAGGCAGGAGTTACAAAGAGATAAAACATATCCGGTTCAAGGATTTGTTTTCGGACGCGGAAGATATCGCAATACTCGTAAGGAAGACAATAGACGAAGGCCGTTCGTTTAATTATAAGGAAATGGAAGTGGACATCGGCAGGGCGGCAAATATAGATCTCAACCTCTCTCCGTTTTATATCGACAACAGGCTTGAGGGCGCGCTGCTCTGCATAAGGGAAAACCTTTCTCTTACCGAGCGAGAGGATTACCATTTCGATTCGCTCCTCTATCTGCTCGGCTCCGTCGCGCATGAGATAAAAAATCCGTTGAGCGGAATAAAGGGGGCCGCCCAGATATTGAATTCGAGTGCCGTGAACGCCGAGGCCGCCGAGTGCGTGGGGTTGATACTGAAAGAGGCGGACAGGCTCAATTCCGTTTTGCACAGTTATCTCACAATGACGAGAAGGCCCGTGCTCAATCAGTTGAATATCCATGAGGTTATAGAGCATGCGCTTAAGGTGATGAGGGCGGACCTCGAAAAGAAAAAGGTCACGGTCACCAAATTATATGATCCGAGCCTTCCGAACATTGCGGGCGACGAGAGCAAACTGCTGCAGGTCTTTATTAATCTGCTTAAGAACGCGGTCGAGGCGATGAAGCCGTCGCGGAAAAGGCTTTTGCATATATCCACGAGACCTTCCGAGGAATATATGGTAATCTATGAGAGCATGGGAGCGGGCAGGAGGGACGCCGGAAGAAAAAAACAGAGATGGCTGGTCATAAGCATAGAGGACAGCGGTTCCGGCATAACGAAGGACGAGCTTAACAGGATATTTCTGCCGTTCTATACAAAAAAGGACGGGGGCAGCGGCCTCGGCCTCTCATTATCGAAAAAGATAATAAAAGATCACGGGGGGATTATAAAGGTCAAAAGCAGGGAGGGCGAAGGTTCGACGTTCAGCGTATACCTTCCCCTTCAGGTTATAGGCAACAGGCAAACGCAATGAATAAAAAGATACTGATAATAGATGACGATGAAGGCGTAATATGGGTCGTTAGAAAGGCCCTCGAACCGCTCGGTTACGATATCGAATCAAAGACGAACATTAAGTCCGGTCTCAAGGCCGTAGATAAAGTCAAATTGATACTCCTCGACCTCATGCTTCCGGACGGCAGCGGTTTGGACGCGTTGAAGGAGATAAGGGTATTTAATCCGGACGCCCTTGTGGTCATGGTTACGGCTCACGGAAGAATGGAGAGCGCTATAGACGCGATGAAGGAAGGCGCGTACGACTATCTCGAAAAGCCGTTTGATATCGAGGAACTCAAAATAACCGTCGAAAGGGCATTCAGAGATATAGCCATGAGGGAAGAACTCCTCAGTTTGAGACAGGGCAAGGAAGAATCCATGCCCTTCCGGATAATCGGCAAATCCAAGACAATACTTAAGGTGTTTAAAGACATAGGCCGGGTTGCGCCAAAGGACGTGACCGTCCTTATTTCCGGCGAAAGCGGAACCGGCAAAGAACTTGTCGCGAGGGCTATACATAATAACAGCAGGAGGAAGTTCGGGCCGTGCATAGCGATAAATTCCGCATCGATCCCAAAAGAGCTTATGGAGGCGGAGTTGTTCGGATGGGAAAAAGGAGCTTTCACCGGCGCGGTCGTCAAGACTGCCGGAAAGATTCAGGCCGCCGACGGCGGGACTCTTTTTTTCGATGAGATATCGGAATTAGACATAGACTTGCAGGCGAAACTGCTGCGCTTTCTTCAGGATAAAGAATATAGCCCGCTCGGAAGCGGCAAGATCATAAAGGCCGACGTCAGGATAATAGGCGCCGTAAATAAAGACCTTAAAGAGTGCGTGAAAAAGGGCCTTTTCAGGGAAGACCTGTACTACCGGTTGAACGTTATAGAGATAAAGCTGCCGCCGCTTAGAGAGAGGGGAGACGATATAATGCCGCTTGCCCGCCATTTTCTTGAGGAATCGATCATGGCATTCGATCTTCCGCCGAAGGATTTTTCCAAGGACGCGGGGAAAGCCCTCGCCGGCTATAACTGGCCCGGCAATGTGAGGGAACTCGAAAATACGATCAAAAGGTCATCCATACTCTCTAAGGGAAGTCTTATAGAGCGAAGGGATTTGTTTATGAACGACTATTCCTGCTCGATTAAGGAGTTCCTCGAAGGCAAGCTCAACGGTTTTTTAGACAAGATGAAAAAGATCGAAAACTCCGACTTATATGAAACCGTCGTGTCCGAAGTCGAAAAGGCGCTTTTCAGCATCGTTATGAAGGAGACCAACGGCAATCAGGTGCGCGCCGCAAAGGTATTGGGGATCAACAGAAATACCCTTTATAAAAAACTTAAGGAATACAAGCTGATTTGATTTTATAACAGCCCGTATGGTATAAAATAAAGCCGTTTTTACGGCAGAAGTTTTCTCCATGCCCTTCCCTTAGTGAAAGGGCTTAAATCCGGATGGAGGTGTTTGATGAACATCTACGAAAATGTAGTAATCCTTAATCCGTCCCTCAGCGAAGACGAACTTAAGTCAGCCTCAGACAAAATATCCGACCTTATCAAGAACGCAGGGGGGGATATTATTAAGATCGACAACTGGGGCAAGAAAAAGCTCGCGTACGAGTTGAACAAGCAGAAGATAGGCGTGTATATGCTGTTTTTGTTCAAGGCCCCCGCGCCGGCTATAAAGAAGATCGAGGGTTATTTCAAGGTCTTCGATCCTGTCATTAAATTCATGGTCATAAAGCTGGAGAAAAAACAGATTGAAGCGCTTCCGAAAGAGGCCGCGGGAACCCCTGCCTCTCAGGAAGTTAAAGCGGCTGAGTAGGGAACGGCTGTGTTTAACAAAATAATACTGATAGGCAATCTCACCAAAGACCCCGACGTGCGGTATACGCCGGGAGGAACGCCGGTTACGACCATGAGGCTTGCCGTGACGTCAAAGTACAAGCAGGGCGACGAGATGAAGGAAGACACGCTTTTCATAGATGCCGTTGTTTTCGGGAAACAGGCGGAAAGCTGCGGCCAATATCTCAGCAAAGGCAATCCCGTACTCGTGGAAGGCAGGCTCCGGGAGAGGAAATGGGAATCCGAGGGGACGCAGAGGAGCAAGGTCGAAGTAATAACGAGCAGCGTGAGGTTTTTACCCAAGAGGGAATCGCGGCAGGCATCGACAGTCGATTCCGGGACTTCCGATACGGCGCCGCCCGATGAGATCAGCGATTTAGAGCCTTTTTAAAAAGAAAGAAATGAAAGGAGACAAGATGCGGCAGAAGAGATTTCAGAGAAAAAAGTTCTGCAGGTTCTGCGCCGACAAAACAGCGTTTATAGATTACAAGGATATTAAGACGCTGAGGAATTACATAACGGAGCGCGGCAAGATACTTTCACGTAAAATGACCGGCGCCTGTTCCGCGCACCAGAGGGAACTGACGGTCGCGATACAGAGGGCCAGGAATATAGCCCTCCTTCCGTTTATGGAAAGGTAGCATGAGGATACCTAAAAGCTGGGTGCCGTCAATGGCGAAGCACATTGTCGAAAACCTCATGAAAAAAGAATTGATAGAGCCTGATATTTCCGTAGACGCGTTGAGCGAAGAAACCGAAAAATTGCTCCTCGAAGAACTTATGGCCGAGGACAGGCTCAATGACGAAGTCCGTCAGCTTCTAAGAAAATACGAAACGGATATCGAAAGAGGAAGGCTCGATTACCGCAAGCTCTTCGACATGACAAAGCAGAAGCTGGTAAGGGAGCGGAATATCATATTATGATGCTCTCCGACGATAAGATTTCCCATACCACCCACATCGTCCTCAAAGGATTGATGGAAAAGGGTCTTATAACCCTGAAAGAAGACGCCGGCCTTTTGAGAAGGGAAATAAAGAGGACGATAACAAGCGAATTAAAGATAGGCGAAGACATTGACGAAGCCGTGCGCAGGAAACTCGAGTCATTTTCAAAGAAGCTCGTCGAAGGAAGCACTGAATGGGAAGTGCTTTACAGAAAGTATTTCGAAGAAGAGAGCGCGCGAAAAGGGAAAAGATAGGCTCGATGCGGTTTGTGCCTGAAGTTTCGGAAGTCGATATAAAGAGAGAGAAAGCCAAGGCCCGCGAACTCCGCAAGAGCGCATGGTGGAAAAAGAAGTGTTCGCAAGGCAGATGTTACTACTGCGAAGCCGAAGTCCATCCCAAAGAACTTACCATGGATCACATAGTGCCCCTTATCAGGGGCGGTAAATCCGTTAAAAACAATATCGTAACCGCCTGTAAGGAATGCAACAACAAGAAAAAACACATGCTCCCCATGGAATGGGAGGAATACCTTAACAGCCTGAATTAAAAATAATACCTTGCCCTTAGTTCCGTCCTGTAATCATTCTGCTTTTCTCCGTATTCGGTCAGCCGCTCTCCCGATATAAAAGCGGCCTTAACCCGCAATTCTAAATTTGTGATTCCGGTATACGACAATTCCGGAGAGAGAGAGAAGCTCTTATCGGCTGCATTCAATATCACAGTAGCCGAAGGCGTGAAATAAAGCATGTCGAACGGCTCTTTCTGACTTACGCGGAGGTAAATGTAATCCCTCGTAGGATTCGGTTTGCCGTAATTGCCTTCCGTAAGGGTTAAAGCCTTCTTAATGAGAGTTGCGCTGCCTGTCGAGATGTACGAATCATAGCCCTTGTTGATGAACGAAAAATAATCCCTCATTTCGCCGGAGCTAAAGCCCGTACCATTCCTGTAATATTCAAATATATAAGTTGTGTCTTTTTCCGTGAGATAACGAATCCCTATCAGATAGTTTTTTGCATCGTACTCTTTTTCAAAGCTGTTTCCATTGCCGTCGATGAATTTCTTTTTGTAGTCGTTTATGAATGAAAACTCGCCGTGTATCTCAAAATTCGGGGTGATATTTCTTGAAAAATCCGCGCCGTATCTCGTTGTCTTGCTTCCGCCCGTAAAGATGATGAAATCAATGTCGGTGTCGTAAAAAAGAAAGTAGAGCTTTCCCGCGAAATTCAGCTTGTTTATGTCCCCGAAGGTATTGTTCATGTGGTTGTAAACAGGGATCAGGACAGGCGTAAACGAAACGGTTTTGAGCGCGCCGTCAAAGCTTTTTATGTAATCCGCCGATGCCAAGATAAATCCTTCCATGCTCTGCTCCGGTTCGTCCGGGTCTTTCGGCCTGTCCACAAAGGCCGTAGGATTCCACGCATATCCTTTGCCCCATTTCAGGGTTTTCTTGCCGAGATCTATTGTCAGCGATGACGAAGGCTTTAATGAAAGAAATCCGTCATAAATCGTTGTCTGCTGATCTTCGCCGAGGTATGATTTTTTATAATCCGTATTCGTCTTTATAAAAAGGCCCGCAATGCCCTTCTGTAAACTTCCCTCTAACTGCAATGTGGAATTATACTCTTCAAGAGTTGCCCCTTCGTCACGGTTGTAAAACTTCAGCTTAAAAAGAGATGCCTTCTTATCCAGCCCGAAAAATACAGGTTTAAATTCGGCATAGCCGCCTATGTGATAGGGCTTTTTTTCTATCTCGGATATGTCAAAGGTGTATTCTTCCGCGCGTACAAGGGCGGTGAAACCGATTATAAACAACAGGGCTAAAAATAGACGTTTCATTTCATTGTCCTGTAATCCGGGTTTATTCTAATACCCCTCGGTGTTTCTTTTAATTCCTTTATTATCTGTCCGTCTTTTAAATAATAATTGCTGTAAAACGGATATTCAAAGATTTGCTCAAACGCAGGGACCGCCTTTTGCCGTCCGGAAGTATTGTCTGAAATATTGACTACCACCACAACCTTTTCAGGATTGAGGGGATTCTTTTTTATGTCCACGCGCAGCAGGCTGCCGTAATCCTTTGTGAATTCTGTTTTACCGAATAATTTATTAATAACGGGATTATCCATGCCGAGCACGACGATGGATGAAGCCTTCATCGCCTCATCGTTTATCTCTGTCATCTCTTTTGAAAAGAACCGTTTTTTCCGTTCACCATTTTTAGTTAAAAAACCGGGGCGCCGCTTCTTTTCATTCTCAACATGACCTTTGCGAGGAGGATAACCGGATTTAAGGTAAGCTAACTTTATTCTCTCGCCCTTTTCATTAAAGACATCTATGATTTCTCTATACCTGTCTTTACGATCAGCAGGCAGAATGATGGATTTGTTTTCATCCGAGGCAAGTCGCTCAAGCGTGGGAGGGTCTTCATCGACGGATAATGCCCTGAAAAGATCATAGTCTTCATCAATGACGATCTCGTCCGGTCTTTCCGGCAGGATAATGCTGAATCTTTCACGCTCTTTATCAAGGGTAAAAATTCGGGTTGTTTTTTTACCCCTTGAATAAAATGCCACCGGTATCGGTAATTTGAATTCGGTTTTTTTCTGAATAATATCAAAATTTATGCTGAACCGCTTTTGTGCCTTGTTGATGCCGATATTGTCCATTGAAAGCTCAGGCGTCCCTTTCTTATCTATCCATTGATTAAAAAACCACGACAGGTCTTTAGCCGTACTTTTCTCAAAAACGATTTTAATGTCGTCCCATGCGGCAACCCTGAACCTATTTCCCTTTATGAAATCTCTTATTGAGGCATAGAATAATTTATCACCCGTCATTTTTCTGAGCATATGCACTACCATTGCCGCCTTGCCGTATCCGATAGACCTCGATGCCGAATCATACCGCTCTGAAAACTCTCTAAGGGGGAATTCTTTTTTATCCTTCACATGGCTTTTAAATCCGGAGAGTATCCGTCTCCTGCATTTCCATCCTCTGTCTTTCTGCTCTTTATAAGAATGGTCTGCAAAATATATTGTCAGCCCTTCGTTCCAGTTCCCCTTGTCATAATCGGTATAGACATAATTGCCGAACCACTGGTGAACGATCTCATGTCCCAACGGTGTTTCCTCTATAGGCAGCTTGAAATCCTCCCTGCCGAGGAAGATATACGTAGGCATGGAATAGCCCGCTTGCTGAAAATGCTCAACAATGGAAAGTCTTTTATAGGGATAGCTGCCGAGGAGTTTTTCATAGGTTTTCAGATAGCGTTTTGTATGCTCAATAAATGTCTTTGCGAAATGCGCCTCTTCGGGTAAGAGGTATGCGACTATTTCTATGCCGTTATAAGTGTCCTTTGAGACGACAAAATTCTTAGAGGCGATCAGCGATATTCCGTCCTCGTCATTAAGGGGATAGGGAAAGTCAAAGGCAAAATGTGCAGTGTCGCCCCTTTTATCCATTGTGATCTTTTCAGCCTCTGAAATGGCGATGTGTCCGTCAGGGAGAGCCGCTTTCAGGCTGTAAACGAACATGCCTTCCACAAGCGGATACCACGTGCCTCTGAGTATTACGCCTTTTTTGCCGATAATATTCGTTTTCGAATCTTTAAATACAGCCTCATATTTTATAGTTACGATCGCATCGGTTTCGGGTGTTATCCTGAACTGATCATTTTTTATGTTTATATTAATTTGCCTATCTCCGATATGGACATCGAGAACTTTCAGGTCTCCCGTATGCACCGTCAGTTCCCGACCGGCGCGCGCATTTATGTCCGCCATTCCGGTAATTTTTGAGCCGGCAATATCAAAGGAGACGCTGAGGTTGTATTCGGGCAAAGAAGCGGGTCTGCTCTCTTCCGCGCGGGCTGAAGATGCGAATATGAAAATTGCGATTATCAGCGCAGGGGACAGTCCCCATTCTACGACTCCGCTTCGTTTCGTCCGTAAATAGGGACAGTCCCTATGTGTTATAAAGACCCGCTTCTTAATCATTTAATGTCATCTCAACGACTCTAAATTCGGCATAAAGGTCAGGGTGAAGACCTCGTCCTTGAATTTTCTCTCCTTGATTCCGGCGAATATCATCACCGATTTATATCCCTTGTAAAGCGGGCTGTCGGTCTCTATAACCGCCGGCCTCACGATCCCGCCTCCGAAATCTTTAATATCCTTGAAATAGAGAGTCTTAATAAGCATATTCGCCTCTGTCAGGCACTCAATCTTTGTCGGGAGCTTTTTCCCTTTGTCGGCCCATACCTTCAGCCTGTCATAGGCTACGGTTTTTGTCTTTGCCTTCAGGTAAAGGAGATATTCGTTTCCCTTTTCCTCAACCTTTTCTACATTGTATTCGGCGGCATAATCAAGCTGTAGGATGTCGGCATTGTTGAATACCCCTCCGACTACGGACTGGAGGCTTGTTATCCTGACCGGCTTGCCTACATTGGGGATGTAAAGCCACATATTGTCGCCGAGTCGCAGAGTGCTCCGGCCTTTCTCGCTTGCGGGAGCGAGAAATAGGGACGCAACCTTGTCCATCCCTTTTTTTGCGGTGAACAGGGTAAACTCTTTTTTCCTGCCGTCCGGCTCTATGTTGATGAGTTTTCTATAAGACTCGTACGACTCGGGGCTGAGGTTCCTGTCCACCTGCTTCAAAAGCGCTGCTCCGTCTATTGCATAAACCGGCATAGCGATTATTAATGTGAGGATGAACCCGATTATTTTAAGCATTTCCGTCTCCTTTTTATATGTGCCTCAGTGCCTTGATCGGCTCCATGCGCGACGCCTTGAACGCGGGCTGGAGACTGGCTAAGACCGAGACGATTATTACGGTTACCGATATGACGAGAATATCCGCCGGATTAATATTCGCTTGAAGTATAAGTCCCTTCTGCTGTCCGAAATTATAAGTCATCTTCATCATATTGAGGGTGAAAATGATAACGATGCCGGCGATATTGCCGATAATTGTTCCTGCAATTCCGAGGCAGAAACCCTCGATCACGAACATGTTCAATATCCTACTTGGCAGAGTTCCTATTGCGGCGATCGTGCCTATTTCGCGTATTCTCTCATACACCGCCATTATCATCACATTCATGATGCTGATGAGAACTATGGCTATTAGCATAAGTTTTATGAAAAACGTCATCACATCTATCATCTTGGCTATGTTGAAGAAGGGCGAGAGTTTTTCCCATGTGTGCAGTTCAAATATGGGTTTGTTCTGCTGGTTGAGTTCCTTTGAAAGAAGGCCATCCAGTTTTTCGCTGAATTTGCCGAGCTTGCCGAAATCTTTAAGCCGTATTGCAAATTCGCTAATCTCCATTTTCTCCATCCTAAGGAGTTCCGCTGCATCCTCGATATGGATATACCCATCCCTGCCTCCTGGCCCGGTTATTCCTTCGACGATACCGGCGACCTTGAACTGCTTCCCGTTCACCGAGCCGTCCACATTGGTCGCGACAATTACGACCATGTCTCCAATATTCACTTTCATGCCCTTTGCAAGGAGATCGGGTATAAGGATTTCTCCCCTGTTAAGGGTCTTCCCTCCGCTCGTTATCCTTAACGGGAGAAGCGGGACTGTCCTGAATTCCCTGTCGGGATAAACAGCTACCAGTCTGATATTGGTGGTCTCAACAAAGTTGCTGAACATGCCTCCGAACTTTATCCTCGGCGAGTATGCCTCTATTTCCGGCTGTTTATCGAGGATGTTTTCGAGTCGTGCAATGGTACTTGCCTTCAGATTGAGGTTGAGGGGAAGGTTATCTATGGATGCGACATAACCTTTCCGGTGCACTTGCAGGTGTCCCATATATGAATCCGTTATCTGCCCTATCATCATGTTCTTGAACGAGCCTGAAACGGAAATGAACACAAGGACAAATACAACGCCGATCGTTATTAACGAAGCGGTAAGCAATGTCCTTCTTTTATATCTCAAGAGGTTTCTTATCGCTATTTTAAAGAGATTACCCATTGCCTTTGCCTCCTTTGGCCTGCCTGCCGATCAATTCACCGTCTTCAAGCGTGTAGAGTATTTCCGCCTCTCCGACTATCTTCTGGTCGTGTGTGGAGAAGATAAAGGTGGTCTTAAACTCGTCCCTCATCTTCTTCATGAGGTCGATAACCATATAAGCTGTCTTGTGATCAAGGTTTGCGGTCGGCTCATCCGCAAGAACAAGCTTGGGATTTGTGACCAATGCCCTTGCAACAGCAACTCTCTGCTTTTGCCCTCCGGAGATCTGGTCGGGATATTTATCTTTCTGGTCAATCATACCTACAGCATCAAGGAGGGCTGTGACTCTTTTCTTCCTTTCTGAAGCGGGTGTGTTCTGTACCATAAGCAAAGGATATTCAATATTTTCATAAACGGTAAGCACGGGGATAAGATTGAAATCCTGAAATATAAAACCTATGTTACTGCCCCTGAATGATGCGCTCTGCTTTCTGTCAAGATGCAGGACATCGGTATCCGCTACTGTTAATGAACCTATTGTGGGCTTATCAAGGCACCCGATGATGTTTAAGAGAGTGGTCTTTCCGCTGCCCGAAGGGCCTACGAAAGAGACAAAAGACGCGGGAGCTATTTCAAAGCTCAGCCCCTTTAATGCCTTAACGGTTACTTCGCCTGTTTTGTAATCCTTTTGAATATTTTCCGCAGCTATTAATGACATGGCTGTCTCCTTTTTAACAGCCCTGCCTCCGGCTCAAGGCAGGGCCTATTTTTTCTGCGTTTCGACTAATTCTACCTTCTCCACCCTGACCATGCGGGAATGCCTGCCTTGTCTCTGAGAATCAGGACATTATCGCCCTTCTTGACCTCTGCCGCTATTATTGCCGGCTTGCCCGCAAATGTTACCCTCGAACCCTTGACCTCGATTTTATCGCCTTTCTCAATTTTGGTGTCGAGCCTTTCGATATACCATTCAGGGCCCAGATGGACGGAAATAGTCTCCTTGTCTGTTTTAAGCGTTATATGGACGCCGGAGTACATTCCTTTCATGGGTGTGATTTTATCCACCGCTTCGACCGTTCCTGAAAGGGTTTCTGCTGCTGCGGGATTATACATTCTCTGATACTGGGTTCCCATGCCCCATCCGCCGCTTCCGCGATACCCATGCCATGCTGCTATGGCTGCCGACGCGGTCAAAAGAAATATTACCGTTACTGCCAATCCTACGATCCTTTTTGTTCTCATACATGCCTCCTTGAGCCGGAAATGATCCTCTTGTCTGATATATAGCACCAAAAATGGCGACTGTCAACCGTTACAGTTGAAGCAATTACTATGCCAATTAACAACATTTTTTTATAGGTTGTCTAAATTTTGAATTTATAGCTGGGAAATAAAGGATAATAAAGCATGAAGCGTATTAATGAATCAAAAACAATTTATATTTTTACGGCAGCAGGGAGGGGGCGGATGCAAAATTTGCATATGGTCGCGCATAAATTGCATTTGAATTTTCAATATATCTCATTCGGTGATATAATGCTTTTATGAAAAGGGATAACCTGATTCCACTAAAGATCGTGTTGATTTACGCTGTCGTAGGTGGGATGTGGATTTTTCTTTCGGATACATTGCTGGCTAAAATGATAGAAGACCATGAAACCCTTACATTATTCCAAACTTACAAGGGATGGTTTTACGTTGCAATTACCGCGGTAGTGCTTCATAGTCTTATCTCCGGCTATACTAAAAAAATATATCGTTCAAAAGAGGATGCGCTAAAAACAGGCGAAAAGATCTGCGTACTTAACGAGGAGCTTGAGCATCGGGTTGTGGAGCTTGAAAAATCTCAGGCCGAGCTTAAACGCCGCGAAGAAGAACAGCGCGGGCTGGAGGAACAACTTCGCCACGCTCAAAAGATGGAAGCTGTCGGCACTCTGGCGGGAGGCGTCGCGCATGACTTCAATAACATACTGACTACGATAATAGGCTATGCCAATCTCTTGCAGATGAAGATGCAGGAAGACGACCCCGGCAGCCCGTATATCAAAGAGGTACTTAGTTCCGCGGAAAAGGCGGCTCATCTTGTGAACAGCCTTTTAGCCTTCAGCAGGAAGCAGATAATGAGCCTGAAGCCGGTTAACGTCAATGACATAATACGCGGGATAAAAAAGATGCTTTCAAGGCTGATAAGCGAGGACATAGAGTTCAGGGTAGACGTTGCGGACGAAGAACTTACGGTAATGGCCGATGGGGGGCAGATAGAGCAGGTGCTGATGAATTTCGTTACGAATGCGCGGGACGCGATGCCGGACGGCGGCATTCTGACCATAGAGACCGGCCTTGCCGAGCTTGACGAAAGTTATATGAAGGCGCACGGATATGGAAAGCCCGGAAAGTATGCCTTTGTGTCGGTATCGGATACCGGAGTCGGCATGGACGAGGAAACAAGGGGAAAAATATTCGAGCCGTTCTTCACCACAAAGGAGGTCGGCAAGGGCACCGGTCTGGGGCTGGCCACGGCATACGGCAGCATCCGGCAGCATAACGGCTATGTCTCCGTTTACAGCGAGCCCGGAAAGGGCGCGACGTTTATGATATATCTGCCTCTAATAGGAAGGGATGCGGAAACGCAGCTCGAAAAGACGGTTCAAACAGCGGAGATAAAAGGCGGCTCCGAAACGATACTCGTATCCGAGGATGACGTCGAGGTAAGAGAACTCGCGAAGAAAGTGCTTGAGAAGTTCGGATATAAAATTATAGAGGCCGTTGACGGCGAAGATGCGGTGAATAAATTCACTGAGAATAAAGACACGGTTCGGCTTCTCCTCTTCGATGTGATAATGCCGAAGAAGGACGGCAAGGCAGCGTATGAAGAGATAAAGGAAATAAACCCGGGCATAAAGGCGCTTTTTATGAGCGGATATACGGCAGATATTATCCACAAGAAGGGAGTTTTTGAAGAGGGGATGGAGTTCATTCCCAAACCGGTATCTCCCGACGTGCTTTTAAAAAGGGTGAGGCAGGCGCTGGATAAAGAGAAGATTTCATGAGCAGAGGGTTTATGTTAGGATAAAAATGCGAAAATGAATGTATTGGACAAAAAATTAATGATTCGATCCCTTTGCATTTTATCCGTGATTATCGCCGTAAGTCTTACGATCGCTGTCAGCTATGCGTCAAACAGTAAGCCTGCGATTAAGGTAGGCAGCGAGATTGAATTTCCGCCCTTTGCTATTGTTGATGAAAATGGGCAGGCCGACGGCTTTTCAGTTGAACTTATTAAAGCGGTTGCAAAAGCCATGGACCTGCCGATCGTCATTACGACCGGGACATGGGACGTAATGTGGAACGGTCTTGTTTCAGGCCAATTGGATATATTGCCTATTGTGGCAAAATCGCCCGAGAGACAGCGTTTGGTGGATTTCAGCCTTTCCCATACAGAGACTTTTGATACCTTCTTTGTACGCTCCGGCAGCGCCGAAATTCGCGACATGGAATCCGCGCATGGAAAGAAAATAGTTGTCATGCGGTCGGATGCCGCTCATCACGCGCTTCTGGAGCATAAATTCCAGGGAGAAATTGTGCTTGTTGACACTATTCCCGAAGGCTTAAAGATGATTGCGTCAGGGAAAAATGACGCGTTCCTTTGCTCGAAGCTGATCGGCATTCTGGCAATAAAAAAGCATTCAATAAAGGGCCTGAAAGCCGGGCCGCTCGTTCCTGACTATAAGCGCGTTTTTTCATTCGGCGTGAGGAAAGGCGCGGATGAACTGCGCGAAAAGCTCAATCAGGGGCTCTTGATCGTTAAATCGGGCGAAGAATATGACAGGATTTATGAGAAGTGGCTCGGCTTTGATGATCCATGGCGTAAGTACAAAAAATATTTCCTTATTACCCTTGTTGTTCTGGGAGTTATTGCTGTGACGGCAATTTTTTGGTCGGCAATGCTCAGAATTATGGTCAATAGACGCACTGCGGAACTCGCCGTTAAGAATGAATCATTGGAACAGGAAATTGTAAACCGCAAGCGAATTGAGGAAGAATTACGCAGACACAGAGAAGAACTGGAACTGCTTATAGAAGAACGCACGAAAAATCTTCGGAAGACCCTTGCAGAGGTCAAGACATTGCGGGGCATCCTGCCTATATGCTCTTACTGTAAAAAGATACGTGACGATAAGGGGTACTGGGAGCAGATGGAATTGTATATCAGAGACCATTCAGAGGCCGAGTTCAGCCACGGCATGTGCCCGGATTGCGCAAAGAAAGCATATGAAGAACTTGAAAAAATTGAAAAAAGGCAGGAATGAAGAGCAGGAAAAAGATAGTTACAACTATTTCAGCTATACAATATAATTTTCAGAACGGAGTTCAGGGAACGAAGCCCTTTTATTTCGTCCTGAGTTAAAGGGATTTGAAGCGCCGGCAGTTTGAACTTGTAGGCAATCTCTTTCAAATACCTCATCTGCATCCGCCTTCTGTTTCTAAAAAAATCATTCGTGCATACTTCTTCAGGCAATATCATATTTGCGACCACAAGCTGCGTATGTATCCCGGCATCTTTTAAATCGAGCATGGCGCGGTATGATTCCATAATAGGCGTCGATTCAGGGTAAAGCACAAGGCTGAAGATAGTGCGGTTTTTATCTTTCAATATTTCTATTATCTCCGCAAATCTGCTCCGGGCGGTCTCTTTCACTTCCGCGCTTTCCGCAGCGGAAACCATCATCTCCACCTGTTTTGCGTAATCGAAGGGAAGGTCAAGGAGTCTTAAGGTGTGGCCAGTGGGAGCGGTATCGAATACAACTACTTCATAATCTCTGCCTTCTATATACTGAATGAACTTGTCAAAGGCAGCCATCTCTTCCGTGCAGGGAGAATTGAGTTCCTCTTCCATTGCGGCGAGCATGTCTTCCGAGTATTTGCCGCGCGCGTCGTTTAAAACCCCTTCTTTATATTCCCTGAACGCTTCTTCCTGATCTACCATTACGGCGTATAGGTTTTCGGTTATACTTACGGGTCTGCTGCCGATTTTAACGTCAAGCACTTCTCCTATATGCGCCGCGGGATCTGTTGTTACGAGAAGGGTCTTAAAACCTTTTTGAGCGGTATAAAGAGCTGCAATGCACGATACGGTTGTTTTGCCCACGCCGCCCTTACCGGTGAAGAATAATGCCTTTGTTTGTTTCCCGGGAAGCCACAGGCTGTTTATGTCGGGCATTTCAAGGGCAGGTTGGGATCGCTCCGGCGGCTCGCCCTTTATGCCGAATTTTGGTTTTACGCCTTTGAACAATTCTTCCGCAACACCCTTCAACGCGTCGATCCCCTTTACCTCATTGTCTCTTAAAAACATATACCGCTTCGGCTTTTCTATCGCGCTTTCCGTTTCTTTTATTATTTTTTGCTGGGCTTCGTATTTCTTCCTGAAAAAATTTATTTCGCAGACATCTTCCGGCAGAATGCCGTTTATTATTATCTCTCCCGATTTTATGCCTATGGTTTCAAGCTCCTTTGAGGCCCTAATTGTTTCGTAGAGAGAGAGGTCTTCCGGTCTCATAACGAATATAAAAGTCGTCCTCTGAGGGTCTTTCAATAAAGCGGTTGCCCTGTCGTATTTGTCTTTTGATTCCTGAATGGTCTGAACCGGGCCGAGACATGTCTGTCCGCTCCCCTTTGCCGATTCTTCAATATGTTTCGACCAGTCCACAGGAAGTTCAAGAAGCCTTATTGTGTGCCCTGTTGGGGCGGTATCGAAAACAATCACATCGTACTCGTCGCCTTCCATAAAATCTATGAACCTGTCGAATGAAGCCATCTCCGTAGTGCAAGGGCCGCTCAGGTTCTCTTCGAGCGAGGCGATCACGTCCGCGGGCATCACCTCCCTGAAAGGGCATATAATGCGCTCTTTATATTCCCGCGTCGCCTCATCAGGGTCTATCTCCATAGCATAAAGATTTGCGATGCCGTTGATCGGCGTTATCTTATGCCCGATCTCCTGCTCAAACACATCTGCAAGATTGGAAGCAGGGTCAGTCGTCACTATCAATGTTTTTTTGCCCTCAGTTGCGTGATAGATCGCTGTGGCGCATGCCATAGTCGTTTTGCCCACGCCGCCCTTGCCCGAAAAGAATATGTATTTTGTCATCTCATTTCATCTGCAATGAAATCGGCTTTGCCTTCAGCGGCTCTATGCCGAGCGCATTGCATAGTTCCTCGTATGAAGGATACGCTCCCGTTTTTAACACTTCGCCGTTGACTATAATGACCGGCAGAGCCTTCTTGCCGTTATTATGGAGCAGATCCGCCACTTTTTTGTTATCCATAAACGCCTTGGTCTGCTGCGCGAGGCTGAACCGCTGAACTTCGACCCCCTGTTTTTTTAAGGCAAGCACTGCGTCGCTAATTTTGACCAGCGCCGGGTCTATAGCAGGCCCGCAAAGCCCGGTTGGACAGCACATGGCGGGATCGTAAATTTCGACTTTCATTGCCCTAAGCCTCCTTTTTTGCCTCTGTTATAAAATCAGTTATTTTTCCCTTTATCTCGTCCCTTGCCCTTCTGAACTCGCGCATTATTTCTTCCTCTGCGCCTATAGTTTCTACCGGGTCGTCGATAGGCCAGTGGCGGCGCCTGATATGCGGCGGAGTCAAAGGGCATGAAGCCTCTGCGTGGCCGCAAAGGGTGATGATAATATCCATATTCCCGAGAAGCTCTTCGTCTATCTCTTCGGATTTCTGTTTGGAAATGTCTATTCCGATTTCCTTCATAACGGCTATTGCCCTTTTATTAACTCCGGCTGCAATAAGCCCGGCGCTGTAAGGTTCGATAATACCCTTTCCGATTTCCCTCGCAAACCCCTCGGCCATCTGGCTCCTGCATGAATTGCCCGTGCACAGGAACATGACCTTTAACATTGCCTGTCTCCCTCTTTTCCGCAAAGGCACGCGGACGATTCGGTTTTGGATTTCATGCCCCGTTTTTCATTTTTATCCTTTAAAAATTTTCTGAGTTTTTTTCTGTCCTCCGCTATCGCGGTTTCAGGAATGCGTTCCAGAGCCGAGATGAGGATGAGGCGTTTGAATATATCGGAATCGTCGATGCGGTAATGTATCCACCTGCCCTGCTTGCGGTCTTTTATCAATCCCGCGTCTTTCATTACTCCTAAATGGAACGAGACTTTGGGCTGAATCATGCCGAGGGCGGCCACGATGTCGCATACGCAAAGTTCTCCGTTTTCGAGGAGCTTCAGTATTCTGAGCCTCGTCTCGTCGGAAAGCGCCTTGAATACGTTCAATAGTTTTTGCATGTTATCTCTCCTGCCGTGTTTTTCCAAGCTATAGGAA
>MHDU01000044.1 GCA_001803635.1 Nitrospirae bacterium GWB2_47_37 | reverse complement strand
ACAACTCTGAGCTATTCCCTTTCGAGGACGGCAGAGGAAGGCCTTATCAGGGAAAACCTCGACCTTCTCAAGAAGGCGTCCTATATTGTCATGGCGGAAGATGTCGTTTTTCTGCAGGTATACTCTAATATATGGGATGCCGTAGACGCCTATCCCATCGAAAAATTAAAATCCCCTCCTCATGCTGAAGCTGTGAAACACTTTGAGAAGTCTTCATCCCCTCTGTATTTAAGAATTAAAGACGGCTACGACTTTTATAACCCGGTGATCTTTTATGCGTCCGGCGACTCGCCGCAGGTTACTATCGGCTTTGCGAGGGTTGTTTTATCATCCGGCGGCATGCAAAAAGAAATGAAACAATTGCTCGCCTCCATTATAGCCGCAGCCATAGGCATTACCCTCCTGTCCATCGCGGCCCTGAACGCGCTTATCGGCAGGCTTATCATCGATCCGGTCAGGATGATTTATGAATATGTCTCACGGGTGAAAGAAGGCGATTCGCCTGCTGCCGGCGCGCCTCAGGCAATACCCGAAACAGGAACCCGGGAACTGGACGCTATCGGTACGGCTATAAGCGAGGCGTTCAAAAAACTTCATAAGAAAACCGGACAATATCAGGCGCTGCACAGCATAGCCGTATCTATTCACGAACATTCTTCGATAGACGACATACTTGACTTGATTATAGACAAGGCAAACACAATGATAAACGCAGAGATTTCCGCAATCGCTCTTTACGATGAAACCGGCAACTTCAAAAAACTCATCAGCCGAGGTTTGACCGTAAAAACAAGTGAAAAACTGCCTAAAGGAAAGGGGCTGGTGAGTCTGGCAAAATTATCTCTCGCGCCTGTCCGGATAGACAATGTAATGAATCATCCGGCATTCAGCGGCTTTTTCCCTGAAGGACACCCTGAAATAAAAAATCTGTTGGCATATCCTCTATTTTCGGACAAGGGAGAACCTCTCGGCGTTCTTCTTTTCGGCAATAAAGCCGGAGGTTTTACCGAAGATGATGAGTCCATACTTAAGGCAATATCGGCCGACGCGGCGATAGCGCTGAACAAGACGGAAAATCTTACGTACCTCAGACGGTTCAGGCAGGTAATAGACTCTGCCTTCGATGTAATCGTTATTACGGACGCCGACGGTCGCATAAGCTATATCAATCCGGCTTTCGAAGCGGTCACCGAATACCGGCCTGACGAGGTTATAGGCGAGAAAATATCCATTTTAAAAAGCACAATGCACGATGAAGACTTTTATAAAAAACTGTGGAACACCATAACATCCGGAAATGTCTGGAGAGGGGAATTCGTAAACAGGAAAAAAAGCGGCGAGATATATCACGCCTCGGCTGTCATCTTCCCGATTTACGCGGAAGGAGAGATCCACTACGCGGCCATTCAGAGAGATGTCACTCAGGAGAAAAAACTTTACGAGCAGCTTATACGATCGCAGAAGATGGAGGCCATCGGGACCCTTGCCGGCGGTATAGCGCACGACTTCAACAACCTCCTCACCGCGATATTAGGATATTCGGAGATCATGATCGGCATGACGAAAGAAGGAGATCCCCTTTTCAAACCGGCTTCGATAGTAAATAATGCCGCACAAAAGGGCGCGGAACTGGCTAAAAAGATCCTCACCATAACCAGAAAAGAAAAAATGGAGGTAAAACCCGCGAACATCAATGAAATCATTCATAACTCCATGGAACTTCTTCAGAGGAGCATACCGAAAAATATAGAGATCGGCCTCAACCTCAAAAAGAACGTCCCTAACATAATTGCAGACCCTTCTCAGATACATCAGGTTATTATGAACCTTGCCGTAAACGCCCGGGATGCGATGCCCGAGGGCGGGAAATTAATCATAGATACATCTGTGGTCGGAGTCGAAAACGGAGCCGCCGGCGGCGTTTCTACGGATAAAGACGGTTTTATAAAATTGTCGGTATCCGACACCGGACACGGCATGGATACGGAGACGCAGAGCAGGATATTCGATCCGTTCTTCACCACAAAGGAGACGGGAAAAGGCACGGGGCTCGGATTATATATAGTGCATTCCATAATAAACAATCACAGCGGCTACATAAACATCTACAGCGAACTCAATAAAGGGACGCGATTCAACATATATCTGCCTATAACAAAAATCATCGATAAAGAAGACTCAAGCAAGGACGAAGACTTGACGGGAACCGGCACGATACTCGTTATAGACGACGAGCCGGATATCAGGGAGCTATGCAGGGATATACTGCAACCTCTCGGTTATGAAGTCGTGCTCGCTAAGAACGGAAGCGAGGGGTTAAATTTATTCAGGAGCATGAAAGACGTAATATCGCTGGCAATAGTGGATATGATAATGCCGAAGATGGGCGGGGGAGAGGTTTTCCAGACGCTCAAGACCATAAAGCCGGAGGTGAAGGTGCTGCTCTGCTCGGGTTACAACCACGAGGGCTTTGCAGGCATCGACAATCTGATTAAAAGCGGCGCGTGCGGGTTCATCCAAAAGCCTTTCACGCGCCAATCCATAGCCCTCGCGATCAAAAAGGCTCTGTCGGAATAATCATAGACTATATCTTACTTTCAAACAGGAGGCGAAAAATGGCTGATACAACGATTGAAATCGAGGGCATGAGCTGCGGACACTGCGTGATGAGGGTAAAAAAGGCTATAGACGCGCTTTCAGGCGTATCGCAATCTGACGTGCAGGTCGGAAGCGCTGCCGTTAAATTCGACGAATCGAAACTCAAAAAAGAAGACATTACTGCGGCAATCGAAAAGGCGGGATACAAAGTCATCGGCCAGTAGTCGATGGGGCAACAAATATTCATCGCGGCGAAGCGGACATGGGTGAAAAGCCTTTATCAGCGATACCTTAGCGCCGAACCCTCGCGCCGTTTAAGGGCAACTTCGGTATAACCTTTACATTAAACAGTAGAAACAGGCAGAGAAATAATCTTATCGCATTGAGAAAGGCTTTGAAGCCGTGCCTGCTTCGCCTGATTACGGATTATGTACTGACCTACTGTCTTAATTGTCCGTTGGTCTTATCGAGGATATAGTCTACCAACGATTTGTGAAGGGCATCGACCTCTTCATCCTTGAGCGTCCTGCCGGCCGCCCGATAACGCACGTTGAATGCGATGCTCTTTTTGCCTTCCGGGATGTTCTTCCCCTGATAGACGTCGAAAATATGTATATCCTCTATCATGTCTGAAGCGTAAGACTTGAGCCATGCTACGATTGCAGATGCCTCGATGGATGAATCGACAACCAACGCGGTGTCGCGCTCTACATGCGGATATTTAGGCAAAGCCCTGTATTTTACGACCTGCATCGTATACGGCATCAGCTTGTCGATATCGAGTTCCATAACGACTACGGCAGGCTTATGCGCCTTTATATCCAAAACGTCTATAACCGCCGGGGAAACGGAGCCGACATAACCTACCTTTTCGTCCATTATAAAAATATCCGCGGATTGGCCTGAATGCAAAAACGGCTCGGACGACCTGATAAACGAATAGTCATAAATCTTCAACTCATTAAAAACAGCCTCTATTATTCCCTTAACGATATAAAAATCGTGCGTCTCATCCTTGTAAAGCGCCTTAACCTTTTCCTTATAGTAAAGCGCGGCAAGATGCTCCCTTTCATCCGGAAGGCCGGAGTTTTCATTCCTGCCGATAAATACCTTCGCCGTCTCGAACAGCCTCAACTCCTTATTGCCGTGGGCGACGTTATGAACGAGATTCTTTATCATCGAAGGTATAAGGGTCGTCCTCATTAAGGAATCTTCCGCCCTGAGCGGATTTTTTATCCGAACTGAATTTCTTCTCTCATCTTTTTCATCGATGCCGAGCATGTCTATGTCATGAATGCCCATGAAGCTGTAATTGATTACTTCCGTAAACCCTGACTTTAAAAAAGCCTGCTTGATATTGCTTCTAACTTTTAACTCATTGCCTTCTGTCCCTATCGTAGCCTTCGGCAGTTGCGCCGGAATCCTGTCGTAGCCGTAAATCCGCACGATCTCTTCTATTACGTCCGCTTCCATTTTTATGTCCCGCCTATAAGCGGGCGGCTTTATTTTCAGCCTGTCCGGAAGCGTTTCAATCTCAAAACCGAGCCCGTTGAGGCAGTTGAGCATATCCTTTTTAGTAAGTCTCAAACCGAGTATTTCGTTGACCCTTTCATACCTGACGATTATCGCAGCGGGCCTGTAGCGTTTGGGGTATATGTCTATCTTCCCGTGAATATCGCCTCCGGCGACAGTCTTCATCAAATAGGCAGCCCTGTCGAGGGCCTTTTTGAGCATTTTTATATCGGTTCCCCGTTCAAACCTGAATGAGGATTCGGTTTTCAATCCGAGGGCCTTCGATGTCCGCCTGACCGATGCCGGATCGAAATAAGCGCTCTCGATGAATATATCCTTAGTGGAATCGGAAACCTCCGTCTCATGACCTCCCATGACTCCCGCGACCGCTATCGGTCTTTTTTCATCCCAGATAAGAAGTGATTCGCCGGGCATTTCATGATCGACGCCGTCTATGGTTTTAATCACGACCTTAGCCCCTTTTCCCTTTACGGTGTTCGGCGTTCCAATGCGGATACGGCGGCCTTTGATCGTGCCGAGGTCAAAGGCATGAAGGGGATGTCCCAGTTCCAGAAGCACGTAATTCGTAATATCCACGATATTATTGATCGACCTGATATTGCACTTTTCGAGCCTGTTTCTCAACCATTCGGGGGAAGCCCCCAATCTGAGATTTTTCACGATCCGTCCCGCGTATCTGTGACAGAGTTCCTTATCGAGAATGTCTACGTTGAAATCGAGTTCTCCGGTCTCGGCCAGAATATCGTGATCCGGAAATTCAAGAGGCGTATTGTACACGGCGGAAAGCTCCCGCGCAATACCGATAACGCTCAAACAGTCGGGCCTGTTGGGAGTAACGTTCACTTCAAAAACGACGTCGTTATCGAGATTTTCCACGGCCTCCACTTCAAGGCCTATCATTGTGAGTTTATGAGCGACCTCCGAAGCGTCTGCGGGAACCGCGACAAATTCTCTCAGCCATTCAAGGGGTATACGCATTAGAACTGCCTCAGAAATCTTATGTCGTTCTCGTAGAACAGCCTGATGTCGTCTATCGAATACTTAAGCATGGCTATCCTCTCTATTCCCATGCCGAACGCGAAGCCCGAATATTCTTC
Source organism: Nitrospirae bacterium GWB2_47_37 (assembly GCA_001803635.1). Lineage (GTDB taxonomy): Bacteria > Nitrospirota > Thermodesulfovibrionia > Thermodesulfovibrionales > Dissulfurispiraceae > GWB2-47-37. Next base: position 53,604 of record MHDU01000044.1, on the reverse strand, counting down.
GGGGTCGTAGCCTACGTGTTCGAATACCTTCGGGTTTACCATCCCGGCCCCTAATATTTCGAGCCATCCCGAACCTTTGCAGACCCTGCATCCGGCCCCGCCGCACAATATGCATCCTATATCCACTTCCGCGGACGGCTCCGTAAAAGGGAAAAAACTCGGCCTGAAGCGCACCGGCGTATCCGCGCCGAACATCCGATGCAGAAACGCCTCTAAGACCCCCTTAAGATTGCTGAATGTTATGCCCTTATCCACCATGAAGCCCTCGATCTGATGGAACATCGGCGTATGCGTTATATCGGCATCGCAGCGGTAAACCTTGCCTGGAGCTATAAACCGCACCGGCGGTTTTCTTTTTTCCATGACCCGCACCTGAACCGGCGACGTGTGGGTTCTTAATACTATGTCGTCGGTTATGTAGAACGTATCCTGCATATCCCGCGCCGGATGATCCTTAGGTATGTTCAACGCCTCGAAATTATAATAGTCGAGTTCGACTTCAGGCCCTTCCTCCACGCTGAATCCCATTCCCACGAAAATGTCCGTTATTTCTGAGAGGACCTTATTTATGGGATGCGGCCTGCCGAAGGGAATGAATTTGCCGCTCAAGGTAACGTCGACCGAATCCGAAAGCAGTTGCTTCTTTAATTCTTCATGCTTAAGCCGTGATTCCCTCGAGTCGAGATCGGCTTCGATAGATTCCTTTATTTCATTTATATTTTTGCCCTGTAACGGCCTTTCTTCCGGAGGAAGCGCGGAAAGGGATTTTAACCGCTCGGTTATAATCCCCTTTCTGCCTAAATATTTGACCCTGAGATTCGCCAGCTCGGAAAGATTGTTTGCGGAGCTTAATTCTTTGAGGAATGTCTGCTTAGGGTCTTCCATCCCCTCAACTCTTCACTCGTTAACTCTTAATTTGCTTTAACTTGATTTACAAGTTCGCCGAATGCCTTGGGATCATTATACGCCAGATCCGCAAGTGCTTTTCTGTTGAGGATAATATTCGCCTTCTTCAAGCTGTTAATGAACAGGCTGTAAGACACTCCGAGAGACCTTACGGCTGCATTGATCCTCGCGATCCACAGCGCCCTGAATTCGCGCTTCTTGAGTTTCCTGTCTTTATACGCAGCAAGAAGTCCTTTATCCACAATCTGGGCAGCCACCTTATATACGCGCTTTCTGGCGCCGTACTGCCCCTTTGCCATATCAAGGACTTTTTTATGGTATTTCCTTGTCTTATAACCGCCTTTTGCCCTCGGCATTTTACTTCCTCCTCAAATTCATTGCTTTAAAGACGTATAGTTTAATAAATAAAAGACATTCGCGTCAAGCGGAATGCGTCGAAAATCGTGCGCTTGACGCCTGACGCGGTTTAGAACATGTACGGCAAAAGCTTCTTTACATTGTCATGCTGCACTTCCGGCACTAAGCTGCTCTTCCTGAGCCCTCTCATCCTCTTGGCCGGCTTGCCCGTCAAAAGGTGGCTCCTGTTCGCACTGTATCTCTTTATTTTCCCGCTGCCCGTTACTTTAAACCTCTTGGCAGCGCCTCTGTGAGTCTTCATCTTAGGCATTTTATTCTCCTTTCTTTATTTGCTTGATGGCGCTATCACCATAGTAATGCTTTTCCCTTCCTGTTTAGGCTGCTGCTCCACCTGGAACTTTCCGGAAAGGGATTCAACTACTTTCTCAAACAGCTTCATTCCGATCTCCGGCCTTATGATTTCCCTGCCCCTGAAAAACATGGTAACCTTCGCCTTGTCTCCGTCGTCAAGAAACCGCCTTATATTCTTTATCTTGAGATGAAGGTCGTGATCGGTTATCTGAGGCCTTATCTTAACCTCTTTGACATCGACTGTCTTTCTCGCCGTATGCTTTTTGCTCATCTGATATTTGTACTTGCCGTAATCCATTATCCTGCATACGGGAGGAACGGCATTGGGGGCTACTTCAACGAGGTCGTATCCTCTTTCACGCGCCAACTTGAGAGCCTCCAGAATGGGCGTAACGCCTACCTGCTTGCCCTCGTCATCGATGAGCCTTACTTCCCTCACTCTGATACCTTCGTTAAATCTGATGTCCTTGCTTATGCTCTCACCTCCATCGATAGTTTTGGAGCAATCTCCAATATCACTTTTTGCCGTTTATTTCGTCTTTTATTATATCCATAAACTGTTCCGCTGTAAACGGCCCTATATTTTCGCCGTTTCTTTTTCTGACGGTTATCATCTTCTCCGAAACTTCCTTATCGCCTATTATAACAAGATACGGTATTTTTCTCACGGCAGCTTCCCTTATCTTATACCCTATCTTTTCGTTATCCGTATTTATTTCGGTCCTTATATCCGATATTTTCAGCGCCGTTCCTATTTCCAGCGCGTAATCGCCGTGCCGTTCCGCGATCGTCAGTACCGACACCTGAACCGGCGAGAGCCATAACGGGAACGCGCCCGCGTAATGTTCGATAAGCACGCCGAAGAATCTCTCGAGCGAGCCCATCAATGCCCTGTGGATCATTATCGGCCGGTGCTCTTTGCCGTCGCTCCCGCGGTAGGTCACATCGAACCTTTCAGGGAGATTGAAGTCAACCTGAATAGTGCTGCACTGCCACGACCTGTTTAAAGAATCTTTTATCTTTATGTCTATTTTCGGGCCGTAAAAAACGCCTTCTCCCGGGTCTACCCGGTATGCGAGACCTTTTTTATCGAGCGCGTGTTTGAGTGCGTCCGTCGCCTTTTCCCAGTTATCGAGAGAGCCTACATATTTTTCAGGACGGGTCGAGAGATAGATGTCGTAAGATTCGAATCCGAATGTCCTGAGAATGAAAAGCGTGAAGTCGAGTATATTAAGTATCTCATCCTCTATTTGGTCTTCCATGCAAAATATATGCGCGTCGTCCTGAGTGAATCCCCTTACCCTCAAAAGACCGTGAAGCACGCCCGATCGCTCGTATCTGTAAACCGTTCCGAGTTCCGCGTATCTTAAAGGCAGGTCTCTATAGCTCTTCAGAGAACTTTTGTATATATCGATATGGAACGGGCAGTTCATCGGCTTCAACTCGTACGCGACTTCCTCTATCTCCATCGGAGAATACATATTTTCCCTGTAAAAATCCCAGTGCCCGCTTTGCTGCCAGAGGTGGAGCTTGGCGATATGCGGCGTAAAGAGTATCTTGTAGTCGGCCTTTATATGCTCGTTCCTCCAGAAGTCCTCTATGGTCTTTCTTATTATCGCGCCGTTGGGATGCCAGAGTATGAGCCCGGGGCCTATATCTTCGCTCAGGCTGAAGAGATCGAGTTCCTTGCCTAATTTTCTGTGATCCCTTTTTTTGACCTCTTCGAGGAAATTAAGATACGCGTCCAGTTCCTCTTTTGTCTCGAACGCAGTGCCGTAGATCCTACGGAGCATCTTATTCTTTTCGTCTCCGCGCCAGTACGCGCCCGCAACGCTCAGAAGCTTGAATGCCTTGACCATTCCCGTCTTAGGCAAATGAGGCCCCCTGCAAAGATCAACGAAACCGCCTTCTTCGTACAAAGAAACAGTATCGTCGGGGATTTCCTGAAGCAGCTCGACCTTATAATTTTCGCCTTTCTGCCCGAATATCTCGATCGCCTCTGCCTTTGAGATTTCCTTGCGGACAAAAGGGTTATTCTTTTTTATTATCTCCTTCATCCTCTTTTCGATCTTCGCGAGGTCTTCCGGAGCGAACGCGGCAGGCCTGTCGAAGTCGTAGTAAAAACCGTCTTCGATTGCGGGGCCTATTGCGAATTTTACTTCGGGGAACAAATCCTTTACGGCATGCGCCATGATGTGGGATGTGCTGTGTCGGAGAATCTCCAGTTCCGCTGTATCTTTTTCAACAATGTCGGACATTTTAATTTCTATGCGTCTCCTCTAATAATAAAAAAATTCGGCTCATATAATAACCGATTATGTAACTATTGAGCAATAGCCGGAAAGGCTTTTAAAAGATATTTAAGATGCATTTATTATTGCCGGAATTCCATCTCGGAAAGTATTTGCTTGACCGCATCTTCCAAAGACTGCAGATCATTTTGGACAGTAATCCACATTTCGGCAACCTCTACCTGAAAATATTCGTGGGAAAGAATGTCTCTCATGCCCGCAATTTCACGCCATGGAATAATATTATATTTATCTCTGATGTCGTCAGGCATACGCTTAACAGCCTCGCCGATATTTTCAAGACATTTTGCAACAGCATAAATCGTCTTTTCATCTGCCTGAAATTCCGGCAGCGACATGTTCGAAGTGAAATTTCGCGCATTATCAATGTCATGCAGGATGTCGTGGAGGTAATCCCTTATATCTCTTGGGTTAGGCATACCGGACTTCTTTTAATATTCGCGCTCCGATATATGGCTTTAATGCCTTTCTGCTTACAACATCAACCCTCGACCCAATAATATCCTCAAGGGTATGCTTTAACTTTAATATCGAGATTAAACCGACTGGAACGGAAAGTTCAATGAGAATATCAACATCGCTATTTTCTGTCTGTTCTGCCCTCACATAAGAGCCGAATACGCCGATATTGACAAGGCCATAGTCTTTTGCAAGCTGCGGCTTATTTTTTCTCAGCATTTCAAGTATGCTGTTCACATCCTTCATTATCGGCAAACTCCTTTAATGGCGTTGCAAATATTATATCATATTGCAAAAAAAGCCATGCAGAACCATGCGGCAAGGGCTACCATGCCGACAGCCAGTTACAGGCTTTCTGGATGGCTTGTTCACAGAAAGTCTACAATTCGGTAATACTTTTGGAAGCTACGCCCTCGTTTTAATCATTGGCTATCTTTTCTATTTGCGTTTTTATCGAATCAATATCCTCTTTCGGCATGCTTATCCCCCTTTGCGAGTCAACTTCGTAGGGGATTTCTATCTCATATGTAACTTTTGAGCCGTTTCGATAAGGATAAACCTGTATATAAAGGGGTAACTTTGCATCTTTATATTTGAGGGTAAAGGTATTTTTCTTCCTGATATCATCAACTTTAATTTTATTGTCAAAATTATACTGGCCGGAATTAGATATAGATCTGGAAATTGACAACATAGAAAATCCGGGGAAATACCCCCTGAAATCAAAAATAGCAAAGCCTTATCCAACAAGCCGTTCGCAGGGCCGACAAATAGCCGCTCGTTAGTTCGCGCATTAAGCTTACGACACCACTTTCCTCCTGTGATATAATTCTTTCATGGCAAATGCACGAATGCATCTAAGCCTCGGCTTTTTTTCAACGGACTAAATAATAGGAGGTGTGGGATGAAAAAGTTAGTAATGATAAGTTTGGTTTTGCTCGTCGCGGTTTTGACAAGCGGGTGCGCGAGTTATTATACGGTACAGAATGTGCCGTCGCAGATTGACGAGAGCAAGGTTGTGAAGGCTGGAGATAATGACATATTAATTACCGCCTTCCCGATATTAACAAAGGAAGACAGCAAAAAATATTTTGATGCGAATTTAATAGGGGATAATATTTTAGCTGTGCATCTGAGTATTTTAAACACTTCGTCATATGTTTTTGAAGTCACTGCGTCAAATTTAATCATCAAATCGCACCAACAGTTTACATTAGCGTCATTGCCGATTAAAGATGTTTATAAGATTACAAAAAGAAGTTGGGGTTTGAAATCTGTTGGATGGTTCTTGATTACGTATGGTATTGGTGGGCCAATATCAGCGGCTCATACTGCAAGTGTTAATAAAGATGTTGAACAGGATTTAAAAAGTAAGGTTTTAAAACTTGGAGACATTAAGCCTAAAACATTCACTCAAGGATTTTTGTGGTTTAAAATTCCCGATGAGGCAATGTCCGATGGAAAACTGCCTGATAGCGAACTTAAAATATCTATTAAAAAAGACGGTAAGTTGGTTGAATATAACTTGCCCATACCAGCTTCGTCGTCCGATCGGTAAAACAAAGGGAGAGTGAAAGCTCTCCCTCTTTTATTTTTAGTTATCCACAGCCAACCATCTTGCCATTTATTTTCAGTTTGTTAAAATTATAGTAATGAGTTTTTTCAATAATAAATTCTTTGTTTCTTTTCTGATTTTAATAGTGGCAATTTACGGCTTATCTGTTAAAACAGCGCATGCTGGCTTTTGGGATGATGTTTGGGATGCTATCAGCGGTGCTTTTGAAGCTGTTGTAGATATTATTGATACTGTAATTAATGTTGTGTTAAATACATTTATAGGGTCATTAGAAGTATTTTTTGGCGGCGTTTTAGGTATTGATTGGCTTTCTGCGGACGGCAGTTGTCGTTTAGGCAATGTTTCCGGTAAGGTTATTAAAACTTATGCCGGTGAATGTGGGGGTGATAGTGGCGGCGGTGGCGGTGGCGCAAGCGGTTCTCCGACTTTGGAAAATCAGACAGCCACGCCGATTATCAACTCGGATAAAACCGGAACCTGTACAACCGGCTTTACGTTAAACTACACAACAGTTGACGCATTGCGATACGGAATATATAGGGACAACAATTTGCTTTCACAGGGATTCTTGGGAGACGAGAGAAAAACGCAATGTTTTACTGATGAATATGGACAGCCGCCGAATGATTGCCCTATTGTGGAAGAGGAACCTTTTTATGATGAGGATGGAAAGCCTTATTATAAAAATGTATATGATTCTGACGGAAATGTTATAGGTAAAAAAGGTAATAGAAAGTATTATAAAATAGAATACTATTCCTGGCCTTCGCCGCATACTTCCAATTTTTCCTATACGGACAACGGTCTGGCGCCCAATAAGGATTATAAGTATGAAGTAATTCTTCTTGATAGAAACGGCACGCAATACAGATATCCGCAATTAAACGCTTATTCGGAATGCATCAAATTAGACCTCAAAATTAACGGCACAGACGGACCGGATACGGTCAAAGTCGCCAGCAATTACGTCACCCTTAACTGGATAACCGAAGGAGCGTTATCTTGCTCAGCTTCCGGAGATTGGAGCGGCAGTAAAGGCCCGGCCACAGGCAGAGAAGAATTAGGCAAAATAGCTCGAGGAACATCTAATCCGGGCTTAGGCAAAACATACAATTATTCAATGTCCTGCAATTATCCCAAGGATAAAACCCTTTCGGACAGCGTCTCTGTCACTGTTTTCAAATATCCGGAATGTAATTTCTCCGCTGACCCGGCTGTGATAGAAGTTCTTCCCGCCACTTCCACCTTATCGTGGGATTGTAGATATTATGGAGGCACTCCTGACGAAGGTTCTGACTCTTGTTCCATAAATCAAGGTGTAGGCAGTGTCAGCCCCCTTAACGATTCTGTGAGCGTGAGACCTTCCCAAGAAACCACTTATACTCTTACTTGCAGCACTGTTGATAAAACTTCTGATTACCAAGCTTCTGTAAAGATTGGGGCGCAATAGGCGCGTTACTTGAATTAAGGTTTTAAGGTATAATGACATTATCCGAAAGGGGGTAAGTATGAATACAGAATATACAGCTATAGTAAAGCAAGAGGGTGATTGGTGGATTGGCTGGATAGAGGAAATTCCCGGCGTGAACTGTCAAGAGCGCACCCACGAAGAGTTAGTGGAAAGCCTTCGGGCCACACTAAAAGAGGCCCTTGAATTCAACCGGCAAGACGCTCTCTCTGCCGTAGGAACGGGATATGCAGAAGAAAAAATTGCCGTATGAAACGCAATGACCTGCTGAAGTATTTACGGTCTCAGGGTTGTGAATTTGTAAGAGAAGGCGGACGTCATTCATGGTGGTTGAATCCAAGTCAAAATAAACGCTCATCCGTACCAAGACATACAGAAATCAACGATAACCTTGCGAGAAAAATATGCAAAGACCTCGGGATAAAACCAATATAAAAATAGGGTCATCCGATCCATTTTGGAAATATTCACTGCTCAGTGCAAATGGAGGTGTGGGATGAAAAGAATAATGTTGATAGGATTGGTGATTTTTATGTTAATAATAGTAGTAAGCGGGTGCTCTGGCTTACCAATGAATACCAATATTCAATCTGAGGGGAAAATCAGCTCTCAGCCAAATTCGGTTAATCTTTTTATTATTTCTAATGTTGAAAAAATAGCAACAGAAAATATAAAAAGAATTGAATTGCTTATTAGGGAAAGTCTGAAGGAAAAAAATATTACCGTTAATAATAATTCGATCGTTGCAATAGAAATATCTTTCAAGCAGTATGATGACGGAAATATTGCAGGTAGGGGTATATCGGGCGCCCTGCTCGGAATCAATTTGGGCGAACCGGCTAAAATCGAAGTCCAAATAGTAATCTCTGAAAATAAAAAAATAATAACAAAAGCTAATATCCTTGTCGAGTCCAGTAAGAGCGGTTGGAATTTTTCTTATGGATATGGCGGCGCGAAAGGGTTGGAAAAAGGATTAGTTGGAGAGATTATTAGGGTAATTTTTAACACATTGTAAATAGATTTTTAGAGCCTCAAATTAATATTTTAATATTTTGAGGCTCTTTTTTTAAAAATAAATATGTGGATAACTATTGTTTATTTTTAAATATATATTATAATTAAAATTATGAGATTTATTTCTTTAAAATTAAATTATAAATTAATTGTTATTTTTTTAATTATATCGGTTTTATCTATTTCTATTCCAGTTCATCAAGTGAATGCGGGGCCACTAGTAGTTGTAGTAGTCGCAGCAGTCGCAGCTGGTGTAGTTTATGACTACGTCAGTTGTAATTTTAATGTTCTTTGGGGTGGTTGCGGGGATAGTGGCGGGAGTGGCGGTCCTGCTCCAACTCCAACATTAAATAATCAAACAGCCACTCCGATTATTAATTCAGATAAAACCGGAACCTGCACAACCGGCTTTACGTTAAACTACAGCGTCACGGATGCCTACCAATATGGAATATACAGAGACGGCAATATTATAAAACAAGGGACATTGAACACCATTGTCCAGCCTTCTCCGTATAACACCAGTTTTTCATACACGGACTCAACCTTAGCTCCAAACATCAATTATTTATATAAATTAATCCTCACGGATAAAAACGGCAAACAGTATCAATATCCGGAATGTAATTTCTCAGCTGACCCGGCTGTGATAGAAGTTCTTCCCGCTACTTCCACTTTATCGTGGGATTGTAGATATTACGGAGGCACTCCTGACGAAGGTTCTGATTCTTGTTCCATAAACCAAGGAGTAGGCAGTGTCAGCCCCCTTAACGATTCTGTAAGCGTGAGACCTTCCCAAGAAACCACTTATACTCTTACTTGCAGTACTATTGATAAAACCTCTGATTACCAAGCTTCCGTAAAAAGCTATAAAACGCACTTTGTCTTGCAGTTGTGATACAATTAGTCAAAACAATAAGGGGCAAAGACATTGGAAGAATTATTCAGAAAACATAATATTAAAATAGCCTATCTTTTCGGTTCCCAAAAAGACAATGGCATTGCGTTTCTTAAAGGAGAGCCTATTTCCGTTGAAAAAGGCTCTGACCTTGATATCGGGGTAGTTTTTGAAAAACTGCCCGAAGAAAAATTCGAGGCATACGGCGAGCTCTATGTTGAACTTTCTCTTTTATTTAAGCCTTTCAATGTAGATATTGTTTTTCTTCAAGAAACAGATGCCCTTTTCCAATATGAGGCAATTAAAGGCGCTCTTATATACTGTGAAGACGAGTCGTTTCTTGATGACTATGAAGAAATGGTAACAAAACGGGCAGCAGACCTTTCTTATAAAAAAATCGGTTTTGAGAAGGATTTTTTGGAGGCAGTCAAGGATGGTTATTTCGAGATTGCAGATAGATAATCATCTTGCAGATATTGAAAAATTTATTATCGAAATCGTCGGTTTTATAGAAAGATACAAAAAAACAATGAATATATAGCTATCAACGCAGCTTCCCGTCAACCATTTCCATGATCCTATGACATCTTTTGGACAAATGCTCATTGTGTGTCACTATGATGAATGTAGTGCCGTATTTCGAGTTTATATCCATTAAAAGCCTGAAGAGTTCCTCTCCTGTTGCCGTGTCGAGATTTCCCGTAGGCTCGTCGGCAAAAACGACCTTAGGATCGAGAAATAACGCCCTCGCAACCGCAACCCGCTGCTGCTCGCCGCCCGACAGTTCGCCGGGCTTGTGATCTTTCCTTGCGTATATCCCCAATTCATTTAAAAGTCTTTCCGCCTTTTCATATATTTCTTTATCTCCGGCGGCTGACGGCTGACGGCCGAGCGCTATTTTCCCCGGCATCATCACATTTTCTATCGCGGTAAATTCAGGAAGGAGATAATGGAACTGAAAGATAAATCCTATTACGCTGTTCCTGAAAGCGGCAAGCTCTCCGTTGGAAAGAGAAAAAGGATCTATGCCGCACGGGGCGGGACAGTCCCCTTTCTGACCTATTTCCTGACCGCCGACTTTATAGGTAACCTCTCCGGACGTAGGTTTGTCGAGGGTTCCCAATACATGCAGAAACGTGCTCTTGCCGGCGCCTGATGCTCCCACGATGCTCACGACCTCTCCCTCCCCGAAAACCGCGTCTATGCCTTTTAAAACCTTCAGTTCTCCCGCAGGCATGTAGAATGATTTTTCGAGTCCGGCTACGGTTATAAGCTCTTTCATTTCTTCTCTTCCGGCTCCTGTTTTTTACCGGTCCATCCCTCTACTTTTTCCTTAAAGGCCTCCGCTTTATCTCTCAGCCTGTCCGCTTCATCGGCAAGCCTGTCGGTTCCCTTTTTTACGATACCGCCCGTCTTTTCCCCGATACGTCTGAACTTATCGCCTCCCCTGCCCCATATGGTAATGCCGGCAAATAATATGGATGAGATTATCGCTATGCAGAGGAGCTTTTTTATTATCTTACACATTATTCATACCTCAAGGATTCCACGGGATTCAATCTTGCCGCATAATACGAGGGATACAGCGTGGAAAGAAAACTGATGGCGACCGCGGAAAAAGATACGACAATAAAATCTATGAGTTTCATCTTCACCGGCAATTTGCTTAAATAATAGACGTCGGCCGGAAGCTTTATAATCTCGTAGTTATTGATTATATTTCCGAGGACATAAGCGCCGGTTACTCCGATTACAGTTCCGACAAAACCTATGAGCAGTCCCTGAAATATAAAGACCGTCATTATACCCTGATTCGTCGCGCCCATAGCCTTTAATATCGCTATCTCCTTTTGTTTCTCCATCACGTTCATCATAAGCGTGCTCACTATATTGAAAGAAGCCACCAGCACTATGAGTATCAATATGACGAACATCGCGAATTTTTCGAGCTTCAGAGCGGAAAAGAGGTTCCTGTTCATCTGCATCCAATCGCGCGCGTAGTAAGGGAAACCTAATTTTTTATTCACCGAATCCCTCACCGCCGCGGCATTATAAATATCGTCGATTCTCAGCTCTATTCCCGACACCGCCGTACCGTATCCGAAAAATTCCTGCGTGGATTTTATATCGGTAAGGGCGAGGTTCGTATCGTATTCGAACATGCCCATCTCAAACACCGCGATAACCTTGAACCGCTTCACCTTCGGCAGCATACCGAGAGGGCCTACCTCGCCTGCCGGAGAAATTATATTAACCGTATCATCCGTAATAACGCCGAGCATGGCCGCTAATTCCTTGCCTAAAATTATCCATGGAACGCCCCTGCCGTTACCCTTGGATTTTGCGCCTTCAAGAGCCTCTTGTACGCTTCCCCTTTTTATATGCTTCAAAATATCGGTGGTCTTTAATTCCAAAGAAGGCTCTATACCCCTCAGGAAAACGCCGTGCGCCCTTTTGCCCGACGACACCATCACCTGTCCGAGGACGAAAGGGGCCGTTGAAACAACATGCGGTTCGCTCTTGAGCCTCTCCATTACAGGCTTATAATCTTCGATGCCGCCTTTATAGCTCAGGACAACGGCATGGGCATTGGCTCCTAATATCTTCTTCTGAAGGTCTTCCTGGAAGCCGCTCATGACTGAAAGGACGGTAAGCAGCGCCATGACGCCCACCGCAACGCCTGTTATGGATATGACCGTATTGAAAGATATGCCTTTATGACTCTTTTTCGACTTCAGGTAGCGTAAGGCGATGAATAGTTGGTAAGGGAGATTCATTTATTATTGTTCCGGCTTTAATTGCGGAAATAATATAACATCGCGTATGGACTGGGAATCCGTGAGAAGCATTACCAGCCTGTCTATGCCTATTCCCTCTCCGGCCGCGGGCGGCATGCCGTATTCCAGCGCCCTGACAAAATCCTCGTCCATCCAGTGCGCCTCTTCGTCTCCCTTATTCTTGTCCTCCACCTGCTTTAAAAACCTTTCCTTCTGGTCGATGGGGTCGTTGAGTTCCGAAAAGGCATTAGCTATCTCCCTCGACGCTATGAAAAGTTCGAACCTTTCGACAAGTGCCGGGTTATCGGGTTTCCTTTTAGCTAAAGGAGAGAGTTCGACGGGATAATCGATTATAAACGTAGGCTGCACGAGTTCCGGTTCGACGAACTCCTTGAATATTTCATCCAGCACCTTCGCATGAGAAGACCCGGTAGGAATATCGAGTTTTTTAGAACGGGCCCATGCGAGTGCCTTTTCCGGATCCGCTATGACGTCATCCGGAACGTCTTTCCGTTTCAAGGCTTCGAGCATCGTAATGCGCGGCCACGGCGGGGTCAGGTCTATAACGATATCTCCGTAAGGAACCTTCAATGTGCCGAGTGCCTTGTCCGCAATAGCGGCAAACATATCTTCGGTAAAGGACATCAGAAAGTCATAATCCTTATAAGCCATGTAAAATTCGAGCATCGTAAATTCGGGATTGTGCTTTGTGGATATGCCTTCGTTCCTGAAATTCTTATTGATCTCAAAGACCCGTTCATACCCCCCGACGAGAAGCCTTTTAAGATAAAGCTCCGGCGCTATCCTCAGATATAAATCCATGCCGAGGGCGTTGTGGTGTGTTTTAAAAGGCTTGGCTGCCGCGCCTCCCGGGATCTGATGCATCATGGGGGTTTCGACCTCTATAAAGCCCCTCACTTCGAGGAAGTCCCTCATCGCCTTTATTATCGCGCTTCTCTTGGCGAACACATCTTTCACTTCCGGATTGACGATAAGGTCTACATATCTCTGCCTGTACCTGAGTTCGATATCCTTCAATCCATGCCATTTTTCGGGCAGGGGTCTCAGCGACTTACTGAGGAAAACAAAATCCTTAACTTCGATTGTAAGCTCGTCCGTCTTTGTCCTGAAAAGCCTGCCGCTTACTCCGATTATGTCTCCGATGTCGAGCTTTTTCATAAGGGAGTGTTTTTCGCCGAGAACGTCTTTTTTCAGGTATATCTGAAGCTTGCCTGTAGCGTCCTGAATATGCGCGAACGAAGCCTTGCCGAAATCGCGCATTGCGACAATCCTGCCGGCGATAGACGTATTGACCGGCTCCGTTTCAAGGTTCTCCCTGGGGGTGGAGCCGTAAGCATTCCTTAATGCGCCGGCCGTCGATTCGGGGTTGAAGCGGCCGTTGTAAGGGTCTATTTCAAGGCTCCGCAATTCATCGAGTTTCTTGAATCTCTGCTCTATAAGTTCGTTTATTTCTTCCATAACCGTTGATTATACTTGCCTAAATTGAAGTTAGTCAACCGCGCGCACGCCTTGCTCAGGCCCGCGCCGATACTTTGCATGGATGCTTTGATTCCAGTGCGCTTATGTTTTGAAGGGATTAACAATAGTCAGTTCATCATCAATAACCCGTCCATCCTGCATATCCTCCGTATACAGCGCAGAACAGTTATTTTCCAATGCCGACGCTATTATCAGACTGTCCCAATATGAATAGTTAAACTCTTTCTTTATTTGGAGGGATTTCCTAATGGTGCTTTCTTCCACGCATGAAAATCTTAACGATTCCATAAAATTATCAACCAAAACTATTAAGTCTTCCTGAGTCAAAAGGCTTTTGGAAAAACAAACGCTTATAAACTCGCTCATAACCTGAGAACTGATATATACATCCCGACCTGAAAATATCACTTCTCCGGCTTTTGCTTTTTTATCTTCTTCTGCGCTTATAAAATATACAAGCACATTTGTATCTACGAAGATTTTATCGGGCATGTATCTCTTCTCTATTGAACTTGTAGTTAGCGGGAAGCTTTACATTGTATCTTTTAAAAATACTTTCCAGTATTTTTTTTCTCTCTTTTTGAGTTTTTACAACTGTAATCTTTTCTCCCTTAAAGCTTTTTTTTATCTTCTCAAGCTCCTCGTCTTTTTCTATCTCTATAATGACTTTCATGTCGTATCCTCCCTCAAGCTAATGGTGTAAGTTAATTATAACACGCCTTTGCCGCGAATTATTCAAACGGCTTTTCAATTTTTTTCAAACCGGATTAAGGTATAATGATACATAAACCTTAACGGAGGGACTTTGGAAAACTTCCTGAAACTCATAATCGCTGCGACATTAGGCGGGCTTATCGGCATCGAACGGCAGATGGGAGGACAATACGCGGGCTTCCGCACGCAGCTTCTCGTCTGCTTAGGCTCATGCCTGTTCACCATCGCCTCGGTTCACGTATACAAGACTTACGGTGTGTATACGGACCCCGCCCGGATCGCGGCGCAGATCGTCGTCGGCATCGGCTTCCTCGGCGCGGGCGCGATATTAAGGCACGGCAACTATATCAGGGGGCTTACCACTGCCGCATCCCTCTGGATAGTCAGCGCCATCGGCATGGCCGTAGGTTTCGGAGAATACATGATTGCGGGCTTTACCTCCCTGCTTGTGCTTGTAAATTTGGCAATATTAAAAAACATCGAGGATATTCTTCCCACAAACCGATACGCGAGCCTCTTAATTAAAATCAAGGGCACGGAAGAACTAAAAACAAAGGAACTGCTGAAAGGATGCGGCATAAAAATTATCGGGACCAAATTGAAATTCATGAAGGAACAAAACATTGTCGAACAGGAAATATCTCTGCGCTACAAAAATCATGATCAATTGACCGAAGCTATCAGGATTATCAAGGATGTCCCCAACCTGATAGAGCTTCACATATCTTAAGCCTTATCTCCCTTTTCCCAGGCTGCGGCCCTGTCATAATGCTTAAAAAGCCTTTCGCGCCTTTTAAACTCCCTTGAATGTACGGAGCGCCTGCCGTTCTTTATTTCGACGCCCATAGCCGCGTGTAGCATTTCATGATAAACGATAAACTCGATAAAATAGCGGGGAACACTTCTCCTGTCGAGAACCGGATTGATCCTTATAATGTTCGCATGGCTGCTGTAACTGCCCATAGTCCTCTTTCGTACGGCATAGCGGGGGCTTTTTGCTCCCCATGCGATACGGGCGGACACCGTGCCGCCGAAATACTCTTCATTTATCGACCGGTATATATCGGAAAGATGATAATATTTGCCCTGCGCGTTAATGACGACTTTCCTGGCGGTCTTTTTCAAGCAGCCGCTGTTTTGCCTTATAAAATCTCTTATTAAGGGTGTTTTGCCTTTTCTATTTCTTATAAATCGCGCAACTTCGGAGATCACGTCATTTCCGGCGCTAAGGAACATCCTATGCAGCCTGACCGCTACGGTATTGCCGCCCGATTTAACGGAGATCATGCTTGTGGAATTGTCGGTTATTGTCAAAGAAACATGCCTGCCGATCATTTTTTCGAGACAACTTCTCAAAAAAATCTCCGAGTGCGCCAACGGCAGCAATAATTGTTTCGCGGACATGAATATAATATACCAGATAATCCTCTCCCATGCTTGACAGAACAAGGCCTTATGCACTAAATTAAATCCTTATGAGAACTCCGTTTATAGCAGCTAACTGGAAAATGAACAAGACCATCGGGGAGACGGAATCCTTCCTGAAAGCGTTCATACCCCTCGTTCAAGACGCAAAGGCTGTGGAAATAATAATAGCGCCTCCTTTCACCTCGCTGAATATAGCTTCATCGATGATAAAAGATACGAATATCCAGCTTTCGGCTCAGGATATATTCTACGAAGAAAAGGGCGCGTTTACCGGCGAAGTATCGCCTGTGATGCTCGCGGATGCCGGATGCGAGCATGTGATAATAGGACATTCGGAGAGGCGCCAGTATTTTCACGAGACCGACGAAATCGTAAACGAGAAGATAAAGGCCGCAAGAAAACAGGGGCTCGACGTAATTTTCTGCATCGGCGAATCCCTTGAGGAAAGGGAATCCGGAAAGACATTCGATGTCCTAAAAAGGGAAACGGAAAACGGGCTTAAGGATGTATCTGCCGACGGCATTGTCGTAGCTTATGAGCCGATATGGGCTATAGGAACGGGAAAAACGGCGACGATAGAACAGGCTCAGGAAGCCCACAAATATATTCGTGAGAGGCTCGCTTCCATTTACGGCAATAAAGCTAATGAAATAAGGATACTTTACGGCGGCAGCGTAACGCCGGATAACGTAGATTCGTTAATGGCCTGCGAAGACGTAGACGGCGCCCTCGTAGGCGGCGCGAGTTTAAAGCCGGACAGTTTCGCCCGGATAGTAAAATTCAAAAAATAAATATACAAATTTCAAAGGAGATAAAAGATGACAACGTTTTTAATAATCATGCATCTGATGGCGTCCCTGTTCTTGATCGCGGTGGTGCTGCTTCAGAGCGGAAAAGGCGCCGAAATGGGAGCGGCCTTCGGAGGCTCGAGCCAGACCATCTTCGGAAGCAGGGGAGCGGCGACATTTCTGAACAAACTTACCACAATCTCAGCGGTTGTATTTATGCTCACATCCCTCGCTCTGACCATGGCGACGACTAAAACTACTTCGGTCATAAAACAGACGGCTCCCGCGGAACAGAGGGCATTGCCCCAGCAACTGCCGCAGCAGCCGATAAACAAATAAAGGCCGGGAATAATGGAGAGATGGAGATATCTTTGCCTGCTTTTCTCCATCTGTTTCTTAATCGGCTGCACTAAAGAACCGGAAATTAAACATCCGAATACCATTACCATAGGTTTTTTAGCCGACGCCAAAAGGCTTCTTCCGCTTCTCGCATCCGACAGCGCTTCAGCCGAAATAACCGGACATATTTTTAACGGCCTCACGAAATACGACAAGGATATCAAACTGACCGGAGACCTTGCCGAATCCTGGGATATAAGCCCGGACGGACTTATAATAACTTTCCGGCTCAGAAAAGGCGTTAAGTGGCATGACGGCGCCGAGTTCACATCCGATGACGTGATATTTACCTATCTGACGGTAACAAACCCCAATATACCGACGCCTTACAGCAGTATATACGGGCCGGTTCAAAAAGTAGAGGCAGTCGATAAATATACCGTAATGGTCACATACAAAGAGCCTTACGCGCCCGCGCTTGAATCGTGGGGAATGGGAATTATTCCCAAACATGCGCTTGAAGGAAAAGATCTGAAATCTCCGGAAGTAAACCGTAATCCTATAGGCACAGGGCCTTACAAGCTCAAAGAATGGGTTACGGGCCAGAAAATAGTCCTTGAGGCATTCGACCATTACTTTGAGAAACGGCCTAATATAGACAGATTCATGGCGAGAATAATACCGGACACGGCGACAATGTTTCTGGAATTGAAATTCGGCGGCATAGACTTCATGGGGTTAACGCCGCCGCAGTACAAACTTCAGGCCCAAACGGATTTCTTCAAGAAATATTTTCAGAAGTTCAGATACCCTTCATTCGGCTACACGTATCTCGGTTATAACCTTCTCAATCCTTTATTTTCCGATAAACGGATAAGGCAGGCCATATCGCATTCCATCAACAAAAAAGAAATCATAGCAGGCGTGCTGATGAGTTATGGAACCCCATGCACGGGTCCATTCCCTCCCGAATCATGGGCGTTCAATCCGGATGTGAAAGATTACGAATACAATCCGGACAAGGCGGTAAAATTGCTTTCTGAATCGGGATGGCAAAAAAACCCCGAAGGCGTTCTCGAGAAAGACGGGAAAAAATTGACATTCACTGTTCTCGTGAATCAGGGGAACGAGGCGCGGCTCAAAACGGCGCAGATAATAAAAGAACAACTTAAAAAAATCGGGATCGATATGACCATTAAAGTCCTCGAATGGCAGGCGATGCTCCATGAGTTCATAGACAAAAAAAGGTTCGAGGCGGTCATCATGGGGTGGGCGCTGTCGAGGGACCCCGACCTTTACGACATATGGCATTCATCAAAAACAAAGGACGGGGAATTCAATTTCATCTCGTATAAAAATGACGAGATCGATAAGCTTCTTATTCAGGGCAGACAGACCTTTGACATAGGAAAAAGGAAAAAAATTTATAACAGGATACACGAGATATTAGCCGAGGAACAGCCGCAAACATTTCTTTACGTGCCTGACGCGCTTCCGGTTCTTCACAAGAGATTCAAGGGGGTCGAAAAAGCGCCGCTCGGCATAATGTATGACTTCATCAAATGGCACGTGCCGAAGAATAAGATAGAGTGGTATTAAGACTCTATCGTCTTCACGAAAATCGCCGAGAGGAAGCCGAAGATTGTCGACATGCCGACCACGGAGCCGCCCTGCTCGAATGCCTCCGGCAGCATGGTCTCGGCTATCATCGCGAGCATAGCCCCGGCGGCAAGGCTTTCGATAAACGCAACTGCATACGGCGGCACGCCCTGAAACATAATATTCCCCAGATAAGCGCCGATGCCTGACAACACACAAAGCAAACCCCACAATCCCATTATCTTCCAACCGGGCATGCCCATTTTTTTCATGCCGATGGAACTGGACATGGATTCGGGGAAATTTGCCAGAAATATTCCGATTATAAGAGAAAGACCTATTCCGGCACCACCTATTGTATTTACTCCTATCACAAAAGACTCGGGCATGCCGTCCATGAATGTGCCGATCAAAATGGCTAAAGGAGCGCCTTTATGCGCAATGTGATCTTTGGATATCTTATATATCTCCGAGGCAGAGGGCTTATAGTCCTTTTCTTCTGTGAACCTCTCTACCTTTTCAGCCCATATTCTGGAATCCGCTTTTCTCCTTATAAGCTCAAGCCCTTTGAGGTGGGCGTCGTAAATATTTTGCACTTCCTGTTTTAATTGTGGAGAGGCTTGAAGCAGCCTGTCAAAATCCGATTTATGGATTTCGAGCAGCGTGACATCCGTCTTGGCCGTCACTGTTGCCTGTCTTATTTCATTAGTCAGGAGCGCCATTTCACCGAAAATTTCTGAAGGCCCGAGCGTTGCAATAATTTCTCCTTGGTGCAATACCTCAACACTGCCTTTTTCAATTATATACAATTCAAATCCCTGCTCCCCTTCGGTGATAATGCGCGTCCCCTGTTTAAAATTCCTCTCATGGACATGTACGACAAGGGAGTGTATCTCTTCAGGCGGCAGCGAATTGAAAAGGGGCACATGGCTCAAATATTCTATGACCTCTGCGATGCGCCTGCGTTTTAATTTTGTCGCATGTTTTGCAAGGGTAGCCGTCTTCCTTAAAAAGCCGCCTTTATTGCTTATTGCATGATTGAGCGCCACAAAGGTAAAACCGCCTATGGCACAGCCAAGCCCTATAGGCCAGAAACCTCCATGAAGCTTTTCAAGGGCTTCGGCAACCAGTTCAAGGGTAAGCGCGGCCAGCAGCGCACCCGCGCCGTAAGCCATTATGGATGCGGTCAGACGCTCTGAAGGCTTAATTAAAATGCCCACCCATGCGCCGAGGGGAAGGGAAACAGCGCTTAATATCCCGAAAAGAAACGCATAAAATGCCGGCCGGCTGAAAAATATATTTTCCATATTCCCTTTTAAGATTATAACCTTTTATCCCGCTATTATGAACAATATAATCTAAATTCCGTTAAACAGGATTTTGCACGCTTCAACATGCTACAATTTCTTAAATGACCCCTATAATCACGGTTGAAAACCTTACAAAGAAATTCGGCTCTATAACGGCCGTTGACGGAATATCGTTCGAAGTTCGGGAAGGAACCATCTTCGGCTTCCTCGGTCCCAACGGCGCTGGAAAGACGACTACCATAAACATCCTCTGCACCCTTTTATCTCCCACGTCAGGCAACGCGGCTATAGACGGCCACGACTGCATGAAGGAATCTTCGGAGGTAAGAAAAAACATAGGCATCGTCTTTCAGGACAATACTCTGGACAAAGAATTGACGGCGTATGAAAACCTCCTATTTCATTCCTATCTTTACAATGTCCCTAAGAATGAGAGAAAAAAAAGGATAAATGACGCTCTAAATTTCGTGGGCCTTTACGAAAGAAAAGACGAGCCTGTAAAAAGGTTTTCAGGGGGCATGAAAAGAAGGCTCGAAGTGGCGCGTTCCATAATCCACCAGCCCAAGGTATTGTTTTTAGATGAGCCTACACTCGGTCTCGATCCGCAGAGCAGAACCAATCTATGGGAATTCATATCGGAGCTTCCGAAAAAACATGATGTTACCATATTCATGACCACGCATTACATGGAAGAGGCCGAGATATGCGATAAGATAGCTATAATAGATAAGGGGAAAATAATCGCGCAGGGCTCGCCGGAAGAATTGAAAAAAATGGTCGGCGGGGATGTCATTTATTTAAAGACAAGAAACAATGTTGCGGCTATAGATGTGATTAAAACGAGCCTGAATCTCGATGCGGAAGAAAAAAACGGAGAGATATTCATATCCGTGTCAAAGGGGGACGCCTGCATTCCGAAACTTATCAATACCCTTGCGGATGCCGTAGTATCCGTGAGGCTTCAGAGGCCGACGCTGAACGATGTGTTTTTAAAGCTCACAGGCAAGGCGATGAGGCCGGAAGCGGTATCGGGCGGAGATGAATTGAAGGAATCCATCCGGTCGTACAGGAAAAAATTCGATAGGGGATAACCGCTTCTATGAAATCTGATATGAACGCCATATATGTGATTGTCGCGCGGGAGTTCATCAAGTTCGTACGCGAACGCGGGAGGCTCATATCCACTCTAGCAAGACCGCTCCTGTGGCTGTTCTTAGTGGGCGGCGGCATGTCCAAAATGGTATCGCCGGATATGGGAATGCCCTATATGCAGTTCATATTCCCGGGCATCATAGGGATGACCATACTTTTCAGTTCGATCTTCTCTTCCATTTCCATTATCTGGGACAAGGAATTCGGGTTCATGAAGGAAATGCTCGTCGCCCCTGTGTCGAGATTTTCCATTGTGATAGGCAAGGCATTGAGCGGCACAATGGTATCGACATTTCAGGCGTTGATCATAGTGCTCCTTTTTCCTGTTATCGGGCTGAGGTTAGGAATAGACCAAATAATCCTCATACTATGCATTTCCGCCATGCTGTCATTCTGCCTTGCTTCGCTCGGAATACTCATAGCCGTGTTTTATGAAAACCTCGAAAGCTTCAGCGTTATAATGAACTTTATCATCATGCCCATGTTCTTCTTATCCGGAGCGATGTATCCGGTAAAACTCCTGCCGCATGTGCTCGGCTTTCTTACGAAGATCAATCCGCTGACTTACGGCATAGACGCGCTGAAATACATGATATTCCCCGAAAAGAAATTATTGACGCACGATTTCCCTTTATCGCTCGACGTTGCGGCAATCGTCATCTCGTCGATTGTATTCGTCATCATCGCCGCAATGGTGTTTGAGAGGAAGAAATGAAGATATAGTGAACCCTTAAAGTAGTCTCCGTTTATATCTTATCAAGAGCGTAGATAAAAGGGTTGACATAGCAAAGCGCTGATGTGTCGGTTCAAGACTTGACACCGGCTCCTATAGCCCACATAACCATCCGCACAAAGAAGCCACTTGATCTGCGTTTGTTAAGTTGGCAGCATTGCTCAATGTCCCATCTTCTAATTGGTGCCAAATTTCTTCTGCCATGCTATTTTCAATTGCCGCACCGACAAAAAAGATATTAGGTGAACGTCCATTATCAGAGAATGCTTTGCGTATGCGGGCAAGAGATGTCCTTGCTGTTTTCCAGTGCTCATCTGCTCCGGCTGGATCAATCCCGCCTTTGAGTTCGCCAAGGGCAATATAATTAGACGGATCAGCAAATGCAGTATTCAGTTCTTGCGGACTGCAATTGAGAAGACATAAATCTATGTTTTTACCGATGAAGGGAATTGTGCGGTTATAAATCATTGTGCGATGTTTACCCTTATTTGACCAGCTAAGCGCTGTAAGATAGAGTTCTATATCGGCATCGTCATCCTTTCCGGTAATCCATTCCTTACTGTCAGAGTGAAGCCATTGATAAGGGATTTTTGCAAGTGCAAGGTTGGCAAGAGTTGCGCGAGTAAGTTTGCGCTCTCCCATGACTCCACCTACATTTCGCATTGAGCCGCCCAAAGCATCTCCTCTCGTTAACAAAAACCTGAAAACCAATTCTTCAACAAATGCCGGCCCTGCGGGTTCAAGATATTTAGCTATCAATCCATGGACTGCTTCTATCTTATCCTGGGGCAGAAGATACTTCATTGCTTTGTCCGACACGCCTGATGCTGTCAATAGGGCAGGTTGTATGCTCTCAATGTTAAGTAAATCCGCAGGAGTTTTTGCTTGAGATGCAGCCGCTTTCAGAGAACGTGCCTGCTCTATAAAAGGAGTTGCTCTGCGATTTTTTTCAAGAGCCAACGCAACAAAACCAGCCCTGCGTTCTTCATACGTTGTCACAAGATATGAACTGCCGGACAGATGTTTATGGTAAGGTTTGTTCTTAGCCACTATAGCTTTCTCCAGACATAAACACACTTCCTTAACGGATCACGGCCATGTTTACCCATTTGCTGGCTGCTGTTTCCTTTTCCGTTCGGCAAAACAAGGATATTTTCAACATGGAATCCCAGCCTTTCGGCGATGTTAGACAGTACCATGTCAACTGAAATGCTAGCGCCTGCATAGCGCACGTTGTCATTTACCATAAACAAGGGGGAACCTGGTTTCAAAACTCGTGCGCACTCACTAATAATGCAAGCCATTTCGTAAAAATAGCCGCGTACCATTCTGGGAATGCCGTTGTTGTTTAATCGACCTTCGGTTTTCTCTTTTTCAAGATAACCTAAAATAGCCTGTAGCAACTCCTGGCGGTCTGATGTTGTTATGGCGTTTGTCCATTTTGGGTTAACTTTCAACAAATCCTTAGCCCGATTTTCAACTGTACAACTTAACATTTCTTGCCTCAGCCTGCTTATCTCTTCCTCTCCTATGCCAAGTAGCGCCAATTCTAACGCATATGTCCTGGTATAATCATAACGGTTGCAATAGGGCGGGGACGTTACCACCGCCTCATATGAGTTTTCAGGAAGTGTGGGCAGTATATCGAGACAAGAGCCACAAAGAAGTCGAATATCTCCTTGTAAAACTTTTGAGGGGAATAGTCCTCTATGGTCCGAGCCTGTTTCTAAATCATGGTAAATATCACTCAACTTGAAACATATTGCCTTGTCGAAATCGAATACTTCCCCTTTATTGAAAGGGTTTGCTCCCTGCCGACGTCCTGAACGATAATCCCAACGCAGATATTGTCCGTCCTTGCGTGTAAAGCTAATTGATTCCAGGACGCATAATAAAGCAAAACGTAAGACAGATTGAACTCTGTTGTTTTCTCTTTTCCATGCTCCCATATACAACTCTATTAATTCAAGCGTTTGCTTTGGATACGCGCCGTCTGTGATGCGCAAAGCAGAAAGAGGTATTCTCTTTTTTGACTTGTACCATGGACGTTCTGACGCCCAACGATTAATGGCGGCAAAGTCATCTTTTGTAAATTCTGTCTCTATACACTTTCGCGTCAAAATAATTTGCTGCCCGATAGGAAGCAATTCGATGCCGTCGGCATTTATTCCGATATCGCTTGCAGCAAACAAAGCAGTACCGCTCCCTGCAAATGGATCAAGAATTTTGCCGGATGTAATTCCATATTTTGACAATAAAATTTCAATTAGATCAGCGGAAAAAGCCTCCTTGTATTTATACCAACGGTAGGTCGGCCTGGGTTTATTAGCTTGAAAACTGACAAGTTGGCGTGTCAATTCCGGTTGTAGCTTGATTTTGTTGCGAAAGTGTTGCGTTAGTTTGCCGTCAAAGGCATCTATTTCAGCCAAAGCAGTCTGCTGTTCAATAGAATTGCACATCTGATTCTCAATAGGGATATAGGGCGAGTCAATTATTGTTCTCCCAAGAGGGAAAAGAGGTGTGTTGTTTTCTAATTGTCTTGCTATTGTTTTCATCGTCATTAAGAAAATGCTTGTCATAGTATAACAGAATTGCCGATGATTTGAAGAAAAAGTGTGCTTTCAGTATATAATGAAAATCAACGAAATGAACCCCATTGAACTCTATAAAAAACTCCCGAAGAAAAACTGCGGGGAATGCAGGCAGAAGACATGTATGCCGTTTGCGCTGTCCGTGATAAAAGGCGAGGCCCAATTGTCCGAATGCCCTTATCTGACAGGAGATGCGCGGGATGCTATAGAGGCATCTCTCAAGATATCCGACTGGCGGGAAGAACTGATAGCGAAATTGAGAGGTGAGATTAAGAGAATCAATTTTGACGATGTTGCGGAGGGCATAGGCGCGGAACTGAAGGACGGCGCGCTTATGATCAAATGCATGGGGAGAGAGTTTGTTATAGCTCCCGACGGGGAGATAACGACTCGCGGCCACATTACGCCGTGGATAAAAATACTGCTATTGCACTACATCAGGACTGCGGGAAAGGGAGAGTTGTCGGGCAAGTGGATTTCATACGGCGAGATGAAGAGCGGCATGGTAAAGGCATCGTCATTCCTGAGAGAGTGCGAGGAGCCTTTAAAGGAATTTTTCGACAACAGCTTCGATAAGACCGTAGCCATGCTTCAAATGCTCGGAGCGAATACATGCGAAGGCTTTCCGACAAAAAACGCGTTTCATCTTTATCTGCTTCCCAAGATACCGGTTGTTATCCTCTACTGGCCGAAGGAGGAAGAATTCGAATCGAAGGTGAAAATAATCTTCGATTCCACTGTGGACAGGTTTTTAGACGCGGAATCGGTGATATTTCTCGTCGAGGGACTGGTTAAAAATATCGAAATCATCCTGAGCAGGGGATAATAATTTTCATTGAATAAAAAACGAATTATCTGTATTATTTACATACATTGGGGGTGTTTCATGCGCAGGAATAAATTATTGCTCTGCATTATGTCGGTTGTTTTTTATCTCGCTGCCGCTTCGTTTGCCGTTGCACAGCCCGCCGATGTCCCGACGACTAAAAAGGCGGAGCCGGAGCAGCCGGTCAATTATATCGCCGAAGGGCTTAAACACCGCGCCGAAGGACGATGCGACAAGGCTATAGATAATTTCAAAAAGGCAAAAAAAAATAATCAATTCAGCGAGGATTGGGCATTCTACCATTCGACAGCCGATTGTTATACGGCATTAAAAAAGTATGACGAGGCGATAAACGCATACACAAAAGTGATTGAAGCATCGAAAAACCGGGTCTTAACGGCGGAGATGCACAGGGACCGGGCTAAGACATATTACCTGAAAGCCGTTCTTCCCCATGGAATAGATAAAAACATTCTTGCTCTTGCGTCAAAGGATCTGGACGAGGCGAAAATGCTCGGAATCGACGTATCCTCGATGGAAAAAACAATATCAGGCGATATTAAAAGAAAACCTCTTATCGAAAACGCCGCCGAGGCTCAAAAACATGCCCTCGAAATAGAATTGATACTTGAGAAATACGATGAAATGTACGGCCGCCTTACGGCAAGGCTCGAACAACTTGAAAAAAGACTGACCGCCGTAAAAGAAAGGCAGGAGTTTCTGGAATCGCTCATAACTTCCCTTCTCCAAAACGACAAAAAAAAGAAACCGGCCCGCAAATCCAAGCCTAAACCGAAGCCTTCCAAGAAAGCGGATGCGGAGATCCCTTCCCCTCTTCAACCTAAGTTGATAAATCCCTAAGATTACTGCTAAACTTCACAAGTGCGCCCATAGCTCAGCCGGATAGAGCGTCGGACTACGAATCCGCAGGTCGGGGGTTCGAATCCCTCTGGGCGCGCCATTGATTTCCTTGACAAAAATTTCGTCTACTTGGTAAATTATCAGGATAAAAATCCTAAAGAGAGAGAGGGGTGATCAGAAGTGCCCTCTGTAAAAGTAAGAGACAACGAATCTTTGGATTCAGCCCTAAAGCACTTCAAAAAACAGTGCGAAAGGGAAGGCATACTTTCGGAGATCAAAAAAAGAGAGCATTACGACAAGCCGAGCGTCAAGAAAAAGAAAAAGATCATTGCCGCACGCAAAAAAGCCGCAAAAAAAACAAGAACATTCTCAGCGAGGTAATTGTGCCCTCTGAAAGTCTTGATAAAAGGCTGGATTCGGAACTCAAGGAGGCCTTAAAAGCAAGGGATGCACTGAAAGTGTCGGTCATCCGGATGATTAAGGCCTCCTTAAAAAATAAAGCCATAGAAAAAATGGCCCCGCTCACCGATGACGATACCCTTTCAGTCCTGTCGTCCTTCGCAAAACAAAGAAGAGAGTCCATAGAGCAATTCACGGCCGCGGGCAGAACCGACCTTGCCGGCAAAGAGGAAAAAGAGCTCCAGATAGTGCAATCATATCTTCCGCGGCAGCTCTCTCCGCAGGAAATAGACGACATTATACGTTCGGCAATAAGCGAATGCGGCGCGTCATCTCCCAACGATATGGGAAAAGTCATGAAAATAGTATCCCCAAAGACCAAAGGAACGGCAGACGGGAAAATTGTCAGCCAAAGGGTTAAGGAACTCTTAAGTTCTCATTCATAAACACAACCGTTCGAGAGGTGAATCGATTATGAGACTTTCCGACTTTTACAAAAAAGCGATTTTCACCGGCATGGAAAACGACCCGCGTGGAAAGGACTTTGTCTTAAAAGAATTAGAGAGGAAAAAAAAGGATTATGAGAACCTGAAGCCTAAAGAAAAGGAGACCTTCGATGCGGAGAGCCTCGAAAATCCGTACTCCGATTCGCGGATACTGAACGGTACGGGCGACGAAAAAATAAAGACCGCGCTCGTGGGGGTAGACATAGAAGTCGGCGAAGTGCTTTTAGCGGAAACACTTAAAACCAAAAACATTCCGGTAGACCTCATTATGTCTCACCATCCCGAAGGCGGGGCCTATGCAAACCTGTATTCGGTAATGTATATGCAGTCGGATATCCTGAACAGGTTCGGCGTGCCTATAAACATCGCTGAAAGCCTTATGGAGGAAAGGATAAAGGAAGTGGAGCGCAGGCTTATGCCCGCGAACCACACGAGGGCCGTAGATGCCGCGAAACTCCTGAACATGCCGTTTATCTGTCTTCATACCCCGGCGGACAATATGGTGGCCTCATATCTGCAAAAAATGTTCGACGATAAAAAACCCTATACAATCGACGACGTCATCGAACTCTTAAAAGAAATTCCCGAATACCGCGAGGCGGAAAGAAACAATGCGGGACCCAAGCTGCTGCTGGGAGCCAAGAACCGAAAGGCCGGAAAGGTCTTTGTGGATATGACCGGCGGGACCGAGGGCTCGAAAGAAATATTTCAGAGCCTTTCGCTGAGCGGGATAAATACCATAGTTGCGATGCATTTAGGCGAAGACCACAGAAAAGAGGCTGAAAAGAACCACGTCAATGTAGTAATAGCGGGGCACATAGCCAGCGATAATCTCGGGATCAACCTGCTCCTCGATCTCGTGACGGAGAACGAAAATATAAAAATACTCGAATGTTCCGGATTCAGAAGGATCAGCCGACGCAATGAACTCGGCAGTTGACGATATAAAGGCCCGGATAGACATCCTCGATCTGATAGCCGAGCATGTTGACCTGAAACGGGCGGGGCAGAATTACAAAGGGCTCTGTCCCTTCCACTCGGAGAAAACCCCCTCTTTCATGGTAAGCCCCTCAAAACAGATATTCCATTGCTTCGGCTGCAACAAAGGAGGGGACATATTCGCCTTTGTAATGAATTATGAAAACCTCACCTTTCAGGAAGCCGTATCGTATTTAGCTCAGAAGGCCGGCATAAACATAGATGGATTCAAAGGCGACTCCAAAATAAAGGGACTGAAAGAAGGCCTGTTCGCGATCCAGCGGGAGGCTCTCCTTTTTTTCTGCAACAATTTTAAAAATTCCAAAAATGCATCGGCTTACATAAAGGAACGCGGGCTCAAAAACGAAATCGCAGAAGAATTTTCCATCGGATACGCTAAAAACGAAAAGGACTCCCTGTTCAATCATCTGAAGGCGCAAGGATTTCCGGTTGAGCAGATAAAGGCCTCGGGTCTCGTTAATTTCGGCGAAAACGGTAACTACGACTTCTTCAGGGACAGGTT
Organism: Nitrospirae bacterium GWB2_47_37; assembly: GCA_001803635.1. Lineage (GTDB taxonomy): Bacteria > Nitrospirota > Thermodesulfovibrionia > Thermodesulfovibrionales > Dissulfurispiraceae > GWB2-47-37. Next base: position 25,239 of record MHDU01000044.1, on the reverse strand, counting down.
GATGTTCCCTATATTCGACCTTCAGGGGAGGGCCGTTGCCTTCGGCGGCAGGATATTGTCGGCAGCCAAAAACGCGCCTAAATACATAAATTCTCCGGACAGCGTCATATTCAGGAAAGGCGAACTCAGTTACGGACTCAACCTCGCAAAAAACGCCGTGACCCGGAAGGGATACTCTATGATTGTCGAAGGCTATCTCGACGTTATGATGTGCCGACAGTACGGCTTTATGAATGCGGTTGCGCCGCTCGGCACCGCGCTTACTCCGGGACAATTAAAAAAACTCAAGAGGTTTTCCAATAAGGTTCTCCTGACCTTCGACGGAGATGCCGCGGGCGTATCGGCCACAAAAAGGTCTATAGAACTGTGTTATGCGGAATCCATGATCGTAAAGGTCCTTCCCATGCCCGCAGGCGACGACCCCGATACGTTTTTGAGAAAGCACGGGGAGGACCATTTCAAAAGGCATCTCGGCAGGGCGGTTACGCCGGTAGATTTCCTGCTGAAGACATCGGGTAAGAACAGGCTCGATGCGGTCAGGCATATCATGAATCTGATATCGTTGTGCCCTGATCCGCTGCAAAAGGACGAAGTCATAAGGGAACTCTCGGAAAAGTCGAAGACAAACGAACTCACTCTCAGGGAAGAACTTAAAAACATGGGCGCAAAAAAACATAGGGCGGGAGACGGGGGGCATAGAACGGACGCTCAGGCAAGCTCAGCAGGCAGAGAGGAGCGCCTCCTTTTAAAAATCGCCCTTTCGATTCCTCACAAGGCATCCTCCGTAGTAAACGGCATAGACGTCGGAGAAGTGGAAGACCCCGTCATAAAGGGGATCTTCGAGAAAATAAAAACGGCCATGAAAAACGGTTCCGGGCATGATAAAGGGCTGTCTATCGAAAGGCTGTTGCAGATTTGCAGCGGCGAGGAGCAAAATATTATAACCGGGCTTTCAATAGATCCCGGGATCGATGAAGAACATGCCGACGAAAGCATAGCGGGATGCTTTAGGGCAATAGCGCTGAAAGACTTAGAGAGGCGGATAAAAACGGCAGGAGAGTCCGGAGATGTAAAAAGCCTGCACTCGCTCCTGTTTGAAAAAAAGAAGATAACGCAGGATTCAAGGCCGTTATTAAAAGGAGGGAAACTTGAAAGACCGGTTTAATATCTATGAAGAAGGATTTGAGGGGCAGGACGCGAATGTCGAGCCTAAAGATTTCTCTGAAGGCAAACTTTTAGGCGATATTGAAACGGTCGAGACCGAAGAGACAATCAAGGATTCCATCCAACAGGAATACGATCCCCTCAAGGCTTACCTGAAGGGCATAAGCTCGATGCCCCTCCTCACAAAGGACGGCGAGGTGGAGATAGCGCAAAGGATTGAAGAACACAAGCTTAAGGCATACGGCGCGCTGTTCTCAATCCCATTTGTCTTAAAGAAACTCATAACGCTCGGAAGGCTTGTGGAAAAAGGCGAGGCGCCGCTCGCCGAACTTATTCAGGACGGAGAAGAATTATCGGAAGACGATATGCTGGGGGAACAGGAAAAATTCTCGAGGATTACCGGGGAAATAGACTCTCTCTTCGCCAGGCGAAAAAGACTCTTAAAAGACGGCGGTTTCTGCGCTGAAAGCAGTTCTCAGCCGGCCGCAAAAGATGCTCCTGTATGCAGATCGCTGCAGGGAAATAGAAACAAAATACTCCAAAAGATCAAAGAACTCAGTCTTAAAGAGGACGTTATTACGGCGTTTTCAGAGGAATTAAAAATAATGGACACCCGACTGCGGTTGCTCCATGAAGACCTGCGAAGGACGAAAAAAACAAAGAATAACACGTCAAAGTGCAAGGCATATGCCTCCGAAATAAAAAAAACGGAATCGGCTATCGGACTGCGCACATCGGAGATTAAAAAGATAACCCATGAACTCGAAAAGGCTGCGATAGAACTGGTAGGCATCAAAGGGCAACTGATCGAATCGAACCTCAGGCTGGTGATCAGCATCGCCAAACGGTATATAGGCAAGGGGTTAAGCCTGGGGGACCTTATTCAGGAAGGCAATATCGGTCTCATGCGGGCCGTCGATAAATTCGAATATAAAAGGGGCTATAAATTCAGCACATACGCGACATGGTGGATAAGGCAGGCCATAAGCAGGGCCATAGCCGACCAATCGAGGACAATAAGGATTCCGGTTCATATGATAGAAAACATAAACAGAATAAACCGCGTGTCCAAAGAACTGGTGCAGGAACTCGGCGTGGAACCGGGAGCCGAGGAGATAGCGAACAGGTCGAAGATACCTGTCGATAAGGTAAGAAACATCTTAAAAATATCGAAGGAGCCGATCTCCATCGAGACGCCTATCGGAGAGGAATCCGACACGATGCTGAAGGATTTCATAGAGGATAAGAGCAATCCTTCTCCGCTGGACGAGGTTATGCATGAAGACTTGAAAACCCAAATAGACAAGATTCTCTGCACCCTTTCCCCCAAGGAAGCGCTGATCATACGAAAGAGGTTCGGAATAGGAGAGGACAGCCCGTCCACCCTCGAAGAAGTGGGATTGGAATTCGACGTAACAAGGGAACGCATACGCCAGATAGAGGTAAAGGCTATAAGAAAACTGAAGCATCCCGCCAGAAGCGGATGGCTCAGGGATTTTCTCGGAAAGCCTTGACTTAACTCCGGCAACGGGTTTATATTAACGGACTCGGTCTTAATGGAGGGCCCATAGCTCAGCTGGTAGAGCTACCGGCTCATAACCGGTTGGTCCCAGGTTCGAGTCCTGGTGGGCCCACCAAAGAGAGTTGAGGAGTTAAGGAGAATTGTGAACGAACAACTGAAACTTTTAACGGCTCTGCAAAAAATAGATTCCATCATCCTGTCTGCCCGCCTCAGAATGGACGCAATACCGTCCGCTATCGCCTCCCACGAAGGGCCCCTGAAGAATGCGGAGTCCGCCTGCGAAAACGTCCGGCAGAACCATGCGGACTTAGAGAAGAAAAAGAGGGACAAGGAGATTGAAATAGAGGATATAAAAGAGAAGATAAACAAACTTAAGCAGAGGACATCCGGGATCAAAAACAATAAGGAATACCAGGCTCATACAAAAGAGATAGAAAAGGCGGAAAAGGAACTCAAACGCAATGAAGACGAGCTGCTATCCGTAATGGATTCCATCGAAGGGGCATCAAAGGCATTGGAGATAGAACGGGGCCGGATAACCGCAGAAAAATCAAAAATAGAAACCATAAAAAAAGACCTCGAAAAAGAAGTCGTCAAGGGCGCGGAAGAGATCAAAAAGTTCAAGGGAGAGCGGAAAAAACTGGTCGAAAAAATAGACGGCGATCTTTACGGCGAATATATGACCATCCTGAAAACAAGCAGGGGGGTTGCCGTGGTGGAAGCTAAAGACGAGGCATGCCACGGATGCGACATGCATATCCCTCCGCAGTTGTTCGTTGAGATAAAAAGCTCCGATGAGATCATTCACTGTCCTCAGTGCAGAAGGTTCCTGTATTACGTCAAGCCTGAAGAGACGAAGTAATACCCCCCCTCATTCCTTTATTTACATATAAATAAATTTTATGCTATATTAGCATGTTATGGGAATGGAAGATCATAAGCTTAAAGTATTCTGCACGGTCGCGGAGACGAAATCTTTTTCAAAGACATCCGAAATTATTCATCTGACCCAGCCGGCCGTAAGCCTTCAAATTCAGGCCCTCGAGGAAATATACGAAACGAAGCTTTTCGACCGGTCGAGCAGCTTTATCAATTTAACGCCGGCAGGAGAAATCCTTTACAGGTACGCCAAGGAAATACTCGCCCTCTACGCCGAGACCGAAAAAGAGATAGGCAAGATAACAGGCTTGATAAAAGGCAGCATAACCATCGGGGCAAGCACGACCATAGGCAACTATGTCCTGCCGTCGGTGATATCGGATTTCAAAAAGACTCACCCGAAGATCAAGGTAAACGCCCTTATCGGAAACACAAAGAGGGTAGTGGATTTTTTGAACTCCGGGATCATAGACCTCGGGCTCGTTGAAGGAGAGACGGCAAAACACAAGATAAAGACGGAGTCGATAATTCAGGACGAGCTTGTCTTTATCGTTCCGCCGTTCCATCCGTGGGCAAAGAAAAAAGTCGTCTCAATACTCGAGATCACCAAAGAGCCTTTTATCCTCAGGGAGGAAGGCTCGGGCACGAGACAGATGATAGAGAAGTATCTTTTATCTCACGGCATCAATACCGCCGATATGAGCATTGCCCTTGTGCTCGGCAGCACCGAATCGATAAAACAAGCCGTAGAAAACGGCGTCGGGGTATCCATCGTCTCGAAATGGGCCGCCCGGAAAGAGGTTAAATACGGAAGCTTAAAGCTGATTACTCCGAAGGAAGAAAAGATATACAGGAACTTCTCTCTTATAATGCAGAAAACGGCGGTTCTATCTCATGCCGTAGACGAATTCCTCTCATACCTGAAGGCATATCCCTACGATAACCTATTATTATCCGAAGGCAAGTAGTAGTTATCCTTTAGGATATCAAGGCGGCTGAAAATATTATCACGCTCCTCTATCTCATTCAGGCGTGACTCATTCACATCACGCTTCATAACCATCGAAAAAAGCATGTCGAATCTCTCGATATGCCCCATTATCCGTGCCCCGGCATATTCCGCGGCCCTCCCTTTCTGCATCAGGAACGGCCAGTCGCTCGCCTGAGAGAGAAGCGTCTCTCTCATAGCCTGATTAATCGCCCTCTGAAATAATTTTTTTTCTTCAATCCCGCACTGCTCCAATACTCCGATACTCCATTCTTTTAAAATATTCATCCTCTCTGCCATTTTATGCAGATGTCTGTAGAGCCTGTGATTTCTTTCTCCAATCCACACGGCGTTATATCCCCCCTCCCCCCAACTCGACGGCGAAGGCGCTACAACGCTCATGTCTCTACGATACTCATTGAGGTATTGTCCGGGAGTTATAATGCCGAATGAGGTTTTGGCTTCGGATATATTCCGGATTACGATATCAAGCCATTCAATCCCTTCGAACCACCAATGCCCGAAAAGCTCCGCGTCGAACGCGGAAAGCGCCGCAGGGGAAAACCCGAATCCGGAAAGGCGCGTAATATCGTATTCCCTTTCCTTCACGAAATGCGCCGCGTGCTCTGACGCCCTTCTCAAAGCCCGTACCCTGTCATACGGGAGCTTCCGTTCGCTTTTGCCGGTAACACAGTGGTACTTCATGCCGGTAAATGTCTTGATGCCGCCTAATCTTGTATAACTACCGACATAATCGGATGGAAGGTCAAATCCTATATCGCGGTAGAAATCCCTGTAAAACGGATCCCCGGGATACCCCCTCGACGCGCACCACACCTGCCGGGCCGATTTAAAATCCCTACCGAACGCCGCAATGCCGGAAGGCGTAAGAACCGGTCTGTATATGCTGTGCCGGGGTCTCGGCCTCCCGTAGATAATGCCGTGAGATTCCAAAAAGAAATATTTTATGCCGGCGTCTCTCAAAAAAAAATCGAGCCCCTTGAAATAGCCGCATTCAGGCAGCCAGAAGCCCGAAGGCCGTCTGCCGAAACTGCGGACATAGCTTTTGACCCCGACATCTATCTGATTCCTAATGACATCAGGGTATTTTTCAAAGGCAGGCAGAAATGCATGGGTTGCGGCAGTCGCGACAATCTCTATATGACCGTCATCCTGCAATTTCCGGAAGGCTGAAACGAGATCGCCTTTGTATCTCTCTATATACAACTGCCTTATGCGTTTGAATTTGGCGTTATAGAGAAAAGCCGAGGACTCAAACGGAGACCTCTTAGTCCTTATTTTCTCCGCCTCCGAAAGCTCTATCAGATGTTCCATGTGCCTCAAGAATCTGCGCCTGAGGAGTTCGTCATCGAGCATTTCGGTAAGCGTAGGACTTAAGGACATCGTAATCTTGGGGCTTATGCCGTTATTGACCATCCCGTCTATTGCATCGAGCAAAGGGATGTAGGTTTCTCTCACGGCCTCGAAAAACCAGTTTTCTTCGAGAGAATATTCGTGTTCGGGATGCCTTACGTATGGAAGATGCGCATGAAGCAGGAGTATAAGAAAACCGGTCACCTTACGATAATCTTTCCGGAGCCTTTAACGACCCTTCCGATAACCGAAAAAAATATCCCCGCGTCCTCAAATACCTTAATCCCGTCTTCTTTCGCGGTTATCAAAAGACCTCCGGAGGTCTGAGGATCGGACAGCAAAAGCCTGCCGGCCTCGCTAATATCTTTAGAAAATTCAACCTTGCCCTCAAGGAACTTCAGATTGTTATACGCTCCTTCTGAAACCATTCCGGCGTCTATCATCTCGTCCACCCTGTCCAATACCGGGACATCGCCTTTTTTTATCTCAAAATCGACGCCCGAACCCTTAACCATGTTATGCGCATGCCCCAGCAGTCCGAATCCCGTAACATCGGTGCAGGCCGTAGCGCCTGCCTTTAAAGCCGATTCCGAAGCAATATCGTTCAGCGTCATCATCCACCCTACCGCAACCTTCATATCTTCGTCGATAAGCTTGCCGCCCTTAAGCGCAGTGCTCATTATGCCTATGCCTATGGGTTTTGTGATGATAATGACATCCCCTTCCTCTGCGCCGGAGACTTTAAGTATTTTCTCTTTATCGATAATACCTGTTACGGAAAGGCCGAATTTGAGTTCGGCGTCTTCAAAACTATGTCCGCCAATAAGCACCGCGCCCGCCCTGCTTAACGAATGCACCGCTCCTCTCAAAATTTCCTTTAAAACGATATGCCCGTAATCGCATGACGAAAATCCGGCGATGGCCAGAGCCGAGACAGGCCTGCCTCCCATCGCATACACGTCACTCAAAGAATTATTCGCGCTTATGGCGCCGAAGGTAAAAGGGTCGTTCACCACAGGCGTGATAACATCTACCGTCTCTACGATAGCGATGCCGTTGAGCAAATAGACCCCGGCATCGTCGCCCGGGCCCACGACAACAAAAGGGCTCTCGCCTAATTGGATATCACCGATTATCTCCTCAAGGTCCGACGGACCCATTTTTGCCGCTCAACCTGCGGCCCTGACCTTTTCCGTAAGCCTGTAATCCATGCGGTATTATACTTCAGGCCTGAATTATAGGTAAAGACGCCGGCATTAAAATATGATATTATTATTCATGCCCGACAAAATTGCCGAAAATAACATCTCGTCTCCAAATGAAACAGCAATGAAAATTCTTATAGTCGATGACGAGCCGCCGATCGTCAAACTTATCTCAAGCATAATATCCCGCTATGGTTATGCGTTCGAGACGGCCGTGAACGGCATAGAAGCCATAGAAAAGGCTAAGACTATCAATCCGGATGCCATACTTATCGACGTTCTCATGCCCGAAATGGACGGCATAGAAGCGACCTCGATCCTCAAAAAAAATCCTAAGACCATGCATATCCCGATAATCTCGTTCTCGCAAATCGGAGACAACGAAACTAAGATAAAATGCCTCAATGCAGGTGCAAACGATTTCCTGTCCAAGCCAGTAGACCCGGCAGAACTCATTATAAGGCTCAAAAACATTATTCTGCTCAAAAAAGCCGAAGATATAAAGGCGAGAAATGAAGTCCTGATGGAGACAATAAATACCGTCGAGTCCGCTAAAAAAGAATGGGAGCTGACCATGGACTGCATCTCGGACATCGTCATGCTGATAAACGTAAAAGATACCATACTAAGATGCAATAAAATCCTCTCTTCCATGACAGGGAAATCCTACGACGAATTGGTGGGGATGAAATGGCAGGATGTCCTTAAGGAAAGCGGATTTACATTCAAGATAAAACCGCCGGCTACCATAGAATATTCGCATCCGAGCGGAAAGTATTTTGTTTATGACATTTATTATCTAAAAGAACTCGAAACAAGCACTTACGCCGCAGTAATAACCCTCCATGACATCACCGAGCGCAAACAAGCCGAGGATATACTCGAACATAAGAATGAAGAGCTTGAAACGGCATACGGCGACCTCAAGGCGGCGCAGTCCCAGATCTTGCAGCAGGAAAAAATGGCGTCAATAGGGCAGCTTGCGGCAGGGATCGCGCATGAGATCAATAATCCTGTGGGCTTTGTAATGAGCAACCTCAACACATTGCAAAAATACACGGACAAGATCAACGAATTCGTGAAAATACAGTCGGATTCGCTTGAAGATGCGGCGAAGGGGTTAGGCATCGAGGGCGCAAAAATTACCGGAGAAATAGCCGAACATAAAAAGTCCCGGAAACTCGATTACATTGCAGGGGATTCCGTAAACCTGATAAGGGAATCTCTCGAAGGAATGGAAAGGATTAAAAAGATAGTGCAGGATTTAAAAAGCTTCTCACGCGTAGACGAGGCCGAGCGGAAGACGGCGAATATAAACGAAGGGATCGAAAGCACCGTCAATATAGTCTGGAACGAGCTGAAATACAAGGCTACGGTGAAAAAGGAATACGGCGATATACCGCCTATAAAATGTAACGCCGGGCAATTGAACCAGGTATTCATGAATATACTGATCAATGCAGTGCATGCTATAGAGGAGCAGGGAGAAATAATCATAAAGACACGGCATGAAGACAATAATATCTTCATCTCGATCTCGGACACAGGCAGCGGCATTCCCGCCGACAAGATAAACAGGATATTCGAGCCTTTTTTCACCACAAAAGAGGTCGGAAAGGGTACTGGTCTCGGCCTGAGCATAGCCTATGACATTGTAAAAAAGCATAACGGCGATATAATTGTCGAGAGCGAAGTCGGCAAGGGAACGACCTTTACCGTTAGAATTCCGGTCGTAGAGAAATAAAATTGGACATCGGGCAATCCATGACAGAAGAACCTATGGAAAACAAAAACGAAGAACTCAAAGATACATGCGCGGAAATAAACGCGCTTCTTAAGCAGATAGAAGCCATAAAGACCGAGTGGGAAAGCTCTGTGGACAGCATAGATTACATGCTCATGCTGGTAGACACAGAAGACAGGATACAGCGGTGCAACAAGGCGTTAATAAATTTCGCCGGAAAGGCATACAGCGACATTGTCGGCAAAAACTTTAAGTTTTTTCTGAAGGAATACGGCATATCGCTCGATAAACGGGATATTTCCGAAAACGGCATCGATATATTTCTTGAAAACTCGCAGAAGTGGTTCAACATCGCTTTCCATCCCTATAAAGACCGTAATACGGATAAAATTATCGGCGCAGTAGTAACGATAAACGACATAACGGAATTCAAAATGCTCACCGATTCCCTTGAAATAACCAATGCCGCGATCAGCAGAGAAAGGCAGGAACTGCAATTTGCCGTAGATGAAATTGATTTCCTGCTGAGAGAGGTCGAGGATAAAAAAGACTTGAGCGTCAGGTTTGCGGCTCCGGGTGTTTCCGAATCCGACGTTATTTACCGGATCAGCGCTCATTTCAACAATATGATGAACATGCTCGAATCCCAGCACAAAGAACTCGAAAAGGCATACGGCGACCTCAAGGCCGCGCAGTCCCAGATCTTGCAGCAGGAGAAAATGGCCTCTATCGGACAGCTCGCGGCAGGCGTAGCCCATGAGATAAACAATCCTATGGGGTTTATCATCAGCAACCTCGGCACGCTCGGCAAATACGTAGACAGGCTTAAAGAATTCATGCATATCCAGTCCGCGTTTATCACGTCCGAACAGTCAAAAGAGCTTGAAGAATCCCGAAAAAGATTAAAAATCGACTATATTATCGAGGATACGAATCAATTGCTTAAGGAATCCCTCGACGGGGCGGAGCGGGTGAAAAAGATAGTTCAAAACCTAAAGAGCTTTTCGCATATCGACGAATCCGAATGGAAAATAGCGGATATTAACGCGGGCATAGAAAACACCATAAACATAGTCTGGAACGAGTTGAAGTACAAGGCCGCAGTGAAGAAGGAATACGGCGATATACCTCCGACAAAGTGCAATCCCGGACAGTTGAATCAGGTATTCATGAACATACTGGTCAATGCCGCGCATGCGATAGAGAAGCAGGGAGAAATAACCATAAAAACACGGCATGAAAATAATAATATCTTTGTCTCAATTTCGGACACAGGCAGCGGCATTCCAGCCGACAAAATAAACAGGATATTCGAGCCGTTCTTCACCACAAAAGAGGTCGGCAAAGGCACGGGCCTCGGCCTGAGCATAGCCTATGACATTATAAAAAATCACAACGGTGATATAATTGTAGAAAGCGAAGTAGGCAAAGGAACGACCTTTACCGTTAGAATCCCGGTAGTGGAGAAATAAGCATGGATGAAGAGATCAAAATACTCTGCGTTGACGATGAGCCTAATGTTCTCAGTTCGTTGAAAAGGCTTTTTCTCGATGAACCGTATACTATTTTAACGGCAACGTCCGGACAGGAAGGCCTCAAAATCATAGCTGATGAAGATATCCAGATAGTCATATCCGACTATAGAATGCCCGGTATGAACGGCGTGGAATTTCTCAAAGAGGTTCACAGATGCTGCGTTAATACGGTAAGGATAGTGCTTTCAGGATACGCGGATACCGCCGCAATCGTCTCGGCAATAAACGAAGGACAGATCTACAAATTCATTCCAAAGCCGTGGAACGACGACGACCTGAAGGTTACCATTTCAAACGCAGTCGAGCGGTATTCGCTCCTTAAAAAGAACAGGGAACTCTCTACCGAACTACAAAAGAAAAACAGTGAACTGGAGAAGCTCCTCGAAGAAAAATCCGCCCACCTCGAATTCAGAAGCAAGGCATTATCCATTCAACAAAACATTCTCAACGCGATACCGGTCGGGATCGTCGGCATCGACTTTAACGGCATGGTCGTTTTATGCAATTCCACGTGGGTCGATATTACGCATTGCAGCTGGAAATTATTAGGACAGGATGCCGGATACAATTTTTCCCCGGACGTAGTCGCATTTATCGAAAATGTTAAAAATAAAAATAAGGCCGCAAAAAAACTCGAAATAAACGGTATATACGGCAAACTGTCGGGAGCCGTAATGAATTATCAGGATGATCAAAAAGGCGTCATTTTAGTTTTCAGCCCGGAGGATGAGGCCGCATAACTTCGGAGCAGGCGGAGGTAAAAAATGGACGAAAAAATCAAAATACTATTTGTGGATGACGAGGAAAACGTTCTTGCCGCCGTAAAAAGGGTTTTTATCGACACCGGCTATACGATCCTGACCGCAACATCCGGCAAAGAGGCCCTTAAGACTTTGGAGGACAATGATGTTCAGGTTATCGTCTCAGATTACCGCATGCCGGAGATGAACGGAGTTGAACTCTTAAAAACAGTAAGAGAGCGGCGGAACGATATAGTAAGGATAGTGCTTTCCGGATACGCTGACTTGGGGGCGGTCATATCCGCGATAAACGAGGGCCATCTATATAAATTCATCTCAAAACCTTGGAACGACGATGACCTTAAAATTACTGTAGACAACGCCGTGGAGAGATATTTCATCCTGAAAAAAAATAAAGAGCTTACCGAGACCCTTAGGGTAAAAAACGAGGAGCTTTTCGCATTGAACGTCAAACTGAAAGACTTCACCAAACAGCAGTCCGTTTATTTCGACATTAAGAACAAGACACTCGACACTGCTCAACGCATCCTTAATTTAATACCTTTCGCCGTTGCAACGGTCGACTTCAGCAACGTGGTCATGGAGTGCAATGCCGCTTGGAGCGAACTGTTATCGAGCAACATTCAAGAGCCCGCGCCGAAGGACATCATATCGTTCATAGAAGACGTGAAGGGCAAACGTTCCGTATCGAGACAAATAACAATCGGGAACGTCTCCGGCAGCTTATGGGGCGCTACAGCGGAGTTTCCGGAGCAGACATGTATAATCCTTGTATTTATCGCGGGGAATATCGGCCATGCCGGATAAACCGAAAAAAGAAATATTCAATATACTCTTTGTGGATGACGAAGAAAATGTCCTCCGCTCTTTAAAGCGTCTGTTCATCGATGATTCAAATATCGAAGTATTTACCGCCTTATCCGGCAAAGACGGCCTTGAGATACTGAAAAGCAACGAGATTGCCGTCATCATATCCGACCAACGGATGCCTGAGATGAGCGGCGCACAATTTCTTGAAAAGGCAAAAAGAGTCCGGCCTGATTGCGTAAGGATAGTGCTGACCGGATATGCCGATGTAAACGCGGCAATGGACGCGATCAATAAAGGCGGCGCGTTCAAATATATTACAAAACCGTGGGATGACACCGACCTGATGCTGACCGTTCTTAACTCGATAGAGACATACAGGTTGAAAAAGGAAAACAGGCGACTCACCGAACTCACGAAAAACCAGAACGAAGAACTGAAAAAATGGAATACGGAGCTTGAATTTTACGTGCAGCAGCATACCGTGGAATTGACGAAACGGAACAAAGAACTGAATACCCTCAATGAAAAACTGAAAACGAACTTGAAAGAGTTCATAACCGCTTTTTCCAATCTCATCGAATTAAGGGATAAGAGCGTACGCAGCCATTCAAATACCGTTGCCGCGCTTTCGGAAGGCATAGCCGTAAAATTAGGATTGAGCGAACAGGAAGTCGATGTTATAACTACAGCCGCTCAATTGCATGACATAGGAAAGATAGGCGTTCCCGATATCGTGCTGGTTAAAGATGACACTGAACTTACTCAGGAGGAGACGGAAGAATACAAAAAACATCCTGTGAGGGGACAGGCCGCCGTCGATCTCGTCGAAGAACTGCGCGAGGCCGGAATGCTCATACGGGGTCATCACGAAAGGTATGACGGAAACGGTTTTCCGGACGGGCTGTCCGGCAATAAGATACCTCTCGGATCAAGGATAATAGCCGTAGCGGATAAACTGGACAGATTGATAAGCGGCGGCAGCAGCAGGCTTTCCTTAGAAAGCGCGCTGAATGTCGTAAAATCCTTATCAGGCATACAATTCGACCCTGAATTGTACGGTATGCTTCACGAAGTCGCAAAAGAAAAAATAACTATAGATACCGGCGCTGCCGATGCCGTGGAGGTCGAGCTGAGACCTAAAGACTTAATGACGGGGCTTATCGTATCGAGAGACGTAAGAAGCGGCACAGAACTGCTGCTTTTAAGGAAAGGAACGACGCTCAATGAGCGAAATATCGAAACCCTTAAAAGGGGGTATCATATAGATCCCTCTAAAAGCGGAATATTCGTGTGGAAAAGGAAAAAGTAGAAAAATAACCAAATAGAGCATAGGAGGTTTTGAATGGAAAGATATAATATTTTGATGGTAGACGACGAGCCGAATGTTATTTCCTCATTGAAGAGAATATTCATGGACGAGCCGTACGACATATATGAGGCTAACAGCGCATCGGAAGGACTGGAGATGTTCAAAAATCACCCTATTCATGTCGTTATATCCGATGAGAGAATGCCCGAGGTATCGGGTTCGGAATTTTTGGCGATGGTTAGGGATAAATATCCGAGGACTATAAGAATACTGCTTACCGGATACGCGAGCATAGAGGCGGCGATGAAAGCGATAAACAAAGGAGAGATCTTCAGGTTTTTCACTAAGCCGTGGGACGAAACCGAGATACGGGAGGCGGTCAGGGCCGCGATAGTAAGGTATAATATAGACAGCAACTAACCGGAGAGGGGTAAAAATGGCGCAGGACACAATTCTGATAGTAGACGACGAGCCGTATGTTATCGCTTCCTTGAAGAGGGTATTTACGGACGAGCCGTATGAGATATGCTCCGCCGCAGGAGCGCTCGAAGGCATTGAAATACTGAAAAACAATCCTGTAAAGGTTGTCTTATCCGACGAGAAGATGCCCGATATTACGGGCTCCGAATTCCTTGCGATGGTGCGCGAACAATTCCCGGACGTAATCCGCATAATGCTCACCGGCAATGCAAGCATAGACGCGGCAATGAAAGCGATAAATAAAGGGGAAATATACAGGTTTTTCACAAAGCCGTGGGACGATAGGGAACTCAAGTTTGCCGTAAGTGCCGCGGTAGATAAATACAATATCGAGGAAGAAAACCGGAGGCTCCTTGAGATAGTAAAGCGGCAGGCATTAAACATGAAGTTGCTCGAAAGGCAATTCCCGGGCATAACCAAACTCGAACGGGACGAAAAAGACAGGATACTGCTGCCGGACGTATCGGAACAGGAAATGACCCGGATTATGGCCAAATTCGACAAAGAGTTCATTTGATATTGACAAACACGCGGACATTTTGTATTCTAATTATGGGCGTTCTTACATCCTGTCTATAGTAGGCCAAAAAATAAGGATAACCAGTAGAAACAATAAATGCATAACCGCAAGGCAACATCCGAACAAGTCATTTGCTATATTGAATCGCCGGCAGCTTGAAAATAAAGTGCTTAACGGTCGAAATTAATAAACTAACTATTCTTTAATAACCCGGAGGGGTAAAACATTATGGAAAACCATATCTCGATTTCCGAACTGAAAGAAAAAAACATCACCGCGCTCACCGACTTTGCAAAGGGTCTCAACGTCGAAGGCACCGGCGGAATGCGAAAACAGGAACTCATATTCGCCATACTTCAGGCGCAGGTGGAAAAGGCAGGCAATGTCTACGGAGCGGGCGTGCTCGAAATACTGCCCGACGGGTTCGGCTTTCTCCGTTCTCCCGATTACAGTTATCTGCCCTCCCCCGACGATATATACGTATCTCCGTCCCAGATAAGAAGGTTTTCTTTAAGGACCGGCGATTTCATATCCGGACAGATAAGGCCTCCCAAGGAGAGCGAACGTTATTTCGCGCTTCTCAAGGTAGAGACGATAAACGGCGAATCCACGGAAAACAATATAAGCCGTCCTTTATTCGATAACCTCACCCCGTATTACCCTACAGAAAAAATAAATCTCGAATATCAGACCGAAGATTACGCCATGAGGGTCATGGACCTGATCACGCCCATAGGCAAGGGGCAGCGCGGACTCATCGTGGCCGCGCCGAGGACCGGAAAGACTATGCTGCTTCAGTCCATAGCAAAATCTATAAAGAAAAACCATACGGAAGTGCATCTGATAATACTCCTCATAGACGAAAGGCCGGAAGAAGTTACCGACTGGAAAAGACAGGTGAGCACCGCCGAGATCATAAGCTCGACATTCGACGAGCCGCCGCAGAGGCATTGTCAGGTCTCAGAAATGGTTATCGAGCGGGCAAAACGCCTTGTAGAGACGAAAAAAGACGTCGTTATCCTACTCGACAGCATAACGAGGCTCGCGAGGGCGTATAACACTATAACGCCCACGAGCGGCAAGGTGCTCTCAGGCGGGCTCGACGCCAATGCCCTTCAACGTCCCAAAAGGTTTTTCGGCACCGCAAGAAATATAGAGGAAGGCGGCAGCCTGACGATTCTGGCTACGGCCCTCGTAGACACCGGAAGCAGAATGGACGACGTAATATTCGAGGAATTCAAGGGAACAGGAAATATGGAAATTCACCTCGACCGCAAACTCGTGGACAAGAGGATATTCCCGAGCATCGACATCAACGCTTCGGGCACGAGAAAAGAAGAACTGCTCGTTAATGCCGATGTCCTCAACAAGATGTGGATACTCAGGAAAGTGCTGAACCCGCTGAGCACCGTAGAGAGCATGGAATTCTTAATGAGCAAACTTAAGGGCGCCAAGAGCAACAAGGAATTCCTCGAAATGATGAACAAGTGAAGCTTGAAGACGACAGCTGGTGTTTCGCGTGCGGCAAAAAAAATGAGTGCGGACTTAAGCTGTCGTTCCAATATTCCGAAGGCAAGCTGACATCCGAGTTTACCCCTTCCAAATCACATCAGGGATACAAGGGCATAACACACGGAGGCATAATAACTACAATCCTCGACGAGGCCATGATACAGGCCGCCATAGCCGAGGGGATAATGCCGGTAACCGCCGAAATAAACGTGAAGTTCAAAAGACCCCTCACGGCAGGCGAAGAGACTATTGCCGAGGCCGAAATAGTCAAAAAGGGCTCCAGGCTTATCGAAGCGCATTCGCGCCTTATAAGAAAAAACGACGGCGTAGTAATTGCCGAGGCCGATGCAAAGCTGTTAATTTCAAAAAATCCGGCATGAACCGAGAACGCATAAAAACATATCAATTTTTATTTATGAGTTCAAATTGTAGTCATCCGGATGTGAGGCGTGCTGAAAAAGCCTTTACTCATACGAAATGTCATAACAGCATTTTCTTTCTCGTGAGCTACAACTTTGCTTTCTTATTGGATGATACAAATGTAATCTTCAGGTTGCACCGGCAACTACACTAAGTAAAGGCTTTTGAAGTATGCCCCATAGCCGGTTAATACTTTTTGTATTTGAAGCCATATCTTCCATACCTTCGATACCTTCGATGCGGATTTGCGCTTTGTGTCATGGAAGGCTTTGAAGCCGTGCCTTCCGTGCCTTCCATGCCTTTGCTGCGGATTATGGGCGGAAGTTAATGTTGTTGATTTTTTTGCATCCATATATTTAAAATAGTTTATGCGAATAGGGCTTCTTGAAAAGCTCCACGACTTCAGGCTCATGCCGGCATTCGTTATCGTCAGCATGATCATAGGCATCGCAGCCGGTAAATGGTACGGGATTTCAAACTTTCAACTCACGCCGCCCATAGACGCCGTTAAAGCGATCTTTCACGGCGCTTACGAGTTCACCGTTCCCAACACCCTTGCGCTGGGCGTCGTCGTCGGACTGTTTATGATGATATATCCGGCAATGGCGAACATCAAATTCGAGGATCTCGGCAAGGCGGCCAAATCTCCAAAACAGCTCCTGATAGTGATGTTCTTCAATTATGCCGTAGCCCCGTTCTTCATGCTTTTGCTCGCAAAAATATTTTTAAGCGGATATCCGGATTTATACATCGGACTCGTCCTTTACGGCCTCGCGCCGTGCATAGCAATGGTTATCGTGTTCACCTATCTTTCCGCCGGCAACGGGCCTCTGGCTATAATACTCGTAGCCTTAAACTCCGTTATACAGATGGCGCTTATCCCTGTATATGCTAAACTCCTGCTCGGCAATGTCGAATTCGACGTGCTGGTCGTCGGCGAAAGTGTGCTTTTATACTTAGGCATTCCACTCATTGCAGGAATGCTTACGCGGTTTTTAGGCGTAAAGAGGTTCGGCGAAGACCGGTTCCATAAGCTGAAATTCCATCTGAATACAATGTCGATCATAGGACTCCTTTTCACTCTAATAGTAATGTTTGCCTTAAAGGGCGATCTGATACTCGAAAGGCCGATGTTTATCGCGCAACTGGCAATCCCGATGGCGCTCTTTTTCTGGACTATGTTCGTAGTCGTATATCTTACCTCATGGAAATTAGGGCTGAATTACAGGGATGCGGTTGCCGTAGGCTTTAATTCGACGGGAAGGGATTTCGAGATAGCCATTGCCATAGCGATTACCGCTTTTAACCCTACTGTGGCGCTGGCGACCGTTATAGGGCCGCTTATAGAAGTGCCGGTAATGCTCGCCCTCGTGTGGTTCGCAAAGTCCACTGAGCACAGGCTTTTCAACAGGAGATTCAATCGTGTATAAAAAAATACTTTATCCTATAAGCTTTGATGAATTCTCGCTCGACGTCCTTTCTTGCGTATTGCATCTCAAAAAAGTGGGCGCAAAAGAGATCGTCCTGCTCCATGTAATAGACACAGCGAAACTGCCTATGGACAAATACGAGGGATATAATGCTGCGGACATAAAGAAACTATCCAAAATCGCGGAACTTAAAATGACCGACGCCGTAAAAATGATAGAAGGCGTGGGGCTTAAGGCAAAAAAAATAATAGAGACCGGAATACCTTACAGGGAGATACTAAGGGTTGCCGCAAAGGAGAAAGTATCGCTCATCGCGTCGGGAAAGCAGAAGAGGGGAATTATCGGAGAAATATTCACCGGCTCGACTACCGATAAACTCATCCGCTACGGAGGCATACCGGTTTATATACCGAAACATCCGGCTGTCTTCGGCGGCGATAAGGGGAAATGCGTAAAATACTGTGAAATACCCTTCGGCAGGGTTCTCTATCCCACCGACTGGTCAGTCTGCGCTGAAACGGCTCTGGAATACATAAAAGGGCTCAAAAATAATGGCGTCGAGGAGATAATCACAGCGCATGTAATGGACGAAAAGGCCATGAAGATGCTGACCCCGAAGAAGCTTAAAGAGTTCTGGAACACCGACAAGGAAAAACTCGAATCGGTCAAGCACGATCTTGAAAAACAGGGATTCAAAGTAAAACTGCATATCCGGATAGGGAAACCCAACACGGACATTATAAGGATAGCTAAGGAAGAGAACACATCCCTTATTATCATGGGTTCTCACGGCAAGGGATACGTCAAAGGCATTTTATGGGGATCCGTCGCGCGGAATACGGTCGAATACAGCGACAGGCCGGTATTGCTCGTAAGTTGTAAAAAGTGATCCCGATCATTTAAGGAGCTTTGAAATGAAAGGCTATCTCTTAATAATAGGTCCTCTTGTAGTAATCATCTCCGTGCTCATCACATTGAATGTTTTTTTCCAGCAGTCCCTTCAGATGGAGATGGCGGAGCAGTTCAACAAGCAGCAGCTTTTGCTCTCAAAATCCGTAGCCAATAATATCGAGGCGTATCTTCATTTTCTCAAGGAAGATGTCCTTCATATGTCAACGATGCTTTCAAAAACCGACATAAGCAATAAACAAACATTACAATGGCTTTCACATGACGGATTAAGAAGAAAACCCATCATCAAATCGGACATCGGAATAATCAACGCTGCCGGAGAACTTGTATTTTTCAAGGGCAATAATAAATCGTTGAAACAGGCCGTGCCTGATATTATGCAGCGGGCAAAAGCCATGAATATCGACAGTTCCTTTGTCATGGAAACGCATAAATCAATATATGTGCTCTCGCCGATCGGCCATAACAACGAGATGGAAGGCGTAGTATTTATGGTATTAACGATTCGCGACATAGCAGAACATTTTGTAGGCGACATAACATCTGGCAACAGGGGATACGCATGGATGATGGATAAAGAAGGGACTCTCCTGTACCACCCTACCCAGCCCGGAATGATGGGAGGAAATATCTATAAGGCGGACCCGGCATGCTTCAAGTGCCACATGAATTTCGACCTCGAAAAAAAGGTTATAGAAGGCAAGACCGGGAATTACGGCAGGTATATCGCGCCTACGGGAGAAGATAAGATCATAGCATTCTCCACCGTCGGCATGGACAACCTCTTATGGATCATTGCCGCATCTGCCCCTTATTCGGAGGTAACTCTCGCGACAAAACGAAGCATGGAACTGTATTCCTATCTTATAATCGCCATTTTCACCGCAACCAGCATTATCTCCGCCTTATTGATAGTATTCAACAAAAAACGGATTAAGGCCGAAGAATCTGCAAAAAGGGAACAGGAACTCGAACGTTATGCGTCGGAACTCGAGAGCAAGGTCAAAGAACGCACTGCGGAACTGACGAGCGAAAAAGAAAAGCTCGACACTGTAGTGAGCGCGATGGGCAGCGGCATCGTCCTGCTTGATGACCGCGGAAAGATCCGCTGGACGAACAAAAAGATAGTCGAAATGGTAGGCCATGAGATTACAGGCATGTCCTGCGAGGATCTATGCGCGGACTGCTCGATCCTTTTCGATACGAAAACCAAAGACATTAATACTGCAATAATGACCGACCTTTTCGGACAGAAGGGCAAATACTTTCAGGTTACCAATGCCCCGATAAAAGGAATTGACGGGGAAACGCACGGCTATATCAGGCTTATTCAGGATGTTACAGAGATAAAAAAGATGGAAGAGCAGATAATCCATTCCGAAAAATTGGCCTCCATAGGCAGGCTTGCCGCAGGCATCGCTCACGAGATCGGAAATCCGCTCACCTCTATATTCTCCTTCGTACAGATACTCAGGGAAATGGAAGACGACAAATTCAAAAAAGAGAGCCTTGAAACCGTTTATTTTCACATAAGCAGGATTTCGGAAATACTGAAGCAACTATCGGGTTTTTCCAAGATGCCCGCGGAAGAGCCGAAGGAATGCCTGATCAACGATATCATAGAAACATCGCTGAACCTCATTCAGTACGATAAAAAGGCTAAGGACATAAACATTACAAAAGAGCTTTCACCTTCGATCCGGCCTATTACTATCGACGGCAACCGGTTGTCGCAGGTATTCGTAAATCTTGTACTTAATGCCATAGACGCCATACCCGACGGCGGAGCTCTTACCGTCAGAAGCACGGCAAAGGGAAACGACATCCTGATAGAATTTCAAGATGCCGGTTCAGGCATAAATAGGGAGGATTTGGCGCATATATTCGAACCGTTCTATACGACAAAAGAGAAAGGCACCGGCCTCGGCCTCGCCGTAAGCTACGATATTATCAAAAAAATGAACGGAACCCTGACGGTTGAAAGCGAAACCGGAAAGGGCAGCACTTTTACGATCACGCTTCCGGCGGCCGGCCTATGAAATCCAAAATACTGATAGCGGACGACGAAATAGATATTTGCAAGGCTCTCGAATTTCTCTTAAAGCGCGAGGGATATTTAACCGCATCGGTCAACAGCGGAGAGGATGCGGTCGAAAGACTCAAGAACGAATCGTTCGATATTGTTATTACGGACCTGAAAATGGGCAGGATGGACGGCATGGCCGTGCTTGAAAAAACAAAAGAGATAAGCTCCGATACGCCCGTGATAATCATGACCGCCTTTGCATCGATCGAATCCGCGGTCGAGGCAATGAAAAAAGGCGCCGCCGATTATATAGTCAAACCGTTCCTGAACGAAGAGATAAAACTAACCGTCGGAAAAGTCATTGAACAAAAAAAGCTGATTAACGAAAACATTGCGCTGAAACAGCAGATAAGCCAGCGCATGGCATGCAGGGATTTTATAGCAATCTCGGAATCTATGATCGGGATTATGGAAACCCTCGAAAAGGTTATCCCGACTAAAAGCAATATACTTATACTCGGAGAAAGCGGCACCGGGAAAGGCCTTATCGCCGAACTTATACACTGTAACAGCCCGCGCCGGGATAACCCCTTCATATCCATAAACTGTTCCGCGATCCCCGAAGGGCTTTTGGAGTCGGAGCTGTTCGGCTACAAAAAAGGAGCGTTCACGGGCGCCGTATCCGATAAGATAGGACTTATCCCGCTTGCTCATCAGGGAACGTTTTTCCTCGATGAGATAGGCGATATGCCGACAAGTCTTCAGGCAAAACTCTTGAAAGTTCTGGAGACGGGAGAGGTTTATCCCCTCGGTGATACAAAGCCGAAAATTGTGGATGTAAGAATAATATCCGCAACCAATACGGATATAGAAACCAAAATAAAAGACGGGAAATTCAGGGAAGACATGTACTGGAGACTGAATGTCATAGAAATAAAATTACCTCCGCTGCGTGCGAGAAAGGACGATATAGAGATACTCGCAAGGCATTTTACGGCCAAGTTCTCGAAAGAGCACGCCAAGAATATAAAAGGAGCGGATAAAGACGCCGTTTCGTTACTGCTGGAATATTCATGGCCCGGCAATGTGCGGGAGTTGAGCAATGTGATCGAGAGGGCGGTTATCCTCGCGGAAACCGACCGCATAACCGCCGCCGGCCTTCCCGATAAACTCAAAAATATAGAACACTCTACTTATTCTTCCACACTCAAGACATACCTCGGCGACTATGAAAAAAGCCTGCTTATCAGGCTGTACGAATCTCACGACAGGAATAAAGAAAAAACCGCGAAGGCGCTCGGCATAGACCTCGCCACCCTTTACAGGAAATTTAAAAAATACGAAATAGAGGAGTAAGTGAAAAAGGCATTCTACATAGGCGCGATTGCGGGCGGTATATTAGGCCTTACAGTCGCCCTGAGCATGGATTTAATGTTCGGACAAAGCTTCGGCGGCGGATGGAGCGAGGCCGTAGCGAATGACATGAACAAACTGTTTAAAACAGCCCTTCCAAACAATCACATATTTGTTATTTTAGGTGTTATCGTCGTTATAGGATTTATAGGCGCATTCGGGGCGTTCCTGGGCGGATTATGCACCCTGATAATAGCCTATTTTTTCAATGCCCTCACGCGCGAAAATAAGCCGTAAAAAAAACTTCCCCCTCCCGGGGGAGGGAGAGGGAAGTTCCCTTCCCTTATTTCTTGGGGAGATTGGGGGGAAAGGGAAGGGTTGGGGAAAACCTGTTATGTCTTATGGCATTTCGCGCAATCCGTTACTGCCGAAGCCGTGCTGCCGTTATGGCATGTCCCGCAGAACTTGCCGCCGTACATGGCGTCCATCTTCATATTGCTGCCGCCCTTTTTCATCGCAAAGTGTTTAGCATGGCAATCGTTGCAGCCGAATGCCTTTGCATGAAAGTTATGGCTGAATTTTGCCGGGCCGATACCCTTGGAAGTATAAACAATATCCGCTTTAGGGCCGGATATAGGGCTTTTGACGGGGTTCATTTTCCGGTAGGCGTTATATCCCTTGACGCCCGTATGGCAGCGGGCGCACTGGGTATTTGAAGCGAACGCCATTTTGCCGTCGTGACACGCGCCGCAATACTTACCCTTATAAAGGGAATCCATATTGAAATCGCCCTTTTCCTGAGCCTTCAATGCCGCCGGTTCAAAGAGGCCGTTGTGGCACATGTCGCAGCTGAGCCCCCTTTCTTCCACGTGCAGTTTATGGCTGAAGATTACCGCCTTAACCGGCTTTGTATAGACTATATCCCCGCCTCCGGAGACCCCATCCGTCCGTGCGTCTATATTTTTATTCTCTGCAAAAAAAACCGTCACGAACGTCATAATCAGAATTGTCAGTACCGTCTTTTTCATAGCCGCTCTCCTTATCCTTTCATGTAAAATACGTTGGGTTTTGCGCCGACCTCGGGCCTCATAACCCACACGGGCCTTTCGATCTGATGAATAAGCCTATAAACCTCGCTCCCGGTATCCGAAAGGTCGCCGAAGATACGAACCCCGGCAGGACACGCCGCCGCGCACGCGGTCAGCTTTTCGCCTTTGGAGAGGCGGGTATCGACACAGAAATTGCATTTGTCGATGGCATGTTTCTCCTCGTTAAAATACCTTGCGTTATAAGGACACGCGACGACGCAGGTCTTGCATCCTATGCACTTTTTGTACTCCATCATGACGATACCGTTCTTTTTGTCCTTATACGTAGCCTTCGTGGGACACGCCCTGACGCAGGGAGGATTATTACATTGATTGCAGAGAACCGGGATGAATTCACGCTTCTGTCCTATCGCGTCAGGCGAGTCTTTCTGCAATATCGTAGTGCGGTAGCCGTAATCGGGCACGTCGTTAGTCACTATGCACGCCTCCATGCACCGCTCGCAGTCTATGCACCTGTCCTGCCTCATCACCATGCTGTAATGCGGCTTGTAAGGATATTTCTCGGCATATTCATCCGCAGAAGCGAAAACCCTGCTCATGGTCGAAACCGCCGAAAGCAATGTACCGCCCGCGAATATGCCGGTAATCGCCAGCCCTATCTTCAGAAATTCGCGCCTTTCCATCGGGCTCACGCCGTTCATGTCTTCTTTCTCAAACTCGTCGAGATCTATTTTATCTTTTCTCATATTTAGCCTCCGCTCTGCGAGTCTTCGACCCGTCAGTGAATTTCACTTTTATGTCCCTTGAAGACACGTTCGCCTACCATGAACGATAAGGCCGTGATCCCTACTCCCGCAACCACAACCATAATCTCATAGAAGCTCGGCCTGTATTGAAGCAGTCCCTTATATTCGTTAACCCCTAATTCGTGATAAGAAGGCACCACCTGCCCTATGACCACAAGGTCGTATCTCATAATAAAAATCCCTACGGTCATCAATACGGAAGCTAAAAACATCATTGGAATGTTCTTTCCTTTCGAATACAGAAAGAGCGCGAACGGAAGGAGCATACCCAGCATGACTTCAAAAAACCAGAAATTAAAGGCGTAGGGTCCCGCAAACATGGCCGTCAATGCCTCCTGCTTGCCCGCGCCTCCCACGAAGCCGGTTATTATCTTCCATACGTTGAAAAATATAAGAACGGCGACCATCAGCGCACCCAGCTTGCTTACCACTTCCATCGCGCGCTCCATGGGTTTGTCCATCTTCTCATTGTTTATCTTATAGCCGAGGTATGTGAAAATAATTATGGCAGCGCATCCGGAAGCCAGAGCGGAAACTATAAAGTAAATCGGCAGGTAAGGCCCATACCAGAATTCACGGGCATGGAGCATTCCGAATATCGCTCCCAAATTGCTGTGCGCCGCGAGGCCCGAGAGAAGTCCGGCCAGTCCGGCATACATCGCGATTGAATGCATGTTCAGCAAAAGAAAAATGTATTCGATGATCATAAAGACCATATATGCGCCGTAAAGGGTTCCCATCCACCAGATATTGGACGTCAGTCCGGGAGATATGACATTGTAGAGGGCCATCCTGAACGGGTTCTCTATCTCGAAAAATATGACCGTAAAACCTACGGTAATCGTCACTATGGACATGAACACCGCCCGTTTCGCGATGGGCATGAAATCCTTCACCCCGAACACGTGGCCTATCGAAGAAACGATGCAGAGGCCGGTAGAGGTAACGACAAAGAATATATACGTCGATATCAATATGCCCCACGGTATTTCGCGGGTTACATTATAGGCATGCCTGTATCCGATATTCAGGGCATTGAGCGTTGTGAACGAAGCCGCGAAAACTATAACGGCCGTTATAATCAAAAGCACATAGTACGATTTGCCGCCTGATAAAAGTTCCAAGAGGTTGGAGTACCAGTTCGAAGCGACGTCCGAATCGAAAGACCTCGTAACGTCTTTAACAATGTCGGAAACCTTCGCGGTCTTGAGTTCATTTGGCATGTTGCTCTTCCTCCTTTTTACGTGAGCCTCAGCAGGGGTCCGCGATTAAAAATCACGAAACCCTGCCGCAGTAATTATCGCTACCTCGCCGTCGCGTGCGCAGCTTCTACGGCTTCGCGCCTGCTTTTTACGGAATCTACAACGGCGCCCACAGTCCAGCCGAGTATGCCGGTGCCGAGTACCGAGGCTATTGCAGCCGCTATTACGCCGGTTATCA
>MHDU01000043.1 GCA_001803635.1 Nitrospirae bacterium GWB2_47_37 | reverse complement strand
GTATGGCGAAAAAGACTTTACCGGCGATACCTTCCTGCTATTTGTATGTCTGGCGTGGCGAAAAGACTTTAGACTTCGGCACGTTAGCTAAGGTAATTTTATACCCGTCCTCCGCATCGGCGGTTACTTGTTGAGTGAGACATTTGTAATCTCTGATATGCATTTCAACAAAGACTTTCTAAAGGCTTTGAGCCAGACCGGACATACAAAAAATCGCTTAACTCTCAACTCATCGTCGCTATCGTAACCCCTGCCCCCCCTTCCTCCTGCCTCCCCTTCCTGAAGCTCTTGATAAGAGGATGGCCAGTCAGATATTCCCTGACCGCCTTTGAAAGAGCCCCGGTTCCGATGCCGTGAATAATCGTAACCTCCGAAAGCCCTGCCAATGAGGCGTGATTAAGAAAGGGCTCGATTTGCGAGAGGGCCTCATCCACCCTGAATCCGACTATGTTCATCGTAGATGAAACGGATTCGTCCGGCCTTTCCGATTTTACAAACGTGTACGCGGCTTGTACAGAAACCCCTCTTTTAAAACCGACATCCGATAATGAAACTTCTATCTCCATAGCGCCCACCCTTACCCTTAAGCGTTTATCTTTGGGGTTGATGTTGATTATCGGCGCATCATACCCTATGGATTTTATGAAAACAACATCACCCTCTTTCAGTTCGTCTATCGAAGGGATGCGTTTATCGCCTTTGTCGTATTCCTTGATCTTTTGGACAACTGCATCCTGAACAGCCTCTGCCTCTTTCAAAACCTCCTTCATCTTATCTCTTTCTTTTTTCTTGAGATCCTCCATTAACTCGTGCATCTGCCTTTTTGTATTCAGAATAATATCCGAGGCGTCTTTATATGCGTTCGCGAAAATTTCTCTCTGACGGTTTTCGGTCTCTAAGAGCGTTTCTTGTATCTGTTGTTCCCTTGCTTTTATTTCCGCCTGCCTTTCTTTGAGGTTCTCAGTCTCTCTTTCATACTGCCTTCTCTTTTCGTTGAGGTCCAATATGAGGGTATCCAGTTCGATTTTTCTCACGCCTAAAATATTTTTCGCGGATTCTATTATTTCTTCAGGCAGTCCGTATCTCTTAGCCGTCTCAAACGCGTGAGATTGTCCCGGCTCTCCGACCCTCAGCTTATAAAGCGGCGTGAATGTTCTCTCGTCGAATTCCATCGAGGCGTTAAGCATTCCCTGTTCTTTGTGAACAAAACCTTTGATGTCGGTAAGATGAGTTGTAGCGAATAAAAGCGCGCCGCTCTGTTTCATCTCCTTTAACACCGCGCATGAAAGTGCCGCCCCCTCGTCAGGGTCGGTCCCGGTGCCGAGTTCGTCTATCAACACAACGGTGTTTTTATCCGCCTGTCTCAGGATTTCTGCGATGTTCGATACATGGGCGGAAAAGGTGGAAAGATTATCCTCTATGGATTGTTTATCGCCGATGTCCACAAGCAGGTTGTTGACAAGCGGAAAATCGGACGAAGCATCCGCAGGAACAGGCATGCCTGATACGGCCATAAGAAGAAGCAGTCCGATAGTTTTAATCGCAATGGTCTTGCCTCCCGCGTTGGGGCCCGTTATTACCATTACGGCATCGTCCCCTCCGAGCCTTACATCTATGGGAACAACGCCCTTAGGCGTATCCGTTTTCTGAAACGCGAGCATCAGAAGGGGATGCCTTGCCCCGACTATGTTGATTGTGTTCCGCTCGTTTATTTGCGGGGCCCCCATGCCGAGCCTGTCGGAAAAAATCGCGATTGCATTAAGCGTGTCGATATAGACGAGAACCTGATATTCGGCCTCCATTCCGGAAGCGACAGCCCGTACCATTGAGCTTATGTTTCTGAGGATCCTTATCTCCTCGGCCTTTGCCTCCGCTATGAGATTTTCAAGCTCATTGGAAATGCCTATTATGATAAGCGGCTCCATGAAGGCCGTCTCGCCGGATTTGGAAACGTCATGCACGACGCCCTGCACCTGCCCTTTTGAATCCATTCTTACGGGAATGACCCATCTTCCCGAACGCTGCGTGATAAAATCGTCCTGAAGAAATTTTGCGACATCCTCTTCGCGCACTATCTCCTCGAGTTTTTTCCTTACCTTGCCTTCGAGTTTTTTAATCTTTGCCCTGAGATCAGATAAAGCGACCGAAGCGCCGGCGAGTATAGCGCCTTCGCTGTCTATAGACTTCTCAAGGATCCGGAGTATATCGGGATAGCCTGTTATTCCCTCCGGGTTTTGAGTCGAGTCTACGGCCAGTTCATTGAGAAGCGGCAGATCTTCGCGCTCTTTAAGCTGATCCGATAGGGAATAAGCCGCACTTAAAAAGACCATTATCCATGAAAGCTCTTTAGGATCGAGCACTGCGCCTTCCGGACGCACTTTGTATAGAAGCGGTTTTATGTCTGGGAATGAGGAAATACGAAGGGGCATGCCCTTCTGCGCCGCCAGCCTTATCTCCTGAATCAGACCGAGCCTTTTGCTAATCTCCGCTATGCTGCCGAGAGGGGAAATAGAAAGGACTTCATTCCGCGACGCCTCGCTCTTTGCGAACTTAGCGGCTGCTCCGAGGAGCCTGTCGAATTCAAGCGCTTCAAGGGAATTTTTGGTGATCATCGAATAAGGTACGCCTTAAATAGAGTTTCCATGTCGTTCAGCATGTCTTTCGAGATCGAGAACTTCACGAAGTCGGCAAAACAGTCGAGGATGATCAATGCGTTTATGCTTGCGTCTTCGATTTTCAGGTTCGACAGCCTTTTTGAAAAGCTTTTATTCACTATGCGGACTTCATCGTATATCTTTACGAGATCCTTTAAATCCCAGTCCGGCTCCCCTCCATGCCTATGAATGAAATACTGGGCGATAAGATACATCGAGATAACACGGTATCTTGTCTCGTCCTCTGTTGCAAACGGCAGGTGATAACGAACCATAGGCTTCAGCTTATCCATAACAGGACAGCCGCTTGTGACCATGTAAATGCCGATAAGCGGGCTGACGCTTTTTTGCAGGGTCGTGTGCTTGAAATATGTCCGGGCTTCGGTCTCTATGGAAACATCGACCTCCTCGTAAGAAGCGGAATTCCTAAAGAAATCAATGACATCTACAATGCTCTCTACTATCGGGCAATTCTTGTATTTCTCTTCGTCTATTGTGCAATTAGGGCATTTAAAGAAATTCAGATCCGCCCATTCAGGATAGCTGTCTTTCGGCCGGCGAATTAAGTTCAACGTCTCACTCTCAAGCTGGACATCGAACCTCTTTTCAGCTCCGTCGCTGAATTTGAAAACGTAATTAAAATATATCGGCTTTCGTTCCATGAATTATTTTAGCAGAAATAGCAGGGGTGTGCAGCAAATTCGGATTTATGTTCCACGTGGAACACACCCTCAGCTTGCCCTCAATGCTTCGACAATATTCATTCTCGACGCGCGAAATGCCGGCAGCACTCCTCCTACAAATCCCATTATCAGGCCGAAGGCCATCG
The DNA here is from genome assembly GCA_001803635.1 of Nitrospirae bacterium GWB2_47_37. Lineage (GTDB taxonomy): Bacteria > Nitrospirota > Thermodesulfovibrionia > Thermodesulfovibrionales > Dissulfurispiraceae > GWB2-47-37. The sequence continues at coordinate 4,667 of MHDU01000043.1, read as the reverse complement.
ATTGATAAAGTATCTCGAAGGTCAGGCTGAACGAAAACGCAAGTTCTGAAAAGGTCTGGAAGTTCATAGTCGAGACGGTGAAAAGCTGCAAGAACGAGGCAAAGAAAAGCCCTGCGCATCCTCCGATAAACCCGAGGAGCAGAGACTCCGCTAAAAACGCAGTAAGGATGCTCCGCCTCTGAAAACCGAGAGCCCGCAATGTCCCTATTTCGCCTACACGGTTTGCCACTGCCGCGTACATCGTGATCATAGCGCCTATTACTGCCCCGAGCGAAAAGATTATGGTCAAAGAGAGGCCTAAGATTCTCAGAAACTTCGCCATCATCTCGGACTGCTCCTCATAGTATTTGGTTTCCCGCAACACATCCACCGTAAGACGGGGGTCGCTCTCTAATCTCTGCTTAAGATTGTCGAACTCCAAGGAATCCCTCAGCTTAAGGATAACGGACGAATAAACAGGCCGCCTGAACGCCTGCATAAGCTGCTCCGCATCTCCCCATATCTCCGAACTGAATCCCGTATTTCCGGCATCGAATATTCCCACAACAGTCCAATCCCTCATCCCGAAGCGCAGGATTTCGCCGAGACCGCCGCCTTTGAACCGTTTTGCTACGCTCTGGCCTGCCATTATCTCAGAGGAGCCGGGTTTCGGAAATCTGCCTTCGGCTATTTTTATTTGCGGGCGAATTTTCATCGAAACTTCGGAAATCCCCCTGATAACTACATGGGAGGGTTTGTCGCTGCCTCTCTTTGGAAGGTTTATAAGCACCACAATCTCTTTTGCGATGAGGCGGCGGCTGTCAGGACCCAGAGCTGTCTCAGGCTGAACCTCGATTATAGATGCATGTCCGCGCTCGATCCCGCTCTGAACCTCTGATTTTGACGCCTTTCTTATTATCACAACATTGTCGTAAGAGCCTGTCTCAACGAGGGTCTTTTGAAGCCCTTCGGCAAGCATCAGGATAGCGGCGAATACAAAGACGACAAGCGCCATGCCTGCTATCGTAAGGGCCGTTGTAAGCCTGCGGGTCCAGAGATTCCGGAAGCTGTAATAAAGCGGGATGGCCATTACCCTATCCTCCTCAGGCCGTCGGCTATTCGGATTCTCACGGATCGATAAGTGGGAAAGCTCGCGGCAACAACCCCAACGACTATCGATGCGCCAATGTCCATATAAATTGTCACCTTAGTGATGTTGAAAATCGGGAAATAAGTGCTGAGCGCCGTGCTGAAAATATCCGCTACAGGAAAAACGGCTATAATGCCCAGAGCGCAGCCTATGGATGTAATTACAAGGGATTCCCCGAATATCAAGCCTGCTATGTGCCTGCCGCCGAAGCCCATCGACTTAAGCACCGCGTATTCTCCCATGCGCTCGCGGGTGGTCATTGCCATAGTGTTTGCGACCACTGCCATAATGATTATGATTATGACGAATGAGACGAGCTGGATTGCTGTGATAATCGCCTCTGTCATAGAGATGAAGCCGAGCTGAAACGCCTTTTCGGTTTCGGTCAGGGTCTCTGCGAGAGAATTCTTAAAAAGCTTATCTATGGCAACCGAAACCTCCGAGGCAAGCTCCGGATGTCTTATCCCTGTCATGAAAAACCCTGTCTGGTCGGCCCTTCGGGGCACGGTCTTTTTCATTGTTTCATTGAGATAGTCCCAATGAAAGAGAAACATGGTCTCGTCAGTGCCTTTATCCCTGCCCTTGTAGACGCCCCGCAGCACAAAATCCCAATTGCCGGGGAAGATCGTGCCTTTCAGGGTAATGATATCCCCTATCTTCCAGCCGTATTTGTCGATGAGCTTTTTGCCTGCTATGGCGCTTTTCCTGTCCCGAACAAAAGCCTGATAATGCTCGGGCGAAAGTCTTAATTCAGGATAAAGTTCGAGATAGGGCTTAGGCTCTACGGCGAAGTTCGCAAAAAAGTTTTTTTCATCGATGTAAATGCCGCCGAACCAGCTTCCTGCCGACACGAGCTTCACGCCCTCGACCTGCCGGATCTTTTCTTTGTAGGAAATGGGCAGCGAAAAGACGAGGGATATGGCGTTCCTTGTTACGAGGCGGCTCGCGGATGAAGCCGCAACCCCCGCATACCATGCGTCAACCACTGTCCTCAGCAAGCCGAAGGCAAGTATGGCTATGGTCATGCCCAGAATGGTAAGGAACGTGCGGAGCTTGTGCCGAAATGCATTTTTAAATATCAGCTTAATTATGAACATCGATCTCTCCAGTTACAAAATAACTGCGGTGCCGATAGATGTCTCAATTTCTTTGCTAAAAAACTACCTCCATGCAGGTGCAACTCCTTATTTGACCAAGATGCTTTAGCTATATTGTTACTCCCGGCTTCCGCTATCGACTCACGCCGGGTCGAGGCAAACCGTGCTTTATCTGCAGAAATTGAAACATCTACCGGTCTTTGACATCGAATTCTCTCAAACATAATGGGGGTTTGCTTCAACGAGTTTATCACCGGAACTTTTAACCACATCCTCTTTTACCCGTCCTCCGCATCGGTGGCCTCTATTTGATGAAGCATCTATCATCTTTGCTCTGCATAAAGACCAAGACTTATAAAGGCGTTGAAGCGAACCTGCACTATGTTATTATCATTCAAAACTCAGCACGCCTTTTTCGAGATGCACGATTATATGCGCCTTTTCAGCAGCGCGGGCATCGTGCGTAACCATTATGATAGTCTTCCCGAGTTCGCGTACGAGGCGATCCATAAGCTCCAATATCTCCTTTGCAGAAACCTTGTCGAGGTCTCCTGTAGGCTCGTCCGCAACAAGAATCGTCGGATCCGTTACTATCGCCCTCGCTATGGCTACGCGCTGCTGCTGTCCGCCTGAAAGTTGCGCCGGGTAATGCTCCATTCTGTCCGAGAGATTGACTACACGCAATGCCATCTCCACATGCTCATGCCTCTCTTTTTTTGAAAGCCCTGTCAGAAGGAGCGGCAGCTCCACATTTTCAAAGGCTGTAAGCACGGGGATAAGATTATAAAACTGGAATATAAAGCCGACATTCCCGGCCCGCCACCCGGCAAGCTCTGTCTCTGAGAGTGCGGCTATGTCCACGCCCCCGACCTTTACAATCCCGCTGTCAGCCTTGTCTATGCCCGCGATAAGGTTTAAAAGCGTGCTTTTGCCGGAGCCTGAAGGCCCCATTAAGGCTAAGAATTCCCCCTCCGGTATGTCGAGGTTTATGTCCTCAAGCACAGGGATTATCTGGCTTCCCCTGCGATAGGATTTCGAGAGATTTTTAATTTCGACAATAAGCGGTTTTATGGATTCCATTGTTTCACCTTCTCTTATGCAATACAGGGTAAGGTATTGAAGCGGCTTTGGCGGCCCGAGCGGAGCAATGGACAGCGGAGCGGGCCGGCACCTCGGAGGACGGCTGGATGCCGTCCGAGAATGAGCGGAATATACCTTGCCCTGCATTGAAAGACATCTCAGCCTTACCCTCTATTTTTCGGCGAGCTTTATCTTTGAGCCGTCTTTTAACTTCTTCGGCGGATTCATCGCCACCCTGTCCCCTGTCTTTACCCCGCTCAAAACCTCCACCATATCCCCAAGTTTCGCGCCTACGGTTACCGGAGTCTCTACCACCCTGTCTCCCTTCACTACAAAAACCGCCTGCTTACCGTTACGGCTAACCAATGCTGCCGGATTTATGACGGTCTTGGGCTTTTGCTCTTCCGGAGTTACAGCCCTCGAAAGGAATCCTACCTTTGCGCTCATCTCCGGCAATATGCGGCTGTCTTTGTCTATAAACCGCACCTTTACCATAACCGTTGCCTTTGTGCGGTCGGCAGTAGGCACGATCATATGCACTGCGCCGCGAAAGCGGGAATCAGGCAGGGCATCGAGCTGTATCTCGGCGGGCTGGCCTAACTTGACGTTCCTGATATTGGACTCGGAGACATCCACCTCCACCTGAAGTGAACCCATATCCGCTATGGTTACAACAGCAGCCTTTGCATTGGCCGCAGCGCCGAGGGGCGTAATAATGTCGCCTATATCCGCGTTTTTGGTTAGAACTACGGCGTCAAAAGGCGCGCGGATCAATGTATATTCAATCGAGACCTTAGCGCCTTTAAGCGTTGCCGCGCTTGCCTTAATCGTGGATTCAGCGGCGGCAACAGCGGCCTGAGCCTTATTTAAACGCGCCTCTGACGCATCATATTCGGCCTGTGATACATATCCCTGCGGCAGCATCTCCTTATTCCGCTTAAACGAAAGTTCGGCATCGTGAAGCTCTGCCTTTGCCTGTTCGAGATTGTGGCGGGCTACATTCAGATTAGCGGCAGCCTGATCCTTTGACGCCTCGACATCCTCGCTTTCAAGACGGGCTATGACCTGCCCTTTTTTAACCAGACTTCCCTCTTCCACTCCAAGCCAGACGAGCCGCCCAGTGGTCTTTGAGGCGACCGCTGCCTTGCGCTGGGCAACAATATAGCCGCTCGCGTTAAGCAGGGTCAATGCCTGAGACGGATATGCAGGGGAAACAGTGGCTACCTCGATCTGAATCGCGGGGGTAAATACGCTTTTTATCCCGAAAATTATTAGGACAACGGCAATTAAAGCTGCGGCTATCTTGAAAACCGGCTTTTTCTTTTTATATCCGGTTCCGGTTGCCGCCTTCTCTATCTTCA
>MHDU01000042.1 GCA_001803635.1 Nitrospirae bacterium GWB2_47_37 | reverse complement strand
CAGGTAGCAAGGAGCATAGAGAGAACCCAGTCCATATCGAAGGAAGTCGAAAAGATGTCGGACGATACGGCGCATGAGGTCAATGCCCTTACCAAGACAGCGGAGGAATTAAGGAATTCTACAGCAGGATTTAAGACAAAAGGAAGCGAATTGATGATACTCGACATCGCAAAAAGCGACCATAGGGTCTTTGTGGGGAAAATCGCATCATGCTTAAAGGGCGATACGAAATTAGACCCTTCGCAATTGCCGGATCATCACAACTGCAGGTTCGGCAAATGGTATTTCGGAGAGGGAATGCAGATGTGCGGTAATTTATCCTCGTTTAAGTCTGTGGACGAGCCTCACGCAAAGATACATTCCATGGCAAAGGAAGCAGTTTCCGCATGTAACTCCGGGGATAAGATGAAGGCCGAGAGGATTTATAACGAGATGGAGGATATATCGGATCAGATAGGCAGCCTGCTCGACGGGATCAAGAGGGAGTGTAAATAAATTATGCCGATAAAAAGACTTTTCCGATGGAAAGAGGGGAAAGATTATAGGATAGACTGTCCCGAATGCGGCGGGGGCATGGATATCAAGGACAAACATGCTAAAAAAATGGACGGATACTACGAGATCAGACGGACATATACATGTACGAAATGCGGTAAAGAATACGGGTCGGCGGAGCTGATAGCATCGGGAAAGGAGATAGATTCCTTTTTAGCGTCTATTTACACTTTGAATAGATCCATGGGCGACTTTTATGAAGCGCTCAAGAAACTGTTCGACGCGTCCAAAAAAGTGAGCGGTTCGGAAAAACCGGTCAGGCACGATACATACAGCATGAATTGAGATGAAAAGGAGATCGTTTTAATGTCGCTGCTTCAAAAAAATATTTTTTTTCTCGCCGTCATCGCGTTCGCTGTCCTTGCAGCAATTTCGTGCTCAAAATCAGACGGCAATCAGGGAACCGGCAAAGAAACTAAACAAAATATCGAAGAGAGCGTTAATTTCGCCCTCGATGCCTTCGTCGTCAATCTAATTACAGAGAGGGGAACAAACTTTTTAAAGGCGTCGTTGCAGCTTGAACTCGCAAACGCCTCTTTATTGGACAGGGCAAAGGCAAAAACAGCGCCCATGAGGGATGCTATCATCACCGTTCTTTCCAATAAAAGTCCCGATGAGTTGATGACCGAGGAAGGAAAACTGCAGTGCAAGGATGAGCTAATCCTCACAGCCAACCGGATACTTGGAGACAATACGGTAAAAAACCTTTATTTCACGGACTTTGTAATGCAGTAGAGAGGATTTCCTTTTTATATGGCTAAATAATTTTCTACGGCAGTCAGGAATTCTTTCATTTTTATCGGCTTCGGGATGTAGCCGTCAAATCCCTTTTCGAGAAACATTTCCTTGTCGCCTTTTAAGGCGTGCGCGGTAAGGGCCACAATCTTCAAATGCTTTGTATCGTCGTTGGATTTCAGCAGATTCCCTACCGTCAGCCCGTCCATGCCCGGCAGTTGAATATCGAGCAGTATCAAATCCGGTTTTTCACGAGCCGCCATCTCTATGGCGTCTTCACCGTTTGTGGTGAATACACAGTTATAGCCTCCTATATTGTCGAGGATGTCCATGAATAATTCGAGATTCGCGGGATTGTCTTCGACTATGAGGATCTTAGCCCTGGTGTCCATAAACCTCTAATCGCGCTCCGCCGTCGGACTTTGCCTTTCTCAACATCTGGTGGGCCTTGAATATAAGTTCTTCCGGGGATGACGCATCAGACGGATAGTTTATTACCGACACGCTTACGGTAACTTTTCCCTGAGGCATTGACTCTTCGCCGTAAAACGGATAACTGTCTATATAAGAAAGGAGTCTTTTTGCAACCGCCTCGGCAGGGGATTTGATCGTATTTGTAAGGATAAGCGCAAATTCGTCTATGCCGTATCTCACGACCGTATCCGATCCCCTCATGGTTTTTCTGAGAAATTCCGCTATCTTTTTGATAACCACGTTCGCCCTGTGTATGCCGTGGATTTTTATATATTCCGTGAAATTATCGAGGTCGAGCATTACCATGCTGAAGGTGTTCTTATATCTCCCTGCCCTGACAACTTCCTGCGCCAGCCTTATCTGGAAATAACTGTGATCGAACAGGCCGCTCACCTCATCCAGAAGTCCGGCCCTGTTGGGATAAGTTGTTTCGAGGTCCCGTATCTGCATGAGAAGGTCTTCTTTTGTAAAATGGCTCTTCTGCATGAGTGTCTCTACCTTTCCCGCAAGCTTCATCCTGTCGTCTATCGAGAGGTCTTTTGCGGTAAGGATAAGTATCGGTATATCCATAGTCGAAGGATTTTCCTTCAACCTCTGCGTGACTTCAAAGCCGTCTATTTCCGGCATCATAAGATCTAATATTATCAGATCCGGCTTATAGGCAAGGGCTTTTTCTATTCCTTCTTTTCCCGAATTAGCCGCTATTACATTGTATCCCGCGGGTTCGAGTATCGAAGTGAGCAGTTCGAGGACTTCCACGTGGTCGTCGATGCAGAGTATGTTGATCGATCTCCTGCCCTTTTTTGTCGCGAAACTCAAGTCCTGAAGCTTCTTAAGGAGCGACGCCCTGTTAACCGGTTTTACAAGATAATCGGTCGCGCCGAGCGCAAAGCCCAATTCAAGATTGTCCACAACGGATGCCATTATCACGGGGATATCCTTCAGTTCCGGATCCGATTTCAGCTCCTGCAGTATCTCCCATCCGTCCTTCCCGGGCATCATGACATCTAAAAGAACGGCAAACGGCTTCGCCTCCCGTATCCGGCTGATAGCGAAGTCTCCGTTATATACATGGGCGACCCTGTAGCCTCCCTGCGCTAAATGAAGGGTAAGCAATTCGGACGTGGAAGGGTCGTCTTCCACAACGAGGATAAGCGGCGACTCTCCCCTTCTCTTCTTAGGCATATCGAGGCTGTATTCAAATTTTTCCATAGCGGGCGCTGCAGGCCTTGCTTCTTTTTCCGCGACGCTCACGTCAAAGAGAGGAAGAACTACCGCAAACTTGCTGCCTTTGCCCTCCTCGCTTTCGACAAAGATATCGCCTCCGTGGAGTTCCACAAGTTTTTTTGTGAGCGCAAGTCCGAGTCCCGTGCCCTCGTATCTCCTGCTGAAACTGCTGTCCACCTGCTCGAATTCAGAAAATATTTTTTCGTGGTCTTCTTTTTTTATGCCGATTCCCGAATCGGTTACGGACAGGCTTAAACAACTGTCTTTCTTTGTGCAGATGTCTTTATATCGTGCAAAATACGCGTCATCCTCGCCTGCCAGATTTGCCTCTACAAAAATATTCCCGCCTTCCGGAGTAAACTTCACGGCGTTTGAGACGAGATTATAGAGTATCTGCTTGAATTTCACTTTATCGGCTTTAATGAGCGTGACGCCCTCGCTTACTTTTACGATAAGCTCCTGCCGCTTTTTATCGACCAGTGGCCGTATTACAGTCTCTACCTCCGATATGGCCTGACGGACAGCGAAACCCTCGTAATACAGTTCCATCTTGCCGGACTCTATTTTTGCTATATCTAAGATATTATTGATTAGCTGAAGGAGATGGCTTCCGGAGTTGTGAATGTTGGTTACGTGCCGCTTCTGCTTTTCGGTAAGCCCGCCGAATATCTCGTCCATCAGCAATTCCGAAAAGCCTAAGATCGAATTGAGGGGAGTTCGCAGCTCGTGGCTCATGGTCGCTATGAACTGGCTCTTGAGCTTGCTTGACCGTTCGAGTTCCCTGTTTGCCTTTTCGAGTTCTCTGGTCCTTTCTATTACCTTTTCTTCGAGTTTTTCGTTCAGTTCCTTGAGTTCTAAATTCCTCTCCTCTACAGCCCTTTCGAGTTTCTTTTTCTCGGTAATGTCTTTACTTATGCCTACGGTGCCGTAAATTTTCCCGTCGCCGTTTTTAATGTAAGCGAGGGTAAGGCTGACGTCCACGACACGTCCGTCCTTTGCTATTAATTGAGTTTCGTAGTTGGATACGTATCCCTCTTTCTCGAGCATCCGCAGGATTTCACGCCTCTCCTCCGGCTGCACCCAGAATTTTTCAGCCCTTCTCCCCGTTACCTCTTCTTTGGAATAACCCAGTATCCGCGAGGCGCCTTTATTGAACTCGACAACCCTTCCCTTTGTATCGGTGGTAACGATTATGTCGGCCGAATTATTTAGAACATTTTTAAGATATGTTTGGGCTTCCGACACCGAGGCGATAAGCATGAACTTTTCGATGGCATACGCTGCCTGTATCCCGAGAAGCGTAACGAACTCTATTTCCCTTTCTGTCCATATTCTCGGCTTGAAGTCATCCAGATAGAGAATGCCCGTTATGTGATCGTCGGCAAAGAGCGGGACGGCTATTATGCTTTTGATCCCCTCTTTGATAAGGATCCTGTTGTCGGCAAACGGATATTTTTCTATATCGGAGATTATGGTGGGTATTCTTTTACTGAGGATATGATCCGTTACCCCTCCATCCCGCCTCTTCCATTGAGCGTTCTGAGAGAACTTTTTCGAAAAACCGTGAGATGCCTTCAACGTAAGGGAATCGCTTTTTTCGTCATATAGCGCGATGCTGCCGGCCGGGACATTGAGGGTGCGGAGGGTCTCGATCAAAAGGGTATCCAGAACCTCTTCCAGTTCTTCCGCTGATGTAAGAGCAACGCCTATGCGGTAGAGTTCCTTTGTCTCGTTGAGGAGCGCCTTAACGTCCTCTTTTGCCTCCCGCCTCTTTTCGAGCATATCCCAGAAAAGCTTGGCGCTTTTGCCGTCTATCAGCGAAGTTTCCGGAGATTTGCGCTTAAGGTATCTTGAAATCGAATCCTTTACGGTATCGTCGCCCGTTACATTTATTACTATGTCGGGCTTTTTATCGAGGATCTTTTTGAAATCGGTGCAGGTAAAAATATCGGCTTTTTCCGCCAGTTTGAGACCGGGGGCATCAGGATTATTATCGCAAATACCGACGATCTCGATATTCGATTCTCCGAGGAGAATGGATAAAAGCGAGCTTCCGCCCCTTCCCGCCCCTATTATGGCAATGCTTCCCATAAACCCGAACATGCTAAAGGTTTCATACTCCTTTTCCTTCGATTACGAGTTCCCGTATTGCCCGGTAATCGCTTCCGCTCCCAAAGGGATGCATTCGCAAAGTCCCCCGACTTAAAGAAACCGGTTCCAACTTTTTTTAGTATTATCCATATAACAGGCAACTGTCAAGCGGGATTCGATAATTTTTGAAGTATTTCCTCAAAAGGCGTATAATTTAAAAAAGATTTCGGAGATGTGCATGATAAAAACTCTCGGCTCAAGAGGCGAAGATATTGCCGCCGATTTTTTAGAAAAAAAGGGTTATAAGATCATTCGGCGCAATTATAAAACGCCGTTGGGAGAAGCTGATATTATCGTCAAAGACAATAACACCATAGTATTTGTAGAGGTGAAGGCAAGAACCAGCGATGCCTTCGGCCAGCCGTTTGAGGCGGTGAATTACAGGAAGCAGGAAAAGTTCAAAAAAATAGCGCTTTATTATTTGAAACATAATAAAATAGAATCACCCGTAAGGTTCGATGTCGTAAGCATTATATCTCAAAATGGAAAGAATGAAGTGAATCACATAATAGAGGCGTTTTAAACTATGTTCGTCTATTTAAACAATAAAGTCGTTCCAGCGGCGGATGCCAAGGTGTCCGTGTTCGATCACGGATTCCTGTACGGAGACGGCATATACGAGACCATGCGCGTCTATGACGGCGTGGTATTCATGCTCGACGAGCACCTTGAGCGCCTCTACCGCTCGGCTTCATTCATAGGCCTTGATATACCCAAGAAAATACCGGATATAAAAATAGCGGTTTACGAAACCCTTCAGGCAAATAAATTAACCGGCGCGTATGTAAGATTGACGGTTTCGAGGGGATACGGCCCCATCGGGCTCGACCCCGACCTCTGCAAAGAGCCTACTTTTGTGATTATGGCAAACGAATTCAAAAACTATCCGAAGTCGTATTATAAAGATGGGATAAAATTAATAATCGCTTCTGTCAGGAGGAATCTCAAAGAGGCGCTCAATCCGCAGATCAAATCCCTCAATTTCCTGAACAATATCCTCGCAAAGATCGAGGCGAAACAGGCAGACGTTTACGAGGCGATTATGCTCAATGCGGCCGGTCATATCGCTGAAGGGACAATAAGCAATATTTTCTTTGTCAAAGACGGCATCCTCTGTACACCATCCGTTGAATGCGGAATACTCGACGGCATAACGCGCGGGATAGTGATAGACCTCGCAGTTAAAAACGGGGTCGAGGTAAAAGAGGGAGCTTTCACGCCGGATGAACTGTACGGCGCGTCCGAGGTATTCATAACAAATACCACGATGGAAGTCATGCCGGTGCGCCGAGTTGAGAATAAGGCGGATAAAGCGAATTTTAAGGCCGGAGATGTTGCGCGGTTGCTTTTCAAAAAATACAGGCAAGAGGTAGAAGGATATGTCAAAGAGAAAAAAGGCGAAGGCCCCTCTCTCTGGGAATGAAATCGCGCGCTTAATAGACCAGAGCCTTTTAAAGCCCCATGCCAAAGAAGCCGATATAATCAAGCTCTGCAACGGAGCAATAAAATATAATTTTTATTCCGTATGCGTAAACCCTTACTACGTCCCTCTTTGTAACGCGCTCCTGAAAGGGCACGAAACAAAAGTTACCGCCGTCATCGGCTTTCCTCTCGGCATGACATTAAAGGACGTGAAAGTTTACGAGGCAAAACAGGCGGTGCTCTATGGAGCGGACGAACTCGATATCGTGATGAATATCGGCGCCGCTAAATCCGGAAACTGGGACTACGTGGCCGGGGAAATTTTGGAAATTATCTCCGCAACCGGATCAGCCGTGCATAAGGTAATCATCGAGACATGTTATCTCACCGAAGAGGAAAAAATCGCGGCAACAAAAATAACATCGCTTTTCGGCGCTGAATTCATTAAGACCTCAACCGGCTTCGGCTCAAAAGGAGCGACAATAAAGGATGTAAAACTGATGAAAAAGATCCTCGGCAATAGGGCGGAGATAAAGGCCGCAGGCGGGATAAAGACATTAACTCAAGCGCTGAACTTTATAAAGGCCGGCGCAACGAGGATAGGCACGAGCGAGGGAGTCGAAATAATGAAAGAATTAAAAATTTCTTGATAGTGTCATTATGACATAAATCAATTACTCTGCCTTCGCCGCGACGCGGGCGACCTGAATGACTGTGTTTTTGGAAGCGCTGTTTTTGATTTTCCTGAAATAACTAAGAAGCCTGCTCTCATCCGATGAGAAATAGGGCGCGGGCCTTTCGGCAATCATCGATGCCTTTCTCTGATTCGAAAAAATAAGATATAGGCAAAATCTATTCGTCGGCCTTCTGGAGGACTTTATTATACAGATTGGAGCTTATTCTGAATCCATGCTTTACGGCTTTATTAAGGTATGGTCTGACTTCGGAAATAATGTGTCTTCCTTTCAGGTCTAACAGGATACCGATAGTTCCTATAACATGGAGTTTCATAGACCCGGCAACAGTCCTTGCTTTATTGTCATCAAGTAAAATGGCATCTGCAGATATTTCGGATGCAAGCACTATAGCCTCTGCTTCTCCGCTGCCGAAAAACTCAGAGAGCGCAGACACTGCAAGGGCGTTGTCAACTCGTTTCTTCTCGATAAATCCTGACTTCAAGCCGTCTAAGACTTCAACGGCTCCGGTTCTTCCTTTGCCCTTTTCTACTACTTCTTTAACTACTGCTTCAGGGATAAATAATTTTTCATACAGAGCGGGTAGGTAATGGAAAAGCTTGAGTCTGGATATGTTTATAAGCGGACTTGCATTAGATACAACGATCAATTTCTGCGCTTTCCCTGTCTTAGTTTTCTTATGGTTGCCGAATCTATCGAAAGATCCTCTTGCGTGTATTCTGCCTGCGGTATTTTCAGGGATTCTAACATATCCATAAACTGTGCAAGACTCATATTTGCAAGTTCCGCAGCCTTGCCGAAAGATATGAGCTTTTTCTGGAAGAGAAAGAGAGCTATGGATTCCCTGACTATATTGTCCGGTTGGGGAACTCCAACAGCCTTCATGCTTTTTAAAAGAACGGCATCAAGTTTCATAAATACATTTTATGTTTGCAATGCCGGAACTGTCAAGTGCATTAAAGTAGGTTTTAGTCTGTCTTTGCCGCAACGCGGGCGACCTGAATGACCGTGTTTTTGGAAGCGCTGTTTTTGATTTTCCTGAAATAACTAAGAAGCCTGCCCTCCTCCGATGAGAAATATGGCGCAGGCCTTTCGGCAATCATCGATGCCTTTTCAGCCTCATAAAAATAAGCAACATACACATCTAAGGCATCTGCAATTACCTGAATGTTTTCCACATTAAGCCTGTTCATTCCGTTTTCATACCTCTGAACCTGTTGATATGTAACGCCGAGCGTTTCAGCCAGATCTTCCTGTGAAATCTTAAGCTCCTTCCTCCGCTTCTTGATCCTTTCACCTATTTCCCTGCTCGTGGTTATCTTCTTTTTTGTCATAGCAGTTCACTATAACAACCCTTAAACTTGTTTTCTACCACTCATGGAATTGTATTGACTTTACAATGTAATAAGTGTATATTTTAAGGCAGTGAAAAGGCTCATTTCACAAAAAAATATAACTTTTAAACAGGAGGGGATTTATGAAGAAGACGGCAGTGATTTTTGCAGTATTGATTTTTGTATTGGCAGGCAGCGCAGCTTATGCAGGGCAATTCGGTCCGCCGGAGCCTGCTGCAAAGGAAGGGAAGGTTGCGCTTGGTATTGGCTATTTCCATTCTCAGACTAAAATTCAACCTAATGATACAACGAATTTTAAGGAAAGCAAAATGACGCAAAATCAGGCGTACCTTAACATGGGCTACGGTCTTGCAAAGAATTGGGAAACCTATCTGCGAGTGGGGATCGCAGACGATAAAGCAGCGCCCGGCTTTGAAACCACTGACCGTTCCGGTATTAAGTCCGATTTTAAAGACAGTTATAAACCGTTCGGCACAATAGGAATTAAAGGCGTTTTTAATGTCACTGATTCTTTCGGCATAGGACCTTTCTTTCAGGCAAGCCTTTATTCGAGCTATGAGGACAGCGCCTCCGGAACAGTTTCCACAGGATCTTCCGAAACTCAAACAGTAAAAGTGAAAAATCCGAGAGAAATTAATCTTGGGATCGGACTTCAGGGCAAGATAGGCGAGACAATTATCTACGGCGGTCCTGTTGCTTACTGGGTAAAGAACAAGACTGAATGGGCAGGCAAATTGGGTGCCGGGACAGTGTACGCTGCAACAGGAACCGACACATATGTTCTATCCACTACCTATAAAGAGAAAAACAACATCGGCGGTTTTGCGGGGATAAGGATTCCTCTAAGCAAGAGTCTTAATCTTGAGGTTGAGGGGCAGTTGAAAAGCAAGTTCTCATTCGGCGGGGCTTTGAGCTATTCGTTCTAAATGACTTTGGGAAAGGGTAAGAAGAAAATTACAGTTCATTACAGTTCATTAAACTCTTTTGTGGTAAGCCCGGCTTGCTGTATCAATTTACGGAGCAGGCCGGGCCCTATCTCAGCGTGTTGGGGGATTGATAATGTCCATTGATAGCTTGGTTTTGTCATCATCACATGAGAGCCTTTTTGACGGGCAACTGTCCATCCTGCTCTCTGAAACTTACGGACAGCCTCAGCGCCGGAGCAAAGTTTTAGCCCTTTACCCATTACACAGCGACTTCAACGAGCCGTGTACGATCAAAAGACTGTTTGGACTCCATCACCTCAAGCCATCCCTCAACGGCTTCTTTGATATTGGCAATGGCTTCTTCATAGGTTTTACCTTGAGAAAGGCATCCGGGAAGGGCAGGAACCTCAGCCACATAATATCCTTTCTCATCCTGTTCAATCATTGCATGCAATTTCATATCTTATCACCTCATTTTCAATATACCACAGTGCAGAAACGAGGTCAAATCGAACAGAGCTTTTGAGTTTTTAAAAAAATTCTTTGATGCGGTGGAGAAGGAGATAAAGGTTTTAACAACAAAGTCTTAACAAAACGAGGAGGGTTTTTATGAGACTCAAAATATTCAGCATGGTTGTAGTAATGATTTTTGCGGTAGGTCTTTTGGGATGTGTACCTGCTGGTAGATGGCGCCAAGAGCCAATGATAAGCTACCAAATTGACTATAAGGATGCTTTTAGAGAAGCGATTAATAGTTGCCGTGATCTGAATTTGGTTGTACATGAAACCAATAAAGATGCGGGGGAAATAAGGTGTCTCGAAATGGGCACTTTTTTAGGATATGTGGGCGCATTATATAAATATGTTATATTTATGGAGATAGATAAAAACTCAAAATTGAAGAATATTAAGATTACGGTTTTCCCCACAGACGCTCTACTGTCATCTGGGACACCTACAGAAAAATTAGATCAATATTACAACACTTTAAAAAAACGTTTGGACATTAAGTAATTGTGGATACATATTTCATGGAAGAAAGAACTGTTGAGGATGCGGAGTTTTATAAGAAGTTCTTTGAGGCGGTGGAGAAGGAGATAAAGGTTATAGCGGCAAAACATTAACAAAACGAGGAGGGTTTTATGAAATGCAAAGTATTCGGCATGGTTGCAGTAGTGATTTTTGCGGTAGGTCTTTTGGGATGCGCGTCAATGAGCGATGTAGTAAAAGCAAAAAGCGACGGGACAGTTGAAGTTTATCCCGTGTCCTCTGAACAGGCATGGGAAATCGCAAGAACAGTCTTTCGCTGGGAAGGCACA
>MHDU01000041.1:12352-12920 GCA_001803635.1 Nitrospirae bacterium GWB2_47_37 | reverse complement strand
TTTTATATTACAAACGTTCAGGTTCTCTAAAATTGTTAAATTGACATGCCCCTGAAGCCCGCCACTTGCAAAGCGTAATAACTGATTCGTGCCATAACTGGAATTCAAGTATGTGACTAAATAATATGGATTTATTAACTGCTCTTGCGGCTTTATGATTATTATATCGGCAGAATTAATTTCATCATTTTCTAAATAGATGCTAGCTGTACCAAAAGAGCCACTTCTTGCTATGAGAATATCTCCTTTTCTTATCTTAGATTTTTTCAAGTATTCGTGAAATTGTTGATTTATGAATATTTTGTTTGATTCATCAAGAAAAAATGCCTTAACATTTTGTGTTTGCAACAGCCATACGCCAGCATTAGTATATTCATTTACCATTGACCCAACATGGCCAACGTCTATCTTGGAAGTTATGTTATTTAATAAGTTGAAACCATGCTTCTCGATTATAGAATCCGCCTGTAAATAAGTAGGTAAGTAGAATTCAGCATCTATACGATCTCCGAATACTGATCGTTCAATTTGCTTTTTGCTGACAATCGAATATTGCATGGTTATTTAT
>MHDU01000041.1:0-12336 GCA_001803635.1 Nitrospirae bacterium GWB2_47_37 | reverse complement strand
GCAAGGCCAGCGCGGTCAAGGCGTTGTCGTTGATTTTTCTTTCGCCGGATTTCTTGAAGAGATAATTTGACCTGTCCAAAAAATAGACGAACAAAAATGAGGCGGTTCTCTTGTTGCCGTCAGTAAAGGGATGATCTTTGATCGTCAGATACAGTAAATGCGATGCCTTGTCTTCAATAGTCGGATACAGTTCTCTTTTATCAAATGTTTGATACAGTCCCTTGATGACGCCGGTAAAACTGCCGCCTTTTTCCATGCCGAACAAATCTCCTGCTTCCTTTTTTGCAATCAGCTCTTTTTTAAGCCCTGCAATTATTTTGACGCAGTCCTTATATTGCAAAACAAATGCGGTCTTCTTCCCCTTTTGCGCTTGCAGTTTTCCCTTGTCATATTGTTCAAGAAGCGACATGGTCTTGGAATAATCGGCAAGCAAGTTTAAAATTTCCGTTTCCTGACCTTTCAGTAGTTCCTTTTGGGACTGCTTTTGCAGAAATAAAACCGCTTCTTGAAGTTCATTAAATTTGCTATGGGCTTCCAATAGCCTTTTCTCGTTTATGGCATATCCTTTGACAAGATATTGCTTAACAATTTTTGACGCCCATCTTCTAAAATGTATTGCGCGAGGTGAGTTTGCTTTATATCCAACCGCCAGGATTACGTCCAGACTGTAAAATTCAACGGGTTTGTCCGAATTTGGAATGTGCATTTTTTGCACATTGCTTTTCCGGTCAACCTCTTTATCGGTAAATATTTTATTGATATGCTTGGTAATAACAGACCTTTCTTTTCCAAAAAGCATAGCGACTTCATTTTGACTTAGCCAAACCGATTCTTTTTCAAAATGTACTTTAAGCTCTACTTCGTTTTTTGAGGTCTTATAAATTATTATTTCGCCTTTTTGCGGATTATCTTTTTTCATCATTCATTTCCAAAACGACAGTTTTTCCTTTTTCGCAAACTCAATAAAGGCTTCTGATATGCCGTCGGGCAATTCGCCGTTATGGTTATGCAGGTCATGGTCAACAATCAGATGTCCGTTCTTATCGAGCTTCTGTTGTCCATTGCTGTTCTTGAGATAAACATAATCCCCTGAATTGTCCTTGCCGCCTTTCTCGCTTACGGCAAAGAAGATGGGATAGTCTTCGACTTTAGGACACAGCTTGTCGTCCCATTTCTGCACAAAGAGGACGCTGGTCTTGGTGCCTGTATGCGGCTTAAAGGTGCTACCGTGCAAACCCACAACAGCCAGAATCCGGCCATGTTGGGCGATAAAGTCACGAATAGGTTTGTCCGAGGTATTGTTGAAGCGGCCTTGAGGCAGGACGATTGCCATGCGTCCGCCGGGCTTAAGGAAATCAAGGTTGCGCTCAATAAACAGGATATCCCGTCCGACCTTGGCTTGCGCTTTATTGTTGGCCTTAAACCCCAGCTCATACTGATGCAGGATGCGGCTTTCCTTAATATCTCCGGCAAAGGGCGGATTGGCCATCAGAATATCGAAATTGAAATACTTGTTCTCGCCCTTTCCGGCGCGGAGCTTTTCCAGTCGCTCAAATCCCTTGCCATAGGTATTAATCCATCTGGGGTCTGCTTTTATGTTTTTTTCTTTATCCCCTGTCTTATCTGCCCACCGTTCGTAGTCCAGCGCATTCAGATGCAAAACATTGGTTTCGCCGTCACCGGCAATAAGATTAAGAGTGCGGGCGACGCGCACGGTTTTTTCGTCAAAGTCTATGCCGAAGACCTTTAAAACATGCTGCTTGTCCTGTTCGGAGATTTCGGCGTTTGTAAACAGGTGGCCGGTGATCTGGAAAATGGTATGCACAGGAAACCCGCAACTTCCAGATGCTGTATCGATCATATATTCGCCGCGTTTGGGGTTGAGCATCTTCACGCACATATCTATCACATGGCGTGGAGTAAAATATTGGCCCTTTTCGCCCTTGGCCGATTTATTCACCAGATATTCAAAGGCTTCATCCACGACCAGCAGATTGGAGTTGAATAACTTCACATCCTGTAAGCTCGAAACGCAGACGGCCAGATGGCTGTCCGAAAGCTCAAAAACAGTTCCGTCGGCAAAAACACCAGGCCATTGGCTCTTTGCCTGATCGAATAAGCCTTGAATCTTATTTTTTAGTTCCGTGTCGGTCTGGCCGGAGTTTCTGAACTCCATTGCCCTGAAACCTTCATCAGAAATGCCGCTTACGACTGCCTTTAGCGCTTCATAATCGGAACCGCCAAGATAGCTGGGTGTATCGCCATATGTTGCTACACGTTCTCCCACTGCGGTTTGAGTAACCTGTTTCGTCAAATAGTTTATGATGTCCTTGTCTTTTCCGCTCAGGAACTCATCGTAGAGCTTGGTAAATATGAGCTTGAAGACCTCTTCAAAGACATCGACGCCGGCATTGGCAAGCACCTCGTCTTCCATCTCAAGAATAATGTCTTTCAAGGACTTGCGCTCGTTAGCGATTTTATCTTTAATGATGAGATCTTTCAGGGTAAACCGTTCGCTGAGTATATCTTTAAGGCTTTGGCTTGCCTTGGGAATGTCGGTAATGTCTTCAAAGTAGTTTGGATCTTTGCGGTGGTAATGTGAAATCTTCTCGCCATTGGTCCACACGCTCATCGGCGCTCCGGTCGCATTGCAGTATGAGCGCAATTGGTCTTTGCCGTCTTTTAATTTCGGCTTTTTCAGCTCGACAATGATGTATGGAGTATCGGGACGATCTTTATCAAAGACTACAATATCAGCGCTTTTTTTCTCCCTCCCGAAAGTGATGGGATATTCAAATGCAAGCCGTTTTTTGGGGTACCCGTATTGTTGGATCATCCTTGCAGTATAAAGCTGACGGACAACTTCTTCAGGTTTTAGCAGAATATCTTTATCACGAACAATACAAGCAATAAACGGAGTTTTCTTGCCCTTTGATTCCTTGATAACAATTTTCCTGCGTAAAGCAGCAATTTCATCTTCGGAGAAGAGAGAAAGGTGATAGTTGCTGTCTTTGAGAATCGTTTGGATGATGTCTTCTTGTGTCATTCCTTGTTCTCCATATGAAAACTATCCGTTCTATTTAAACCGGGCATATTTTCTATCTATAATATTATACTGACTTTGCCGTAAGGAGCTATTCTTTCATAAATGTGAAGCGAACCCTTAGTCTTTCTCCCTTTTTGCCATTCCGCCCCCGCTTAATTTCTCATATGATAGCATATATTTTACCCCATGCGGTGAAATGCGGGGAACGAACGAGGAATGAATGAAACTGTTTGATTTACAAAGAATGTATGGCGGAGGAGGTGAGATTCGAACTCACGGTAGAGTTACCCCTACAACAATTTTCAAGACTGTCGCCTTCAACCGCTCGGCCACTCCTCCATTAAAGAGATTTATTATAGTATCAAATGCAAACACTAAAATTCTACTTCATCGGAATAATTGCACGAGGCGCAAATCCGATTCAACGCCTTTATAAGTGTTGTTTTCCGTGCAAAGCAAAGATGCCGTATGTTTTCCATTAAATAGATACCGCCGACGCGGATGACGTGAATAAGAGAATATGGTTTAAAAGTTTCGTCGATAAAGTCGTTGAATCGTACTCGCGCCTTGTGCTAAATAATCAAATATTGGATGTGATGCGTGCTGAAAAAGCCTTTACTCATACGTAATTTCATAGTAACATTCTCTTTCTGATGAGCTACAACTTTGATTTCTTATTTAATAAGACAAATGTAATCTCAGGATTGCACTTGCAACTACACTTAGTAAAGGCTTTTGAAGTATGCCTCACATCCGGATGATTACGGATTATGATCCTCTTTACACTTTAAGCAACACCATATTTGAAACAGGATCGAGTTCTCTAACCGCGTTCACTCCCTTTATTTCCATCAATATCGCCTCAAGCACGAGAAACGCCTCCGCGTTTTCCCTCATGCACCCGACCTTCACGTCATCCCGCTTTCCGTATGCGCCGTGAAAATGAATCTTAGGCTCATCGCCCTGCCAGAAAATAGTTCCAAGCCCTACTATCTCATGACTCTCTTTCAACTCGCGCCATATCGGAACCGGAGGTATTTCTTCTTTTTCAGGGCCTACAACAAACCTGCCTGCCTGCATTCCTCCCACAAGATAGAAAACGCCCGCCCTGATATTTTCCTTTTTCGCGATCTCTCCGAGTCCTTGCAATATATTGTCCTTATGCTCGAATCTCGCTACGACAATCCTTCCTGTCTCGCCTACCTGATATTTCATCGGAACAAACCTCCTTAGATAATTACTTTTAACGGCAGGCAAAAAAAGTCACGTAAGGGCCTGCCTTTGAAATGCCCGCCGCCCTTATCTTATCGTTCAGCATATTAGCGTTATGCGGGCCCGACTCTTTCCAGAGCCTGAATTGCTCCTCGGGCGTTGCGGCGTTCCATCCCAAATTTTCTACGCACAATTGCCTATCCGCCTTGCCGAACCGCTCATTAAAATTGTCGTGATTAAATACGTTTTCCGAATGCATATAACCGCAGTGGCTTTTCGCGATCTCGTTCAATTCCCGATCCGGAGCCAAAAGGCTTAAGCCGTTTTGCATCCTATAGGTATTTATGATAATCAAAAGTTTCTCTTCGTATGAGAACGGCATGACGTCATCGCACAAACCGCTCTGCAAAAAAGAAATCAAAAAAACTGTTATGATGAACGGTATCCGCATATTTCCTTATACACCCGCTCTACGGATATATCTTCCATGCACCGCATGGTCTTGCACTTTTTCTTATAACACGGCGCGCAGGGAATATCCGGCCTTATTATAATATGATTATTTCCGTAAGGGCCTGTTCTTTCAGGATTAGTCGGACCGAATATCGCGATAACCGGTATCCTTAAAGCGGCCGCTATATGCATAGGGCCTGAATCATTTGTTACTACATATCTTGCGCCCCTGATTATGGATATGAGTTCCTTTATATCGGTGTCTCCGGCTGTGGACAATGCCTTGCCTTTCGACGCGGCCTCGATGTGTTCGGATATTTCGATGTCGGAAGCGCTTCCTATTATTATGCTCTTTATGTCGAGCATCGCAGCAAGCCTGCCGAATTTTTCAGGGCTCCATTTTTTCGTCTCCCATCGCGCGCCCGGAACGATCACTGCATAATCGCCCGCGCTTTCTTTAAGCCTCCTGACCTTGTCCGATTCCTTAATGAGCGGCATCGGGAAACGGATATCTTCCGTCTTACAGCCGAGCGCCGCGGCTATCTTCAAATACCTGTCTACAGCATGAATATCCCTTCCTCCTCTGATTTTATGCGTGTAAAATAAGCTGCCGCCCTCCCGCGCCTCTTTAAATCCGATCCTGACCGGAGCGCCGGTTGCGTAAGTCAACAGACCGCTCCTCAAAAGCCCCTGAAGGTCTATCGCTATATCATACGCTTCATGCCTCAGTTCTTTTGAGATGCCGGCAAGTTCGGACGCGGTATCTTTTATTTTTTTCAAATCCTTCCACCGGTCTTTATTGATTATCTTAAGCTTCTTCACCATCGGATGATCTTCGAGCAGTCCTTCGAGTCCTTTTGCTATTACCCAGTGTATTTCCGCATCGGGAAACCCGTCTTTTATCGCCTGAAGAAAGGGCAGGCTGTGGACGACGTCTCCGAGAGAACTCGGCTTGATCACCAATATTTTTTCAGGACTCTTTTTCAGATTTATTTTATCCATCGGCTATTATCAAATCGGTCGCTTCTTTCAAATTTGATACCGTAAAATCCGCGTGTTCCGATTCCTGCTGTTTGCCTGTCCTTACAAGTATCCCCTTTGCACCGACCGCCTTTGCGAGAAGCATATCCGCATCCTTGTCTCCGACAACGAATGATGCCTTCAGGTCTATCTTATATTTCTCGCGGGCAGTAAAAAGCATTCCCGGCTCCGGCTTTCTGCACGAACAATGTTCGTCCGGGCCGTGAGGGCAGTAATAGAAATCGTCGAATCCGTATTTATCGATAAAAAAATTATTGACCTCTTTTACGAAAGGCTCATCTACAATGCCCCTCGCGATCCCGGATTGGTTGCTTACGCCTATGAGCATAAAATCCTTTTCTTTAAGCGCCTCGATGCTTTCTATATCCGGGAAGACTTCAAAATCTTTCCAGTCATTAAGGTAATCGGCATCCCTGCACAACGTGCCGTCCCTGTCGAAAAAAACGGCCTTTGCCGACGGAAGCATATCCTTTATCCCGAAGTATACATCTTCGGATGACGTCGAATACATGCATCTCGTATCCCGGTTTTTGCACTCACGCTCAAAGCAGGGACCGCATGAGATATCGGCTTTTATTACCCTGTTATTATTGCCCGAGGGTCCCGTCAATACCGGATCCGTAGAACCGAATATGGCTGTCAAAGGAGTTCCCACGGCATAAGCGACATGCATGGGGCCCGAGTCGTTGGTAAGGAACACATCGCATTCCGAAATGAGCGAAACAAGCTCTCTAATGGATGTCTTTCCCGCGAGAAATAATTTATTTTCGGGGAGGCGTTTATCTATCTCGTAGGCTATATTTTCCTCATCCCTTCCGCCGAAAATTACAACGCTGCCGCCGGTGTCTTTTATAAACCAGCCGGCAACCTCCGCGAATCTCTCAGGGAGCCACCGCTTTGCGGAGCCGTACGCGGCGCCGGGGTTTATTCCCAATACCGGCCTTTTTAATCGAGAAAGGACATTGCGCGCCGACAGCCGCTCGTCTATTGAAAGATGTATCCAAGGGTCGGAACAATCTGCCGGTATCCCCGATGCCTTAAGGATGTTGAGATAATAATCTATATGATGCAACTTCCTGTCGTCATTATTAAATGAAATGGGGTTTGTGAGCAAAAGCTTCCTGCCGTCCCTGTCATACCCTATCCTTTCGGGAATGCCTGCTAAAAACGTTATGAGCGCGGCATCGAACGCGTTCTGAAAAAGAAACGCCTTTGAAAAGCCTTTTTTTCTCAAGGCATAGGCAAGTTTCAGCCTGCCGAAAATGCCTTTAAATCTGTCTTCATACAATATAATTTCATCTATATCCTGATTTTTCTCGAAGACAGAAGCGACGGCCGGCTTAACGAGGAGACTTAGTTTTGATCCGGGATATGCCTTTTTCAACGCCCTTATGGCGGGCATCGTCATCACCGCATCGCCTATCCAGTTTACTCCTCGAATTAAAATCTTATCGGTCATAGCATATTAGTTTAACATTTCAAGCCTATGTCATTCAGCCTATACACGGGCACGACAGGCACGGCCTCAAAGCCTTTTCATCCGTACCTGTCATGCCCTTTAAAAAAAATGCTTGACAATAATTATTCTAAGTTGATAGTATTTATTTAACAAGAATAATTCTAAAGAGATAGACGAATGGAAAAATATAAAGACATAGGATTTAAACTTACGCCGCAGAGAATCGCCATACTCGATTACCTCGACGGCAACAAGGAGCATCCGTCTGCAGAAGACATCTATAAAGCCGTCTCAAAGAGGTTTCCGACCATGTCCTTTGCTACGGTATATAACACCCTTGAGACATTAAGGCAAAAGGGCGGCGTGCTGGAGCTTACGATAGATCCGGCTAAAAAACGATTCGATCCGAATATCGAACCGCATCACCATTTAATATGCCTGAAATGCAAACGGATAAACGATATTCACGGCAGCTATAAACTTACGGTTCCTAACAGCGAGAGGGCAGATTTTGAAATAACAGGCAACCATATAGAATTTTACGGTTTATGCCCGAAATGCAAATCAAAAGGTAATTGCATAGTATAATTTAATCAAGAAAACTTTTAAGGAGGTATCACATGATTGAGACATGTTGCTGCGGCATTCAGGTGGGACAGCCTGTGCCGGATTTTAAGCTCGAGACATTCGAGCCGACAAAGGGTGATTTCGGAGAGATAAGCCTTGAGGCATTAAAGAAAAACAAAAAATGGACAATACTGTTCTTCTATCCCGCCGCGTTCACATTTGTCTGAGCAACCGAGTTCGCCGCTCTGGCAGAGCGGTACGACAGGTTCAAAAAGATGGGCGCGGAGGTTATTACGGTAAGCACGGACACGAAATTCGTCCAGCTTGCATGGAAACAGGATGAAAAAATGCTTAAGGACGTCAAATATTCTATGGGCTCGGATCCTACCGGAAAGGTTGCGAGGATGTTCGGCGTCTACGACGAAAGCGCAGGACTTGCCCTGAGAGGGACATTCATCATAAATCCACAGGGACAGCTCCTTAACGCGGAGGTCAACTTCTACAACATGGGCAGGAATATCGATGAACTCTTAAGAAAATTCAAGGCGAACCTCCACCTTTCAAAGCATACGGTAGAAGCCTGTCCTGCAAAATGGAAGGAGGAAGGGGACAAGACATTGAAGCCTTCGCCTAAGATGGTCGGGAAGGTGTTCGAGGCATACGAAGGCAAATAATATCGATTATCGCGGGTGGGGTAAACCCTGCCCGCGATAATCGATTGTTGACAATGGATGGATTATTGAATACGATATGGATATGGCAAATTCATCGGGCCAAAGAAAGAACTGCGAGGTTAAAAAATGAAGGGTGGAGAAAAGCAAAAAATAGAGACGAAAAATAAAAGCCATTGTTCCATTCTCTGCGCATCGTTCCCTACGGAGACGACATGCCCGGTGTGCGGATACGAGGTGGATCTCTGGTCCGGTGAGGATGAGACGAGATGTTATATGTGCGGATATAAGATATTCCAAAAAGAAAAAATTATACATTGACAGGGAGGATTTATGGCAAGCAAAAAACTGCTGGAACAATTGAACGAGGCGATAGCCCGCGAGATGCAGGTGAGCATTCAGTACATGTGGCAGCACATTATGATCAGAGGAATTAACGCGCAGGCCATAGGGCCTGTTTTCAGACTGACTGCGATAGCCGAAATGATGCACGCGGAACTTATCGCGGAAAGGCTCGATTATCTCGGAGGGGTTCCTACCACAAAACCCGCTCCCATTAACGTCGGCAAGACGGCCAAAGATATGCTGACTATCGACAAAAAGGCGGAAGAAGAAGCAATCGCAATGTATAAGGGCATCATAAAGCTTGCCGAAAAAGAGGAAGATTACACCACGAAAAAACTGTTCGAACAGATACTCGCGGACGAAGAAAATCATCATAATACGTTCCGCACCCTCTTAGAAGGCTGAACAGGACCGGAGGCCGCATGAAAGCTGTCGAGCTTAAAAACGGCGTTTATTGGGTAGGCGCCATCGATTGGGCCGTAAGGGATTTTCACGGATACGTAACGCCCCGCGGGACTACATATAACAACTACCTCATCATGGACGACGAAATAACGCTTCTGGATACCGTCAAATACGATTTTGCGGACATTACGATCAAAAACATACGGTCCGTCGTGGAGCCGTCAAAAATAAGGCATGTCGTAATCAATCATATCGAAAACGACCATGTGACGAGCATAGACAAGATAATGGCTTTAACGCCCGATGCAACGATATATATAACCGAAAAGGGCAGGAAGGGACTCGATAGATTTTTCGATATTTCTAAATGGAACATAAAGATCGTAAAAACCGGGGATACCCTGAAGATAGGAAAAAGGACCCTCTTATTCATAGAGACCCCTATGCTCCACTGGCCCGATTCCATGATGACTTACATAAAGGAAGAAAAAATCCTTATCAGTCAGGACGGGTTCGGTCAGCATATCGCGTCGGCAGTGAGATTCGACGATGAATTCGCGACATGCGAATCAATGTCGGAGCTTGAAGATGCGATTATAGATTATTATGCGAACATTCTCATGCCGTTCGGTCAGATCATAAAGACGAAGATAGCAGATCTGCAAAAGATGGGACTCGAAATAGAGATGATAGCGCCTGACCACGGCATAATCTGGAGGTCAAATCCTCAAAAGGTATTGCAAATGTATATGGACATGGCAGGCGGCAAAGCCAATCTGAGCGTTTCAATAATATATGACACCATGTGGCACAGTACCGAGCAGATGACGTATCCCATTATGCAGGGCATAAAGGATGAAGGCGTCGAATGCAAAGTTATACGATTAAGAGCCACGCCTATGAGCGTAGCTATCAAGGAATTCTGGAGATCGAGAGGCACATTGATAGGAACCCCTACTCTCAACAATATAATGTACCCGTCGGTAGCCGAGTTCCTTACTCATCTCAGGGGACTGAGACCAAAAAACAGGATTGCAGCCGCCTTCGGCAGCTTCGGATGGGGAGGCGGGGCGGTAAAAGAGGCGTATGAAGAGATCAAGAGGATGGGGCTGGAGACCGTAGAACCCGGATTGCAGATTCTCTACAGGCCGTCTCTTGAAGACGAGACAACGTGCTATGAATTCGGAAAAGAATTCGCAAAAAGAGTAAAAGAATATCATCAGAAATTTCAATAAGGAGAAGATATATGAGCAAAACATTAAAAGACTTAATGGACGCATTTGCAGGAGAGTCTCAGGCGAACAGGAAATACCTCGCCTTTGCTAAGAAGGCGGAGGAAGAAGGTTTTAAACAGATTGCAAGACTTTTCAGGGCGGCGGCCGATGCCGAAACAGTCCACGCCCATGCCCACCTGAGAGAGGCCGGAGGCGTCAAAAGCACAAAAGAAAATATCGAAGCGGCTATCAGCGGGGAGATCTACGAATTTGAAAAGATGTATCCGGCAATGATCGAAGACGCGAAAGCGGAAGGCAATACCTGCGCCTTGAGGAATTTCACCTATGCGAACGCGGTTGAAAAGATCCACGCGATGCTTTACAAAAAGGCCCTTGCGGAACTCGGCAAAAATAAAGAGATGGACTATTATGTATGTCAGATATGCGGCAATACCGTAGAAAACGAGGCTCCCGACGAATGCCCCATATGCAAGGCAAAAAAACAGGCGTTTAAAAAGATCGACTGATGCCGAAAAGCAAGATGAAGGTGCTGGCGTTTCAAGGCAGTCCGAGAATCGGCGGCAATACGGACATCCTGCTTAAAGAGACATTAAAACCGGTTGAAAAAGCAGGTCATGAAATAAGGCTCTTTAATCTCAATATAATGAGAATAAAGCCGTGTCAGGACTGCAGCGGCTGCGATAAAACCGGCAAATGTATAATAAACGATGACATGGATGAGATATACGGCGCGATACGGGAGGCGGACAGGATAATCTTAGCCTCCCCGATCTTCTTTTTCGGACTGAGCGCGCAGGCAAAAGCGATGATCGACAGGTGTCAGGCATTCTGGTGCGAGAAGTATCTTTTGAAGAAACCGATCCCTGAAGGACGATTCGGGAGAAAGGGCCTTTTGCTGCTGGTCGGCGGGATGCAAAAGGAAATAGGAGTTCAGTGCTCTGAGGCAACGGCAAAGGCATTTTTCAGAACGATAAGCGTACAGCATCACGATGCCCTGAACTTTACGGGCATCGACGCAAAGGGCGCGATTCTCGATCATCCGACGGCGTTAAAGGACGCTTACAGGGCCGGAGAAAAATTAACGGCCGTTAAACATTAAGGAGGGAGTTATGGCAAAGTTACCGGAGCAGTATCTAAGCATCAAAAAGAGGTTTAAAAAGTATTTCACTGCCGTGGATAATCTCGGCAAGGCGGCAAAGGCGGCAGGGCCTCTCAATACCAAGACCGCGCACCTGATACAACTGGCCGCTGCTGCGGCGGTAAAATCGGAGGGGGCGGTTCATTCTCACACGCGGCGGGCGTTGAAGGCGGGCGCAAAGCCCGAAGAGATACAGCACGCGATAATCCTGCTCACGAGCACTATAGGATTTCCGAATGTATCGGCGGCTCTAAGCTGGACGGACGACGTAATAAACGGCAAATAAAAACATCCGATGCAAGGCTGACGATTACCTTCAGCCTTGCATTAAACAAAAATCACATCGAAAGGTTAACGAGTTCCCTATCCGCTTTTGCAAGCCGTTCCGAAAGGGCCTCGGCAAATTTTTTATAAAACTTTACGAGGATATGCGCGTATTTAGTCTCATCTTTGAGCATCTCTTCGGCGCTGAATTTAAGCACATACGTCTCTTCCTCGGCTATGATATCGGCGGTTCTCGGCTTGCCCGTTATAAATGCCATTTCCCCGAATATCTGCCCTGCCGAGATCATGTCTATAGCCTTCTTTAATGAACCCATCCATGTCTTCTTTTTAATGGATACCTTGCCTTTAATGATAAGAAAAAATGTCTTTTCAATCATCCCCTCTTTGATAATAATATCCCCCGCCTCAAATTTTATCCACTGCATAAAGCCGGATATCAGTTTCAACTCTTCGTCTGTGAATCCGCTGAAGAAATGCAC
>MHDU01000040.1 GCA_001803635.1 Nitrospirae bacterium GWB2_47_37 | reverse complement strand
TTACTCAATAACTAAGCGCCGATGCGGATGACGGGAAGGCGTATGTTAGTTGAATATTTCGCCGGTAAAGTCTTTTCCGCCATACCTTCCATACTTTCGCCCCATCATTTTAACGGGATGTGAGGCGTGCTGAAAAAGCCCTTTACTCATACGAAATGTCATAATAACATTCTCTTTCTCGTGAGCTACAACATTGCTTTCTTATTTAATGAGACAAATGTAATCTTCGGGTTGCACCGGCAACTACACTTAGTAAAGGCTTTGGAAGTATGCCTCACATTCGGTTAATACTTTTTGTATTTGAAGCCGTGCCTTCCATGCTATGGCATTACGGATTGAAGGTTAATTGTTTTTAGGCGAGCGGATATTATAAGATAAAGCGTCTCAAGGGACAAAACTATGGAAATACTTCTCTGTAATTTCAAACTGGGAGAAAAACCCCTTATAGCCGGCGTGCTCACGGACTCCGACGCGCTTACAATAAAAAATGAAGCGCTCAATGCCGTTGACATCATAGAACTCAGGATCGACATGTTCTCGGACATATCATTAGACCGTATCGAGGCGGTATTCAAGGGCGTTAAGGAAAATCTGAAAAAGCCTATAATCGCTACCATAAGGGATGTTAAGGAAGGCGGGCAGAGAGAGATTGCAGACAGATTAAGCATTTACAGATATATCGCTCCGCTCTCGGACATCATAGATGTGGAGATAAATTCCGGAGACCTGCTGAATGAGGTTAAAAATTTATGCCGTAATTATAAAAAAGTCCTGATAGGCTCTTATCATAATTTTGAATCGACACCTCCGAATGAAGTTCTTTCAGGGATTGTAGAAAAGGGAAAAGATTCCGGTGTCGATATCGTGAAAATAGCGGTAACTGCCCGTAACTCCGAAGACCTTACGAGGCTCCTCACCTTTACCCTGAAATACAGGGACGCGGGCTTAATTACGATGTCTATGGGAGATAAGGGATTGCCTTCGAGGGTATTCAGTCCGCTTTTCGGCTCTCTAATAACATACGGTTACATTACCAAGCCGTCCGCGCCCGGACAGTTGTCCGTAAGCGAGTTAATGTATATTTTCAGAAGGCTGAAGATCAGATAGGTTCAGCTTCTTTTTATTCCCGACCGTTACAAGCACGTAATTTTCAGCGCTCAGATATTTTTGAGCGACCCTCAGGACATCTTCCTTTGTTACCGCCTTTATATACGAGGCGTATTTTTCTATATAATCGTCGCCAAGATCGTAGAACTGCTGGGCGGCAAGGGAATCGGCTATACCCCTGCTCGTTTCAAACCTCCTCGGAAAACTGCCGGTGAGATATGCCTTTGCGTCCTGAAGCTCCTGATCCGAGACCGGCTCCGTCCTTATCTTTTTGACCTGTCTCTCTATTTCCTTGATCACGACCGCTGCCGACTCGTTCTTTGTCTGGACAGAGACTTCAAACTGTCCCGGCTCTTTATTGGCCGAAAAAAAGCTGTAAATCGAATAAGTAAGGCCCATCTCGTCGCGCACGCTCTTCATAAGCCTCGACGCAAAGCCGCCGCCGCCGAGGATATAGTTCATGACCGACGCTGCGTAAAAATCCGGATTGCTGCGGGATAGTCCGGCATGCCCGAAGATGATAGTGGCCTGAGTAACGTCTTTGTCTATTATTACGATTTTCTTTGCTTTATCGACTTTCTCTGTTCCCCGTTCTATTTTCCGTTTACTATTTTCTGTTTCCATCTTCCATGCGCTTAGATATTTTGACGTCAGCGCATCCAATTCGGCGGATGTGAGGTCTCCGACTACCGAAAGTATCGCGTTGCCGGGCAGATAGTGATTGCGATAAAAATTTACAATGTCGTTCCTCTCGATATTGTCTATGCTCCCGGCGCTTCCGTTCACGAGCCTGCCGTAAGGCCGGCTTCCGAATACCTCTTTTATAAAAGCCCTTCGGGCGACAAAAGACGGATCATCTTCGCTCTGCCTTAAGGAGCCTTTTATCATGTCCTTTTTCCTTTTTATCTCGTCCGCCGGAAATGACGGGTTCAGGAGCATGTCTGAAAAAAGCTCGAATCCGTTTTCTAAGTCTTTTTTTAAGACCGAAAGGGAAATGGTCGTATAATCGCTCGCTGTTGACGCGCCCAGAGACGCGCCTATAAACTCTATCTCCTCGCTGATCTCCGCCGCCTTTCTTTTAGAGGTGCCTTCAATCAGCATATTCGAAGTAAGATACGCGAGCCCTGCCTTGTCTTCCGGCTCGTTCAGGGGAGACGCCTTTATCAAAATGGTGACCATTACCACCGGCAGGCCATGTCTCTCGGCGTGTAGAACCCTCAGGCCGTTCGGGAGAACCTGCTTTTTAAATTCGAGGGCAGAAGCATTATTAGAAATAAACAGCAGGCAAAGGGCAGTAAGCAAGAATAGAAAAATTGGAGTGATTGAGTAATTTCTGATTTCTGTTTTATGTTTTTTCATTTTTTCACCGGCACCAATATTCCTACAGTCTTATTGTCGGAGCTTAAATATTTTTTTGCAGCGGCCTGAACATCCTCGGGACTTACTTTCTTTATGCCTTCGAGATACCTGTCCATGAGCCTCCGGTCCCCGAGCATCGCGAACATGCCCGTATAAAGCGCCCTCGAATAGCCGGAATCCTGAGCGAAAACGAATGAAGCCTCTATTTGATTTTTCGCCTTCTGCACTTCCTTTTCAGACGGAGCCGCTTCCTTTATTTTTTCTATCTCTTCATATAGGGCTTTCTCCAGATCTCCGCTCTCTTTTTGAGGCGCTGCCGTTGCGCCGAGCACAAAAAGAAAAGGGTCTCCGGTCAGCGCGTTATAATCGGCAAAGGCATTAAGGGCTATCTGCTTTTCACGGACGATATTGCGGTAGAGAATCGAGCTCTTGCCTCCGGAGAGTATTGCGGACAATACCTCAAGGGCAAAACTGTCATGGTGGGGAAAGCTCGGGGTGTGGTATGCGAACAGGATATAAGGCAGTTCCGCCTCTTTCTTCAGATATATTCTCCTCTCACCTTTTTGTTCGGGCTCCGAGGTTTTTCTATCCGCGGCATTTTTTTTAATATTAGGGATGCCCTCGAAATGTTTCCTTATATCGGCAATGATCTCATCCGGATTTACGTCTCCGGATATGATAATAAGCGCATTGTCCGGGGAATAATAGGTTTTATAGTGCTTTAAAAGGTCTTCCCTTTCTATGGATTCTATATCCGACATCCATCCGATAACGGGCCATTGATAAGGATGCGCCTTAAAAGCAGACGCGATTACCTCTTCGTACAATAAATTCTGCGGATCGTCATCATAACGCATGCGCCTTTCTTCCATGACTACGTTCTTCTCGCTCGCTACTTCCTTCGGATCGAGCAGGAGATTCGTCATCCTGTCGGCCTCAAGTTCGATGGATATGCCTATCCTGTCCGACGAAAGGGTTTGGAAATACATGGTGTAATCCTTTGTAGTGAATGCGTTGTCCGAGCCGCCGTTTCGCTTGATAATGCCGGAGAATTCTTTTGAACTGTATTTACGCGTCCCTTTGAACATCATGTGTTCAAGAAGGTGGCTTATTCCCGTTTTGCCGGCAGACTCATCTCTCGATCCGACTTTATACCATATTTGGAACGTAGCAAGAGGGGCCTTATGGTCCTCAATGATGAGAGCCTTAAGTCCGTTATTAAGCGTGTATTCTTTTACCGATGCGTCTGAGGCAAGCGGGATGAAAAGAAACGCAATTATTAAAACATTTTTAAAAAACCTCATAAATCCGGCTATATCAATACTCCCTCGGTGATTTCCTCAGTCTTCTCTCTTCCCTGCTCATGCCCAGTTCGAACAGTTTGTCCTGAACTTCTTCGAATTTCTTGATCTTGTTAAGCTCCCGGCACCGATCGAGTTCCACGGATGTCACGGCTTCGGATACGCACTCCTTGGTCCTATGCAGGCCCTGCTGCAGCGTTTCGATATCTTCTATTATCTGGTTTTTATTCTGATCGAGCGCAGACTTTTTGGGGGCTTCTCCGGAATGCGCTCCAGAGACATACAAACCGCTCAATAAGACGGCGGCTGCTGAAAAACTATACAATGCGGTTCTTATCTTCATAGTGCCTCCCGGGTTTAAACGACTTATATAAAATTATAATACATCGGAGCGGGAAATAACAGGGAAAGCCGCTCATGCGAAGAGTTTTAAAGATTAAGAATATGAATACAGCCGATAACTATCGGCACAGTTATACGCCTCAAGAGCCTCCATAGCCTATCGTTACGTTCCCTTTTTCCACTATGACCGGAACCTTTCGCACGCCGCCGGAATGCTTGAGCATCTCGTCCAGCTTTGCCGTCTCCGCTTTCACATCGAAATAATCCGCCTTATCTCCATAGACCGACAGGGCCTTTTCGGTAAACGGTCAGCCTGCCTTTCCGTAAATAATGACCTTATCCGACATAAAATACCTCCATTTATTCTTCTCTCCATACCTCTATTGCGATTTCAGGACACACATTGGCGCACATGGCGCAGCCGGTGCATTTTTCGGGATGTTCGAAATGCGCCGGGAAATAACCCATGCCGTTGAACTTCCTGCCTATCGCTATCGATCCTTTAGGGCATGCCATAATGCAATACTTGCAGCCCTTGCATAATTCCATGTCGATAACAATCTTGCCTTTAGCCTTCTTTTTTGCAGCCTTCGGCATCCCTGCCGCGCATTTATTCATGTCTTTAATAGTTTACCTCAGATCCGGGCTCCGAGCAACTCCCGCGCGTGTTTAAGAGAGCTGTCCGTAATCTTTCCGCTCAGCATACGCGCGATCTCATCATGCCTCTTTCCGCCGGTCAAGGGTTCGACATTCACCTTCACCGCATCGCTGCCCATGATCTTTTCAACCTTCAGGTGATTGTCAGCCAGAGCCGCTATCTGCGGCAGGTGGGTTATGCAGAGCACCTGATAATTACCGGCGATTTCCTTCAACCGCTTCCCCACATGCTGCGCGGTAACGCCGCCTATGCCGGCATCCACCTCGTCAAAGATAAGGGTCCGGAGTTTAGAACTTTCGACTGCCGGCTGATGACTTGTTTCCATGCATTTCAAGGCGAGCATTATCCTCGACAACTCGCCGCCCGACGCTACCTTAATCAACGGCCTCGGAGGCTCTCCCGGATTAGCGCTGAACAAAAACTCCACATCATCCATACCGTGCGCTGAAATATCGATCCTCTTTTTTATATCGACTTTGAAATCCGCCTTTTGAAATCCGAGGTCATGAAGCTCTCCCAATATTGCCTTTTCCATCTTTTTTGCGGCGGCAATCCGTTTATCGGACAGTCTGTCCGACATTGCCTTAATCTCGTTTTCCTTCGCGTCGAGCCCTGCCTGAAGGCTCTCCTGCCGCTCTTCAGCGGTGACTAGCCCATTCAATTCTTCTTCCGAAGTTCCCCTGTATTTAAGTATCGCGTCAACGCCTTCGCCGTATTTCTTTTCGAGCCTCTTTATGAGATCGAGCCTTTCGTCAAGCTCCGTAAGCCTTTGCGGGTCTATGTCGTATTTGTCCTTAAATTTCCTGAGAAGCAGGGCGGCGTCCTCTATCTGTGGAATAGTCGTCTCCATTATATCTAAAAGCTCCTTAGCGCCGGCGTCGAATCCGGCCATATCCCTTATCCTCGACAATGCCTGTGACATCTGCTCGATGCACGAGCCTTGAGATTCATAGATAAGGCTATATGCCGTCTCTGAAGACTCCTTTAGCTTATTAAGGTTGAGCAGGATCTTCATCTCCTCTTCTATTGCCTCTTTTTCTCCGGGTTTGAGGTTTGCGGCATCTATTTCGTTTATCTGGAATCTCAGAAATTCTATCCTTTGGCTCCTCTCCCTGATGCGCTCCTTAAGCCGATTGACATTATTCCTGAGTTCCAAGACTTCATCGTAGACGGCCTTCAATGAGGCGGCTTCTCCGGTCAGTCCCGCGAAGCCGTCCAGCAATATGAGATGGCTCTCTTTTTTTAAGAGCCCCTGATGTTCGTGCTGGCCGTGGATATTAATAAGGCTTTCGCCTATGCCGGCAAGGGTCTGAAGACTTATCGAGGTATCGTTTATGTAAGCCCTGCCCTTGCCTTGGGAGGACACGTTTCTTCTTACGGTTATGCCTTCATCGCTCTCTATGGAAAGCTCTTTCAGCGAGGGATGGTTTGAATTGTCGAAGTACGCTTCGATGCCCGCCTCTTTGCTGCCGGCCTTTATCATGTCGGCGGATGCCTTGTCTCCGAGGACGAGTCCTATGGCGTCAACTATTATGGATTTTCCGGCGCCTGTCTCGCCGGTAAGCACATTCAGGCCTGAATCGAAATGAATTGAGAGGTCGTCTATTATGGTGAAATTTCTGATTCTCAGTTCGCGAAGCATTAAAACAGTCCTTTGAAATCTTCCCCTTTCACCCGGCCGAAAACAGTCAGGCACATCTTGCCCTGATTGATAAGCCGGTATGACAGATCCTTTATCTGCTTGAGCGTTACGCTCTCTATTTCCTTCATTATCTCTTTCTGCGGAAAATATTTTCCGTAATATATTTCCTGACGGGCTATGCTCTGCATCCTGCTGCTCGTCGATTCGAGGCCGAGCACCAGGTTCCCCTTGAGCTGATCCTTCGCCCTTCTCAATTCCACATCAGAAAGGGTCTCATAAAGCCCCTTCATCTCTTTGACTATAAGTTCGGTAACTGTTACGGCCTTTTTCCTGCCGGTTCCGGCGTATACGGCCCAGAGCCCGGCGTCTTTGTAAGACGACGCGAATGAATATATGGAATACGCGTATCCTTTTTTCTCCCTTATTTCCTGAAATAGGCGGGAGCTTACGCTCGAACCGAGGATGGAATTCAAAATGGCTAAGACATAGCGATCCTCGCTCGCATATGAAATCCCCTCCACGCCGAAACATATATGGGTTTCGGAAAGGTCTTTCGGATAAACGGCGACTTCGCTTTTAAATGCCGGGGGTGAGAACATTTCGGGCTCCGAGCCTCTCCTGAGGCCTCCGAGGTGATGGTTGAGCAGGTTTACCACACGGTCCGGTTCGAAATTGCCCGCGCACGCAACAACCGTATCGGCCGTGCCGTAATACTTCCTTACATGATTGGTCAGATCATCGCGCGTCATCGCCTTAACGGTATCGCGCCTGCCCAAAATAGGCTGCCCGAGGCCCACATCTCCCCATACCGTCTTGCTGAAAAGGTCATGGATATAGTCGTCCGGCGTATCTTCAACCAACTTTATCTCTTCCTTTATAACGCCCTTTTCTTTTTCGAGTTCTTCTCCGGAGAATGTGGAATGCATGAAGATGTCCGAAAGCAGTTCGATGCCCTTGTCTATATATTCATCAAGCACCTTTACATAAAAAGCGGTGTTCTCTCTCGATGTGAAGGCATTGAGGTCACCGCCGAGGGAGTCTATGTCTATGGAGATATCCGTTGGGGTGCGTTTTTTCGTGCCCTTGAAAAACATGTGTTCGAGAAAGTGGGAGATACCGCTCTTATCGGGTGTTTCGCTGCGGGAGCCGACCTTGACCCATACGCCCAGTATGACGGAGCGGAAGTTCTTTAATTGCTCCATCACAACCGGGATGCCGTTATCGAGGTGGCGTTTTGTAAACATAATTAAACGAGTTAAAGAGTTAAGGGTTTACGTTGAGGAGTCAACCCAATAACTCTTGACTCCTCAACTCTTAAGATGTTTGTTGCCGCATCGCCTCTTTTCTGCTGAGCCTGATCCTTCCTTGAGGATCTATTTCAATAACCTTGACCATTACCTCGTCGCCGAGATTGATTTCGTCCGTAACTTTCGCTATGCGCTTATCCGATATCTGCGATATGTGCAAAAGGCCGTCGGTTCCCGGAAGTATTTCCACAAAGGCTCCGAAGTCGGCTATCCTCACCACTTTGCCCATGTATATTTTCCCGAGTTCGGCCTCGGTTGTTATGCCGGTTATTATTTCTATGGCCTTTTTTGCCGATTCTTCGTCCGAAGACGCTATGCTGATCAAACCGCTGTCTTCTACGTTTATCTTCGCGCCGGTCTGTTCGATGATGCTGCGGATGACCTTTCCGCCGGTGCCTATGACATCCCTTATTTTGTCCTGTTTTATCTGTATGGTATATATCCTCGGAGCATGCGGAGACAGGTTCTCTCTCGCGGAAGGCAGCGCTTCTTTCATTTTACCGAGGATATGGAGCCTCCCGCTTTTAGCCTGTTCAAGCGCCGTTCCCATAATTGCCCTGCTCACGCCGCTGATCTTGCAATCCATCTGGAAGGCTGTAATGCCCTTTTCGGTGCCGGCAACCTTGAAATCCATATCGCCGAGGTGGTCTTCGAGTCCTAAAATATCCGTAAGGACGACCACGTTTTCTTCTTCCTTAATAAGCCCCATCGCAATGCCCGCGACAGGCGCGGAAAGCGGCACGCCCGCGTCCATCATGGACAGCGTTGCCCCGCATACGGTAGCCATAGAGGATGAGCCGTTCGATTCGAGGATGTCAGACACTATCCTTATAGTATAGGGGAATACCTCTTTTGAAGGGATTACATACTTCAATGCCCTCTCCGCGAGCGCTCCGTGCCCTATCTCTCTTCTGCCCGGAGAGCGGAGGGGTTTCACCTCTCCGACGCTGAACGGCGGGAAGTTGTAATGAAGCATGAATGTTTTATACATTTCTCCGTCAAGGGAGTCGATCTTCTGTTCGTCATCCGATGTGCCGAGTGTCGCTACGGCAAGCGCCTGTGTCTCGCCCCTGATAAAAAGAGCCGAGCCGTGCACGCGCGGGAGAAAACCGAGATGACAGGATATCGGCCTGATCTCATCGGTTTTTCTGCCGTCAGACCTTATTCCCTCACTGATAATCATATTCCTGACGATCTCTTTCTCGTAAGAGTCAAAGGCGTTTGCTATATCTCTCGTCAAATCTTTTCCGGTGTCGCCTGAAAGCCGCGCCGCGTTTTCAGTGGTGTTGAAATGTTTAACTGCATCTTCAAGGATTATGTTAAGGGCTTCCTGCCTCTGATGTTTTCCGGGAATGCTGATCGCTTCCTTAAGCCTGTCTGCAACAAAGGCTCTTACTTCTTGTTTGAGCGTCAATTTTTCTTCAACGGGTTTGAGCGGCCTTTTTGCTTTTCCGGCCTTGTCCCTGAGTTCGCTTTGCAGCACCGTAATGCGTTTGATCTCCGCGTGGGCAAAATCAATAGCCTCAAGGAGGGATGATTCGGATACCTCCGCGCCTCCTCCTTCAACCATGATGACGGCATCCGCCGTACCGGCCACAACGAGGTTAAGCTCAAGCCTTTCGATTTCGGTATTGTCGGGATTGATCACTAAATTGCCGTCAATCATCCCCACCCTTACCGCTCCGACAGGCCCGTCAAAGGGGACATCGGATATATGCACGGCAGCGGACATTCCGATAATGCCTAAAATATCCGCGACATTTTCACTGCCGTATGAGAGCACCGAGACTATGCCCTGTGTCTCAGAATAAAATCCCTTAGGGAAGAGAGGTCTGAGCGGCCTGTCAATAAGGCGGGATGTCAATACCTCTTTTTCGGAAGGCCTGCCTTCACGTTTAAAAAAACCGCCGGGGATTTTGCCCGCGGCATAGGTTCTCTCCTGATAATCAATGGTGAGGGGAAAAAAATCCAGCCCCTCCTTTACCCTTTTATCCGCAACTGCCGTTGCGAGAACAACCGTATCTCCGTACTTTACTACAACTGCGCCGCCCGACTGCTTAGCCATTTGACCGGTCTCAAGAACCAGACGCTTACCTTTAATCTCAAGTTCTACATTTGTCATCAATTGTTTTTCCGTCTCCTTAATTTGTATTTCCCGCGGGCTATTTCCTGATTCCAAGTCGTTCTATAACAGTATTATAGCGGCCTTTGTCGGAAGTCTTAAGATAACCGAGAAGTCTCTTCCTCTGTGAAACGAGTTTTAAGAGCCCCCTGCGTGAGTGATGGTCTTTCTTGTGGGTCTTAAAGTGCTCCGTAAGATAGCTTATCCTTTCGCTCAACAGGGCAATCTGCACCTCCGGCGAGCCTGTGTCGTGATCATGGATCTTATAGGATTCGATGATCCCCCTCTTTTTTACCGTATCAAGCATTGTCATATCACCACCTTTCTGCTTATTTTCAGGTAATTAGGTTAACACATACGGTTCAGGTCTGTAAAGGCTCGATCTAAGGCATACGACTCTATTTTTTTGCAAAGAAATTGAGCCATATACCTTACGTATCTATCGATTATTTGGGACAAATATGATAAATCGGTTATAATAGAGCCCTTATGGATACAAAAAACACAGTTAGAGTCAGATTTGCCCCGAGCCCCACAGGGCACCTTCATGTCGGAGGGGCGCGGACCGCGCTGTTCAACTGGCTGTTCGCAAGGCATCACGGCGGGACTTTTATCCTCAGGATAGAGGATACCGATACCGGCCGCTCAACGGAAGAATACATAGAGGCCATAGTCGAGGGCATGAGATGGCTGAAGCTCGATTGGGATGAGGGTCCATACAGGCAGACAGACCGCTTTGATATATATAGAAACTATGTGGAAAGGCTGTTGTTGGAAGGGAAGGCATACAGGTGTTATTGCTCTCCGGAAGAGCTTGAGCAGCGCAGGCAGGAGGCCCTCGCGCAGGGTAAGCCCCCCAAATACGACGGCAGGTGCAGGAATTTAGCGGAGCCCATACCGGACAAGCCGTGTGCCGTAAGATTCAAGATGCCTCAGGAAGGCGCTACAATTGTAAACGATCTTATTAAGGGGCCGATAGAGTTCGAAAATAATGTGCTGGAGGACCTTATAATCCTCCGTTCCGACGGCGCTCCTACCTACAACTTTGTGGTAGTAGTCGATGACATCGACATGAAAATAACCCATATTATCAGGGGCGATGACCATATAAATAATACCCCCAAACAAATCCACATATACAAGGCATTCGGATGGGAGCCGCCTCAGTTCGCGCACCTGCCCATGATATTGGGAGCCGACAAGGCGAGGCTGAGCAAAAGACACGGGGCGACATCAGTAATGGCATATAAGGATATGGGTTACCTCCCTGATGCGCTCGTCAATTACCTCGTCAGGCTCGGCTGGTCTTGCGGGGATCAGGAGGTTTTCACGCGGGAGGAATTAATTCAATATTTTTCAATGGAGAACGTCGGGAAATCAGCCGCGGTCTTTAACCCCGAAAAGCTTTTATGGCTCAACAGCCAGTATATAATGAAAGAGGAGGCGAGGGGCCTTGCGGAAACGGCAATCCCGTTCCTGATCAAAGAAGGCATCATATCCGAAGGCCGGCATATCGACATGGAATGGCTTTCAAAAGCGGTCAATACCCTGAAAGAGAGGAGCCGGACGCTCGTCGAGCTTGTATCGTCGCTGAAGTACTATATCTTAGAATATGTTGAGATAGATCCAAAGGCTAAGGATAAATTTTTAAAGCCGGAGAATTTAAAATACCTGTCGGAACTGAATGTAATCCTTTCAGGACTCTCCGATTTTACGGCAGCGGAACTGGAGAAGGTCTTCCACGCATTCGCGGACGAACGCGAGATAAAGCTCGGCGCAATAGCACAGCCTGTGAGGGTTGCCGTAACAGGAGGCACCGCAAGCCCCGGCCTTTTTGAGGTTCTGGAGATTGTGGGAAAAGATAAAGTAATAAAGAGACTATCAAAAGTCATCGGGGGATAAAATGGCAATAAGCAAAGACCTGCTCGACATTCTTGCTTGTCCGAAATGCAAGGGTGATCTGATCTACAAAGAGGCTGAAAGCGGCCTTGTCTGCGACAAATGCAAGCGCATGTATCCGATTAAAGACGATATACCTGTAATGCTCGTTGAAGAAGCTGTTGAAATAAAGTAAGAAAAATCGTTTATCGAAAAGGGGGGTAAAAATGTTTATCAGGACACTGCTTGCGGCATTATTTATTATTTTATTATCCGTATCGTTCTCTTTTGCGGAGTTGGACATGCGCGACGGATTATGGGAGATCACCGTAAAAATGGATATGCCAGGCATGCCGATGCAGATGCCTCCTATGACCCATACCCAGTGCATAACAAAGAAAGACATCATACCCCAGAAGCCTGAAAAAAATCAGGACTGCAAGATTATCAACTCAAAGACAAGCGGCAATACGGTATCGTGGACCATACAATGCAGGGATAAGGACGGAACTACCGCAGAAAGCTCGGGCAAGGTGACATACAAAAAAGATAAATTCGACGGAACGATCGATATGACGGTCAACCAGCCGGGGCAGGGCAAGATGAAAATGACCCAGCATATGAGCGGCAAGAGAGTAGGGGAGTGCAAGTAAGGGTAGGGTTGTTATCCTCGTCCTTAAGCTCGCTCATGCGGCGGCTGTCGCCGAGGATTATGGTGGGGGTAGGATTCATTTTGCAATCCAGTTACCATTTTCATCAAAGTTCAACGATCTCGGCTCGCCACAAGCATTCCATACTAAATCAAATATAGGTTTTAATATAGTTGTAGTTTCGACTCCATACGACTCAATAATTTCAGCAGGGAGCAAAAGCATGTTGCGATCAACGGGGCATGTTGAAAAATCATTATAAATATTACCAGGAATTGTATAATCTTTAACATTTAACAAGCTCAGAAATATAAATATTGGCGGTTCAACAGCCAATTCAGACATGAGATTCAGATAGCGTGTCGTCGCTTGAATTAGTTTTCCTTCAAATAAAACAGATGAGATGTACTTCAATATAACACCATTTTGTTCTCTTGGAGCAAGCATTTGTGTATCGACAGCCTCAATGATTCCATTTCTATAAAGCTGCGTATAAGCGCTGTGCTTACCATCATCAGCATTAGAGTAAGTAAATAATCCATCCAGATTGTATCTGCCATTTAAAGTAGACCTATAAATTAAGGGCAGTTTGTCATGCCAACTTGCGTAAATGCTATTAACATCAAACTTTACGGACGGGTTAAAGGCGTTACCATGAATAAGATGGAGAACAACTCTGTGTGGTGATCCAAGAGGCACTGGTGTTTCATTTGCTTGAACCTTTGCAATTCTATCTAACCGGAAATTTCTTATCCTATCCGTTAATGTTTCACTTAAATTAAAAGCTACTCTAAGTTCATCAACATCCATCTCATATTTGCCAGATGAATTCCGAGCATAAAATTTAGCATGCCCTCCCAAAATAACCCTATGCGGCCCATTCCAGCTTTTTGGAATTCGGATTATGAAAGCAAAATTTGAATTTTCCAAGGGAATTGCTTGTATAGAAACAGATAATATCCGAGGTTCAATGCCTGTTCTTATAATGTCATCAAGTCTCGTTTTTTCTTTGTCAGCATTCTCAATCCCTATACCACAAATTTCTTTTGGCTTTCCTATCTGATTATTCTGCTCAATGCCAACGATCAAATCGCCGCCGCTACTATTCGCGAATGAAGTTACATCTGCAAGGAATTCTTTTTTAGAGGAATCAGAATTATTCGGTAGTTCTCTTTTATACTCGATAGTTTTACTTTCAAGAACCTTATTGTCAATCAAGGATTGCAGGTCAGATTCTTCAATCTCTTCAATTTTCTTACTTATCATTTATTGCTAAACCGTTTAGTTTAATTAGAAACACATCTCGCATTTTGTACTGTCCTCTGCCCGACACTTTGGAGACTAATTCAAATACAATGCCCACAAGGGCTAATCCCTTTAAAGCAAAAATTTTCCCTATTATCCATGTTGAGAACGAAAAAACTTTTGCCATTGGCATCACCCCCTTAAATGTCTTTCCTAAACATCGCCTCCATTCTGCCGGAGCCCAAAATATCGGGCACAAAACAGCATATCATCTATACTTCACCGCTGGATATTCGCCCCCTCCAACTCCCTCACATCTCCTACCCTCGCAACACTGCCGTCTTTTTTGAGGTAGACGACTTCTTTGATCATGGCGTTCTGTATCATGCGGCGGCATAACAAACACGGTTTGCCTTCGGCGAATGAATTGTCTTCTTCGAAGCCCGCTATGTAGATGGTCGCGCCCTTCATGCGCTCAGGCTGGCCGTTTATTACCGCGTTCTGCTCCGCATGCACCGCCTCGCAGAGTTCATATCTTTCTCCGGAAGGGACATTAAGCTCTTTTCTTTTGCAGCTTCCTTTATCAACGCAATTCATAGAGCCGCGCGGCGCGCCGTTGTATCCGGTGCTGACTATGACATTGTCTTTCACGATTACAGCGCCGTAGCGCCTTCTCAGGCATGTGGAGCGCGAGGACACAACCTTCGCGATCTCAAGAAAATATTCCTCCCAATCAGGACGGGTAAATTTATGACTACCGTTACCGCTCATATTTTCTCCTTTGTCATAAAATAAAAAAATGCAGGATATGGTATTTGAGCGGACTTAGGCAGCCCAAGCGTGACATGGATGTCTAAGCGGGCGGGCTCAGCCTCGGAGAAAGGCTTGGAAGCCTTTCGAGAATGAGCGAAAATATTATACCCTGCATTTTTAGTCATTATAAGCGGCTTACCCGCATTTGGTGAATCCGCAGCTATGGCACACCGCGCACCCGCCTTCATGCTCAACAGTGCCGCCGCACTCAGGGCAAGCCCCTATCTGCATAACCGCTCCGTTTTTGGACTTGCCGTTGCCGTTGTCGCCTTTTTCATGACGATGGGCATATTTCTCGATGGCCTTCGCAATGGCGTCGGAACATGAAAGCACCCTTCCGCCTTCATACCATTCGGGTTGATGGCAGGAGATACCCTTAAGTTGTTTAACTATCTCGTCCGGCTCTATCTCAGCCCTCAGCCCGAGGGATATAAGTCTTCCTATTGCCTCTGCCTGGCTTGCAACGCAGCCTCCGGCCTTTCCTATGTTCGTGAACACCTCAAAGGGCTTGCCGTTTTCATCCTCGTTGATCGTCACATATAGATTCCCGCAGCCTGTCTTGATAAGCCTCGTAGTGCCTTTGATTACCGCAGGCCTCTTTTTGGGAACGATTCTCGCCCTTGTGTCATGCTGAGGCTTTTCTTCGGCCTTCTTTGTGGAAAGCACCTGTTCCTCTCGCGAGCCGTCGCGGTAAACGGTTACGCCCTTGCAGCCGAGCTTATGCGCGAGTATGTATGCCTCTTCCACATCCTTTGTTGTCGCCTCATGGGCAAAGTTCACGGTCTTAGAGACGGCATTATCTATGTATTTCTGGAACGCGGACTGCATCTTTATGTGATCGGTAGGGGTAATGTCGTGCGCCGTTACAAATATATTTCTCATATCTTCCGGGAATTCGTTGAAGTGCGCTACGGAGCCTATCTCAGCGACCCTCTCCATAATCTCCCTGCTCCATAACCCCGCATCCTTCGCCTCTTTCTCGAAATAGGAATTGACCTCTATCATCTTGGTTCCTTCCATGACGTTTCTCACGAACGACACTGCAAACAGAGGCTCTATGCCCGACGAGCATCCCGCGATTATGGAAAGGGTGCCTGTCGGAGCAATGGTGGTTACCGTCGCGTTCCTTACCGCCATTTCGCCGTTATAGATGCTGTTCTCGTAGTTCGGGAATACGCCCCTTTCTTCCGCGAGCACGCACGACGCGAGCCTGCTCTCCGTCTGAATGAAGCCCATCAGCTTTTCCGCAAGCTTTATGGCATCTTCAGAGCCGTATGGGACCCTCAGTTGAATGAGCATATCCGCCCATCCCATGACTCCGAGCCCTATCTTCCTGTTCGATTTCGTCGTCTCATCGATCATTTGAAGGGGATATTTATTTACATCGATGACATTGTCGAGGAAGTGA
This sequence comes from Nitrospirae bacterium GWB2_47_37, assembly GCA_001803635.1. Classification (GTDB taxonomy): domain Bacteria; phylum Nitrospirota; class Thermodesulfovibrionia; order Thermodesulfovibrionales; family Dissulfurispiraceae; genus GWB2-47-37. The sequence goes on along the minus strand of MHDU01000040.1, from coordinate 24,711 downwards.
ACCGCCTTCCATGCCGTGTCTTTAAGCCTTTGCCAGTCAACCTCGGCCTTTCCGTCCTGATTGCGTTGAATCATCTTTGATAGATTGATTGAGCCTAAGTTGCATGATTCGAAAGGCATGAGCGGCTGCTCTCCGCACGGATTGGTGGATTCTATCTCTCCAAGCGCGGGCGTGGGATTCGACGCGTTTATCCTGTCGAGGAACACTATTCCGGGCTCTCCGTTTTTCCATGCCTGATTTACTATCTTGTCGAAGACCTGCCTTGCCCCGATCTTTCCGGCGACATTCTTTGTCCTCGGATTTAAAAGTTCGTATTCTCCGTTATCTTCTACGGCCTTCATGAACGCCTCTGTGAGACCCACGGAAATATTAAAATTATTAAGCCTGCTGTTATGGTCCTTGCATGTTATAAAATCAAGGATATCGGGATGATCGACGCGAAGGATGCCCATGTTCGCGCCCCTTCTCGTGCCGCCCTGCTTCACCGCCTCTGTCGCCGTGTCGAACACGGTCATAAACGATATGGGGCCCGATGAAATGCCTTTAGTGGAGCCGACCACATCGCCTTTCGGCCTCAATCTCGAAAAACTGAAGCCTGTGCCTCCTCCTGATTTATGGATTATGGCGGCGTATTTTACACCGTCGAATATGGATTCCATCGAATCGTCCACAGGCAGGACAAAGCACGCGCTCAACTGTCCGAGCCTCCTGCCGGCATTCATAAGAGTGGGGCTGTTAGGAAGGAATGCGAATGATGTCATTAATTCATAAAATTCCTGCTCGATCTGCTGCACCCATACTTCGGGCTTGCCGTAACCGGCGTCCGCCGCCGCCACATGCCGCGCGACCCTGCGAAAGAGGTCGGAGGGAGTCTCGATAACCTTTCCTTCCTCATTTTTTTTGAGATATCTTTTCTCAAGGACCGTTGCGGCGTTGGGCGACAAATCGACGTCGCTTTCTGCTTTTTCCATAAAATCCCCCCTTGTTTTGTGCCCGGTCAGGTTTCTGCCGAGTTCTTTATTTAGTATTGCACCATCTATTGAACCACAATATCTTGTGCATGTCAAGCAAAAAATGCATTTTCGGCAATCCCCTGATTTATAAATCCTTTTCCTGTGAAACGGGTGTGAAAATTTTGTTAATACATTTAAGCATTAAAGGTAAAGTATTGGAGCGACTTCGACAGACTAAGCGTAACACGGATGTTTAAGCGGGCTGTCGCAGCTTCGGAGCAAGGCCGGATGCCTTGCGAGAATGAAGCGGAAATGCTTTGCCTTTAATGTATTAACAATATGGGTTATACTAAATGCCGATGAAATTCTCGATATTGAATTCGGACAATAAGGCGCGTAGAGGCGTTATAGAAACAGAGCGCGGCAGCATTCAGACTCCCGCATTTATGCCTGTCGGCACTCAGGGGACCGTAAAGGCCATGTCTCCTGAAGAATTAAAGGAGATGGGAGCGGAAATAATCCTCTCGAACACTTACCATTTATATCTCAGGCCCGGACACGAAATAATACATCGATTAGGCGGCCTCCATAAATTCATAAACTGGGAAAGGCCTATACTCACGGACAGCGGCGGCTTTCAGGTCTACAGCCTATCCTCTCTCAGAAAGATACGCGAAGCCGGCGTTGAATTCAGATCCCATCTCGACGGCTCCCTGCATTTCCTCAGCCCTGAAAAGGCAATGGAGATACAGGCCATGCTCGGCTCGGACATTGTAATGGCATTCGACGAATGCACTCCGTATCCCGCCGAATATGAGTATGCGGTCAAGTCCCTCGAACTCACCACGAAATGGGCGAGAAGATGCAAAGAATTCAGCATTCAACATTCACCCGTTCAGTCTCTCTTCGGCATTATTCAGGGCGGGATGTATAAAGACTTGCGGAAGAGGAGCCTCGAAGATCTGATGGAGATAGGCTTTGACGGATATGCCGCCGGCGGATTGAGCGTAGGAGAGCCGAAAGAAGAGATGCACGAGACAATAGAATTCATAGGCCCGCTGATGCCTGCCGAAAAGCCGAGGTATCTGATGGGAGTCGGAGACCTCTCGGACGTAATGACTGCGGTCGAAAACGGCTTCGACATGTTCGACTGCGTGATGCCTACGAGAAACGCCCGTAACGGAACGCTCTTTACGAGCAGGGGCAGGATAAGCATTAAAAGGACAGAGTTCAAGGCAGACCCCGCCCCTCTTGACCCGGATTGCGGATGTTATACGTGCAGGAACTATTCGAGGGCGTATTTAAGGCATCTGTTCCTCGCAAAGGAAATACTCTCCATGAGGTTGAATACCATCCACAATTTATATTTCTATCTCGACTTTTTCGGAAAAATGAGGGATGCTATAAACAGCGGGACATTCAAACAATTCAAGAAATATTGGGAGGCGGTACTGCAAGCAGGAGTAATCGAATAACGCATGGACAGGACATCGGAGATAAGAAGGGTTTTATTGATAACGCTCGCGCTGAATATCCTCGTTTCGGCGGCAAAGGTCTTTTACGGCTACATCACAAACTCGATCTCCATATTTTCGGACGGCTTTCACTCCCTTTTTGATGGAGTATCCAATGTCGTGGGACTGATCGGCGTATACATCTCCTCTCATCCTCCGGATGAAAGACATCCTTACGGCCACAGGAAATACGAAACGGTCTTTACTATCTTTGTGGGGCTTCTCATGCTCCTGACCTGCTTCGAGGTATTCAAGAAGGTCTATGAATCCTTAGCCGGCAGGCACGAAACAACGGTAACAGGGGCGAGCTTTATAGTCATGATAGTCACGATGGCGATAAACGTATTCGTATCTACATACGAAAAACGAAAAGGAATGAAGCTTAACAGCGAATTTCTCATCGCCGACTCCCAGCATACGAAAAGCGATATCTACGTGTCGCTCGGCGTTATCGCGAGCCTTATCTTTATAAAACTCGGCTTTCCTCTCGCGGATCCGATCGCGGGAGCGGTAGTAGGCGTTTTTATCGCAAAGGCGGGCATAGACATCATAAAAGGCTCCACCGAAACGCTCGTGGACAGCTCTCAGACCGACATATCCCTTATAAAAGACATAGCGTGCAACGTGGACGGAGTTATCGAATGCCATAAGATCAGGACGAGGGGAACAAAGGGGCAGATATTCGTAGACCTGCACATGCTCGTGAATCCGGCCCTCTCTGTGGAGGAGGCGCACGCCATTGCGGAGAAGGCGGAAAAGGTCATAAAGGAAAGGCTGCCGGAAGTAGCGGACGTCGTCGTTCATATCGAGCCGTCAAAATAAACCATTTATGATCCTTTCATATCCATAGTTATCAGGATGTGAGGCATACTTCAAAAACCTTTACTAAGTGCAGTTGCAAGTGCAATCCGTAGATTATCTTCGTATCATTGAATAAGAAAGCAAAGTTGTAGCTCACGATAAAGAGAATGCTGTTATGACATTTCGTATGAGTAAAGGCTTTTTCAGCACGCCTCACATCCCGTTTAAATGGCGTGTCGAAGGTATGGAAGGTATGGCGGAGAAGACTTTACCGGCGAAATTTTCAACTAACATACGCCTTCCCGTCATCCGCATCGGTGCTTTCTTATAGTGTAATTCGCTGAATATTTATGCTCTGAACATAACAATGCACTTGTAAAGGCTTTGAAGCCGTATCTTCTATACCTTGAAGCGGATTTGTGCTTTGTGTTATTGAAGGCTCTGAAGCCGTGCCTTCCATGTATTAGCCCTTCCTATCATCGTTCTTTGTGTTATACTATTTGCCGGCGCCGGTGTGGTGGAACGGCAGACGCGGCGGACTCAAAATCCGCTATGGGCGACCATGTGGGAGTTCGAGTCTCCCCACCGGCATTTCCTTCTTTCTTTCCTTTCCTGCAAAGACTTGACAGCAATAACCGCAGTTGATAGTATCAAAGATATTTATTGAAGCCTCAATTTGCGAATTATATTACCGGAGGGATATTGAAAGACAAAATCATTGTAATCTGTCTGTTGTTCGGCATCTTTCTGTCTTCCGGCTGTGCGACCCTGTTGGTAACAGGCGCAAGCGGAGGAGTCGCTTATACGGTAACGAACATAGCATACAAAACGGAAAGCTTTCCTATCGATAAAGTCGAATCAGCAACGCGCAGAGCCCTTAAAAATATGGGTATAGTATTCACCGGAAAAGAAAGAACAGAAGACGGCATACGGATTTCCGCAATAACGGAAGGCCTGGATATTTACATAGACCTTGAACGGGTTACATCGAAATCGACAAAGATAAGCGTTGACGCCCGGAAGAATTTAATTTTAAAAGACAGGGCCACGGCAGCGGAGATAATAGCCCAGATAGAAAAATTCCTGAACGGGAAAAACAACAAATAGGGCTACGCTGAAAAAAGGTCTTTGAGCTTGTTCTTGAATCCCTTTGAAGCCTCGTCATTGTTTTCTTCGCTTATTCCCGCAAATTCCTCGAGGAGTTCCTTCTGTCTCGGCGTCAGTTTCTTCGGCACGTCTATATATATGCTTACTATCTGATCCCCCCTCTGATGGCTCCCGAGCCTCGGTATGCCCTTGCCTTTGAGATGAAACGATTTGCCGGACTGGGTTCCTGCCGGGATTTTGAGTTTGGCAGGACCGTTGAGGGTAGGGACGTCTATTTCGCCTCCGAAAACCGCCTTTGTAAACGATATCGGGAATTGGCAGTATATGTCCATGCCGTCCCGTTTAAAGAAGGAATGCTCATCTACATTAAGCACAATATATAAATCCCCGGGAGGCCCTCCGTAACTGCCGAAGTCGCCTTCCCCGCTCATCCTTAAACGCGAGCCGGTATCGACACCCGCGGGAATCTTCACGGATATTTCCCTTTGAACCCTTACCTTGCCGTTCCCTTTACATCCCTTGCAGGGGCTTGTGATTATGCTGCCTGAACCCTGACACTTGCCGCAGGTCTTCGAAACGCTGAAGAACCCCTGCTGAAATCGTATGTGCCCGGTCCCTTTACAATTAGCGCATGTAACGGGCGATGTCCCCGGTTCCGCACCCGAACCGCCGCACGTGTCGCATGTCTGCCACCTCGGAATTTTTATAGACCTTTCCACGCCGAAGGCCGCTTCTTCAAGGGTTATGGTGAGGTTGTATCTTAAATCCGCGCCTTTTGTAGATTTTGCCTTTTTGTATCCACCGAACGAGCCGAAGAAGTCTTCGAATATGTCTTCGAATACGTCTGTAAAGCCGCCGAAACCAGCCCCGGCTCCGAATCCGGCGCCGGCGCCCATTCCTTCGGAAGTACCGTATCTGTCGTAATGGGCGCGTTTTTCGGAATCGCCGAGGCATGTGTATGCCTCGTTTATTTCTTTGAACTTTTCTTCGGACTCTTTGTTCCCCTGATTCCTGTCCGGATGGTATTTTAAGGCTAACTGCCGGAATGCCTTTTTTATGTCTTCCTGACCGGCATCCCGGCCTACGCCGAGAAGCTTATAATAATCTTTCATTATTTATTCTTATCCACATCTTCGAATTCCGCTTCCATGGCTTCATCTTCAGGTTTGGCCTTGGACTCAGGCTTGCCGTCGCCGCTTGCAGCAGTCTGCTCCTGCGCCGCTTTATACACGTGCTCCGCAATTTTGTGCGATGCCTTTGTGAGTTCTTCGACCGCGTTCTTTATCTCGGCAGGGTCGCTGCTCGAATCCTTTACCTTTTTGCATTTCTCGATGGCGGCTTCTATCTCTTTTTTCTCGTCTTCCGTAAGTTTGTCTCCGTAATCCTGCACCGATTTTTCTACCGAATATACGAGGGTATCCGCAGTATTACGCGCCTCCGCGAGTTCCTTCCTCTTGTGATCCTCCGTCGCGTGCGATTCCGCGTCGCGCATCATATTCTTTATCTCGTCCTGAGAAAGACCGCTCGACGCGGTAATCTTTATGGATTGTTCCTTGCCTGTGCCTAAATCTTTAGCGGAGACGTGAAGTATGCCGTTCGCGTCGATGTCGAATGTAACCTCTACCTGAGGCAGGCCTCTCGGCGCAGGGGGAATCCCTACGAGTTCGAAAACCCCGAGCAGTTTATTGTCCGATGCCATCTCCCTTTCTCCCTGATGCACCTTAATGGTAACCGCAGGCTGATTGTCCGATGCCGTAGAGAATGTCTGTGTCTTCTTTGTCGGGATGGTCGTGTTCCTCTCTATCATCTTGGTAAATATGCCGCCGAGTGTCTCGATACCGAGAGACAGCGGAGTCACATCGAGAAGAAGGACTTCCTTTACCTCTCCCTTAAGGACAGCCGCCTGAATTGCCGCGCCTACCGCGACCACTTCGTCGGGGTTGACGCCCTTGTGCGGCTCTTTCCCGAAATAGCCCTGTACTGTCTGCTGAACCTTCGGAGTCCTTGTTTGTCCTCCTACAAGGATGACTTCATCCATATCGGTCGTGGAAAAACCGGCATCGGAAAGCGCCCTTTTGCAGGGGTCTATGGTCCTCTGTATGAAGTCGTCCGTAAGCTGCTCGAACTTCGCTCTCGAAAGCTTCATCAATAAATGTTTAGGCCCTGTAGCGTCGGCGGTTATGAACGGAAGGTTTATCTCTGTCTCGGATGCCGTAGAAAGTTCTATTTTCGCCCTCTCTGCGCCCTCTTTCAGTCTCTGAAGGGCCATCTTGTCATTTTTAACGTCTACGCCCTGATCCTTTTTGAATTCCTCGACCATCCAATCCATGATCCTGAGGTCGAAGTCGTCGCCCCCGAGGTATGTATCTCCGTTAGTGGATTTAACCTCTATTACGCCTTCGCCGATTTCGAGCACAGAGACGTCGAAGGTTCCTCCTCCGAGGTCGTACACCACGACCTTTTCCTCTTTTTTCTTTTCAAGGCCGTACGCGAGGGCTGCTGCCGTGGGCTCGTTTATGATCCTCAGCACATTAAGTCCCGCGATCTGACCCGCATCCTTTGTAGCCTGCCTCTGGCTGTCGTCGAAATAAGCCGGCACCGTGATTACCGCCTCGGTGACGGTTTCGCCGAGATAGTCCTCTGCGGCCTGTTTCAGTTTCTGGAGTATCATTGCCGATATTTCCGGAGGCGAATACTTCTTGCCCCTCGCCTCCACATGGGCATCTCCGTTCGGCGCTTCAGCCATGTGATAAGGAAGCCGCTTTTTTGCATGGTCTACTTGAGGCGAATTATATTTCCTTCCCATAAGCCTTTTTATCGAGAATATCGTGTTTTCGGGGTTCGTTATTGCCTGCCGCTTTGCTATCTGGCCGACAAGTCTTTCGCCCTTTTCCGTAAAGGCGACAACGGACGGCGTCGTCCTGTTTCCTTCCTGATTCGGTATTACCACCGGCTCTCCGCCGATTACAACCGCAACGACCGAGTTCGTGGTTCCGAGGTCTATACCTATAGTTTTTCCCATCTCATCCTCCTTGTCTTTATCTCATTTTATGGTTTTTAATTTCCGATCAATAACATGAAAACTTAACCCGCACTCTTTTTCGAAACGGCCACGAGCGAGGGCCTTAAAACTTTTTCGTTATAGATGTATCCCTTTCTGAGTTCCTCGACTACCGTATTGTTATCCATGTCGTCCCTTTCTATCTGCGACATCGCGTGGTGATAGGCCGGGTCAAAAGGCTTTCCCATTGCCTCTATCGCCGTAAGCCCGAATTTTTCGAGTATCCTGTTCATTTCCCTGAGGGTATTTTCAACGCCTTTTGCCAGAGGTTCGGAATTTCCACCCTCCGAGTGCCTTAATGCCATTTCGAGATTATCCAGCGCCGGCAATATCTCATACATCAAGGACTCGTTGGAATACTTTATAAGCTCTTCCTTATCCTTCTGAACCTTTCTTTTATAGTTTTCGAATTCCGCATAGAGCCGCAGGTATTTATCCTTTGCGTCTGCAAGTTCCGCCTGTATCGATTCGACCGTCTCTGCCGGTTTGTCCTCTACTTCGATGGAAACGCCGGGCCCTTCCGGCTTTTCGGTTACTTCCGTGTTTTCTTCCATTAAACTACCTCCGTCCGTTGCTCGAATGTCCTGCTTATGCACTTTGAAATGGCATCGACCATGTATATGGCCTTGGAATAATCCATTCTTGTCGGCCCGATGAGGGCTATAACACCCATCGGCCTTTCTCCCTCTTTATACGTGGATGCCACCACGCTCAGCCCCTTCAATTCCTCTACGGGATTCTCGTTCCCTATGACCACCTGCACGCCGGAGACGCCGGAAAGCTCCTCGATGAGTTTTAATATAGCGTGCTTATCCTTTATTGCGCGGGATATCTCCCTTATCCGTGACATGTCCGAAAAATCCGGCAGACCCATCACATCGTAAAGCCCGGAAACGAAAAAATCTTCTTCCGCAAAAGATGTGGCCTCTTCGTATATCTTTATGGCCCTTGTTATGAGCTTATCCCACGCGGCCTTTTCCTGACGCATTTTTTTGATGAGCATGCTTTTTATCTCATCGATCGTGCGTCCCGAGTATTCGGAATTGAGATAGGCCGCGATCCTGTTGAGGTCTTCCTGTGTAAAAGCCGCATCCACGGAGAGCATCTTATTCTTAATCACGCCTTCGTCGGTCAGCAAAACAGCGACGACCTTATCCGCTTTGTACCTTATGAAATCGATCCTGTTGAACGTCGTGCTTTCAGGCCTCGGAGGCATAACGACGCCTATATAATTCGACATCGAAGAAAGGGCGTTCGTCACCTCTACGAACATGCCGTTTAAATCGCTGCCGATGCCTTCGAGCCTCCGCGTAAAACGGCAGACACAGTCCTTAAGCTCTGCGTCCTGTTCGCCGTACTCGCCGGCATCCCCGAGGAAATTCACGTAAAACCGATAACCCTTGTCCGTAGGAACCCTTCCGGCAGAGGTATGCGGTTGGCTTAAGAACCCTAAATCTTCGAGGTCGGCCATTATATTACGTATGGTGGCCGGAGAGCAGCCTAATGCGTATTCCTTTGTGACAAAACGCGAGCCGACCGGTTCAAGCTTATTTATATAGCTCTGGACAACGGCGCGGAGAACCTGTCTACTCCTCTCATCCAGCATATTTACCACCATAATAAAACAAGATTAGCACTCTCGACATGAGAGTGCTAATAATTTAACAATAAGCCTTAAAAGCTGTCAAGCTACCACTGCAGTTTTCTCTGCATAAGCCTCTCGTACATCTTGGGCGGCATAAATGCCTGTTGATGTATCTCGTCGCTGTAATATCTGGTGTCAACCTTGAAATCCCTTCTCATCTGCCTTAAATCGTGCTTCTTGGATGCGGCTGAGAATGTCCACCAGTTTCCGGCATAAGTAGCGATAGGGGCGGTATAGAGATCAACTATCGGGAATATGAGCTTCATAGCCTCTTGAACCTCTATGACGATATCCTTGTGGAAATGCAGCGATTCCGAGAGGGTTACGAACATCCCGTCATCCGTGAGGCAGTCTTTTACCGATTTGAAAAACTCGACCGTAAAAAGGCTCTTTGCAAAGCCGACTATGTCCGTGGAATCAACTATCACCGCGTCTATATCTCCGTCCCTTCCCTTTACGAATTCGGCTCCGTCCATGCATTTTATCTCGACCCGTTTGTCGTCAACGCCGCACGCAACCGTCGGAAAAAATTTCCTGGACACATTGATGACCTCTTCGTCTATCTCTATGAAATATACCTTCTCGATGGAATCGTGCCTCAAAACCTCCCTCACAGTTCCGCCGTCGCCGCCGCCTATCACTATGACATTTTTGGGATTCGGATGCGCGTGCATAACCGGATGCACAAGCATCTCATGATAAAAAAGTTCGTCGCGCTCCGTTATCTGAACGACTCCGTCAAGGATGAGCATCTTGCCGAAGTGCGGATTTTCAATGACCATTATCTCCTGAAACTCGCTTTTGCTCTTATGAAGCACCTTTTCCACATCGTAAACATATTGTATCGGCGCATATGGATCTTTCTCAAAAAACTTGATCATATCGTCCTCCAGAAAAGTTTTGTTGTCATATCAATATAGTCTTAGGTATCGAGAAACCGTTAAATTCCGATGCGTATGAAATCGTATACGCCCCGCTCGAAAGTATCAATATCCTGTTTCCAACCTCCGGCTCAGGCAGCTCAACCTCGCGGTCTATCACATCGAAACTGTCGCAGCTCGGCCCCGCAATCGTCCATGCCATGGGATCGTTCCTGCTCCCGACAACATACGTGTATTTGATGCCTCCTACGCTCTCCATGAGGCCGTTAAAAACTCCCACGTCAATGTGCAGCCAGTTCTCGTCGCCCCTTTTGGTCTTGCCTATGACAGTGGACACGAATACTCCCGCATCTCCGACCATAGCCCTGCCCGGCTCTATGAATACCTCTATGTCCTGCGGAAATTTCTGGAAGATAACTTTGTCCACCTTTTTCTCGATGGTCTCTATATCCGGCACATTTTTTGTATAGCGGATCGGATAGCCTCCGCCGATGTTGAGCATCGAGAGCTTAATCCCTTTTTGCTCCGCCATCTCCCATAACTCCCTTGCTTTGTCCACCGCAGCATTCCAGTTGTATACATTATTGCACTGCGAGCCTACATGAAAGGTTATGCCCACGGGATTCAATCCCTTGTCCTTTGCATAGACCAAAAGGTCGAGGGCCTCGTCCGTCTCCACGCCGAATTTTTTGCTCAAAGGCCATTCACTGCCCTCATTCGGAACAGTCAGCCTGACATAGACATTGGAGCCCGGGGCATATCGCGCAAGCTTATCAACTTCGGCAAAGGAATCGTATGCGTAATATTTCACGCCGTATTCCACTGCCTGTTCGAGAAATTTAAAGGTTTTCACAGGGTTGCTGGTGATAATTCTTTCAGGCTCGACATTAATCGAAGCGAGCAATTGCAGTTCGCCCTCGGATGCTATCTCGAAACCGACGCCGAGGGGATTCACGAGCTTTATCACCTCGATGTCAGGATTGGCTTTTACAGCATAGAATACCCGCGAATTCCTGATATTTTTGCCGATGATAGATACCTTATCCTGCACAATTTTCTTGTCCATGAGCAGATAAGGCGGCTCTTCGTCGCTCAGTGCGATATAGTTGAGCACCTTATTCCATGTCTCTTTGCTTATAAAACCGGACGGCAGTTCCATGTTTTACTCCGTTAAAATTTTCAAACTACTAATTGAGAGTAAATATTATAACAGTTTTTGCGGATTATGCAGAGCGTTTTTTGGATATCGATTACCGGCCGTATTTGACGCACATATCCTCGATAAACGTCTTCAGTTCACCGGGCTCGATAAGCTTGTCGGGCATTGTCTCTTTTAGCATGCAGGCGAGGAATATCTTTTTCAGGAGATCTACGACAGCGTAATTAATAATCTCGTCGGGCAGCGGCTCGGAGGCGTTTTCTATAAGGAAGAGTTCCGAATACCATAAATCATCCTTTGCCGGAGCGATTCCGGAGCAATCGTTTCCATGAATGCTTTTCGGCGTTGCTCCGTGCGACAGAGACAGAGACCTTACTCTCAGGTTTACGGATTGGAGACCCTTCGCAGCGGGATTCAGGCCAAGACGATGCCGCCCCTTTGTAATAGGGAGAAAGCGCTGCAAGTTAACGCCCGAGCAGTAAAGCAGCGCATTGCCGCCTCTGTTGCCTCCGGCAGGCTTTATGACGAAATACAAAAAGTCGTTAATGTATTCGTAAGAGTTCTCTTGTCTCATGCAATGATCATACTTTTTCTTTATCTTCGCTTTAAATAGCTTTTCAGTTCGCGATAATAATTTTCATGTGGGCCAATCATTATTAATTCCAAGCCGTTTTTAATCATCCTGTATGATAGAAGATATCGGATTGATTTAATTTTGAATTTATAGACGTGTATCTCTCGGAGGTCGCCTTTCTTTTCTTCTCCAGTCAGAGGATTTTTAATGATTTTTCCAATTTCTTCATCTAATGCAGCCTTTTCTTGTTTTGAAAACTTCTTGATTTTATTTTCAAACGTTCTCGATTGATAGATTTTCATTACGTGCTTATTCAAACTTATATTCCGATTTCTCTCCCTGTTCAAGTTCCTGCAGACCGATAAGTATTTCCTTGATAAGACTGTACGTTAAGTCCGGATTTTCTTCCGCACACTTGCCGATTTGTGCCCAGTGCTCTATTTGACCGGTAACGGATCTATGGTCAATACGGCTGTATCTCTTAGCGTCATCGACTAATTTCTCCGATATTCTTACGGCAGTCGCCATTTTTAATTCCTCCTGAATTTATTTTTATTTTAGTTTGATTTTAACTATTATCATAGCAAAATGCAATGATATGCAACATTTTATTCATGGGTAACGCTTAAATGCACATCTGCATGCCTGACCCCAACAAACTCACTATCAACATAATCAGCAAGCTCAATTCGTCTCGCCCATGAGAATAAACGGCGCCCAGTAGAATGGATTGTCATAGCCGTTATTACGCAGATAGTCTTTGGCATTTTTTAGAGCGGTCATTTTGTCCTTGCCGTTTTTCAGCCCGTCGAAAAACTTGGCCATCAGCTTATATGTTGACTCATCCGCAACGCTCCAGAGGCTCACAAGCACTGTGTCTGTGCCTGCATACATGAACGCCCTTGAAAGCCCTACCACACCTTCTCCGGCAGATTGCACACCGAGTCCTGTCTTGCAGGCAGAAAGCCCCACTATGTCCGCGTTTAAGTCCATTTCAAATATCTCAGAAGCGGTCAGAAAGCCGTCTTCCTTGTCATTGCCAATCAAGTTTAAAACCAATGCAGGCTGTTTGATATATGGAATCTCGTTTCCAAGTATCCCATGTGTTGAAAAAAGCACATACCGCCTTGTCCTTAAATCCTCTGCCTTCAGTTTTTCCTCAGAGGCATCAGAACCAATGAATATCTTTGCCTTGTCAAAAAGCTTGCTCACTTCTTTGACCTCTTTTTCCGTGTTTACAAGTCGGGTAAATTTATATCCTGCGTCTTTTGTCTCTTCTGTCTCTGCGATGTCCGTGGACGATATTCCGGCCTTTGCAACAATCTTAACAGACCTCAGATTTGCGGATCTGGTGTCTTTTATTTCAAACACAGGGTCGCCCAACCCAAAGAAGGTTTTCCCCTTTTCGCGGGCTATATGCAATCCTCTATGGAGCGAAAGCACTGAGGCAGACTGATAGTAGCTGATTGGATATTCATCCGTGGCATATACAAATCCCTTAAGCAAAGACGCCTTCTGCTTTATGTCATCTTTATCAGTAACACGGACAAAATCAACCCTGCGGTTAAGACTTCTGCCTTTTTCATCTTTGTTGTCAGCTATAGGTTCGGTATCTCCTTTCCCTGTATAGCTGAGGAGGCTTGGCTTAACCCCGTTTTTTACGAGATAGTCATAAATGGCCTGTGCCCTTTTAGCTGAAAGCTTCAGGTTATATTTTGAATCGCCTATGCTGTCTGTATGGCCTTCTATCTTTATAACTGTATTCTTGAGTTCTTTGGATATAAGGGCAGAGGCTATCTCCTGCATCTGCTTCTGTGATTCGTTCTTTATCTGGGCTGAACCTGTATCAAAAAGTATGTGGGTGGTTACACGTGAAGCTACATTTACGCCGCTGCTTCTTGTAACCGGAGCTTTGGTTAGCCCCCTGATTATGGCGTTCTTGTCAACTATGCCCGCTGTCTGTTTTGCGGCTTGTGCAAGCAAATTTTCTTCTTCCTTGAGCGCCTCAGCAGGCGCAGAGATGAGAAGGGCTTCAAATGGAAGCAGACTTAAGGATTCATCAGGGATAATGATAAGGCGTTCTCCTTTGTTTAAAACAGAAAGCGCTGGTTTTATAAGCAGGTCTGTAAGGCTTTTTGAGAGGTTAAGGCTGAACGCATTTATATCTGCGCCTTCCTGAAAAGGAGAGCGGAATCTCTTTATCAATCCTTCAAGTTCTGCGCGGGTCTTTTCAACCTTGAATGCCTTTATTACTTTGCCGTCGCGGATTACAAGTCCTATAGTGTAGGGGCTGGTTACTTCATATTCTATAATGGTCTCTCCTTTGTTTAAGGCAAGCTGGGAGAGTTTAACAGGCTGGGGGTATTTAATAGATGCGTATTGAGGATATTCCTTGCGGAGTCGGTCAATAAGATTGTCCATCTTTGTTTTCAGAGGAGGGTATTCTGCTTCAAGCTGTTTCAAAAGTCCAGGGTTGTTTTTTTCAAAGGCGGTCTGCTGTTGTTTCTTGTTCTGTCTTATTCTGTCGGTCAGGTCTTCTTCCTCTTTGGCAAGCCCGGATGGAATCTTGTAGCCCTTGCCCGAATGTCTTTTGGAGAGGAGTTCTGAAAAGATTCTGCCTCTTGTGTTTTCCGCCCAGTAGAATGCCTCGTCAAATTTGCCGAGCAGGAAGGCACAACGGACAGCGCCTTCGTATGCCTCTATCCTCGGGAAGCCGAATTCATTGCCCTCAAAATAATGCTCCCTTTCAGCAGATGTGAGCGCCGCCCTCTGTTCTTCCATAAAGGCAATTGCCTTTTGGAACCATTTGTATGCCTCTTCATACTGTTTCAATCCCTCATTGGAAAGCCCAAGTCCTATCCATTGAGGAACTATTATCCCAACGCGTTTTGCCTTTTCGTATTTTTCTCTGTCGCGGTCAAATTGCTCTTTTGCCTGTTTATAATCCTTTTTCTTTAGATAATATCTGCCGAGCCTAACCGTGTGGTCCTGCTTTGTGTAGATAATGAACGCCTCTTCGTCACGGTCTAAGGCAAGGTATGCGTCTGCAAGGTTGCCTTCAGGGATATCATAGGGCACACCGATTTCTTTATTAAGCGTAAGCGCCTTTTCATAGAAACTGATGGCATTACGGTAATCGCCTAAATTACTGTACGCAACCCCCAGATTGCCGAGACGCTGTCCCTTGCCCTGTTTATTGCCTATCTCTTCATCTATGGCCAGTGCCTTTTCATAATAGCTTATTGCCTTTCTGTAGTCGCCTAAATTTCTGTATGCATTCCCCAGATTGCTGAGATTATCTCCCTTGCCCTTTTTATCGCCTATCTCTTCATCTATGGCAAGGGCTTTTTCATAATAGGTGATGGCCTTTCTGTAGTCGCCTAAAGAATAGTATGCAAGCCCCAGATTGCCGATTGCGGCTCCGATTCCCTGTTTGCTGCTGAGCCTTTGGTAGATGGAAAGGGCAGCTTCCCATTTCTGAATCGCCCCTCTGAAATCCGAAACATTGAATAGCTTCTGTCCCTCATTAAAAAGCGCAGCCGCCCTATTATATTCTTCCTGCGATGTCTCTGCGGAAGAAAAATTACATAAAAATAAGACTGCCAGAACAATACATAAACCTATAGCAATTCGTCTCATTCTTATTCCCCCATTTCTTAAGAAGTTTGTCAGTAATGCCGCCAAATATAGGGTTTTTCATGCTCTTAAATTATATCAGCGCAACCATAACAGGTAAAGGTAATTTTCACATTGTGAAATCATTAAAATCAATAGGAACTGATATATGCCACCTGATTTTTTTCGATAATATGGATTAAAAGCGAAAGGTCAGGCGCGCTGTTAAGCGTCGCCTGCACCCTCTTGTTGGCCATCCGCTTTGAACCCTTCATGGAAAGCGACATTGCCCTGCGGAGTATGCCCGTCGAAAGGTAGAGCAAAGAAGACCTCTTGTGGCACTCCCTCATGCACAAGTCCAGACATGTTTGTGAATCCGAATTTCCTGTAGTAATCCGGATGTCCCACGAGACAACATCCTTGAGCATTCATGTCTTTCAGACGTGACAATCCTTCCTGTATCAGCGCTTTACCGATACCATGCCGCTGGTACGCCGGCAGCACCGAAACAGGTCCAAGTCCATACCAGTTGGAGGTGCCATCGGAAATGGTCACGGGAGAGAAAGCAATATGTCCTATCACTCGGCCATCTATTTCTGCAACCAGCGATACCGTAAGAGCTTTGGCGGCACGTAGCGCCTCGATGATGAACTGCTCCGTGTGGTTGCTGATCTCCAAGGTCTTGAACGCTGCGATAGTCACCTCAGTTATCGCGCAAACATCGTCATGCGTCTCGTTCCTGATAACGATTTTTGGATTCATGGTCTCATATTCCTCTTTCTTGCAGGCCAACATAACAATATGCCAAGTTGGCATTTTCTCCTTTTATGACGACAATATTAGCATATTTAGAAACGGTTTGGTAGGATAAATAAATGACCGCCATTGAGAAAATGAAAGAGGTTTCGGCCTTTTTTGAATCTAAAGGCATAGACGATGCCGCTAAAGAGGCCGAAATACTTATAGCAGAAACTCTTCATTTAAACAAATCAAAACTTTACACCGGAAGTACAGCAATTTCCGGGGAGACATCAACTCAAATAGATTTTCTTGCAGCAAGGCGCGCTCAGGGCGAGCCGCTTCAATACATTATCGGCCATGTCGAATTCTACGGTCTCAAGATCAATGTCGGCCCCGGAGTTCTTATTCCCCGTCCTGAAACCGAATTGCTCGTTGAAGAAACAATCAAACTCATTACTCCATTACTTCATCACTCCATCACTATCCTCGATCTCTGCACGGGAAGCGGATGTATTGCCATAGCCCTTGCAAAACATTTCCCTGATGCTGTCGTCTACGGCATCGATGCGTCGAATATAGCAATGGAGTATGCGATAAAAAATGCCGCTGAGAACGATATAAGGAATGTTCGTTTCATAAAAGGCGATTTATTTCGTATCTCATGGGACAGTCCCGAATCTACGACGCCTATCGGCGTCCGTAATTCTGGGACAGTCCCCATGTTCACTGTTCACTGTTTTGACTGCATAGTCTCCAATCCTCCGTATATCAGAAAAGGCGACATCCCGAATCTCCAGCGTGAGGTAAAAGATCACGAGCCGTTGGAAGCACTCGACGGCGGTGAAGACGGGCTTGATTTTTACAGGAAGATAGCGGAAAACGCGCCCAAATTCCTCAAGGAAAATGGTATTATAATCCTTGAAATAGGGCACGATCAAGCGGAAGATGTAAATGAGATAGCAGTAAGTTACGGGATAAAAAATATAAGTTTTATAAAGGATTATGCCGGAATAAGAAGGATATTTTCGGGAGAAATATGATTACATGGAGGCGCGGTATGCGGGGGATTAAAAAGTCCGTAATGATTTTAATTGCGTTGTTGTTCATATCGTCTAATGCCTTTGCCGTTGAAAAGACGGTGGTGTACGGTCTGGGCGCCAAAAAGAACATGCAGGCTATAGTTATTGCCCCGAAGGGCGAAGGACCGTTCCCCGGAGTTTTGATATTGCACACCAGCGGCGGTGTGCAGGACGGCGACATCAATTTCGCCAAGCAGCTTTCACCCCACGGATATGTCTGCCTTATCCCTTATTATTTCGATGCGTATAACGTCTCGCACAACACAAGACATCTATCTACTACGAAATACGCGGAAGATATTTATAACGACTTCGGCGAAGTAATCGAATATTTGAAGAAACATCCGAAGGTGAAATCGGATGCTGTCGGTGCTGTCGGGTTTTCGATGGGAGGCTATTGGTCGCTGATACTCGCCGCGAAAGGCAAGGTAAAAACAGGGGTGTCGTATTACGGCGCTTTTACAGGCGGGGGCCGGAACCTCGATCTCAAATACCGTTTCGACGACGTTTTCACAAAATCGAGTTCGCCTGTCCTGATACTTCACGGCTCTCAGGATTCCGTAGTGTCCCCGCGTCACGCGGCTAATATGGCCGTGCTGCTGGATGAGAAAAAAAGCCCGTACGAGATAAGGATATATATAGGCGCGGACCACCGATATGAACGCGGCTCGCAGAGGGATGAGGAGATAAGCAGTGACAGCATGGAAAGGACTCTCGAATTCCTCAAAAAATACCTGAAGATCAATAAGACTAAGGATTAGCGATGGAGCTGATAGCGTATTTCATCGATATTTTTATACACCTCGACAGACATCTGAGTCTCGTTATTCAAAATTACGGAACGCTCACTTATTTGATCCTGTTCCTGATAATATTCTGCGAGACCGGGCTGGTTGTTACGCCCTTTCTTCCCGGAGATTCCCTGCTGTTTGCCGCAGGCACTTTCGCGGCAATCGGGGCATTGGATGTCGTTTCCCTTTTCGTGCTTTTAGCCGCAGCCGCCATGCTCGGTAACACTACTAACTACTGGATAGGCTATTTTATAGGCCCTAAAATATTTCATAAAGAGAATGTACGTTTCCTCAATAAAAATCACCTCGAACGCACGCATCATTTTTATGAGAAATACGGAGGCAAGACTATTATCATTGCGCGGTTTGTACCTATCGTCCGCACATTCGCTCCGTTCGTAGCAGGCATCGGCAGGATGACCTATGCCCGTTTTATAAGCTACGACATATTCGGCGGCACAGGATGGGTAGGCGCGTGCGTATTCGCAGGGTATTTTTTCGGCAATATTCCCATAGTGAAGCAAAACTTCAGTTTTGTCATTCTTGCTATTATCCTTGTCTCGATAATGCCCGGTATCGTTGAATTCATACGCCGGCGCTACATGACCTCGTAAGATGAGCGCGAAGGGCAGGATAGCGAGGGCGGCAGGATTGATGTCCATTGCCACCCTTATCAGCCGTATCCTCGGATATGTAAAGGATATGATCTTAGCGCGGTATTTCGGCGCGACCGGCATGGCGGATGTCTTTTTCGTTGCCTTCAGAATCCCGAATCTCTTGAGGGAGCTTTTTGCCGAAGGCTCGATGTCGTCCGCATTCGTGCCTGTTCTTACCGAATACCGGACAAAGCAAGGAGAAGATGAGGCGAAGAGGCTTGTCGGTGTAACGTTTATTTTTATACTCGTTTTTGTCGGGATAATCTGCGCCCTCGGCATAATATTCGCTCCGGCGATTGTAACGGCGATAGCTCCCGGATTTTTAAACGATCCGGAAAAATTTTCAAATACTGTTTTGCTTACCAGGATAATGTTCCCTTTCCTTTTATTCATAAGCCTTGCGGCGCTGACTATGGGCGCTCTCAATACGAGGGGAGTATTTTTTATTCCGGCCCTTGCGCCCGCGCTTCTCAATATTGTGACGATAATAAGCGTGTTGACCCTCTCCATGCGTTTTACGAACCCGATAATATCCGTTGCGATCGGAGTAACCGCCGGCGGGCTCATGCAGTTTTTATTTCAGATCCCGGCGTTTTTCAGGCAGGGATATAATCTCAAATTTCAAATTTCAAATCTAAATCAGCTTCGTCACCCCGGACTTAAAAAGATCGGCATGCTTATTATTCCGGCTACGGCAGGGATGGCGGTCGCGCAGATAAATATATTCGTAAGCACTATCCTTGCCTCATATCTTGCCGAAGGAAGCATTACATACCTTTATTATTCGATGAGGCTTATTCAATTTCCCATAGGCATATTCGGGGTCGCGATGGGCATGGCGGTTCTTCCGGCCCTTTCCGAACATTCCGTGAAGGGAGAAATGGAAAAGGTGAAAGAAGATTTTTCATTTGCCCTTCGCCTATTATTTTTTATCACCGTTCCTGCAATGATAGGACTGATCGCATTGAAAACGCCTATCGTAAGCACGCTTTTCCAGAGGGGCGAGTTCGGGCACGCTGCTGTGACAGGCACAGCGGACGCCCTTATGTTTTATTCCATCGGCATATGGGCTATCGTGGGAGTGAGGGTTATCACCGCGACCTTTTATTCGATGCAGGACACGAAGACCCCAGTGAAAGTCGCCGCCGCCGCAATGATAATCAATATTATAATGAGCCTTTTATTGATGGGGCCGATGAAGCACAGCGGTCTCGCCTTTGCCAATGCAATCGCCTCGGGCTGTAATTTTATCGTGTTGTTTTATTTCCTGCGGAAAAAACTCGGAGGAGTAGGGACGAGGAAGATAGCGGGCTCTTTTGCAAAGACGCTGCTTGCATCGGCTGTTATGGGGGTTGCGGGATGGTTTGTCATAGGCAGCGGGTTGTGGGCTGAGAGCGGGCATGATATGGAAAAGGCGCTGTATCTCGGCGCTGCCGTGACATTATGCGCCGGGATATACGCGCTGATTTCGCATTTACTTAAAAGCGAGGAGATGGGGTATATTATGGATAAGGCAAGGCGGAAGGTGAGGAGAAAAGATGCTGATTAAAAGCGTAACGGTCGGGCCGCTTCAAGTAAACTGCTTTATCATCGCCGATGAAAAATCCAAGAAGACCCTTGTAATAGACCCCGGAGACGAGCCGGACAGGATTATGGATATAATCAATGGAAACGGATTAAAAGTCGAATATATCATCTGCACTCACGGGCACTTCGATCATGTGGGAGCTGTAAGCGACCTCAAAAAAGAGACCGGAGCAAAGGTCTTGATACATAAGGACGAACTGGAGATATACGATGCGGCAAAGGACATGGCCGCTTTATGGGGATACGATCTCGATCCCCTGCCCGATCCCGATGTTTTGGCAAATGACGGAGATATTATCGAGGCAGGAGATCTAAGGTTTGAGATATTCCATTCGCCGGGCCACAGTCCGGGAGGCATGTGTCTTTACGGTCATGAAACAGCGATTACAGGAGATACTCTTTTCGCCGGCTCCATAGGAAGGACGGACTTTCATGGAGGCGATATAAATAAGCTCAAGGAATCTTTCAAACGGCTGATGTCTCTGCCCGAAGGCACGAGGGTATTGTGCGGACACGGCCCGGAGACTACAATCGGACGCGAAAAAAGGGAGAATATGTTCTCTGGAGAATTTCTGTTATAATAGTTAGAATCTAATATATTTCAGGAGGATCCGCGGCTTGCTCGAATTATTGAGACAGATCAGATGGCAGGACTTGTTGGACATAGCGATCGTCTCGATAATCCTTTACCGCATCCTTCTGATAATCAAGGGCACGAAGGCCGCCCAGATGCTCGCCGGCCTCGGGGTCCTGTTAATCGCTTCTTTC
The DNA here is from genome assembly GCA_001803635.1 of Nitrospirae bacterium GWB2_47_37. Taxonomy (GTDB): domain Bacteria; phylum Nitrospirota; class Thermodesulfovibrionia; order Thermodesulfovibrionales; family Dissulfurispiraceae; genus GWB2-47-37. Next base: position 3,779 of record MHDU01000040.1, on the reverse strand, counting down.
TTTTCAAAGTATCTTCAGCTTTATACTCTGGACTGGATCGTCCAGAGCTTCTGGTCACAGGTCGTTATAGCAATGATAGTACTTTTTCAGCCCGAGATACGAAGGGCGCTCGCTCATGTGGGCGAATCGTCATTCCTTCAGGGCTTTACCTCCGCTGAAGAGTTGAAGTCCCTCGAAGAAATAGTCAGGGCGTCGGTAGCCCTTGCCAACAGGAAAATAGGCGCGTTGATAGTCATAGAAAGAGATGTTAGCCTTAAGGATTATGTGGAGATAGGCACGCCCCTCGACGCGAAGGTCTCAAAGGAGCTTTTATTAAGCCTGTTTCATCCTACCTCGCCTATCCATGACGGAGCGGTTGTCATAAGGGGAAACAGGATTGTCGCGGCAGGCTGTTTCCTGCCGATCACGCTCGGAGCCGAGTTAAGCAAGGCTCTCGGAACGCGCCACAGGGCGGGCATAGGGGTTACGGAAGAGACGGACGCGGTCGCGATCATAGTTTCGGAAGAGACAGGAACCATTTCAGTGTCGACTCAGGGGAAACTGGAGACCCACATAGATATGGGCACGTTGAGAGATATGCTTACGGACCTTTTTACGGAAGCCAAGAAGGAGAAAGAGTTCAAGGAAAAGAAGGCATGATGAGAAAGAAGATTTTCGGCAATATAGGCTTGAAGATACTTTCGGCGGCGCTGGCCGTGACGCTCTGGTTTTTCGTTACTTACAGGGGACAGTCCGAAATGGCGGTCGATGCCTCCCTCGAATTTAAGAACATGCCTAACAATCTGGAGATGCTGAGACACAATGTAAAAAGGGTCAATCTCAATATCAGCGGGCATGAGAGGATTTTAAAGACATTGAGGCCTATGGACGTGAGGGTGATCGTAGATCTTGCCGATGCGAAAAAAGGAGAGGCCGTATATTTTTTTGATAAAAATAATATTGCCGTTCCGCGGACAATAAAGGTGCTGAGGATAGATCCGGCCGGAGTTAAAGTCGTCCTCGATGAATCCGCGTCAAAGACCGTGCCCGTTAAGGCGCATATTTCCGGCGTGCCGGAAGACGGATACAGGATAAAGGCTATTGAAGTGAAACCCTCGTCGGTTGAGGTCGAGGGGGCAAGGACGGAAGTTAACAGGATTTCATTGCTTAGGACCGAGCAGATAGACATAACAGGGCTCGATGCCGGCATGACGCAGGATGTAAGGCTTAACCTGAACGGCAAAAATATACGGACAAAAACGCCTGAGGTTACGGTGAAGATTTCCGTGGAAAGGACCTTTAGATGAGCCACAAGACGAAATTATTCGGAACCGACGGCATAAGGGGAAGGGTCAACAGATCGCCCATGACTCCGGAGACGGTTTTGCGGGTAGGCATGGCAATCGCCTATATTCTGAAAAACAGGCAGTCAGGAGATCATGGAAGGAATGCCGTCCTGATCGGCAAAGACACGCGGCTTTCCGGGTATCTGATAGAGAGCGCTCTTACATCCGGCATCTGTTCCATGGGAATGGATGTTACTCTCGTGGGGCCTATTCCGACACCGGGCGTAGCGTTTTTGGCAAGGACGTTGAGGCTCGACGCGGGCATCGTTATTTCGGCGTCGCATAATCCGTTCGGAGATAACGGCATAAAGATATTTTCGTCGGACGGCTTTAAGCTTTCGAACGAACTGGAGAGGGAGATAGAGAGGCTGACGGCCGATGAAGGATTCCCCTCAAAAAGACCGGCTGACGATAAGATAGGCAAGGCGTACAGGCTCGATGACGCCGCGGGCAGGTACATTGAATATATAAAGTCCACGATCCCGAAGGGCACGGATCTCGAAGGCCTGAAGGTTGTGGTGGATGCGGCAAACGGCGCCGCTTATAAGGTTACTCAGTGGCTTTTAAGGGAACTCGGAGCGGAGGTCGTATCGATAAACGATAAGCCCAACGGCGTCAATATAAACGACAATTGCGGCTCGTTGTATCTTAAATGCGTTGCCGATGCCGTAAAACAGCATAACGCCCATTTGGGAATAGCGCATGACGGGGACGCGGACAGGACGCTTTTTGTGGACGAGAAGGGCAGGGAAGTGAACGGGGATATGATATTGGGCATGTGGGCGTCGGACCTTAAAAAAGAGGACAGGCTGAAGGGAAACGGCGTGGTAGCGACTGTGATGACCAATCTCGGGCTTGAAAAATATCTGACCGGAAAGGGCATAAGCCTTGTCAGGACAAAGGTCGGCGACAGATACGTGGTCGAAGAGATGAAGAAGGGCGGTTATAATCTCGGAGGCGAGCAGTCCGGGCATATGATTTTTTTTGATTACAATACTACCGGAGACGGCCCCATAACCGCGCTCCAGGTTTTATACTTGATGCGAAAGAAGAATAAACTTATTTCCGAACTGACTTCCGATATAGACCTTTATCCCCAAGTCCTTTTGAACGTTACGGTTTCGGAGAAAAAAGATTTGAAGGAAATCCCGGAGATAACAAAGGTTATCGACAAATCCGTTAAAAGGCTCGGCAATAAAGGAAGGGTGCTTGTGAGGCCGTCAGGCACGGAGCCGAAGATAAGGGTTATGGTCGAAGCGGAGGACAGCAAGGCGGCGAATGAAACTGCTGAAGACATAGCGGGGGTGATAAAGAAAAAGCTTGGTGGATAGCAAGGCAGGTTGCCATGCCCCGCCTTTTAACTGCTTATGCTATATTTCATATCTTTCATATACGGTTCTTCGCTTTTTTATGTTCATAGATTTTTCCCCATTACAGGCATTTTCCTATCGTTAATACTGCTCGCCGTATTTGTCGTTAAGAGAAGACATCGCGTATTGCCTGTCGCCGTCCTCATTATCATTGCAGTTTCAGGTTTTTATTACGCAAAGGCGTCGTATGCTCCGGAACAGCCTTTTCCCGACATCGGAGGAGATGCTTATTTCCTAAATCCGGGCGGCAGTGCGAATCCGTTATCGGGCAGTATGGCGATTAACGAAACAGACGCCGGCAGCGCGGGCTTTTTTCAAAGAGCGCGGTTAAAGATCAATAAGAATATCAGGGATAATTTTTCGGAAGAGTCAGCCGCGTTTCTCATGTCTATAATAACAGGGGAGCGAAGCCTGACGGCAAAAGAAACGAAGGACGCGTTCAATTCGACAGGACTCGCTCACATCCTGAGCATATCGGGCGCTCACTTCGGATTGCTGCTTTTCATGTTGTTCAGGGTATTCAGGTTTTCGGTTAAGAGACTGCCGTATAATCTGTTCGTCAGGCTTTCTTTATATCTTACTCCCTCGCAGATCGCCGCGATGTTATGCGCTCCTTTCATGATAGCCTATTTAGGTATTTCAGGGATGAGCATACCTTCGATCAGGGCGTTTATAATGATAAGCCTGTTTCTCTTCGGCCTTCTGATCCAGAGAAAGGGATTCTGGTTGAACACGCTTCTCTTTGCGGCGGTTGTTATTATTCTGATCCGGCCCGATTCAATACTCGACCTCTCGTTTCAGCTTTCGTTCATCGCCGTCTTGTGCATCGGAATTGTCGCTCAACGGAGCGCCAAAACAGAAGAAGATGCGGAAGAACGTCAGGACGGCAGTATAGAGCCCGGAGCCGACTCCAAACTTTACACTCTAACCTCTAATCTATTGCGCCGGTGCTCTACCGCGCTGAAAATATCCCTCGCCGCGTCTATCGGAACAGCCCCTTTAGTTGCTTATTATTTTCATTATTTTTCGGTTATATCTCCGCTCACAAACCTGATCTTTACGCCGGTTATCGGATTCGTCATAC
>MHDU01000039.1 GCA_001803635.1 Nitrospirae bacterium GWB2_47_37 | reverse complement strand
ACTGAGGTTTGCGATAAGAGAGGGCGGAAGGACTGTGGGCGCCGGTGTCGTTACCGAGGTGCTGGAGTAAAAGGTGAACCAGAAGATCAGAATAAAATTAAAAGCTTACGATCATAGACTGCTGGATCAGTCGGTGAAAGAGATAGTGGATACCGCGCAGAGGACAGGCGCCCGGATTGCAGGGCCTATACCTCTTCCGACGAGGATAAACAAGTTCACTGTTCTCAGATCGCCGCATGTGGATAAAAAATCGAGGGAGCAGTTCGAGATAAGAACCCACAAGAGGCTCATAGACATATATGATCCGACCCCCGATACCGTCGATGCATTGATGAAGCTCGAACTCGCATCGGGTGTAGATGTGGAGATAAAGCTATGACAGGCATTATAGGCAAGAAATTGGGAATGACTCAGGTGTTTACCGAAGACGGCAAGATGGTTCCCGTAACCGTTGTCGAGGCCGGACCTTGCTGTGTTGTTCAGGTAAAGACGCCCGGAAAGGACGGATACGAGGCCGTCAAGGTGGGTTTTATCGAGGCCATGAAAGAAAAGAATATATCCAAACCTGATGCCGGCGTATTCAAAAAAGCGGGAACCAAGGCATTCAAGATACTTAAGGAATTCCCTATGTCCGGGCTTAATGTCGGAGATATGATAAAGGCGGAAAATTTCAATAAGGGCGATGTGGTGACAGTTTCCGGCATATCTAAGGGCAAGGGGTTTCAGGGCGTCATGAAGAGGCATAATTTTAAGGGCGGCCCGGGTTCTCACGGCTCGATGTTTAACAGGGCGCCGGGATCCATAGGCGCAAGCTCATTCCCCTCCAGGGTCTGGAGAGGCATAAGGATGGCCGGACATATGGGCAGCGAGAGGGTTACGGTAAGCAACCTCACAGTTGTGGATGTCCGTCCGGAGCAAAATCTCATTCTTATTGAAGGAGCCGTTCCGGGAGCCGCAAACTCAATTTTAGAGATATTGAAGAAATAGCAGGGAGAGCATATGCTTGAGATAGAGATAAAAGACATAAATAACAACCCGAAAGGTAAAATAGGCCTCTCCGAAGCTGTGTTTAATAATGCCGCCTCCGAGTCGGTAGTGCATACGGCGGTGGTAAGTTATCTCGCAAACCAGAGGCAGGGAACCCATGCCACAAAGACCAGGGGCATGGTCAGAGGCGGCGGTAGGAAGCCGTGGAAACAGAAAAAGACCGGAAGGGCTAGGCATGGAAGCATAAGGTCTCCAATCTGGCCGGGCGGCGGAACGGCATTCGGTCCTCAACCGCGGGACTACTCGATCAAGCTGCCGAAGAGTATGAGAAAGACTGCACTGTATAAGGCATTGACGATGAAGTTAAGCGACGGAGAAATCGAGGTGGTCGATTCCATGGCCATGGAAAAGCCCAAGACAAAAGAGATGCTGAAAATGCTGGGTACGCTTGGATTATCCGGAAAGAAGGTGCTTATTGTCCTTCCGGAGAAGGACGAAAATATACTGCTCTCCGTCAGGAACATCCCTACCGTAGATGTGATCAGGGTATCTGATCTTAACGCCTATTGTGTAGCGGCCTTTGAGCGTCTGCTCTTTACAGTCGATGCCGTTTCAAGGCTGCAGAGCAATATTGAGCCGGGTACGGAGGTTAAAGCTGTATGAAGATAATTTACGATGTGATCAAGAAACCTCTTTTTACGGAAAAGGGCATGGATATAAAGGAGCGGGAGAATAAGGTGCTTATCGAAGTCGATCCCGGTTCTAATAAGCATGAGATTAAAAAGGCGGTTGAAGATATATTCAAGGTGAAAGTTGAAAAGGTAGCTACAATAAGTGAAAAGGGCAAGATGAAGAGGTTCGGGAAATTCGCAGGAAGAACCCCGGACAGGAAAAAGGCGGTAATAACACTAAAAAAGGGTGAAAAACTCGACTTTATCGAGGGTGTATAATGGGAATAAGAAAATATAAACCGACGTCTCCGGGAAGGAGATTTCAAAGCTCATCGGATTACAAGGATATAACTGCGGACAGCCCGCACAAGCCGTTAGTCAGCTCCGTAAAGAAGACAGGCGGCAGGAATAATACGGGACGGGTGACCGTGTGGCAGCGCGGAGGCGGTAATAAGCGGGCATACAGGACTATCGATTTTACCCGCGATAAAATAGGGGTTCCGGCTGTAGTTACAACTATAGAATACGATCCTAACAGGTCCGCGAGGATAGCGCTGTTGAAATACAGGGACGGCGAGCATAGATATATTCTGGCTCCCGTAGGGCTCGGCGTGGGCGATGAGTTGATGTCGGGACCGGATGCGGAAATAAAGACGGGCAATACGATGCCTATACATGCCATACCCCTCGGCACTGTGATACATAATATAGAGTTAAACCCCGGACAGGGCGCGAAATTGGTAAGGACCGCCGGAGCCGCTGCGCAGCTCACGGCCAAAGAAGGAAAATACGCTCAGATAAAGATGCCTTCCGGCGAAGTGAGATTGATTATGACGGCCTGTTTTGCAACCATCGGGCAGGTCGGAAACGTTGAACACGAGAACATATCGTACGGAAAGGCCGGCAGGAAGAGATATTTGGGTAAGAGGCCCCATGTCAGGGGAGTTGCCATGAACCCGATAGACCATCCGCTTGGCGGCGGAGAAGGAAAGTCTTCGGGCGGAAGGCCCCCTTGCTCTCCGTGGGGCAAGCCCGAGGGCGTAAAGACGAGAAGCAATAAGAGAACAAAGAAGTTTATCTTAAAGAGACGTAAGTAAGGAGGATTAAGTGCCGAGATCCTTAAAAAAAGGGCCGTATGTAGAGCCCAAGCTGATGGAAAAAGTAGAGACTATGATGAGATCGGGAGATAAAAAGATGGTCAAGACATGGTCGAGACGTTCAACGATAATGCCTGAATTCATCGGGTTTACCTTTGCCGTGCATAACGGAAGAAAGTTTATTCCCGTGTATGTAAGCGAAAACATGGTAGGTCATAAGCTGGGAGAGTTCGCGCCTACGAGAACATTTAAAGGCCATTCCGGAACCGTTAAGACAACGTCAGCCGTTAAGACAACGTCGGTGAAGGGCAGATAGAGAGGATAATTTATGGATATGGAATCAAAGGCTATTTTGAAATATGCGAGGATAACGCCGAGGAAGGCGAGAAGGGTTGTAGACCTTATCAGGGGAAAGAGGGCTTCCGATGCGATGGTTTCTTTGAAGTATATGCCTTATCGCGGCGCAGTGATTATCGCCAAGCTATTGAGGTCGGCGATGGCGAATGCGGAACATAAGGACAGCCATGTGGATATGGATAAATTAAAAATAAAGACTGTTTTTGTAGATCACGGACCGGTAATGAAGCGTATGGAGCCCAGGGCAATGGGCAGGGCTAATGTAATAAAGAAAAGAATGTCTCATATAACAATTATCCTGACGGAGGAGTAATGGGTCAGAAGACTAATCCAATAGGCAATAGAGTAGGAATCATCAGGACATGGGAGTCGCGATGGTTCCTCAAAAGAGGTTATGCCGACCAGCTTATCGAAGACATAAACATGCGTAAGCTTATCAAGGGAAAATTATTTCACGCGGGCGTTTCAAAGGTCGAGATAGAAAGATCCGGGCAGAAGCTGAAACTTATAATATATACTGCGAGACCCGGCATTATAATCGGAAAGAAAGGCGCGGAAGTAGAGAAACTCAAAAAAGAGATAGAAAATATAACCGGCAAACAGGTCTCGATAGATATAAAGGAAGTCAGAAAGCCCGAAATTAATGCTCAGCTTGTTTCTGAGAATATCGCATTGCAGCTCGAAAAGAGGGTTGCATTCAGAAGGGCATTGAAGCGCGCCGTTTCCTCGGCAATGAGGTTCGGGGCGTTAGGCATAAAGGTTCAGTGCTCAGGAAGGCTGGCAGGGGCTGAAATAGCCCGTTCGGAGTGGTATAGGGAAGGCAGGGTTCCGCTCAGCACATTCAGGGCGGATATTGATTACGGTTTTGCGGAGGCGCGCACGACTTACGGTAAGATCGGCGTCAAGGTTTGGATATATCACGGCGACATACTTCCGGAACAGGCAGTAATTTCGTCTTCAGGAGAATAGCGTTATGTTGGCACCTAAAAAGGTTAAATACAGAAAGTTGATGAAAGGTAACATGAACGGCAAGGCATACCGGGGAGCGGAAATCTCATTCGGAGAATACGGTATGAAGGCCATGGAGCCGGGCTGGATAACAAGCCGACAGATAGAATCGGCGAGGGTTGCCATAACGAGGGCGGCCAAGAAAGGCTGCAAGGTCTGGATACGGATATTCCCGGATAAGCCCATAACCAAGAAGCCGGCAGAGACAAGAATGGGAAAGGGAAAAGGAAATCCGGAGTACTGGGTCGCGGTGGTAAAGCCGGGAAGGATTCTGTACGAGGTGGCCGGCATAAGCGAGGAGGTCGCAAAAGAGGCGTTTAAACTTGCCTCCAGAAAGCTGCCTCTTGCCGTGAGATTCATGAAAAGAGAGGAGGTTGTATCATGAAACCTTCCGAGGCGAGAGCGTTATCGGCCGATGAATTAAGGCAGAAGGAAATGGATTTAAGAAAAGAACTGTTCAACCTCAGGTTTCAGTTGTCGAAGGGAGAACTGGGAAATAATATGAGGGTCAGGGCGGTACGAAAGGATATAGCGCGGGTGCTCACCGTAATTATAGAAAAAGAAAAAGGGGTATCTGAAAATGCCTAAGAAGGTTTATACGGGTAAAGTCGTAAGTGACAGGATGGATAAGACAGTGGTTGTTGCGGTTACGAGGACATTCCAGCATCCTTTGTATAAGAAGACCGTTAAGAAGATTGCAAAGTTCAAGGCTCATGACGAAGAAAACAAGTGCAAGACGGGCGATACCGTTAAGATAATCGAGAGCAGGCCTTTGAGCAAGGATAAACGGTGGCAGGTAATTAACGTTGTAGAAGGCGAGGGAAGGTAAGATGATTCAGCCGAGGAGCATTCTTGAAGTAGCGGACAATTCCGGAGCCAAAAAAGTTCAGTGCATAAGGGTGCTTGGAGGCTCAACCAGGAGATATGCCCGGCTCGGCGATATTATCGTCGTAAGCGTGAAGGAGGCGATCCCTGACGGGAATGTAAAGAAAGGCGCCGTAGCTAAGGCGGTGGTGGTCAGGACCAAGAAGGAAACCAAGAGGACGGACGGCTCATATATACGGTTTGACCAGAACGCGGTTGTGATTATAAACAACCAGTTTGAGCCTATAGGAACAAGAATATTCGGACCGGTCGCAAGGGAATTGAGATGGAAGGAATTCATGAAGATCATATCCCTTGCCCCCGAGGTTTTGTAGGAGGATATAGCGTGGGGTTAAGGATTAAAAAGGGCGATACGGCTGTTGTGCTTTCCGGCAGGAATAAAGGAAAGAGCGGAAGGATTCTGTCCGTATTGCCGTCCAAGGAAAAGGTTGTTATAGAAGGTTTAAATATAGTCAAAAAACATATGAAGCCCGACAAAAAATACACGCAGGGCGGGATCATAGAGAAGGAAGCGCCGATACACGCATCGAATGTTATGCTCGTATGTCCTAAATGCAGCAAGCCCACAAGGATAGCCGCTGCGCTCCTTGACGACGGCAAAAAACTCAGGACATGTAAGAAGTGCAAGGAGGTTATAGACCAATAATGGCACCGAGGCTGAAGGAAAGATATATAAAAGAGATAGTGCCTGCGATAATGAAGGAATTTTCATATAAAAGCATCATGCAGGTTCCGAAACTCCAGAAGGTGGTTGTTCACGTAACCCTCGGCGAGGCTACGCAGAATATCAAGGTTCTTGATGCGGCCGAGCGGGAACTTGCCGTCATTACCGGCCAGAAGTCTCTTATTACAAAATCCAAGAAGGCGATAGCCGGCTTTAAGCTGAAAGAGGGCGTTCCTCTCGGATGTAAGGTAACCCTCAGGGGCGAAAGGATGTACGAATTCATGGACAGGCTGATAAATGTTGCGCTGCCGAGAATAAGGGATTTTAAGGGTCTTTCGGGAAAGTCTTTTGACGGCAAGGGGAATTACACCTTCGGCCTGAAAGAGCAGTATATATTCCCCGAAATAGATTATGACAAGGTTGAAATGGTACACGGCCTCGATATTACAATATGCACCAGCGCAAAGACGGACGAAGAATGCAAGGCATTGCTGGGACGCATGGGGATGCCTTTCAGAAAATGATTAAGCGATTCCCTGAAAAGCGGCAGGACTTTTCGGGGTCTCGGCAAGGAGGAGTTTGTGGCAAAGACATGCATAATTGAGAAATCTAAGAGGCCGCCCAAGTTTAAGGTCAGGGCTCATAATAGGTGCAAGGTATGCGGCAGGCCGAAGAGTTATATAAGGCAGTTCGGCCTTTGTAGAATTTGTTTCAGGATGCTTGCCCTTAAGGGACAGATACCCGGGGTAACAAAGTCGAGCTGGTAACGTCGATGAAGGAGCTGAGGCTTTTCATCGGATACAGGATATAAGATTTAGGAGGCTAAATGCTGACAGATCCAATTGCAGATATGTTGACCCGGATAAGGAATGCGATCCTTATAAAGAGCGAAAAGGTCGATATCCCTGCATCTAAAATGAAAGTAGAGATAGCGAAGATATTGAAGGAAGAAGGGTTCATAAAATCGTACAAGATTATTAAGGACAAAAAACAGGGAATTTTGAGGATTGCCCTGAAATATGCGCCTGAAAGCGGTTCGATTATATCGGGATTGAAGAGAATAAGCAAGCCCGGCAGAAGGGTATACGTCGGCAAGGGCGAGATACCGAGGGTGATGGGCGGAGTCGGAATGGCCGTTATCACCACGCCTAAAGGCATATTGGGCGACAAAACGTGCCGCAGGGAAGGCGTAGGCGGCGAAGTACTATGTTATGTGTGGTAAGGAGAGATAACAGATGTCGAGAATAGGAAAACAACCTATAGCAATACCCCAGGGCGTGAATGTCGAGATAAAAAAAGACGTTGTCAAAGTAAAAGGGCCTAAGGGTGAGAACAGTTATTCAATTCCCCAAAGAATAAAAGTTTCCATGGCCGATAACAAGATATCGGTCGAGCGCGTATCCGACATGAAGGAAGACAGGGCTCTTCACGGCCTTGCGCGCAGCTTGATGTCGAATATGGTGAACGGCGTATTCAAGGGATACGAGAGGGTGCTCGAAATAATAGGTATCGGATACAGGGCGCAGGTCAAAGGGAACAGGATTTTATTTACGCTCGGTTATTCCCACCCGGTTGAATTCGAGCTTCCCGCAGGCGTTGCCGCAAAGGCCGATGAAAAGCAGACCACCATTACCCTCAGCGGAATAGATAAACAGCTTTTGGGTCAGGTTGCGGCCAACATAAAGGAACTGAGAACGCCGGATGCGTATAAGGGTAAAGGCATAAGGTATGCCGGCGAGCGGATTAAGCTTAAGGCAGGCAAGACAGGCAAGAAGTAGAGGAGGATATCGGTGAATATAAAGGAATCGGCACGTAAGAGAAGACACGCGAGATTGAGGAAAAAGGTATTCGGCACCGCCGAGCGGCCAAGGCTCAGCGTTTGCAGAAGCCTTAATAACATACATGTCCAGCTTATAGACGATACGAAGGGGCGCACCATTGTTGCCGCCTCGACCGTAGATAAAGATATTAAGACGGAAAAGGGTCATAAAGGAAACTCGGCATCGGCGAAAAAAATAGGCGGGATGCTGGCGTCAAAGGCGTTGAAGGCCGGAATTAAAAGTGTGGTGTTCGACAGAGGCGGATATAGATATCACGGCTGCGTTAAGGCCCTTGCCGATGCTGCAAGGGAAGGCGGGCTCGAGTTTTAATTTCAAATTTCAAATTTGAAATTTCAAATTATAGGTAGGAGGCAGGGTGAAGACTGAGAGGATAGAAGCTGAAGGGCTTAGCTTAAAGGATAAGGTTGTCTACATAAATAGAGTCGCCAAGGTCGTTAAAGGCGGAAGGAGATTTTCTTTCAGCGCACTTGTGGTCGTAGGCGATGAAAACGGCACCGTAGGCGTAGGCAAAGGAAAAGCAACCGAAGTCCCGGAGGCGATAAGAAAGGCAGTGGAGCAGGCAAAGAAACGGCTTGTGAAATTTCCGTTAACCGAGGGCACTATAACTCATAGAATTATCGGCCGTTACGGCGCGAATTCCGTAGTCATGAACCCCGCAAAAAAAGGCACCGGATTAATTGCCGGAGGGGCTGTCAGGGCCGTTTTTGAGGTTGCCGGAATTCATGATATAGTCGCAAAATCTCTCGGCGGTCATAACCCTTTCAATGCAGTCAAGGCAACGCTGGACGGCCTTACAAACCTGAAAAATCCCGATGTCGTTTTCAGGCTGAGAGGCAAATCAGAGGAAGAGCCGGCAGCCGAAGAGACGAATTAAGAAAGCAGATTACAGGAGGTTAGGATTACCCATGAAGATACAGGATTTGACTCCGGCAGAGGGCAGCACGAAGCGAGTAAAGAGGATAGGACGCGGCCCCGCATCAGGGCACGGCAAGACCGCTACGAAAGGACATAAGGGGCAGAAGGCCCGTTCGGGAGGCCCCAAAGGGCCTGCGTTTGAAGGCGGCCAGACCCCGCTGCAGAGGAGACTGCCTAAGAGGGGATTTAAGAACATACCCTTTAAAAAAGAGTATGCCGTTTTAAATATCAAGGATATCGCGGCGCTCGGCGTCGATTTAATAACTCCCGAGACGCTTTTGGGGAAAAAGGTCATAAAGGACATAAAAGACGGGATAAAGATACTCGGCATCGGCGATCTCAGCAAGCCGGTGACCGTAAAGGCGCATGCCTTCAGCGCTTCTGCGCTGTCAAAAATAAATGCCGCAGGCGGCAAGGCCGAGGTGCTTTAACATTGGGAGTCCTCGCAAGCATCAGGAATATATTTAAGATACCGGAGCTAAAGATCCGGATTCTTTTTACATTAAGCCTTCTTATCGTTTATAGAATAGGAGCCCACGTCCCGACGCCCGGAATCAACGGAGAGGCCCTGAGCAAGTTTCTCGTTGAAAAAGGCGGAGCGCTCATGGGGTTCTTCGACATGTTCTCCGGAGGCGCTCTCTCAAGGGTCACTATTTTCGCGCTCGGCATAATGCCTTATATCAGCGCTTCCATTATATTTCAGCTTCTCACGGTAGTTATCCCGGCGCTCGGCAAGATCGCAAAGGAAGGCGATGCAGGCAGAAAGAAGATCACGAGATATACAAGATACGCTACGGTTGTCATTGCCGCCATTCAGTCGCTTGGAATAGCAATAGGCATAGAGGGCATGCAGGGAGGCCAGTTTATCCAGAATCCGGGATGGTCTTTCAGGCTGCTCACCATGATTACCCTTACATCCGGCACAGCCTTTCTTATGTGGCTCGGAGAGCAGATTACCGAGCGCGGCATCGGAAACGGCATATCTCTTATTATTTTCGCGGGAATAGTGGCACAGTTCCCCAATGCCATTGTCAGTACATTAAATCTGGTGAGGGCAGGCGAGCTGTCGATATTCTTTGTTTTCTTTCTTGTCGCCATGATGTTCCTGGTAGTGGGTGGAATTATCTTTATTGAAAGGGGCCAGAGGAAGATCCCGGTACAGTACGCGAGAAGGATTGTGGGCAAAAAGATGTTCGGAGGCCAGACAACTCATCTCCCTCTGAAGGTCAATACATCGGGGGTTATACCTCCCATATTCGCTTCGTCCATAATAATGTTCCCCGCGACGATTGCGGGCTTTATCGCAATCCCATGGGTTCAGGGCATAGCTAAACAATTATCTCCCGGCACTGCGATGTATACGGCTATGTATGTGGGAATGATATTTTTCTTCAGTTATTTTTATACCGCCGTAATATTCAACCCCGTAGACATTGCGGACAACCTGCAAAAGCACGGCGGATTTATTCCGGGTATCAGGCCGGGACCGAAGACTTCAGAATATATTTACAGGGTACTTACAAGGCTTACGTTTGTGGGCGCCGTATACCTTTCCGTGGTATGTATTATGCCGGAGCTTTTGATCAAAAAATTCAATGTGCCTTTTTATTTTGGAGGCACTTCTCTTCTGATAGCCGTCGGCGTCGCCCTCGATACGGTCTCGCAGATCGAGTCCCATATGGTGACAAGGTCATACGAGGGCTTCCTTAAAAAAGGCAGGTTAAAGGGCAGAAGGGGTTAAAGCCGCGGTGTGATAATAATCAAGTCTCAGGCTGAAATAAAGAAGATCGCGGCGGCATGCCGCATAACAGCGGAGATTATAGAAAAACTGAAGACGTTTGTCGGCGCGGGCGTATCGACCGCCGATATGGAAAGCTTCGCGGACAGCGAGATACGAAGGAAAAATGCGCTGCCCGCCTTTAAGGGATACAGAGGCTATCCGGCGAGCGTATGCGTATCGATAAACGATCAGGTAGTGCACGGCATCCCATCGCGCACGGTCAAGCTGCGTAACGGCGATATTGTCAGCATAGATCTCGGCGTAGTGCTTGACGGCTTTTACGGAGACGCGGCCGTAACGCTCCCGGTAGGGGATATAAGCGATGAGGCGTCGAGGCTCATTAAAACGACCGAAAACGCATTTTATGCGGGGATGGAAAAGGCGGTAATCGGAAACAGGGTTTCCGATATATCATACGCGATACAGGAGCATGTGGAATCAAAAGGGTTTTCGGTCGTAAGGGCCTTCGTCGGGCACGGTATAGGCCGCTCGCTTCACGAGGAGCCGCAGGTCCCGAATTTCGGGAAACCGGGGCATGGGCCGCGACTGAAGACGGGCATGACTATGGCGGTTGAACCTATGGTCAATGCCGGCGGGCCGGACGTCAGGATACTCGATGACGGCTGGACGGCGGTTACGGCGGACGGCAGTCTGTCCGCTCATTACGAACATACGGTAGTTATTACCGGAAACGGCGCTGAAATCTTGACTAAAATCTGATAAGGCGTGTATAATTTTAGGCTTAAGGAATGAGCAAAGAAGAGAATATAGAACTTCAGGGAACTATTGTGGAGACCTTGCCGAACGCGATGTTTAGGGTTCAGCTCGAGAACGGTCAGATAATCCTTGCTTACGTATCGGGTAAGATGAGAATGCATTTCATAAAGATACTGCCCGGAGACAAAGTTACGGTTGAGGTATCGCCCTACGACCTTACAAAGGGACGGATCACTTATAGGTTTAAGTAGGAAGCAGGAAGATGGAGGATGAAATATGAAAGTAAGGCCGTCGGTTAAGCCGATATGTTCTAAATGTAAAATCGTAAAAAGAAAAGGCGTAGTAAGGATTCTCTGCGAAAATCCGAGACACAAGCAGAGACAGGGATAGAAAGGAGCGAATATGGCGAGAATAGCTGGAGTTGACCTGCCGAAGAACGAACGAGTCGAGATAGGGCTGACGCGAATATTCGGTGTAGGACGGTCTTTATCTAACAGGATACTTGAGGAGACGAAGGTAAATCCCGATACGAGGGTGAAGGATCTCACCGACGAGGACATCGTAAAAATAAGGGTCCTCATCGAGCGTGATTACAATGTTGAAGGCGACCTCAGGCGCGAGATATCGATGAACATAAAAAGGCTTCATGACATCGGATGCTACAGGGGGAGCAGGCATCAGGCCCATCTGCCTGCGAGAGGACAGAGGACAAAGACAAATGCGAGGACGCGGAAAGGCCCCCGTAAGCTCGTCGTCAAGAAAAAGTAAAGAGGAGGATTAGTTTACATGGCCCAGAAAAAGAGAACAGGGAAAAAGATAAAGAAAAATATATCGAGCGGCGCCGCCCATATACAGACGACGTTTAACAACACCATAATCTCCATAACCGATCAGACAGGCAATGTGGTAGCATGGTCGAGCGCGGGAAGCCTCGGTTTCAAGGGGTCGAGAAAGGGCACTCCTTTTGCGGCCCAGATAGCCTCGGAAACAGCGGCCAAAAAGGCTATGGAAATGGGACTCAAGCATGTGGACGTTTATGTAAAAGGTCCGGGAGCCGGCAGGGAAACGGCAATACGCGCCCTTCAGTCGGCAGGTCTTGAGATAACATTGATCAAGGACGTCACGCCTGTGCCGCATAACGGCTGCAGGCCGCCGAAAAGGAGGAGGGTGTAATGGCACGATATACAGGCGCATTGTGCAGGCTGTGCAGGAGGGAAGGCGAAAAACTCTTCTTGAAAGGCACAAGGTGCTATACCGAGAAATGTGGAGTCGAACGGAGAAAGTATGCGCCCGGCCAGCACGGTCAGGGCAGGGGCAAGCTTTCCGATTATGGAATTCAGTTGAGGGCTAAGCAAAAGGTCAGAAGGATATACGGCGTCATGGAGAACCAATTCAGGATATACTTCAAAAAGGCATCAGGGATGAAAGGCATAACAGGCGAATTGCTGCTCCAACTGCTCGAAAGAAGACTCGATAATGTCGTTTATAGAATGGGATTTGCAGCCAATAGAAGGGAAGCGCGGCAACTCGTCAAGCACGGACACTTCCTTGTAAACGGAAGGTCGTCCGATATTCCTTCCCATATCCTCAGGCCCGGTGATGCGGTTGAGGTAAAGGAGGCCAGTAAAGGTCTTCAGGCCGTATCCGAAAGCCTCTCCATGGCCGAACACAGAGGATTCCCGGAATGGATAGAGATCGACGCGCAGGGCTTGAAAGGGAAGTTCGTAAGGATCCCGACACGAGACGAGATGCAGCTCCCTGTTCAGGAACAGCTTATCGTTGAATTATACTCAAAGTAATATTCTTTAAGACGTAGGATACCGGGGCAGAACGGCTCGGTTTTTGTTTTTATACTGTAAAAGGAAAATAGATAATAGGCATAGGAGGCCTTATATGGATCTTGTCAAAAAGGGCTTTCAGTTACCGAAAAAAAATAATTTCGATGAAGAGAGCCTTACCGATTCTTACGGCAAGCTTGTCGTAGAGCCCCTTGAGCGCGGCTTCGGAACTACCATCGGGAATGCGCTCCGCAGGGTTTTGCTTTCTTCAATCGAGGGCGCCGCGGTAACGGACGTTAGAATACCCGGAGTCCTTCACGAGTTTTCGAGCATAAAGGGTGTGAAGGATGACGTGGTGGATGTCGTCCTGAATATAAAGAAGCTCAGATTTAAAATATACGGCGACGGCCCAAGGGTGGTCACAGTCAAGGTGAAAGGCCCTAAAACGGTAACAGGCGCCGATATCGAAACCGATCAGAGCGTCGAGGTGCTGAATACCGACCATTATATAGCCACCGTAGACAACGGCGCAAAACTCGAGATCGAGATGCACGTTAAAAAAGGCAAAGGCTATGTGCCTGCCGAAATAAACAAGGAAGAGGGGCTTCCGGTCGATGTGCTTGCCATAGATTCGGTGTTCAGTCCTATAAGAAAGGTGAACTTCTGGGTCGAAAAGGCGAGGGTAGGAAGGTCTACGGATTATGACAGGCTTGTCATGGAAATATGGACGGACGGCAGCATAACCCCGGAAAAGGCGGTGAGCGACGCCGCATCCATACTCATGGATCACTTCGATCTGCTTATTTTTATCGAAGAGCCGGAATCCGATGAAGAGGCATCGTCTTCCATGATTACGGTTACGGCCAACCCCGCTTTGAACGAGAACCTTTCGAAGAGCATCGACGAATTGGAATTGTCGGTAAGGGCGTATAACTGTTTGAAGAACGCCAATATAAAGAGCATCAGCGAACTCGTTCAAAAGACCGAGCACGAAATGCTGAGGACAAAGAACTTCGGGCGTAAGTCTCTTAACGAGATCAAAGAAATACTGGTTGGAATGGGCTTAGGATTCGGCATGAGGATAGAGTCCGACGAAACAGCAGGCAGGAACAGGAAGTAGAGGAGGCAGACATGCGTCATAAATTGGCAGGAAGTAATTTCAATAGAACCGCAAATCAGAGAAAGGCGTTACTGAGAGGGCTTGTGTCGTCGCTCATAGAGCATCAGAGAATAGAGACGACCCTCGCAAAGGCGAAGGCGATTAGGGGAATAACCGAAAAAATGGTTACCTTCGGCAAGCGCGGAGATCTCCATGCTAAGAGAATGGTGATGTCCTACATCCCGAACAGGGCCGTTGTCGCGAAGCTTTTTTCGGATGTGGCGCCGAGGTTCGCGGACAGGAACGGCGGTTATTTAAGGATAGTGCAGACAAGGCAGAGGGTCAACGATCGCGCGCCTATGGCTATTATTGAGTTTGTCGATTATGAAGATATAAAGGCGAAATCAGGCGATAAGGGCGCTAAGAAAGAGGGTAAAAAAGAGAGCAAGGCCGCATGAGCGATATTCTCGCAGTAATCGGAATAATCGCAGTGTGGGTGCTTTTACAAAAGGTGATACTTCCGAAGCTCGGCGTCCCTACTTGAGCGGCTCCACAAAAGGGTTCGGTGGACTCTAAAAACTGTAAATAACAAGAATAAATTTTTTTGATAAAAGGGGATTCGCAGGAATTCCCTTTTTTTATTAAAGGCATGCCCGCTCATAAAATATTTTTCAACGGTTTTGCTCCATGACAAATTGCAACAATTTCGATAACCTCAGACTTGATACGATAGACAATTCTATAATTCTCATAAATCTTTTCTCTCAAATTCTCATCGTTATATTCCGGAACAATCCGCCCTGCTTTAGGGAACTGAGGAATGGCTCTAACAATTGAGATAATTCTTTTGGCAAAAAGAGCAGAATAATATCTTGAATCCTTTGCTATATAATCACAGATTCCTTCAAAATGCGAAGCAGCGCGTGGAGACCATTTTAAACTGTAAGCCATTTGGACATCCGCTTCTCGATTTCTTCATGAGGAATCCCTTTCCCCTCATCCAATTCTTTTAACCCCGCATCAACCTGAAGTTTGAAATATAATTCCGCAATAATATCGTCAACCGTAACTTCTTCAGGGAGAGACTGAATCATCTGAATAACCTGCTGCTTTGCACCTGCCATTTAAATCACCCCCCTCGTTGTTCTTACTACTTATTATAAAACAATCTGCCGATAAGCGGGCATAATTTTGTCTAACCGATGGATATGGAACTTAAAAGCAGCATTTCCCCTTTTCTTTTTCCTTTTTTCTTAATTTTTCTTGAACGGCTTATTCTCTTTATTTGCTTGTATTAACGCTTCACTAAAATATTGCAAGGTATTTTGTAGTTTACCATCCAGTCTTCCAGACGACCAAAGTGACATCATTTGCCATTCTTCTCGGCCTGCGCGCCATGCATTAAACAAAAATATTACCATCAAAATGGAAAATATTATTGTAACCACCCAATTCCAACCAGTCCATATCATCCCAAAATAAAGAGTAAGCACTGCTGATAGTATCACGCTCACTGCAATTCCAAGAGCCGCTGATAGACCGATTAGGAAAGCTGTATCCCGTCGCACTGTCCACTCTACAACTGGTTCTGGAGCTTGTTGCCAAAAATAGTTGAAGACGACATCGTCATAATAATCGCTCAATTGCAGCTTTTCCTGCGATTTATCGGCGTCAGAGTTTTGATGCATTTGTATTATTTTTTGTTTGAGATCATATTTGAGTGTGTGCCATTGATACGATTCGCCACGAAAGAAGTTCCACCAGAGGACAACTATGCTACTGAAAACATAGCCTATTGCATCAGAAGTAAATAAGAGTGCGCTAATAGTAAGCAATACTGAGATAAGGGGAACAACCGATGAGGCAATTCCAATCTGAGGGTTTAAAATTTGCTGTATAATATTATGGATGAAGTTCTGACCACCCTCTGTTAAAAACAAATTCATTACAACGATGGTGTAGAATAGCGTACCAGTGATCTTGAAGCGCATCTCTCTCATAAATACTTCCTCATAAACATAATTGTTCTGTCATTTAGGCATACACAATTGTGATTGCATATATAAAAAGCGCAATATCAAATATCGAGAGCGTCCATATTAAAAAAGTACCTGCGCTCACTTTCGTTTCAGAAAACTCAGGAATAAAATGAGGAAAAATTTTTCCAAGCTTTTTTTCTGCCTTCTTTGTCGCGTTGATTATGGCCTTCTGGTGAATAATCATTCTGTGAAATGAGTAAATTATGACAGTATTGAAAATAGCTAACACGCAAAGTAACAACGGATTTGAATGAAATTTCTCAAGAGCAAAGGAGTTTGCAGCTATAAGAGCAGTAGGCCCCTGCCAAATAATGGTATTGTATTTTTGAAGCTGGCCTATAAGTGTAGTATAAAGCTTGATATGATTGTTTTCTATCCTAAATCTATTGGACATATTAATTCCTTCCTCCTTTGTGCAGCAATTTCATATAACTTGTTCATGTGCATGATAGGTTCATTTATGCCCATAAAAATGGGATCGTAGAGGAATCTGTTTCATATATCCCGATTCTGGCTTAGAAAGATTGGCCAGAAAACCCTTTGCTGCTAAAGGCTTATTTACCCCATCTGTCCCCCTGAAAAGGGTATTTACACTCAATATATAGAAAAAGGATAAGCCTGTCAAGGTGATTTTCACCTTATTATTGTTACCCTTACCCTGTCAAGAACCCGATAAACTCTCCAGAAAATACATCGCCCCCTTTTTATCCAGCGGCCGGTTTGCCGAGCCGCACTGCGAATCCTGAACGCACGAAGGGCAGCCTTCCTCGCATTCGCAATTTTTGATTATTTCGATCGAGGATTTAATCCATTGCGCCGGCACGTCTAAAACCCTATTGGTAAGGCCTATGCCCCCATCGTACCCGTCGTAAATGAAAATGGCGGGCAGTTTAAATTCGGGATATGCGGCATAGCTGTAGCCGCCGATGTCCCCCTTGTCGCATAAAGCGAATAAGGGCATGCAGGCGATTGTTACATGCTCTGCCGCATGAAGGGTTCCCGCAAGGTCATAGCCCTTGCCGATGATTTTGTCCCTGAGGCCTTCATGAACGACCATCCATATGCCTTCGGTATCGAATATGTATTCCGGCATCTCGACCTCATGCCTCGATATCCTCGTGCCGTCGAACGTGTTTTTCTTGTCATAGCCTACTACCTGATAGGTAATCCGCATCATTCCGTGATAAAGGTCTATTTCCGGGGAAAGACGCATGCGCGATTTCTGCGGCATACCTGTAATCTCGACATGCTCGTTAGAGAGCGCCTGAGTATAGTAATTAACATCCGTTTCCCTGCATACGGCTTCGTTCCTCTCAAGGTCGAGATGCAATACCCTGTACTGTCTTCCCCTGTGCAGGTAGATAGCTCCCGGAAACGCGTCCCTGTAAATCCTTTTTCCGTCCAGATCTCCGATATGCCTGTTCGATTCGTCCTTAAGCTTCAGGGGTTTTCCGATAGTCCTGATACCTATCTCTCTCTGAGGCATTCTTTTCCCTGAGAACCATATGTCTCCGGTTTTTCCTGCTCTCAGGCCGTTTTCGCTCACCAGATCTCCGATAATGTCTTTTATCTTATCGATTTCGTATACGCCGTCGTTCGCCCTTAAATAGACCTCGTCGGCTGCGCATACGAGATGCTGTTTGAGGATTTTTTTGTTGTAGGGATCGCATATGGACGCCTCATAGGGCCTTTCGAAAAATGTGTCGGGGTGCGAGATGAAATAATGGTCGAGGGCGTCTTTAACGGCAATCATTATAATCAATGATTCCTGCCCGCTTCGGCCCACGCGTCCGGCCCTCTGCCATGTGCTCGAAATAGAGCCCGGATAGCCGCATAGTATGCATACATCGAGGCCGCCTATATCGACCCCTAACTCGAGGGCGCTTGTGGATATTACGCCCATCAATTCGCCGCTGAAGAGTTTTTGCTCTATCTCCCTTCTTTCTGCGGGGAGGAAACCGGCCCTGTAAGGGCTTATTTTATCCTTAAGCAACGGCGATCGCTCGATGCTCCATTTGTATATCAGTTCTGTGATCTTCCTTGCCTTTGTAAAGAGTATAGTCCTTAATCCCGAATTTACGCATTTCAGGAATATCCTCGTTGCCTCGGCGTAAGGGCTGTCCATAGGGTCTAAAAAGAGAAAGTGCTTTCCGGACTGCGGAGCGCCTGTTTTGTCTACCACGGAGAACTGCGCTCCTACGAGCGTTTCCGCAAGCTCTTTAGGATTCGCTATGGTCGCGGAGCATGCAATGAACTGCGGATCGCTTCCCCAATAATCGCATATCCTTCTCAATCTCCTGAAAACATGGCTTACATGCGAGCCGAACACTCCCCTGTAAGTATGTATCTCATCGATTACGATATATTTTAAATTCCTGAAAAAGCCTTCCCATTTTTTATGGAATGCGTTAAGCGAGAGGTGGATCATGTCGGGATTGGTGAAGATTACATTGGGGAGGTTTTCCCTTATCTTCTTTCGCCTGTATTGAGTAGTATCGCCGTCGTAAACAGCACAGATTAAACTGTTCGAACTGTTCAAACCGGCGGCGTGGAACAGTTCGTTGAGATTATTGAATTGATCCTGTTCGAGACCCTTCAGGGGAAATATGTAAAGCGCCTTTGTCTCCGGTTTTTCGATGATGGATTCTATGACCGGGATGTTGTAAATAAGGCTTTTCCCGCCGGCAGTGGGAGCCATGACGACAACATTATGCCCTTGCCTTATCAGTCCGATACCCTCTGCCTGATGGGTATAGAATCCCTTTATTCCCTTATTTCCCAAGGCTTCCCGCAATTTGTCCGTTATTTCCATATTGCCGAAAGCGGATTCTTTCGGAGTGATATATTCATGGGCTGTAATGCCCGCTCCGATAAGCCGGTCTTTCTTCAGAGAATCGATAAGGGTGTTTATATTCATGTCCCGCACTTTTTATTAAAACAGATATTCGCCGATTTATTCTATAAACCGGCAAGCCTGTCTATGCCTATTCGGTTTCATGCCTGTTTTTTTTCTTGACAAATACTGCTTTTCTTGGTAATGTTTATACCAAATCGTTGATATTCAACAATCCATAAAAGAAAGGGGGGATTAAACTAATGACAAAGGCAGATCTTATCGACAAGATCGCAACAAGCGCGAGCCTCACAAAGACAGACGCAGGAAAGGCGCTGGACGCAACGCTTGATGCGGTGAAGGCCGTTCTTAAGAAGGGCCAGAAGGTAACGCTCGTAGGCTTCGGAACATTCTCTGTATCCAAGAGGAAGGCTCGCAAGGGCCGTAACCCGAGGACAGGCGCAGAGATCAAAATTCCTGCTACAAAGGTTCCCAAGTTCACAGCGGGCAAGACATTAAAAGATGCGATAAAATAGGCGTATTCGTTTTCTTTCAATAAAGGGTGGTTTTTTTTGCCACCCTTTATTTTTTAACTATAATGGGCGGAGAACTTAAAATAAATAAAATACTCTCGGCGGTAGACCTCGGCCCGGACACGGAAAAGGTCATCGCCTACGCGCTTTGGCTGTCCGGGGCCGGAGGGGCTGAAAAGGCCGAAATAGATATGCTGTACGTTATGGATTACGCCCTCACCCCTCCCGGCTATTTGATGCCGTATATCGAAAAAGAGAAAAAAACGGATGAGAAAGAGCTTGAAAAATGGGTTTTAAAATTAAAGCCCTACGGCATAGCTTCAAAACATGTCATTGCCTCCGGCAGGCTTGTAGAGACGTTCAACGTTTCGACGAAAGATCTGAATGCCGATATCCTCGTCCTCGGTCATAAATCACATATGATAAGGCCGAGCAGTTCGGAGAGGCTTATAAAATCCCTCGACATACCCATGATGGTCGTCAGGGGCAAAAAATCCGAAAACGCTCGTCTGGGTTCCGTAAACATAAAACGGATATTATGCGCTGTGGATTTTTCCGGGCCGTCGAAGAAGGCGCTTGAATTCGCCAAGTTATTGTCGGAGAATACCTCTTCGGAGCTTACGGTCGCGCATGTGGTTTCGAGCGTTAAAATGGAAAAGGGCTTGCAGAAATGGAAGGATATGACCGAAGCGGACAGAAGCGGTTATAAGGACGCGCTCGTAAAAGAGGCCGAAGAACGGATGTGCTCATTCCTTAATGTCTGTGATAGAGCCAAGAGTGTAGTCAGGATAGGGGTTCCCTATACGGCCGTTAATGACATAGCAGCGGAAATAGATGTGGATTTGATTGTGATGGGAGCGCGCGGTTTATCTTACACTAAGGGCGTAATGCTCGGAAGCGTTTCCGAGTCGATCATCAAGTCATCCCCCTGTCCTGCGGTGATTACCCGATAAATGGAAATAGCATTTCTCGTCTTCAGCCTGCTTATGATATTGCTCAGCGCCGAGTTTTTTACTAACGGCGTGGAATCCCTCGGCAGAAAACTCTCGCTGTCTCAGGCGGTAGTCGGAAGCATTTTGGCTGCGGTGGGGACCGCCCTGCCCGAGACCATATTGCCGTTTGTAGCCATACTTATGCACGGCGGAGAGGCGGCAAAAAACATCGGCGTAGGAGCTATCCTCGGAGCGCCTTTTATGCTCTCGACGCTCGCATTTTTCCTCGTAGGCCTCTCCGTGCTCGCAAGTTTTCTTATGAAAAAAAGAAAGTTCGAACTTATCGTAGAGGCGCATTCGATGAAGCGCGACCTCTTATTTTTTGTAGTGATGTATTCCTTTGCCATCTTCTTTCCGCTTTTAATTCCGAAGTCCAACATTTTCATAGCGATAGCCCTCGTAATAGGCTATGTGATATACGCTTACTTAACATTCAGGGGAGAGAGCGCGGACATAATGCACACCGAGGAATTATATTTTAAGCGCCTGCTCGGCGGCGCGCGGCGTTTAGCCGGAAGTGCTTCATCAGAAGCCCATGCCCAACAGCACGGAGCCGGTCTGCCGCTTATATCGTTTCAGGTTCTTGCGGCCCTTGCCGTAATGGTAAGCGGCGCGCACATCTTTGTGGGTAATCTCGAAAAACTTTCGACCGCGTGGGGAATGAACCCCCTGTTGTTCGCCCTCCTTATCGCTCCTGTCGCAACCGAACTGCCGGAGAAGTTCAACAGCGTTACATGGACCCTTAAGGGAAGGGATACCCTCGCGATGGGCAATATTACAGGAGCGATGGTATTTCAGTCCACGTTTCCCGTATCTGTGGGACTCTTGTTTACCGACTGGAACATTTCGGGCCTTGCGCTCTTTTCCGCAATCCTTGCTTTAACATCTGCCGCTGTCGCCATAGCGGAGATCCATATGCGTAACAAACTTTCGCCCGCTACAGTCCTTTTAGGCGGGATTTTTTATCTCATCTACGCGGCAACTATTTTTCTGGGATAACGCTTGCTATTTCATGTTTAGAAATTTTTTTAATTCTCCGGCTGTATAAACCGGCTCATAGCATTCGGATTTCAGGCACGGCAATATATAACCTCTGTCCTCTTCATATGCGATTGTCATATACGGTCTGAATGTCGAAACGGCAGCCTTGGCCGGCTCGCCCTCAGGGGAAGCATAGACCGTGAGCTTTAGCATGTTGAAATACGCGTCGAGTGCCGCGTAATAATATCCGGCATGGATGCCCATATCTCTTGCCCTCGCGGAGAACGTCCTGAGCGCCTGTTCCGCGTATTCTATGTATGCAGATTTGTTTGTCATTTGGTAAAGTTTCAGCAACATCATGATCATGAGCGAATTGGCCGAGGGATGCGGAATGTCCTCTATGCCTTTAAGCCTCAACCCGAGGACTTCTTCATCGGTATCGAAAAACCCGCCCTCATTTTTGTCCCTGAATTTTTCCAAGCATATTCCCATAAGCCCGTCCGCTTTATGAAGATATGAGGAATCTCCCGTTACCTCATACGCCGAGGCCAATGCCTCGATCATGTATACGTAATCGTCGAGCATCGCTTTCACGCCTTCGGAATGGAAGAGTTCATTGCCTGTAAATCTCAGATTCATTATCATGTCGAGGCTTTTGAGAGCAAACTCTTTGATCGAATCTTCTTTGAGCGCCCTGAATGCCTTTAGATACGCGGATATGAGCATGCCGTTCAAAGACGTGTAGAAGTTTTTGTCTATAAACGGCGTTTCTCTCCGGAGTCTCCGGTTAAGCAGCTTTTGCCTTCCAAGTTGAATGATTTCCCTGACCCTGTTTTTGTCGAGACCGGTTTTGACCGAAATCTCATCTTCATTCATAATGTCAAACAGCACCTTTTTTTCAGGGTTGTGATGCATCGAGCCCCTTTCATGGAAAAGATGCATTGACAGCACGGGGTATTCTCCCGCATTAAGGGCGTTTTTGAACTCTTCCTCCGTCCATGTGAAATATCCCCCTTCGTCGTCAGGAGTTACATCTGCATCCTGACTCGCATAAAATCCTCCTTCGGGGGCGGATAATACTTCTTTTATGAACTTTATTATTCCCTCCGCAACCTCTTTGAAGTAATCGTCTCCAAAGACGTTATAGGCGTCTATATAATTTCTCAGGAGCCATGCGTTGTCGTCCGCCATTTTTTCAAAGTGCGGGATAATCCAAGCCTCGTCGGTCGAGTAACGGTGAAAGCCGCCTCCTAAATGGTCGTGAAATCCACCCTTAGCCATTCCTTCGAGACTTTTTTTGACCGCATACCCGATGGATTCGTCGCGTGTAAAAAAGTATCGGTTGATCATGAATTCCATTGCCCCGTGCATCGGGAACTTGGGCGCGGCGCCGAACCCGCCGTTTTGCGGATCGAATTCGGAGAGTATTCTTTTTGCCGCAGCGTCCGGCATCGATTTTTCTATCCCGGCGTGAGGCATAGGTTTTTGCTTTATGAAACCGAGCAGTTTATCCGCATACAATGAGACATCGCCCCGGTTTGTCTTATAGAATTCCGCTATTGCCTTAAGCATTCTCTTGAATCCGGGTCTTCCCGAACTGTCTTCAGGCGGGAAATAAGTGCCGCCGAAAAACGGTTTCCTATCGGGCGTTAAAAATACGCTCAACGGCCAGCCTCCCCCTGATCCGATAGCGGATACCGCCTGCTGGTACCGCCTGTCTATGTCGGGCCTTTCGTCCCTGTCGAGTTTTATGCAGATAAAATTTTCATTAAGCAGGCGGATGATATCTTCATTCTCAAAACATTCCTTAGCCATCACATGACACCAATGGCACCATATGGCGCCCGAACTCAAAAATACGGGTTTGTCTTCCTGTTTTGCCCTTTCGAACGCTTCATCCGACCACGGATACCACTCTATTTTCTGGTAGGCGGAATGTTTGAGATACGCGGATCGTTCTTTTGAAAGCCTGTTCATTATGGATTTCCCCGATAAAAGAACGGTTTGACCGGACAGCATCCGGCCAAACCGTTCTTTGCGCGGTTTTTACGTGGGAGTCTGGCCGTATTCGACGATATTGATTATGTCTTCGCCCGGCTGCGGAAGACCGGCTAATTTCCATGCGGTTAAAGGGTCCATGAACTTTTCGTTGATGCAGTTCTTGGGCTGGTGCACATTTTTACAGACCGCGTTCAAGATAGGGAAGAAATTATATTTTTTATAATATTCCCTTACGAACTTCAGGATGTCTATCCTCTCCTTTGTCAGCTCGTCAACCCCCGCTATTTCAGCAAGCGCGCAAGCCACCTGTTCGTTCCAGTCGTCGATGTTTACGAGATAACCCTCACTGTCAATTTCGACCTTTCCTCCGGCATACTCGATTTTCGCCATCTTATACCTCCTGTTGTTTAATAGGTTCCATCAAAATTAGATGACAGGGCATTGTATTGAAGCGGTTTCTAAGTCTCAGAAAGCTTTATTCTGAGCTTTTTCAGATATTCTATATGCCTTGCCTCCTGTTCCATCATTTCTTTGAATACCACCCTCGCGTTGGCGTCCGCAGCGCTTTTAGACAGCCTGCTGTACAGTGCATACGCCTTGCCGTCAACCTCAAGAGCCATTATGAGCGCTCCCATGTCGTCGATGAATTTATGCTCTTCAAATTGCGTCTCCATGTCTTTTACCGGTATGCCTGCCTCCGTGAAAGGCGCGTCTGCCATTCTGCTGAATTCCTCGAAGCCCTTCAGGTCGAGATCCTGCGTGACCGAATGATAAAGGAACCGGATATACTCCATATGCCTTCCTTCCCATCCCGAGAGATTGCCGAACATCTTTTTAGCCTCCGGATTCAGGGCGTTTTCAGACGCATAGGAATAGAATTCCATTGTGCCTTTCTCCACCAGATACGCCTCTATGAGGGCCTGAAGCAGGTCTTCCTTGCCCGTTACCATTATTTGAGCCGTGCCTCTGCCGCGCCCCAGTTTATGTTCTTAAAGAACGCCTCTATGTAATCGGCCCTCTTAAGCCCGTAATCGATCATAAAGGCGTGCTCGAACACGTCCATTATCAATACCGGATCGCACCCGGCCGGATGGGATACGTCGTGTTCGTTTATCCAGAAGTTTATGAGCTTTCCGTTGACGCTGTCCCGATACAGTGCGACCCATCCTATGCCCCTCATAGCTCCTACGGCCTTAAAGTCCTTTTCCCATGCCTCATAGCTCCCGAAGTCCTCCGCCATTTTTTTCGCGAGTTTCCCGTCTTTGTTGATGCCGCCCTTTCCGCCTAAATTCTCGAAATAATATTCGTGGAGCCTCATGCCGTTAAATTCCCAGCCGAGCCTCCGCTTTAATTCCGCGAACTCCGGGGTTCCGGTCTTTCCGTCTTTCAGCATCCGGTCGAGGGTGTCCAGCACCTTGTTGGTGTTCGTTACATACCCCTGATACAGGGTGAAGTGATTTTTCAGGAGAGTTTCGCCGAAGCCCTCCATGCCTATGAGTTTTGAATAATCTTTTGCCGTGTAAGCCATTTTTTTATCCTCCTTTTTTTGTTTTTCGTATGACGGTATTGTATAGCCGGTAGAAAGCGCGGCCATGCCTATTGCCGTTACCGATATGAATTGTCGCCTGTTCAACATAAATTCCTCCCAGATACGTTTATGCGCGCAGTTTTTTCGCCGCATCGAGAGCCTTGTCGTAATCGGGCAGGCTTGTCGTCTCGGCAACGATCTCGATGTATCTTATGACGTCGTCTTTATCTACAATAAAGATGGAACGGGCGAGCAGCCTCAGTTCTTTGATCAAAACGCCGTAAGCGTTTCCGAACGACGCATCCCTGTGGTCCGAAAATGCCTTGACCTTATCTATTCCCGCTGTCGCGCAGAATCTCGAAACGGCAAAAGGCAGGTCCATGCTGATATTCAAAACCGCCATATCGTCCGGCAGGTTCGCGGCCTCCTGATTGAACCTGCGCGCCTGCATATCGCAGACCGGCGTATCGAGGGAAGGTGTTACGCTTATGAGTTTTATTTTGCCTTTAAAATCCTTTAACCCGACGCCTTTCAACTCGCCGTCCAGGACATAGAAGTCAGGCGCTTTATCCCCGGCCTTTAATGCCGGACCTATCAATGTAAGCGGATTGCCTTTTATTGTAATTATCCCCGTGCGTTCCATAATCTCTCCATCTCAATATCGTTCGAATTTTACGAATTCTTCGATTTTTCTTCTCCACGCCCTCGGAAGAAGCGTTATTCCGGGCTTAAGATAACCGACGGCTATAAGCATCGGTATGACCTTGTCCTCGGGTATATCGAATTCCTTTTTCACGCAATCCTCGTCAAAGCCGTCCATGGGATGAGTCTCAAGGCCGAGCCCCTTTGCCGCAACCATAAGATTCATCGCGAAAAGGGAAGTATTCTTTATCGCAAAAAATTTCCTTTTGAGGCTGTCGTCGGTTCCGTATAGATTGTTTGCCATCCCCTTATAGGTATCTCTCATGTCCGGTTTCATGTATCCGAGCTCCTGCCAGTTGTCGAGCATCCGGTCTATATTCTCTTCCATGGCCTTAGGGTCGGCAACCATGATCAATACCGCGGACGCCTCTTCCGCTTTTGGCTGATTGAACGCGCACTGCCTTAATGCCTTTTTCCTTTCGGGGTCTCTCACTGCCACGACCTTCCACGGCTGGAGATTGAAGGACGAAGGCGCAAGATTCGCGATTTCAAACAGTTCCCTTAATTTATCGTCGGGGATTTCCCTGCCCGGATCGAAAAAGTTTATCGAGCGTCTCTCCTTAATAGCCTGAATTATTTCCATAAGCGCCTCCTCTACGAGTCCTCCGGCCGCATTATTTCCCGGTTATTTCTTTGACCTCTCTCCTGCCTTCTTCGAGTTCCCTTTCCTGCTCCTGATCCTCCCGTAAAAGGAGAGCCTGAAATTCGCCTACATGGGTCTTTTCTTCCTTTGCTATGTCCATGAGGATTGTGCGGATGTTTTTGTTCGTAGCGAGCGCAGCCATCTGTTCGTAGAGATTTACGGCGTCCAGTTCGGCTATTATGGCGGCCCTCAAAATCTCTTTGTCGATATCCTCTTTTTTCAGTTTTCCGAGATCAACCGGTATTTTTGACGGCATATTACCTCCTCTCTTCTGAATTTATTTGCCTTTTCCTCTTGTGCCGCCGAGCGCCGGGAACCCATCGGGATCCGGGTCGGGCTTAACGCGAAGAATGGTTAATCTCCGTTTCATGGCTTCGATTTCAACCCGCTGGGCGGCGATGATCTCTTCCGCGAATTTGCGTACTATCGGGTCTTTCCCGTGAATAAGGACAAGACGGGCCATCTCGATCGCGCCTTCGTGATGCGGGATCATCATTACGAGGAAATCTATGTCGGGATCTCCGGAATAGCCGGGAGCATGCATATCGTCCATCATCTTTTTCATGCCGGCATCCATCTCCTTCATGAACATTGTAAATTCGGGACCGTATTGCGCCGGCGCTTGCTTATGATTCGAATGGTCCTGCGCCCACGCGGAACTATACGCCATAATCACAGCCGCAAATAACAGAGCGTATCTCATATTGCCTCCTTCTATCCTGTTTGCCCGCGATAACCCGGACGTACATACACGAGATTGATGCTTTTTTTGTTCCGCAATTCGCCTGACGGCAGCTTGAGACTGCCGAGCGGCATCTGCGCTATGAATTTCGGCTTGAACGGATCAGATACGTCAAATGCAGTCGCCACGGTCTGTCCGGCATTTGGAGTTCCGGGCAGTTCATCCTGTTCATGCGCTATATAGAGCAATTTATTCGTCGGGTTCGTCCATATGCCGTGCGCTTCCCTGCCTTGCGAAAAGAACGTGCCTACAACTTTCCGTTTTCCTGCCAGTGCGCTCCTGTCGATTATCGCGATTTGGCTTGAAGCCGTACCGCCGGGGCCGTTGTCATCCACGCGGGCAAGGCTTACATATACCGCCTTGCCGTTTGAATTTTCGACAAACTCAAGGTGATTGGGCCGCGCCTGCTTTCCGAGAGGTACGGTATCCAATATGTCAAAAGGTTCTTTTACGGAACGGGCGGATACCGCATCGCTAAGTTTGTGCGAGAACCAGACCTCTTTGCCTTCCGGAGAAGTCTTGAGAAACGGGGTGAAACCGGGTTTGTCCTGTTCGCTTATATCTACCGTAGTAAGATGTTTTGGGTGCGAATAGCCGCTCATATCCGGGTTGACCCTGAATATGTCGATTTTAGAAACCTTTTGGCTCGCGACAAAGGCTAAAGTCCCATCGGCGTTAAACCAGACCTGAGCCGGGCCGTTTACGGTGTTGACGAATTGGATTATAGCCTGCGCATCGGTTCCTCCGGATTGTTTTATCGCTTTCTCCACGTCGAGAATTGCGAGCCTGTCTTCCCCGCGCACTGCAATCCATAATTCCCTGCCGTTGCGGGTGAAAGTGGGTTCGTGCGGTTCGCGGCCCACAAGTATCCCGCTGGAGATTCTTTCAGAATTGGTAGTCGATGATGCAAAGGGATTCGGTACATTGCCGATTACTTTCTTTTTCACAGTATCAATAAGGTAAACATTGCTTGAGCCGCGGCCGCTTGTCGCGAGAATCCTGCCGTCAGGAGACGGCACTGCTCCATGCGCGTCGATGCATCCGTGATAAAGCGGTTTGCGGATCATCGCAGCATGTGTGGGCACGGCTCCGGCAGTCACGAAACGGAATGGAGGTCTCGGGTCTTCGTCAAAGCTCGTAAGATTAATGGTTGTTTCAACCGTGTTTGTCCTCGGATCTATTACGGTTATAGTATTGGAATCTTCATTTGCTATAAATACGCGGTCCATATGCCCGATATCGGGAGTATAGGAACCCGCCTCAACCATAGCCGGAAACTGAGAGGCCACGGCTGCCGCGCCTAAAAGCTTAAGAAAATCCCTTCTCGATTTGTCATATAGTTCCATAATGACCTCCCTGCCGGGCAACTGAAAATTACTTCACCTTTCCCGTGAAAATGTAATCATTGTCTTTCATTTTAGCGTGGCAGTCTATACACCCTTTGACTTTTCCGGCCGCCTCGACCTTTCCGTCGGGGGCGTATTTTACCCAGAACCAGTCTCCGCCTGCAGGGTTGTAGCCTTTTATTTTATACATCACGGAAAGCGCGACGAATTTTTTGTCGGCAGTGTAGTTTTCCTTGGCAATAATCGAGCCGTCGGCCATGCCTTTTTTCTTTTTAATGGAAAAATATCCGGCATTGTTCACAAATGTCGTAAGCAGCGCCCCGTGAGGCGCGGCGCCTTTGTAAAGCCTGCCTTTATCAGGCCACAATTCCCATGCCCTGTAAGGATCGTATTTGATTATGTATTCGTTGAGTTTTTCGGCGTTAGGGCCGGGCTCCGGTATCTGGGACTCGGACGGGATAATATCGTGAATCGCGCTTGCCGTAAACCCGAATCCGAGGATAAAAACAACCGCCGATACAACCGTTAAAATCTTTTTCATGACAACCTCCTGATAACTTGAGTTCTTTTATCCTGGTAATAAAGATTAGCACATTAAAAAATAATGTCAACCGCAGATGCCGAAAATAGTCCCTAACTGGTATACTAAGAACGGGATTTTATGAAAGATTTTCTCATGCAGAAGCGCTGGTCGGATACAACCCGAAAGCTCCACATGCCCTGTCCATATCCCGAAAGGACGGGCATTGGCATACATGTGGTGATAAAGGACGGTTACTGCTACCGGTCGGAGTGCATGGTTGTACAGTGCAAATATAACCGCATTCAGTCGGATACTCAGGCCCTTATGTCGCTTGTGTGGTAACCGGCAGCGAAACGCAATGACGTTACCCGGCTTGCTTGATAAGGTCCGCTTCTATATCGATATTCAAATGTAATTCTCTGCCGACCATTACGCCGCCGCCTTCAAGCGGCTCGTTCCACGTTATGCCGAAGTCTTCGCGGTTGATCACGGTTTCCGTTGAGAATCCCATGCATATCTCGCCTCCGAAGGGCGCTTTTACAGGGCCGGAGAATTCGACATCGAGCGATACCTGTTTTGTAATGCCGTGAACGGAGAGGCCGCCCGTTACCCTGCCTTTGTTGCCTCCCATGCTTTCCGCCTTTACGCTTTTAAAAACGATGCTCGGAAATTTTTCCGCATCTAAAAAATCAGGGCTTCGCAGGTGATCGTCTCTTTTTTGTATTCCGGTTGTAATGCTTGAAACATCGATTGTTAATTCAACGGAAGACGCGGCTATATCGGACGGATCGAAGTTGATCGTGCCCGTAAGTTTACCGAACTGTCCGCGCACGTTCGTTACCATCAAATGTCTAACCGAAAAGGCCGCAACCGAATGGTCAGGGTCTATATTCCATTTTGGCATAACTCCCCCTTCATACGTTTTTCTAAATTATATCACCTTTATAAAGTCATTGAAGCAGACTTTTACTATATATCGAGATATTTTGATTGTAGATTATAGTTTTGCGCCGATGTTTTATCTGGTATAATTCTTACATGACGGAACAAATATACGACTGCATTATCATAGGCGCGGGTCCCGGCGGCCTTCAGGCGGCGATCTATTTAGGCAGATACAACAGGAACGCCCTGCTCATAGACAGGGGAGGCGGAAGGACTCAGCATGCAAAATGCATAGAGAATTTTTTAACGCAGAAGGCGATCTCGGGAAAGGAAATAATTGAGGCGGGGATAGAGCAGGCAAAAAGCTTCAACGTAAAGGTCGAGCACGGCCTTGTAACGAAAGTCCTGAAAAACGAATTTTTTGAAGTATACGCGGGAGATAAACAATATTTGTCTAAATTCGTGATAGTCTCATCCGGTGTTTACGACAATCTGCCGTCCATCGAAAATCTCCATAAATTTTTAGGGACAAGCCTTTTTACCTGTGTGGACTGCGACGGATACAAAACAACGAACAAAAAGCTTGTCATAATCGGAAATTCCATAAAGACCGTCCATCTAACATTCGCAATGAGAGAGATGTTCACCAAAGACATAACCCTCGTGCTTTATACGGACAAGGCCCCTGAAGAATACAAGGAGGAACTTGCGGATGAAAATATCCCCTTGATAATAGGCCGTCCGGAGCGTATCATCGGGAATGAAAAAATGGAGGCGCTTGAACTGCAGGACGGGCGAAGGATCGAGTGCGAGGTAATAATGTCCCACTTCGGCTATAAATTGAATGACGGTTTTCTCTCGGATTTGAATTTTAAAAGAGATAATAAAGGCTTCAAATACATAACGGCTCACAACTATGAATCTTCCCTGAGCGGCCTGTATATCGTCGGCCCGCTGAATCAGGGCAATGATCAGGCGGTCATAGCGGCGGGCGAGGGCGCCGTGGCGGCGATAGATATTAAAAAACGGCTGCTTGAGCGTTGACGCCTATAGTCAATCCAGAACCGTTAACGTGCTGGCCTGCGGGCCTTTTTCTCCCTGTTCTTCCGCAAAACGGACTTCCGTGCCTATGCTCAGTCTCTTGAAATCCTTGTTCAATACGCTGTTTTCATGAAAATAGATTTCACGGCCGTCGGGCGTTGTCAGGAAGCCGTAGCCTTTATCCGGAAAGAGCGCGGTTATGCGGGCCGGCGGCATCTCTTCATGATGCTTCACGTCGCCCCTCTGACGTCGCACGAAATCTTCCAGTTTGCGCCGCGCCG
This sequence comes from Nitrospirae bacterium GWB2_47_37, assembly GCA_001803635.1. Taxonomy (GTDB): domain Bacteria; phylum Nitrospirota; class Thermodesulfovibrionia; order Thermodesulfovibrionales; family Dissulfurispiraceae; genus GWB2-47-37. The sequence goes on along the minus strand of MHDU01000039.1, from coordinate 39,347 downwards.
CGTCAAAGGCGTCCCTTACGGCAACGGTGAGGTCTTCTCCGGGCTCCCGCTTTACTATTAATTCAGAGCCGGGAACGGTCATGTAGATATGCACGTCGTAGAGTATGCCTTCATGCTTGTGACGGTGCGGGACATCCACCACGACCCTGCAGCGCATGATCCGGTCGTAAAATTTGTCCAGCTTTTCCGCCTTCTCGCGGATGTCTTCCTTTGCAAAATCGTTGAGTTCGATATTGTGTGCCGTTATCTGCAGATCGAGTTTCATGACATGCCTCCATTTGTGATTTTGTTGCCGCTGTCCATATATACTAAAAATATAGCAAAAAACATGCGTTAAGTCGAGGAGTACGAAACCGGACTAACCCGTCAGCCTTCTATAAATCTCGGTTATTTTATTAGGAAGCTTCTTCACGTCGTCGATAAAGATGTAGAACGGCTCCTCTTCGATGAGATATTTTTCTGTTTTTATGGCCATTGCTTCCATGAATCAATTATAGCGGATTTTCGCGCAGACTCCAAAAACTGCAACCCTTACCATAATCCGTAATAACACAAAGCGCAAATCCGCTTAAACGCCTTTATAAGTGTTGTTCTCTGTGCAAGGCAAAGATTTTGTATGTTTAATTAATAAATAGATACCGCCGATGCGGATGACGTGCATAAGATAATGTAGTTTAAAAGTTTCGCCGATAAAGTCATTGAAGCGGACCCGCGCTGTGCGTTGAAACCTTTGGCTACGGATTACAGTCAAAGCCTATGTACTTGGCAGATGGGCATTTTGGTGCTATATTTTTATTGAGGGTATTTATAGCGAAACAATCTAATAGGGCATTGTATTGGAGCGGTTTCAGCAGCTCGAAGTTTTGCCGTGACGGCGAAACCGGGCTGGTGCCTCGGAGACGGACAAGGATGTCCGTCGAGAATGAGCGGAAATACTGTGCCCTGTTAGACTCATTTTGGTCGTTTTTATTACAACTTATTATGCATCGAATCGAGAGGAGGGGTTATGGGAAAAGAGGAATGTCCGTCGCATACGGGGGTATCGGGAATTACGGGAAAAATAGTGAAAATAAGGCACGCTTCCGAAGCGGATATGGTGTTCATCGCGGATAAAATAAAGAAATACGATCTCGACGCCGAAGACCTGCATTACAGCCAGTTTGTGGTTGCCTCGGAGAATGGAGACCTTGTCGGATTCGGCAGGCTGAAGAAGATCCATGGATTCTATGAGATAGGCTGTATTGCCGTTGTGGAGGAGAGAAGGGGAATGGGAATAGGCTCCCTGATAGTGAAACATCTGCTCGATATTGCCCCTGTAAAGATAGTTTATACGACAACCGATCTTGTCGATTATTTCAAACGTTTCGGTTTCGTGGAGATGGGGGAGGGGACAAAAGAACTCTTTAAAAATCTCGATGATATTTGCAAATCCTCGGGCAAGCCCGAATCGATCATGGTCTATGAAAAGGCATAACGCGGCGCCCGTCCATTCAGGCTCGTGCGGCGTAGGTTTCGTATGTGATATAAGCGGAAAGAAAAGCCGCGATATTGTCCGATGGGGCATAGAGGCGGTTAAAAACCTCACGCACAGGGGCGCTGTGGGCGCCGACGGAAAGACAGGCGACGGCGCCGGGATACTCATACAGATACCCCGTAAATTTTTTCTTAAAGAGGCTGAAAAAGCCGGCTGTAAACTTTCTTCGGAAGACTCTCTTGCAGTAGGGGTCTTTTTTCTCTATGGAAATATCGAAAATGATATAGAGGCGGTCTTAAAAATATCCGGCCTTAAGCCCCTATGCTGGAGGGATGTGGCTGTAAATGACTATGCCCTCGGGGCGTCGGCCCTTTCTACAAAGCCGAGAATAAGGCATTTATTGCTCGATATGCCGGGCATAGATAACGGTAAAAAAGAGTTAAGGCTTTATATTGCTCGTAGGGCGGTTGAGAAGGCATTCGGCGAAAAGGTATATATCCCTTCGATGTCGTCAAGGGATATTGTTTATAAGGGAATGCTTGTCGCGCCGCACTTGGAAATATTTTATCCGGATTTAATGAGCGAAGATTTCGAATCCGCTTTTTGCGTATTCCATCAGCGTTTTTCCACCAATACGTTTCCGGACTGGACAATGGCACAGCCCTTGAGGGCGCTCGCGCACAACGGGGAGATAAATACCGTTCAGGGAAACAGGAACTGGATGGCGACGATCGAACATGAGATAAGGCATGGGATATTCGGCGACGACAATGAACTGCTTGTTCCTCTCGTATCGTTAGAGGAGAGCGATTCGTCCTCATTGGACAGGATAGTAGAGCTTCTCATGCTTTCGGGTTTTTCGCCCGAACATGCGATTTTCATGTGCATCCCTCCGGTATGGGAAGATTCCGGTTTGAACGCGGATGCGCGGGCATTTTTTGAATATCAGTCATTACTGATGAAACCGTGGGACGGCCCTGCCGCCGTAGTCCTTACCGACGGAGAGAAAATAGTCGCCCATCTCGACAGGAACGGCCTTCGTCCTCTCAGATATTCATTGACGGAGGACGGGATATTTATCGCCGGCTCGGAGGCGGGTATGATAGAACTCGAAGGGAAAACGATAAAAGAAAAAGGAAGGCTCGGCCCCGGAGATATTATTTCCGTCGATATTACAAACGGCGCTTTGAAATTTACCGGAGATATAATAAATGAACTATCGGGACGCAAACCCTATAAAGATTGGATAGACGGATTTCTATTCGGATTAAAGGAAGATGTCGCGCTTCCTGTCCCGGAGCCCGAAATAATAAGAAAACAGATCGCGTTCGGATATACCTCCGAAGAGATTCAAAACTCCATTAAATACGCGGCTGCTTCCGGCAGGGAGATGACCTTTTCGATGGGCGACGACACGCCTCTTCCTCCGCTTTCGGAAAAACCGCAGTTGCTTTTCAGATATTTCAAGCAGAGGTTTTCTCAGGTGACAAACCCTCCTATAGATCACATAAGGGAGAGGACGGCAATGTCGTTAAATATGAACCTCGGGTATAAGAGAGATTTCCTGCATGAAACTCCCGAACACGCGAAGCGGCTGCATCTCGACTCTCCGGTTCTTTTTGAAGGCCATATCCGGAAGATCGAAGAGCAGAAGATATTTAAGGTGAAAAAGATAGACGCGACTTACTCGAAGATACATCCCGACAATATCCTGCCGGACGGCCTTATGACGGCATGCGTTCCCGGCGAAGAGCCTCCTTTGTTGTCCATTGCGGTTAAGAGGCTTCAGAAAAAGACGGTGGAAGCGGTAAGCGAAGGCGCAGAGATAATAATACTTTCGGACAGAAGTATTTCAAAGGACAGAGTGCCTATACCCTCCTTGCTTGCGGTCTCGGCATGTTTTAAAGAATTGCAAAGAGAAAATCTTGCGAATAGGGCAAGCCTTATCATTGAGACAGGAGAGGCGCGCGATGTCCATCATACTGCGTGTCTTATCGGCTACGGCGCGTCCGCGGTTTATCCTTATCTGGCGTTTCAGACTTTTAAAGATATGTGCGATAAAGGCGAACTGAAGATGTCCTATGATGATGCTGCCGTAAATTATAGAAAGGTACTGGAGGACGGGCTTCTTAAAGTCATGGCGAGGATGGGCATTTCTACGCTTAATTCATACTACGGAGCGCAGTTGTTCGATTCGGTATGCCTGAATAAGGATTTTGTAGACGAATATTTCACCGGAACCCCCGTAGTTATAGAGGCGGACGGAATCACGGAAATGGAAGATTCGGTTTTTAAAAGACATAATGCAGGATTTGAAGTTTCCGAGCCTGTCCTCGATTTCGGAGGAGAACTGCGTCACAGAAAAGAAGGACAGCAGCATGCGTGGTCTACGTCATCGGTGATAGCGTTGAACAAATTCATCAAAAGCATGGATTACAATGACTATAAAAATTTTTCCGGAACGGCAAACGAACATCCGGTATCCATACGGCATCTCCTTGATTATAAAAAAGGCGACTCCATTTCCATAGATGAAGTGGAATCCGAAGATGCCATACTTGTGAGATTTTTTTCCGGCGCAATGTCCGTAGGCGCCCTTTCTCCGGAAGCGCACGAAACCATAGCGGAGGCTTGCAACAGGCTCGGAATGAGGAGCAACAGCGGCGAGGGTGGAGAGGATTCAAAGAGATACGGAGGTATAAAGAGCAGCGCCATAAAGCAGATAGCGTCCGGAAGGTTCGGAGTTACACCGGCGTATCTTGCATCCGCAAGGGAGATTGAGATAAAGATAGCGCAGGGAGCAAAACCCGGAGAGGGAGGACATCTCCCTGCAAGCAAGGTTACGGAATATATAGCGATGCTCAGGCATTGCAGGCCGAATATGCTTCTGATATCACCTCCGCCCCATCACGATATTTATTCGATAGAAGACCTCTCTCAATTGATAAACGACCTCAAAGAGGCAAACCCTCAGGCGAAGGTATGCGTAAAGCTCGTGTCGGAAACGGGCGTGGGCACGGTTGCAGCCGGAGTCGTAAAGGCATACGCCGACATAGTTCAGATAAGCGGCTGCGACGGAGGCACGGGCGCCTCGCCCATAAGCTCCATCAAAAATGCCGGTAATTACTGGGAAATAGGGCTTTCCGAGACGCAGAGGGTATTGATCGAAAATAACCTGAGAGAGAGGATAAAGGTGCGGGTTGACGGGGGCATAAAGACCGGAAGGGATATTATTATTGCGGCGTTGCTCGGCGCTGAGGAATTCGGCTTCGGAACCGCCACAATGGTCTCTGCGGGTTGTGTGCTCGCAAGGCAGTGCCACCTTAATACCTGTCCGAAAGGGGTCGCAACTCAGGATGAAAGGCTCAGAAAGAAATTTACAGGCACTGTCGAAGGCGTTATGGCGTATTTCAGGGCGGTTGCCCGTGAAACGAGAGAGATGCTCGCTGAAATGGGCGCTGAGAGCATCGATGAGATTATAGGAAGGACGGATTTGTTGGAAGCAATTGCTCCCGAAGGTCATGAAGGCGCAAAGAGGATAAAGCTGCACAGGCTTCTGAAAAAATATCCGGAAGAACAGGCGGTAAAGTGCGTGTGGAAATGCAATGACAACCATGCGCCGTCCATGAATGAGGATATAGTCAAGGATTTGATGCCGTATATCGAAAAGGCAGAACCCGTTGAGAAGGAATATGCGATAAGAAACATACACAGGAGCATTCCGGTAAGGCTGAATTATCATATAGCGAAGAAATACGGGGATGAGGGACTACCTCCGGATACCATCAGGATTTCATTCATAGGCACGGCAGGCCAGAGTTTCGGGGCATTCAATCACAAAGGGGTTGCGCTTAAATTGATAGGAGATGCTAATGATTATGTAGGCAAGGGAATGTTCGGAGGGAGGATTGTTATAAGACCGGCGGATGTTAAAGATACGCATAAGAATGTGATCGCGGGGAACACAGTGCTTTACGGCGCGACCGGAGGAGAATTTTACGCGGCTGGAACTGCAGGGGAGAGATTTGCGGTGAGGAACAGCGGCGCTATCGCCGTGGTCGAGGGAGCGGGGCATCATCTATGCGAATACATGACAAGGGGTGAAGTTGTAGTCCTCGGAGACGCGGGATATAATATGGGCGCGGGCATGACAGGGGGAGTCATCTATATCCTCGACGGGGACGATAAACTCGAAGACAAGATTAACCGCTCTTACGCGATGATAACAACTATTGAAGATGCTAAAGAAATGGAGAGGTTGAAAGAATTGATAGGAAGGCATTATAAATATACCGATAGTCCGAGGGCAGGCGAAATGACAGGTGATTTCGGAAAATGGATCGAATATTTTAAAAAGATTGTTCCGGTGAATGAGAGTGGAAAATCTCGATAAAGGCATAAGGCTCTTTAACGAGGGCGAATATTTCGAGGCCCATGAAGCATGGGAAACCCTGTGGCTGGGTACTCCCGAATCTCCTGAAAGGCATTTCATTCAGGGAATGATTAAGATCGCGGCTGCTCTTGTCCATTATAAAAGAAAGGAATATGCGGGGACGGAAAAGCTGCTCATGAGCGGGATGAAGATTTTAAGGGAATATAATATTGCGAAAATAGCGATAGATAAAGAGGCATTTATGAAAGAGGTAGAGGCATTTTATGAAAAATTCAAATCGTCAAAAGAAATTGCAAAAGATGAATTTCCGAAAATCTCAACATGTTATTCAGCAGGATAAGGCTGACTTTCGCAAAACTATTAGTCCTTTGTGCTTTATTACTTGTAAAATAGAATAGAATGTTTTTATTAGAGCGGAGGGAAGGGGCAGTCGTTACTTTGCCCCTTAAAGAACCCAGGAATTTTGCATCAAGTCAGCCTTATTCTGCTATTATTTTCAGGAGGTCGTTATGGATTTGAAAGAACAGGTATCGGAAATATTGAAGCGCCTGAGAAAGGAATATCCCGATCCTAAAACCGCGCTGACTTTCGGAAGTCCGTTTGAACTCCTCGTGGCGACCATCCTTTCCGCGCAGGCAACAGACGTGCATGTGAATAAAGTTACGGAAAAACTTTTTAAAAAATACAAATCCATTAAAGACTATTCGAATGCCGATCCCGATATGCTCCGGAAGGATGTAAGTTCGATTAATTTTTACAGGAATAAGGCGAAAAACATTCAGGCATCGGCAAAGATGATAATCGAAAGATTCAATTCAAAAGTTCCAAATACGATGGATGAACTCACAACATTGCCCGGAGTCGCTCGGAAGACTGCGAATATCATACTCTCCAATGTTTACGGCATCAACGAAGGGATTGCCGTAGATACGCATGTGAGAAGACTCGCTCAGAGGCTCGGGCTTACAAAAAACGAAGACCCGGTGAAGATAGAAAAAGAACTTATGGCTGTAACGCCGCAGAAGGAATGGTCAAATATATCGCACCTCCTGATATTTCACGGCAGGAAGGTATGCCAAGCAAAAAAGCCGATGCACAAAGAGTGCGTACTTTATGACATTTGCCCGTCGAGGAATATTTAAGCTAAGGAACTATCTTTGTTCCTCTTTTTCCGGCTATCGCAGCAATAAGGTCTTCAGGTTTTGAGATTATCACTTCCTGCCCGCCTGACTTGAGGAACTCTATTGCAGCCTCTATTTTCGGTCCCATGCTTCCTGCCGGGAAGTGACCCCCGGCGAGATATTTTTCAGCGTCTTTTACTGTAAGAATTTCGAGCTTTTTCCTGTCGTCGCTCTCCCAATTAAGATAGACACCGTCCACATCGGTGAGGATGATAAATTTTTTCAATGAAAGTTCACGGGCAAGGAGGCTCGCGGAAAGGTCTTTGTCAATTACCGCGTCTATGCCTTTTATGACTCCGTCTTCTTCTATTACCGGAATTCCTCCACCGCCCGATGCGATGGGAATTATGTCCCTTTCAATAAGTGTCTTTATCGCTTCGAGTTCCACTATTTTTTTAGGTTTTGGCGAGGGGACGAGCCTTCTCCATCCGCGCTCGGGTATCTTTTTCATGTTCCAGCCCTGTTTTATATAAAGCCCCGCATCGCCGGCCGAATAATAAGGCCCTATAGGTTTTGTCGGATTCTGAAAGGCAGGGTCGTCTTTATCTACGAGGATATGGGTTATTACTGTGGATACCGTTTTATTTGTTCCGATCTTTTTCAGTTCGTTATTAAGGCTCTCTGCCGTCATCGCGCCTATTCCTCCCTGACTGTCCGCAACGCATATGTAAAGCGGCATCGGAGGAATGTAATTTTTCGCGCATTCATTCCTTAGTAAGATATTTCCCACGATCGGCCCGTTTCCGTGCGTGAGTATCACCTTCAGTCCCTGCGATATTAATTTTGCAATAGGCTTCATGCAGGCGGCAGTGTGGATAAACTGCTCCTCTATGTAACCCTTTTCTCCCGAAAGGATAAGGGCGTTGCCGCCGAGAGCTATCAGTATCGGTGTATTATCCATTAGGTGTCATCTGCTTTTAATATTGTTCATAAATGTTTTCACCACTTTACTCAAATCTATATCGAAGTCATAGGATACCCGCACGGTCTGCTTGTCTATTTTTATTATCCTCCGTAAATCCACAGGCGTCGCTATAACCGTTACATCGCATGGAATGCGCGAAATGGTTTCTTCGAGTTCTTTTATCTGAATATCCGAATATCCCATTGCCGGAAGCACATGCCCGATGTGCGGGAACCGATCATAAGTCTCTTTTATAGAGCCGACCGCGTATGGCCTTGGGTCTATAAAGCCGGAGACAATGCTTTTTGATGCCGCAATTCCAGCTCCGTAGGGCATTCCTCCGTGTGTTATGGTGGGGCCGTCTTCTATGACGAGAACTCTTTTCCCTTTAATAACAGTTTTGTCGCTTAACGTTAAAATTGACGGCGCTTCAAGAATCTCCGCCTTTTTATTTTCCTCTCCCACCGAATCTCTCAGGGCCTTCAATTCGGAGGCATCCGCCTCATTCGTTTTTGTGATGATGAGAATGTCCGCCCGTTTAAGGTTTACCTCCCCCGGATAAAAGAGTCTTTCATGTCCGGGTCTTAAGGCATCGACGAGCACGATTTCGAGGTCAGGTTTTATGAATGAAAAGTCGTTGTTTCCGCCGTCCCATATTATGATTTCAGACTCTCGTGCCGCTTCTTCAAGAACCCTTTTATAATCCACTCCGGCATAAACGGTAATGCCCTTTTCTACGAGCGGCTCGAACTCTTCTCTTTCTTCGATGGTGCATGCTCCCGAATCAATATCGTCTATGGTAGAAAATTTCATGACAGGGGTGAAACCGCAGTACGGCATGGGATGCCTTATGACCGATACCTTAATGCCTTTTCCTTTTAAGATGCCTGTCAGCTTTCTTGTGATTGTGGACTTCCCGCATCCTGTCCTCACCGCACAGATCGAGATCACAGGGATATTGCTTTTAAGCATTGTCTTTTCAGGGCCGGGAAGGACAAAATCGGCGCCGAGCGAAAGGCACTGCGACGCCTTATGCATCACGTATTCGTGCGAGACATCGCTGTAAGAAAAAACTACCTGATCGATATTATATTTTGCAATAAGAGCATCGAGTTCTTCTTCGGGATAAATCGGGATCCCGTCCGGATAATAATTGCCGGCAAGTTCCGGCGGATATGTCCTTTTTTCGATAAAGGGTATCTGCGCTACAGTGAAGGCTATTACTTCGTACTCAATATTATCCCGGTAGAGCATGTTGAAGTTATGGAAGTCCCTCCCTGCCGCGCCCATAATGATTATTTTCTGTTTTTTCATGTCAATTTCTTAATTCCGTCTTCAATTATTCCTAAACCTTTTTCCAGATCACTTTTTTCGATGATCAGCGGCGGCGCAAGCCGCAGAACATTTTTATCCACACCTGCCTCTACGAGGATAAGGCCTTTTTTGAGACAATGAGCCATTATTTTTTTGAGTCCGGCGGTATAAGGTTTCCCCTTTTTTACAAACTCTATGCCTATCATAAGTCCGAGACCGCGCACGTCTCCTATACAGTCATATTTCTCTTTCATGGCGAGGAGTATCTTCATTGCGTGTTTGCCGGCAACGGCTGCGTTTTTGAGCAGTCCTTCTTCCTTGATAACTTTTATGGTTGCTGCCGCAGCCGCGCACGATACGGGATTCCCGCCGAATGTAGTTCCATGGGCTCCGGGAGACCAATGCGACATGATCTCTTTCTTCGCGGCGACTGCGCTCAACGGCATGCCGGATGCTATGCCCTTTGCTATTGTCATAATATCAGGAATAACTCCGAAATGCTCTAATGCGAACCATTTCCCTGTCCTTCCCATTCCCGACTGCACCTCGTCCAAAATAAGAAGTATCCCCCATTTGTCGCAGAACTCACGCAGTCTCTTTAAGAAATTCATTGGAGGGACGACATATCCTCCTTCTCCCAACACCGGTTCAATGATCATGCATGCCGTTTCTTCCGGCGGCAGGAGATGTTTAAATAACCTTTTTAGATGTTCATAGCAGTCCATGCCGCAGGTTTCCGGCCTCTGTCCGAAGAAGCATCGGTAACAATAAGGATATGGAGAATGATAGACCGCCGGCAAGAGGGAATGGTATTTCCGCCTGTATTTCGCTCCTGAGGAGGTAAGGCTTAAGGAACCTAATGTCCTTCCATGAAAACAGCCCGTGAAGGCAATGATGCCCTGCCTACCGGTATAAAATCTCGCGAGCTTGAGTGCGCCCTCAATCGCCTCCGTGCCTGAATTCCCGAAGAAAAACATATCGATGCCGGGCGGGGTAATATCCTTGAGCGTCTCGGCAAGTGTGATAAGCGGTTCGTAATAAAATATGCAGCCGGAATGGATTAACGCATCAGCCTGTTTTTTTATGGCCTCGACGACCCTTGGATGATTGTGCCCGGTGTTTGCAACGGCAAGGCCTGCGGTGAAATCCATATAGCGTTTGCCGTTTATATCTTCGACATAAATGCCCTGAGCTCTCTTTGCAATGATATCAGTATGCATTACAAGCGCAGGAGTTAAAAGTTCAGTCGCTTTTTTTATGATGTCATGCATTATTTATCTATTTGCGCCTTCTGCAGCTTCCCGCTGAAATCACGGTAAATTACTTTCCATTTGGTGAACATATCGAGCGCTCCTCCCCTGCCTCCAGCCTCTTTATATCCAAAACCGCTCTTTTTTGTCCCGCCGAACGGAAGCTGAACTTCGGCTCCTATGGTGGACGCGTTGATATAGACAATGCCCGTATCAAGTTCCCTCTCCGCAACTGCCGATTTGTTTACATCCTGAGTATAAATTGACGCGACGAGACCGTATTTCGTGCCGTTCACGATATTGATTGCTTCTTCGAGATTTTTTGCTTTAATCACGCATACCACAGGCCCGAATATCTCTTCCTGCGCGATCCGCATAGAGGGTTTTACATCGGCAAATATTGTCGGTTCGATGAAATATCCTTTCGCACAATCGCCTTCTCTGTATGCCTTGCCGCCGGTTACAACCGTTGCGTCTTCGTCTTTGCCTATCTTTATGTAGTCGAGTACCTTTTTCATCTGCGCTTCGTTCACGAGAGGGCCTACATCGGTAGTCTTAAGAAGGCCGTTGCCGAGTTTAAGCTTTGATGCGGCGTTTTTAAATATATCGAGAAATTTGTCATAGACAGACTCGTGAACTACAACACGGCTCGCGGCGGTGCATCTCTGCCCTGTCGTGCCGAAGCCTCCCCATATAGCGCCTTCTACAGCAAGATCGAGATTCGCGTCATCCATGACTATAATGGCGTTTTTGCCTCCCATTTCGCAGGAGACCTTTTTGCCTGTTCCGGCTGCCTTTCCGGCAAGTCTTTCGCCCACGGCTGTGGAGCCGGTAAAAGAAATGGCGTCTATATCAGGGTGCATGGCAAGATATTCTCCTGTGTCCTCCCCTCTTCCATGAACGAGATTAAGGACGCCCGCAGGAATGCCTGCTTCATGAAGTATCTCTACGATTCTTGCGGCGCATACAGCCGTATAGCTGCTCGGCTTAAACACGACTGTATTGCCTGAAACGAGGGCGGGCATTATCTTCCACGCGGGAATGGCTGTCGGAAAATTCCATGGGGTTATTAAAGCGCAGACTCCTACAGGCACGCGGATGGACTTGCAATCTTTGTCGGGAAGCTCCGAGGGAACGGTTTCTCCCGAAAGCCTCCTTCCCTCTCCTGCCATGTAATAGGCTATATCTATCGCCTCCTGAACGTCCCCCAATCCTTCAGGAAGTACCTTTCCCATCTCCCGCGTAACAAGCTCGCCAAGCCCCTGCTTTTTTTTGATCAATAGCTCTGCTGCCTTGAAGAGCATCTCTCCGCGCTTAGGAGCAGGGACAAGCCGCCATGTCTTAAAGGCTTCGCGCGCAGCCGCAACCGCCTTGTCAACATCTTCCTTTGCTGATTTTGTAATGATACCTACGACATCCGCTGTATCGGCCGGATTTATACTCTCGAACGTTTCTTTTGCTGAAGACTCCTGCCATTTACCGTTGATAAGATTTTTTATGATCTCTGCCATAGCGCACCTCCGGACAATCAAATAATATCATGTTTTGGAGGGCTTCGCTATGAGGGGAGGGGTACGCGCAAGGAAAACCGGGGAGGTAGTTAACCTTGCGCGCACCGGGTTGAGACGGCTGTGTTTATCGCCCGGAATATGCTAACGCCGGGGCATTCTGAAGGGGTTCTTCGAAAAAACCGCTATCTTTATTTAATGTCAGATAAAGGCCGAGATGTCCTTCATCCGTAAACCCGAAGCGCAGGGTCTCGCGGGTCAATATCGAGACGGTGTCTGCCAGTTCTTCAAGCTTGTCATGCAGGCCTTTTAAGTTCTTTTCCTCTATATCGTAAAGCTCAAGGATGTCTATGATGTCGTCTATGTCGCCCGTGTTATAGGATTCGAGCAGGAAGGTGTCATCCTCTAAGAATTCGCCGGTCTGCGATTTCTTTTTGGCTATGTTTATCTGATGTCTCATCCTTTCGAGGCAGAGCCCGTATATCTTAACGCCGTCTGTCATGGTATGCTCCTTACAAATTTATTTTCTGAATTTATAAAAGCAATCCCCGTGCCGGCTCTTAACTCATTGTTAAATAAAAGATGAGGGGAAACGTGAGAGATGTATGTTGATTATTTTTTAATCGCTTTGTATATTTTTTATATAAATATTAGCCGAACAAGCCCGAACTCAGATATCTGTCTCCCCTGTCCGGAAATATCACGACTATTCTTTTCCCTTTGCCGATCCTTTGCGCGACCTGCATGGCAGCCTGCATGGCAGCGCCCGATGATATGCCGGCGAGTATCCCTTCTTTTAAGGCAAGCTGCCTTGAGGTTTCTTCCGCATCGCTGTCGGTGACGGTAATGATTTCATCGTATATCTTCGTATTCAAAACACCGGGGTAAAAACCGGCTCCAAGCCCCGCAATCCTGTGTTCCCCCGGATCGCCTCCCGAAAGCACGGGCGAACCGGCCGGTTCCACGGCAATAATTAAGACATCGCGCCTGTTTTCTCTGAACGCCTCGCCTATGCCTGTTATTGTCCCTCCGGTTCCTACGCCCGCGACCAGCGCATCGGGCACGCCTCCAAGCGCATCCATTATCTCAACCGCGGTTGTCTTCCTGTGAGCTTCGGGGTTTGCCCTGTTTTCAAACTGTAACGGCATAAAAAAACCGGGGTTTGCTCTAAGAATTTTTTCCGCCCTATCCCACGCGCCCATCATCCCCTCTTTTGCCGGCGTTATGATAAGCTCGGCTCCATACGCCTGAAGCAAAAGCCTTCTTTCCATGCTCATAGCCTCGGACATTGTGAGCATGAGCTTATATCCTTTAACTGCCGCGACAAGCGCAAGCCCTATGCCTGTATTTCCGCTTGTCGGCTCTATTATGGTGCCGCCCGGCTTTAGTGCTCCTTCTTTTTCAGCGGTCTCGATCATGGAAAGAGCAATCCTGTCTTTTACGGAACCGCCCGGATTCATGCCTTCGAGCTTTGCCCATATCCCGGCGCTGCTATCCGAAACCATACGGTTAATTCTTACCAGAGGCGTGTTCCCGATAAGGCGTAAAATGTTTTCATGTAATCGCATTGTCGGCATATATTAACACCTATGTAGAGCTATTTTATAGGTCGGACATGTCTCAAAGACTTTAACAAGTGTCGGTCAAATACATTGATTGTTTTTTAATCGCTCTGTATACTATTTATACAAGGTGAGGTTATGTCCGACAAGATAGTCCTGTTCACAAAAGACGGTTCGTTGAAAGATGAACTCTCCGGTTTCATCCCGAAGGGTTTTAAACTTTCACCCCCATCGGTCGCAGAAAAGAACGCCTTTGTATTTTTCGACATAGACACCATGAAGCCCGGACAGATACGCGAGTTGCAAGAAAAGAACCTCGTTATAGCGGTTACCAAGCAGAAAAGAACCGAGCCGGTCATGGAGGCCGCGACTTTCGGAGCTTACGAGGTGCTTCATCGTCCTTTAAGAGAAGAATCCGTTGTTGCCATGCTTAATGAACTGCGGGATTTCATGGAAGAAATAAAGGACAATGTGCCCATCGAAAGCCTTCCTCCCACGCCTACCTGCGCTATAGTGGGCAATTCTCCCATTATCATGGACGTGTGCAAGAAACTGGCGCGGTTGTCTCAGGTGGACGCGCCGGTGCTCGTAACCGGAGAGACCGGCACCGGAAAGGAACTTATAGCCGAATCCATCGCACAGCTTTCTTCGAGGTTCGGGAAGCCCTTTGTTGTTGTGAATTGCGCGGCGGTGCCGGAGACCCTAATCGAATCGGAACTCTTCGGATTTGAGAAGGGATCCTTTACCGGCGCGATAGCCGCAAAAGAGGGTATGCTGAAGATAGCCGATGAGGGGTGCGTGTTTTTCGACGAGGTAGGTGAACTGCCGCTCGCTTTGCAGGGCAAACTCCTGCGCTTCCTCCAGACCCAGAGTTTCTATCCTATCGGCAGCACAAAAGAGGTGCATGTGGATGTGAGGGTCATATCGGCCACGAACAGGGATCTTTCGGCAATGGTCAAGGAAAGGAAATTCAGGGAAGATTTATATCACAGGCTGCGCGTTACCTCTATACATATACCGCCGTTGCGCGAACGTAAAAAAGACATTCTTCCTCTCGTCCATTTTTTCATAAACAAGTATCATCATACGGCGCCGAGGCCGATTAAAGGCATCACTAAAGAATATTTTAAAAAACTGCTTTCCTACGACTGGCCGGGGAATATAAGGGAACTCGAAAATATCATCCGGTCTTCAATCGCCCTGAGCAAGACCAATTACCTTACGACCCACGAACTGAGAGAATTGGGAACCCGGCCTGCGGCCGTGAAAAGGACGGCCTTTTTCGAGACGCTGTCATCCGCCCTGATGCCCTTTATCAAAGACTCTATCGAAAAAAAGGAAAAAAATATTTATGAAAAGATACACGCCGAGGTGGATAAATATATTTTCGATTATGTCCTATCCCACACAAAGGAAAACCAATCGGAGGCCGCGCGCATCCTCGGTATAAACCGTTTGACCCTCAGAAAGAAGTTGAAGTATTAGGGGAGGCATCTCTCATGCATAAAGTAAAAGATCTGCTATGGGTATGGCTGCTGCCCGACGTTCAACGGGCTATTGATAGGGATGAATGGATAAGGCACGGGGGCAAGTGGATAGTCTTCGACAGCAAGGAAAAGATCGAGGCATTGGCGCGGGGGGTGGAGCCTTTAATAGATTCGGGAGAGATAAACAGCGCTAAATACTGGAACAAAGACCCGAGCGCCATAAATGTATATTCGTTTGATAGCGATAAAGAGAGAGTGTGGGAGATATTAAAAGATCTCGGCGCCGGAGAGAGCCGGGTGTGGGAATATGATTACGCCATGGATAAAAATATCATGAGGCCTTTTGATTTTTTGTATTCATGGCTCTCTAAGTTTAGAACTATACTACAGAGTTACGGATTAACCGGGACGCTGCGCTTGATAAAAGAGATGCTGAACCCGAGAGTATGAGAATGAAAAGATTATTATCCGTCGTGCTCTTTATCCTTCTTTATGCCCGGATCGGATTCTGTTTCCCTACTATAGGAGATGCCCCTCAAGGCGTGGCTGATGTTTTCTTGCCCGAAGGCGATGGAATAAAGGTAGAGGCATGGGTAGAAAATCTCGAAATCCCGTGGTCGCTGGTATTTCTCAATGAGGGCAGGGCATTGGTCAGCGAAAGGCCGGGAAGGATACGGTTTATTAAAGACGGAGAACTCCAGAGCGAACCCTACGCGAAAATAGACGTTGTCCACATAGGCGAGGGCGGGTTGATGGGGCTTGCAGTACATCCCGATTTTCCGAAAAAGCCGTTTGTTTACGCGATGCACACATACAAAAAAGGCGATTCCGTTTATAACAGGGTCATAAGGTTGAGGGATGCCGGAAACAGTGCAGTTTTCGACAAAGTGATAATAGACAATATCCCCGGAGGCAGATTTCATAACGGCGGAAGGATAGCCTTCGGCCCGGACGGAATGCTTTATATCACCGCAGGCGAGACATTCGAATCGAAGCAGGCGCAGGATTTGAAATCGCTCGGAGGAAAGATATTGAGGATAACTCCGGAAGGCTTAATACCTGCCGACAATCCATTTAAGGGCTCTCCTGTTTATTCTTATGGACACAGGAATCCGCAGGGCATTGCGTGGCATCCTGAGACGAAAGAATTATTCGCGTCGGAGCACGGGCCTTCCGGAGAGTTCCTCACCTTTGCGAACGACGAGATAAATGTGATTAAAAAGGGCGGCAATTACGGATGGCCGGAGGCGATAGGAGCGGCTGGAGATAAGCGATTTGTCGACCCTTTAATTGTATGGAAAAAGACCACGCCTCCTTCCGGAATTGTTTTTTATAAAGGCGGCAGGATAAAACATCTCAATGGAGACTTGTTTGTCGCTACATTGAGGAGCAAGTCCCTCATCAGGATAAAATTGAATAAGGAAGCCGCAGGATACAGGGTGCTGAAAATAGAGAGGTGGTTTAGCGACAGGTTCGGGAGGATAAGGGACGTGGTAGAGGGGCCTGACGGCGCATTATATTTTATGACAAACAATACAGACGGCAGGGGCAAGCCGGAGCCGGGAGACGACAGGGTATACAGGATAGTACCGAGATAGAATTTTCCAAGGCATCCGATTTTCAGGTTCTCAAACCGGAATCATATCTTTTAATTGTATCACACTTGATAAAATCTTAATAGCTTTACAGACGCTTAAAAGTGAGCTATTCTTTAATCAGAGAAAGGGAATAAGGACTCCCTGAGACAGCGAACCTTAAGGAACAAACGCAGTAAGGGAGCGGGTGAAGGATGCGGTGAGCAAACCCTCAGAAGCAGGAGGGTAGCCTGAAGCATCGGACGATGCTCCCATAGTAAAAAAAGAACTTGGGTGTAAGCGTCTCAGGGACAGTATCTTGGAGCCATGCACAAGGCTTATTTGGACTGCAGGTGAGGCAGAGTTGGAGCAGATTTCCTGCTGCCGGTGAAGTTGTCCAAAGATGAAGCTTGTGTATGGCTCTATTATTTTGTATTGCCTCCGGCGGGCAGAGGAAGTCCGAAGGAATTAGCAGATCAAGTAAGCGAAGATTAATCAGCCTCAGCTACCGCTTTTCATAGATACTCCGCTGTTAATGTTACAATACGCACAGTCATGAACCTTAAGGCTTATTATGAAAAGCTGAAGGGCAGCGCTATGGCCTGCATAGGCTTTATCCTCTCGCCCCTGTCGTGGTGGAACGACCTGTACGTCAACATTCCCATAGCGTATTTCTGCGCGTGGGTTTTCAGCCTTTTTTATCCCGATCTGTTCATGCATGCCTTTGTGGTTTCATATCTGGCGACTAATGTGCTCGGGTTCGTTTTGCTGCATAAAGGGATAAGAAAAACCCTTTCAAAGGATGATTCGCAAAAGGTGCGTTACGGCTGGAAGGATTTCCTGAAAGATTTGGCTATCTCGCTTCTCTACACTTTTTTAATCGTTATCCTCGTGAAACTGAACGTCATCCTGCCGTTTCAAGAGTACAAAGCGATAATGAAATAAAAGCTCTATAAAATTTTCGGGAAGAATTTCCGGGGGACGAGTTTTTTATATTCTTCGTATTCTCTGCCGAAGCGTGTTGAAAGCTCTTTTTCTTCGAGAGGAATGATAAGGGCATTGACTATTACAAAATCTGAAAATGTAAGAACTCCCACAGTCAACACCTCCGTCATTAAAAAGATCCCTGAAAACATCAGCGTATGCGCCAGATAGGTAGGGTGGCGTACAATCGAAAATGGGCCTTCCGCCACGAGCCGTCCTTCCTGTTTCGATGAGATTTCCGGCAGTCCCATAAGCCCGAGGAGTCCTAAAAGTTTTCCTGTCCACATATGCAAAAGCGTGCCGGCTATAAATAATACAATACCGATTATGTTTAGAATTAGCGGCAGGTCTGTTGCGAATCCAAGAAGAAATTCACGGTTCATGTAAATGACGTATGCCAGCGGCAGCCATGTAAGCAGAGGCATTATATACGTGAAGATGCCGAGCTTTTTGAAAAACCTTGAAAGCCCGTGAACCGGTACCCAGAACAAAGGCACCACAGGCCAGAGTATTATTGTTATGAGTGCGAGGAGTACTTTAGGATTCATTTCCTATTATAAAACATTGGGGGTCTTCGGCGAGGAAATCATTTTCGCCCTTTGACTGAGAATAGGCGTATGCTATTGCCCTGCATCCCCTGCAATGAGCCCATTTGTTGCATGTCCCGCATTTGCCCTTGTATTTCCCCCTGTCTCTTAATGAATTGAGGACGTCGGAGCATGACCATACCTCTCTTAAGGAATCGGTTCTTATATTTCCTATCGGGATGGGAAGCCTCCTGCACGGCGTGATAGCGCCGTCCGATAGAATGGTCAATCCCGAAACTCCTGCTGCACAGCCCCCGCACGCGATATTTCCGGCGTCAGCGGCAGAAGAAGACCTCATCTGTGAGGCGACCGGGTCCCCGGTGACTATCGTAAGCCCGTCGGTTTTTGCGGAAAAGATATGCCCGTATAAATCCTTTACTCTTTCGGTTCCGAGCATATGGCTTAAAAGCCCCGCGCCTCTTCCTGAAGGCACAAGCCTCGAAAATCCGAGCTTTTGTGCGCCCCGGGATGAGGCTATCTCTATCATATCCATAAAGCCTGCGGCGTTAATATCGGAAAGCGTGGTGTTGAGGGTTACTGTCAGCCCTGAGTCGAGGAGGTTTTTAACGCCTCTCATAGACGCCTTGAAACTGCCTTTACCTCGTATTGAATCGTGTATGTCCTCGGGGCCTTCGATGCTCACCTGAACGCCTTTGATGCCTATATCTGCGAGCCTTTGAGCCTTTTCATGGTTTATGAGTATGCCGTTTGTGAGAAGGTAAATATCGAAGCCCTTTCCGGCTATTTCTTCGAGTATGTCGAAGATGTCGTGCCTTAAAAAAGGCTCGCCTCCGGTGATGTTAAAGCTCGGAGAAAATCCGATGCCGTAGGTTTCGGACCATGAATCGATTAAGTCGTAGACCTCTCCGATGACATCCATCGCCTCCGGCAGAGAAAATTCATCGGTCTTTGCTCCGTCCTGATAACAATGCGTGCAGCGGAGATTGCATCTCTCGGTAAGATGCCATTGAATGAAAAATTCATGAGCTTCGGTTATCGCCATATCCCCTCGCTAAACAAAAAATCATGGCAGGGCGCAACTCAAATACCGCGCCCTGCCATGATTGAAAGATTCGCTGCCGACCGGCAGTTTCAGCTCTTTCAACTGTTTCACTTGCGGCATACCTTGCCGGGATTCTGCTGCGCTGCCTTTTTAAGACTATCCCAGAGGGCCGCCTCTTTTGCGAGAGCTTTTTCGTTCAATATTTTCTTCATCCCGTATCACCTCCTTTTGCCTATGGATTGTGGTGCAGTAATAGCCTGTGTCTATAAAAAAATCATAGCAGATTTTACGGGTTTGTCAAATTAAAACAATATCCCTAGGCCGAGGGTCACCTGAATAATGTAAAGGCATAGGATAAATATGCCGATCATTAGGTGGGGGGTCCTCCAAGGGGAATCAGGGCCTTTTATCTTTCTCGATATCAGGAAAGTTGCCGCTGTCAAAAGGGCTATGCTCAGTCCTGTCAGAAAATGAAGCGGGTATTCCATGATACGGCCTTTATCGAGATATATAACGATCATTCCGGCAATGAACCCCGCCGGGCCCGTCAAAGCCAAAATCGGCCCTAATTTCCTGTGCCTTTTGATTAGCCTGAAATCCTGTCTTCCACGCATCCTATTCCTTCTTGTCCTCAGGCCGAGCAACCCCTGATACATGAATAGAAGCATCATTGCGGTGTTGTAAGTTCCGTGCAGCAGTTTGAGATATGCTATTAATTGCTTGTCTGTCATTTTATAGATCGAAGAAATCTTCCGTAAGGCCTATATTTATCCGGAGGTCGTCCATTAAGACCTCCTCTATCAATTTCCCCTGCATATCATACGCCGCAACTTTTAACGGCAAAAACATTTTTTTGTCGAGCCAAAGAATATAGCGGTGAATTCCGTTGACCGTGAAATCCTTCTCTCCTTTGACGCTCACGACTACAACCGGCCTGTTACCGATGCTTTCTTCTCCCGATACCTCTGTTTTCCCGCCGTCCTGAAGTTTTTTTACGACCTTCAATAATGCGCCTATATCCGATTCGTCAACCCTATGGCCTTTTGAGCTTCTTATAAGGCTGTTGTCCGGGCTCATGGTCAATACGAAGGATTTAAAAAAGCCGAACGGCCTAAGCCCCGCCTCTTTCTTCAAGGGGTTGTATACAAGCGCCGCGCCCTTGTGCGGTTCTATGAACTCCATCCTCACAAAACCCGGTTTTTTATAGTAATAGCGCATCTCCTCGTTTGAATCGCCGCTTTTAGACCGCAAGGTTACGCTGTAACTTTCAACGCTGTTGTAGTTCTCTATGGATGTCGGGATTATATCCTGAGAGGGCATGATCGCTAATAGGAGGGCAAAAATAAACGCCATATCATTCTATCACTTCGATGATGCCTTCCATGCCCCTTTCTTTGTGACTTTTGAAAAACAGAAGCTTTTTATCGCAATAAAAAGGATATTTTCCGGTCTTTTTAGGCGTGAATTTAATGATCACAGGCTCAGTGCTTAAATTCTCCCTGACCTCGATGCCGGCCTCAGGAGCGTTTATTATAATATTATGGGGCGTAATGCCCGCTTCTTTTTTAATATGAATTTCCACCGGCAGGCCGACCTTCACGATGATATGGTCGGGGTCGAAGAAATATTCTCCGCTTACGATATTTACCCTCTGGAGCCCGTCCGGCTCGGCGAATGCCTTATAGACCTTCTTGCCGGAGTGTTTGTCCGAATCCTGCGCGAATGCCGTGCCTGCGGCGATAATGAAGATTATCGCTAAAAACTTTGTGAAATTCCGCATTTTAAAGTTATTCTCCTTTTTATAAGGGCAGGGCGTAAACCCTGCCCTTATCCGCGATACATTATTTACGGCGTTCTTTTCTTGAACTCGTGTTCTTCCCAGAAGCCCCTTTCGGCCAAGGCGTTAATGATGTTTTTTCTCCCGATTATGCCCACGAGCTTTTTCTTATCAACCACCGGAATGACCGAGAGGCTTTTTGAATTCTGATAAAATAGATCCACTATAGCCTCTATCGGGGCGTCGGGGGTTACCGTTATCGGAGAAGCGCACGCGCCGTGCTCCGAATGTCCGCAGGTCATAAGGGATTCCGCGCTGAACTCGTGAATGGTCCTTCCCTCTTCGAGCGCTCCGAATACGTCATATTCGGAAACTACGCCTATTACCTCAAGATTGTCGTTTACCACGGGAAGCGCCGGGTAAGAACACATGAGCTTTTCTACGAGTTCCTCGCCTTTCATCTTGGCGGGAAGACTGATCCTCGGATGCATTATGTCTTTTGCGCATATACACGACATGCTAACCTCCTTTTAATGCCTTTTGAATAAACTACTTGCGCTTTGCGTGAGACCGCTCGATATCCGAAGGCGGCCTCTCTATATACCCGTACGATCGTGCGCCTGTTGACGTGGCTACCGTTGCCCTCTTCAGGTCATTGAGCTGATTCATCATCCCGTGATGCTTCGCCTCGTCCGCTATAAGGCAGGACAGGAGATAGCGGGTGGTGAAAAGCTCGCTGTTCCTGAACGCCTCGTCCGCAAGACAGAGGGACTCGGCTTCGGCTTCCATATGGGAATTCAGCATGTCCGAAAGGGCATTGAGCTCATCGGGGCCTATGCTGATCGCCTCCTTCGTGATGTTGTCGATCATCATCTGCTGCATGAGCTTATGTTTTTCGGAGTCATGCTTGATCATTTCCATAGTCATCTTTACGAGGGGATTTTTTGTCTTGCGCATCATCTCGACGGCGCTTACAATGGTTTTGTCCTCCAGCGTCTGCCAGTTCCTCATAAGCTTTAAAAACTCCTTCGAATCTTCCTTTGCTTTTTTCATGTTTTCACCTCCTCTAATTCAAGGGTAGCACACGCGAAACAAATGTCAAGCGCATATGCCTATTCGTTAAATAAACCGAGTTTCTCCATAGAATTTACGGCCCACTCGTCTTCGAGAAGCTCGTCTCCTCCGATGTTTTTCACGGTTCCGGCGCATTCCTTTAGAAAGCAGAATACAAGCCTTTTTTTGACGCTGTTCAGTTTCGCGGACGGATCCGCGATGTTGTTCCTCAACGACCAGCGGATCGCGAGATTCGTTATAACGCCGTCCAGCATCTCTTCGCTCACTTCCGATTGAATTACCATTTTCAGGACATTGTCCTGCGTTGTCATGAGTTTCATGGGCTGGTAAGGCTCGCTCAGGTCAACCTTGTTTTCCTTTGACCACGACATTAAGCTTGAAACATAACCCACATCGTGAATGAAATATTCGATCCCGAGCCTTCTCAATATGTCGTCATAGTCTTCGGTGTAGATCATCGCGGCCTCCTCCCGGATTTTTCATAGCGTATTAAGAAACGCTATCAAATTCAGCACGTCATCTTCAGACAGATACGAAAAAGACGGCATATCCTTGTAAGGATTTGTTATCTGGTTAGCTGCATTCTCCGGTGTAGCCTGCTTTTTGCTCACGGGCAGGAGAGGATTTTTAAGGAGACGTTTATGTCCCGGCCCCACGAGTGTTTCATTACTGTATGCGTCATGGCAGAAATAGCACTTTGATTCATAAAGCTCTTTGCCTTTTTTGATGCTCTCCACGTCCGTTCTTACGGCAAGTTTAGCGCCGGCCGGCTTTTCCGTGGAAGCGGCAACTTTCTTAACAGGAATGTCAGTGCCGAATTTCGTTATAAGCAGATAATATCCGCCGGAAGTGCCTATCATAACGAATGTGAGAAGGGCTATTAAAATGCCTATAACCTTTGCCTGATTATAAAACTGCCGGTAAAACCTTACAAAAGAAACCTTAAGCGCGAGCAGGATTATTACCGAAAGCGCGAACACACTATGCAGCGCCGCCCTCGGCGAGGGTTCGGCCTTAGTGCCGACAATAAAGTCGAGACAGAAATACGCTATAAACAGATAGAACAGGGCATAGACTATGCCGTTAACCCTGTGCGTTTTTTTGAGTTTTTCGGCATCGAATCTCTTCCCGTTCTTTCCGAACACCTCGAACATCGTGAGCATGGCTAATAATGCAAGAACGAATAAAATAATTGACAGCAGCGATTTCATTAAAAATACCGGCATGCGTTCTCCTCATAAAAACGTAATGGGATAGGCGTGTAACGCCTATCCCATTTTTTAATTTCTTAACAGCCTTCTATCGATTTCTTCTTTTTCGGAGCTTCTTTTGCAGGGGCCATTCCCTTTAACGACTTGATGTAGGCGACTATGTTCGCCATGTCTGCGCTCTTAGGGTCAATCGCCTTTCCTTTGTTAGCCATCTCGATACAGAAATTGACCGCCGCTTCGAGTCCTTTCTGCTTTTTGCCCATGATGTTGAACTCTTTTTTCCCGCCTGCCTTTTCTACTCCCTTGCCGTCGGGATGGCATGAATTACAGGATTTTCCCGATGTTCCGCCTCCCAGCTTAGTGTCGTTGAAAAGCGCTTTGCCTTTGGCTACGTCCGCTGCAAAGGCTCCTGAGAAGATCAGGCCGAGGGCTATAATGGTGAGCATTACTACTTTTAAACCCTTCATTCTTTTTCACCTCCTTTTAAATTCAAGTTCATATTTAGATTTTATCAGGAAAAAAATGGAATGCAACCTTTTTTTATGTATAATTAGGAATATGATGGAAATTTTGAAAAATATGGATCCGATAGCTCAGGCGCTCGTTGCCACATGTTTTACGTGGCTTGTTACCGCATTGGGCGCTTCCATAGTATTTACCGTGAGAAATATAAACAAGAAGCTTCTCGACGGAATGCTCGGTTTTGCCGCAGGCGTTATGATCGCGGCAAGTTACTGGTCGCTGCTCGCGCCTGCCATAGAGATGTCCGAGGGCAAGGACCTGCCTTCATGGTTTCCGCCTTTGGCCGGATTTTTGGCGGGCGCTATATTCTTGAGGATTGTGGACGCGATACTGCCGCATCTGCACGCGGGGCTTAAGATGAACGAGGCGGAGGGGATAAAGACGGGGTGGCATAAGACAACGCTGTTGATCTTGGCAATAACGCTTCATAATATACCGGAAGGCCTTGCGGTCGGCGTGGCATTCGGCGCGGCAGGAGCGGGTCTTCAAAGCGCTACGCTCGGAGGCGCCGTAGCGCTTGCCATAGGAATAGGATTGCAGAATTTTCCGGAAGGCATGGCTGTCTCGATGCCGTTGAGAAGGGAAAGGCTTTCGAGATCCAAGAGCTTCTGGTACGGTCAGTTATCCGGCATTGTGGAGCCTATTGCCGGAGTTATCGGCGCGGCAGCCGTTCTGATTTCCAAGCCAATACTGCCTTACGCGTTGAGCTTTGCCGCAGGCGCGATGATATTCGTTGTGGTTGAAGAACTCATTCCCGAATCGCAAAGAGGAGGCAATACGGATATAGCGACAATGGGAGCGATTCTCGGCTTCGCGGTGATGATGGTGCTGGACGTGGGTCTTGGATAGGAGTTAATAAAACTCTTTCAGAGTAGTCTCTAATTTCGACAACTCAAACGGCTGTTTCACAAGAGGCGCATCCTTAATTACCGGCATCCTCTCCTCGAAGGTAAGTCTATTATTTCTATAGATTATGCCTATCGGAATTTTGTCTCCCCATTCGAGAGCTTTTTTGAATGCCTCAATTCTGTCTTCCGGATTATATTCAGGCTCTATGCGGTAGACCCTTTGGCGATACCATTCATAGGTATTTATTTTATTGAAAGTAACGCACGGCTGCAAAATATCCAAAAGGGCAAATCCTTTATGATTTATTGCCTCCTTTATAAGGCCTTTTAAATGCTCTCCGTCTCCCGCAAAGCCTCTCGCCGCGAAACTGCAATCGAGCGCTACCGCCAGGGCCATAGGATTCAACTGCTCCGAGAAAACTCCGAAGGGCTGGTTCTTCGTAACCATTCCTTCCATGCTCGTGGGAGACGCCTGCCCTTTTGTAAGACCGTAGATCTGGTTGTCGTGCACGAAGAGCTTTACGTTTATATTTCTTCTCATGGCATGCATCAGGTGGTTTCCGCCTTCTCCGTAGCAGTCGCCGTCTCCCGCGACGGCTATGGTGAGCATGTCATGGTCGGCAAGCCTTATCGCGGTTGCGACCGGCAAGGTCCTTCCGTGAAGACCGTTGAACGTATTGCATTTAATATAGTGCGGGAATTTGCCTGCCTGCCCGATGCCCGAGACCACGGTGAATCGATGGGGCTCTATGCCGAGTTCGACCATCGCGTCCTTGAATGTCTTTAAGATGCTGAAATTGCCGCATCCCGGACACCATGAAGGGGTTTGTCCCTTATAATCATCTAATGAGGACATTTATTTCTCCTATCAAAGATTCTACCGTAAAGGGTCTGCCGTCGAATCTATTAATCGATCTGTTGAACGCGTATCCCGTTTCCGCCCTCATGAGCCTTGCAAACTGTCCCGTGGCATTGTTCTCGACGCATATGGTCATCTTTGCATCTTCTAATGTTTTTATATAATTGAATTTATTTACGGGAGGGAACGGATAAATCTCGCTGAAATGCAGCACGGCAATATCCAGATTCGCCGAAAGCTCATCCGCGGCCTCTTTCATCACTCCATAAGTCGAACCCCATCCTGCTATTACTATTTCAGGATTTGAATGGCCGTAAATGGAAGGCGGCTCGATCTCTTTTTTTATGAGAGGCAATTTCTTGAAGAGCCTTTTGTTTACCATCTTTATCCGTGTTTCCGCGTCTTCCACGATATGCCCGTCTTCGTCATGTTCGTCGCTGTCTATCACCACAAGGTGCCGCGTCTCTCCGGGGACGCCCAGAGGCGATACGCCCGTTTGCGTAAAGGCGAACCTTTTATATTCGGGCAAGTTTGCGAAAGCCTCTCCCCTGAGCCTGTAATCGTTATATTTGATCCTGCTCAAGTCGAATCCTTCATACGTCCATTCCGAATCCGAGAGATATGTGTCGAATATGATTATCGACGGTATCTGGTATTTCTCCGACAATTCGAATGCCTTGTTTGTGAGGTAAAACGCCTGCTCCGGGGTTCCGGGCGCGAAGATTATCCTCGGGAATTCGCCGTGCGAGGTGTATAGGGCAAAATTAAGGTCTGCCTGCTCCGTCCTTGTCGGAAATCCTGTAGCAGGCCCCGGCCTTTGCCCGAGGGCTATAACCACCGGAATTTCGGTCATGCCTGCCAGCGATATGCCTTCCACCATTAATGCAAAGCCTCCGCCGGAACTTCCCGTCATCGCGCGGACTCCCGCGAACGAAGCGCCGAGCGCCATGTTTATTGCCGCTATCTCGTCCTCCGCCTGCTCGACGATAATGCCGTATTCCTTTTCCTTTCCCGCGATATAATTCATTATCCCGGTGGATGGCGTCATCGGATACGCCGCGTAGAATTTGCACCCGGACGCGATCGCGCCCAGACCTATTGCTTCGATGCCCGGTATCAACATTTTGGGTTTTGACGGAGGAGCAGCGGAAAAAGAACACTTCATGCACTGTTTTACAGCGTGATCATGCCCTGCCATTGCCGCGGCGGTATTTGCCTTGATTATATCTTCGCCCTTCCTTTTAAACGTATTCTTTATTATCGCAAGCAGAATATCCAATTCCATGCCGAGCATTCCGAGCACCGCGCCTGTGGCAACGGTGTTTGCCATGATCTTGCTCCCGCCGTGTTCGATTGCTAAATCAACAAATGGAATATCCAAAAACTGAGGCTTTTCATGCTTCTGTTTCAGACCGGACGAGTCGTAGATTATCTGCCCTATATCCGAAAGCTCTTTTTCGTGCTGTAATATGCTCTCTTTATCGAGCGCGACGATGATGTCTATCCTATCCCTCGATGCGGAAACCGGTTTGTCCGAGAATCTTATCTGAAAAAAGTTGTGGCCGCCTCTTATGCGGGATTCATAGTCCTGATGCGTAAACACATGATAGCCCGATCTTGAGAAAACCCTTGCGAGGGTGTCGCCGATTGTTTGTATGCCCTGTCCAGCCTCGCCGCCTATCTTTATCGAGTAGTCCATGTTTAAAAGTATATTTCAAAAATAATCCGGCTGCAAGCTTTTTTTTTCGTAATCCACAGCTATGGCATGGAAGGCACGACTTCAAAGCCTTCAATAGCACAAAGCGCAAATCCGCTTCAAAGGCAAATGTATTCTAATGGGCTATGAGGCATACTTCAAAAGCCTTTACTAAGTGTAGTTGCAAGTGCAATCCGGAGATTACCGTTGTCTCATTGAATAAGAAAGCAATGTTGTAGCTCACGAGAAAGAGAATGTTGTTATGACATTACATATGAGTAAAGGCTTTTTCAGCACGCCTCACATCCCATAACTGTTCAAGAGATTCCAGCACAAAACGCGGGTCCGCTTCAATGACTTTATCCACGAAACTTTTAAACTACATTCTCTTATGCGCGTCATCCGCATCGGCGGTATCTATTTTTATGAGACATACAGCATCTTTGCCTTGCACAAGAAATAACACTTATAAAGGCGTTGAAGCGGATTTGCGTTTTGTGTCATGCGAAAAAAGTTCTTGACAAAATATTTCCTAATAGTTACTATTTATTACTAAAAATTGCTAATAATTATTAAAAGCAATTAAAACTAACTAATAGTTACTATTAAGGAATGAAGAAAAAGGTAAAGAAACCGAGAAAGCCGGAAGAAAAACTGAAAGTAAAGGCCGTTCTTGTGAGGTTCACAAACACGGACTTCGATAAGTTCGAGGAGATGGCGGATACGCTCCAGACCTCGATAGCTGCGGTTATAAGGCAATACGCCCTTAAAGGTATTGCGGTGGAACAAAGTAAAAACCAAATATAAGGAGGAAGAAATTGAAACTACTGCACATCGGATGTTGGGGGGATTTCAGGAAGAAGTACGGGCATGAGGTAGCGTCATGGGCAAGGAGCGAGGCCGAAAGAAAAGGCATAAGGCTCGAAGACGACACGGAAGTTTTTTACGACGCCCATAACCATGAGGAGCCGGTCATCTATTTCGACAAGGATGCCGTGAAAGAGACCATAGGCTGCGCGGTAGACCTGAGCAAATACTGGCTTAAAAGGAAATGCACGCCGAGGAGACAGTTTCACAGCGAACAGCAGATGCATTTTTATTGGGCGGAACAATATTAAAATAAAAATGGTGCGAGAGAGGGGA
Organism: Nitrospirae bacterium GWB2_47_37; assembly: GCA_001803635.1. Taxonomy (GTDB): domain Bacteria; phylum Nitrospirota; class Thermodesulfovibrionia; order Thermodesulfovibrionales; family Dissulfurispiraceae; genus GWB2-47-37. The sequence continues at coordinate 10,996 of MHDU01000039.1, read as the reverse complement.
GTTGAACCCCTACGGTTGCCCACTGGATCCTAAGTCCAGCGCGTCTGCCGGTTCCGCCACTCTCGCGATGCTTGATAATACTTGATTTGCGGCGGCTTTGGCAAGTTTCACCCGTCTATTTTGACCGCATCACAGCCTCTATCGGCTTGAAAATTTCCCGCAATAAGGCGCATGGAATGTTTCGGTGATAATTGTATTTTCTTTTTAGTGGGTATATAATACCTACTATGAAGGGCATAAAAATTCTCCATACGAAAGAGGTAAAGGGAGACGAACTTGTAGAGATTAAAATATGGCAGGTGCCGAAATCGGAGGATAAACCTTTCGGAGTTAAATACTCGATAGTTTATATAAAAGACGGCAAGAGACTTCTCGGCTATGACAATGCCGAGGGGAAGGGAAATCATAAGCATTATAAAGATATCGAGGTCCCATACGAATTTGCCGGCATATGGGATCTATTAAACAATTTCAAAAAAGACCTAAAGAAAATAAGAGGAGGCGATTGGGATGAAGATTAAAAGAGTCATGATAGAAATAAAGGGACTTGACGATGCATTAAAAGAGGCCGGAGAGGTTTTTGAGCGCATAGCAAAAGGCGAGAATGTCCGGAAAAAAGAGGCTGTGTATTTCGCTAATCTAAAAGAAATGCGGAAGGTTCTTACAGAGAAACGCATGGAGCTTTTAAAGGTAATCAAAGACAGAAAACCAGCGTCGGTGTATGAGCTTGCAAAGATTCTCCATAGAGACCTTAAAAACGTCCTACAGGACATTATGTATTTGCAGGAACTCGGACTTGTGGATGTAACTGAAACGACCGACAGAAAAATTCCGCATGTGCGTTATGACAAGATTGCTTTTGAGGTGGCGATTTAGCGGATGTTTCTATTTATGCAGAGTCTTTTGCAGGCTTTTGGGAGGAAGGTTAAGGGAGAGGGATTTATGATTTTATATTAGAGCCAAACATAACCCGCGCGGGCCACAAGACAAAGCTGAAAACCAACCGGCGCTAATCCCGCGTCCCTTCGATGTGGTTGTTATATGTGGTTTTCACTTTGATATTGCATTTTTCTCCAGCATTACGGGAAATCCATTGTGAATGGGATATTGATGATTATGTTCGCAGTGCAGGTAATTCTCTTTTATTGAAACCTTGGTTTTATCCAAGGGACAACGGAGCAGATTGGCAAGTTTTTGCTGCTTTGTTTCCCCTACGATAGAGAGCTTGTTCAGCCTCTTATCATCGCCTGCTTTTTGCGCCAATACATAAAAACCCATATCAACTCTTTCGCTAACCACTTTTTCAAATAATTTATATTTCTCCACCAGTCGTTTAGCGTTGCTGGCAATCCAGCCAGCAGAGCTGTCAACATAAATAATCATGCCTCCGGGCCGGCATACCCGCGCAAACTCCGTAAAACAAGGCATAGTGTTTTGCGCCAAGAGCAAATCGACTGATTCGTCAGCTAAGGGGAGTGCAAAGGCATCTGCCTGCACATGAAAAACATCAGTTGGAATATCTTTGCAGTTATCGCGTGCCTGTGCCAGCATTCCGGGAAGAATATCGAATGCAATAAAGGTAGCATGTGAAAATTGTTCGGCGGCCTGTCTGGTGACAAAACCCGTTCCAGTTCCGCAATCCGCTACTACAGAAATATTACCTCCAGCAATCTCTTTGGCTTTCGATAGACCTTCAGCCATCGCCAAACCATAACGCCCCTGAAACGAGTCAATGATGTTTTGGTACCGATTACCATATGAGCGTCCGAAACAAAACGAAATGAAAGAACGAGTGAATTTTAACTTCGCTATTCCCGGAATCAGCAAAAGAGGCGTAATAGCACTAAATACTATTTGGGAGACAAAAAGGGCAAGACGATTAACTGGATTCACGATGAACGAACCTCCTTGAGCCTATATTTATTGTGTCTACTTATGCCTTTAATAATTTTCATTATTTCCATATAACATTCTCTTTTAAGTTTCTTCAACATTTTATAGCATTATAAACCTACAGAAGGAGAGAATCAAGAATTTTGTGCGGATATTATTGATTTTTTAGCCGATTATGCAGTTTTTATTATGTTGGATCGCCTCAGTAGGCTAATACTTTATCTCGTAAATATTGACGGTCTCTTTTTTGCCCTTGATCTTCTGATCCGGTATCAGCACCGCCGCTACGTTACCGCTTATTTTTTGATATGTGTTTTCGGATATGAGCACGGTATCGGGCTTTGCGAGAGAACAGAGGCGCGAAGCTATATTTACGGTATCTCCGATAATTGCGTATTCGAGGCGGTCTTTGCTTCCGATATGTCCCGCTATGACCTCTCCGGTATTGATTCCGACCCCTATACGAAGAGACGCCGGGTATCCCTTATCGAGTTCCGCGATTTTTTCTATCATCTCTTTTGCGCACTTTACGGCGGCCAGTTCGTTTTCGAATACCGCCATTATCTCGTCCCCTACAAATTTATCTATATCGCCTCCGAATTTTTGAACCGCTTCCGCCTCCGCCTCCAAAATTTTATTTAATCTCTCGATTACTATCTCGGACGGAAACGATTCGGCAAATAAGGTGAAAGCACGAATGTCGGCAAAGAGAACCGTAACCCGTTTTTTCTTGGATATTGCGGCTCCTTCGGTTTTTTCGATAATCTCTACCGTCGAGTGCGATACGTATTTAGCGAGCCTGAAGCGCTCATCGAGCCCTTTTGTCATCGAATTTATCTTATCCGCCAGTTCGCCGATTTCGTCTTTTCCTTTTACCGCCACCTTGACTTTAAAATTACCCTCTCCGATCTGTCTCGCAGCTTCGCCTATCTTCAGGACGGGAGATATAATGATTTTTTTCATCATAAAAAATAAGATTGCGAGGAGTGAAAACCCTACGCCGCTGAAAAACACTATGAGGATCAGGCTCGCTGCCCGTATCTTATTATGCATGCCGGCGTAGGACACCCTTATGCGCATCACGCCCCTTACCGTATGGTCGCTTCCGTGGCACAACATGCAGTCGGTAAGATTTTTTATCGGGTAATAATATTCTATTTCCTTGGTATCTTCATAAACGGTCCTGAGGTGGGATTTTTCACGAATAACTCTGTCGATAGAGGTCTTATCATTTTTTACCTGTTCTTCCGTCCTCGTATCCTGAAGCCTTTGCGTAGGCTCGAACCTGTATGCGCCTTGATGCCGATTTACGAACTTTATGGTCGTGTCATCGCTGAAGGCTAACTTTCCGTTCGTCCTGAAAATATCGATGGCAGTGTAATCCCTGATATGTTTGAGTTCATCGACAGTCCTTACCACCGTAGGCCCCATGCCGTTGAGCATTATATTTCTGAGGGAAATGACTATGGACTCGATATTGGTATAGATGTATTTGTCCGTCTCGGATATGATGGCCCTTTTCTGGTTGCTGCTTACGAAATAAACGACAAAAACGAATGTCAGAAAAAGTATCAAGGACAAAAGGGACAGTATCTTCTTTTGAATGGAATTAAATCTCATAAAGAATCCGCGCTATACGGGTTGTCTGCCGGTTCCGCCGTTCGCGCATAATCGATAATAAAGGATTTTTAGATTTGAGGTCAAACAACGCAAAACTACTACGCGGCAGAATTGCGGTAATCGTATAATTCGATACCCTATTTTATTTAGTTGCTAATTATCCTCGGACATGGTATTCTACATACAGAGTTTCAGAAGTTTTTTGTCCACAAGAGGCCACAAAGACTTTTAGCTTTGTGGCTTTTTTTCATTTGTGTCCTTCTGAAAGTTCAATTTATACATAAGGAGGTACACAACTGATGGAAGGAACAGTAAAGTGGTTCAACGATTCAAAGGGTTTTGGCTTTATCACAAGCGAAGACGGCAGTGATGTATTTGTCCACCACACATCCATCCAAGGCAACGGATTCAAATCTCTTGCCGAGGGTGACAGGGTCAGCTTTGATACCGAAAAAGGCCCTAAGGGTCCCAAGGCAATCAACGTTACGAAAATTTAGTTTGCCGACAATTAACTAAAGATAGCCCCTTGCGAATAGCGGGGGCTTTTTTTTGAGGAGTTTAAAAAAAATATGGAATTTAAGACATTTGATTTTCACCCCCTTGTCGAGGCAGGGGTTAAAGCCGCAGGCTATATTACGCCGACACCTATTCAGCAGCAGGCGATACCGCTGCTCCTTAATGGTCGTGATATTATGGGCCTGGCACAAACCGGCACCGGAAAAACCGCAGCCTTTGTGCTGCCTATCCTGCACCGACTGCTTCAAGACGGGGGCCGCAGACACGTTCGGGCGCTCGTCATCGCCCCTACCCGGGAGTTGGCTGAACAGATTCACGAGTCAATCCGCAGTATGGGAGGGCGAACAGGCCTTAGAAGCGTTACTGTGTACGGCGGCGTAGGCTTTAATCCGCAAGTGGAAAAGCTGAAACGCGGCGTCGAAATTGTCGTGGCCTGCCCCGGCAGGCTTCTCGATCACATCGGCGAGGGCACTATCGATCTCTCCAAGGTAGAGATGTTGGTTCTCGACGAGGCAGACCATATGTTCGATATGGGCTTTTTACCCGACATTCGACGAATCCTTAGACATCTCCCGCAGAAACGGCAGACTATGCTTTTTTCGGCCACTATGCCGGAGGAGATACGGCATCTGGCCAAGGACGTGCTGAACAATCCGGTTACAATTCAGGTTGACGTTACCGCGCCGGCCCTTACCGTCAGCCATGCCGTTTACCCGGTCGCCCAGCACCTGAAGACGCCCCTGCTCATCGAGTTGTTGCGCCATACCGACACAGAGTCCGTACTGATATTTACCCGTACCAAGCATCGGGCCAAGCGTGTTGGTGAACAACTGATCAAAAGCGGCTACCGCGCAACCTCTTTACAGGGCAACCTCTCGCAGGCGCGGCGACAGGCCGCGATGAACGGTTTCCGTAACGGCACTTTTCAGATTTTGGTGGCGACAGACATCGCCGCGCGAGGGATCGATGTGACCCAGATATCCCATGTTATCAATTACGATATCCCATCCACCACCGACGCATATATTCACCGCATAGGCAGGACCGGTCGCGCCGCGCGGAGCGGTGACGCGTACACTTTGGTGACAAATGACGATGCCGATATGGTGCGCTCCATCGAGAAGATACTCGGCGGTACCATCGAGCGCCGCACTGTAACAGATTTCAACTACGATGTTTCAGCGCCGCAGAGGGATAAGGAGTTTGCCCGCCCGCCGCAGCAACCCAGACCGGCCGGCAAGTCTTACGGGGCAAAGAAAGTCTTCGGACAAAAAACGGCGCGTCGCGTGGTTTGAGGTAAAAGGGAGTTAATCAATAAGAGCTTATAGATTCAGGCGTTTCAAAGAACTCTTCCGGCAGTTCTGTTTCTTCCGCCTCTTTCTTTTCTTTTGCCTCTTTGTGTGCCGCTCTCGAAACAGGGATTTCAGTAGTCTTCGATCTTACTATCGGGATGAACTTTCCGCTATAGTCGATGACGCCTATGTCAACGGAATATTCGCCTTCAGGGCCTACGGAGAGAAACTGCTCGCCGATCCTCTCGGATATCGGGGTATAGAAAAACGCCTTTGTCTTTAAGTTTATTGCTTTAATGTTCAGGCTTCCTTTGTATTGAGATAAGGTCTTCTCGGTTATCTCCCAATAGACGTATAACTGCCGGGGAGTAACAGGCATAGAGGCTGCTTTGTCTTCGCCGTATCCCACGGGCAGAGAAGGCATTTCCTCATATTTTTCCGGCGGCAGAGGCTTTTCTTTAGATATTTTCGCCGGTTTTTCCGGCTTTACTGCTTTTTTTAGAGGGACTGCTTTTTTTACTGCCTTTTCAGCCTCCGGTTTCGGCGCAGCCTTGTTTGCCTTTTTGTGGGTCGGTTTTTCGACGGCCTTTGCTTTAGGCTTGCTTAGGGCTTTAATGATGTCCGTTTTTTTAAGACCGTTTTTTAAAGATATGCCGAGTTCTCTCGCGAGAGTTTTGAGTTCCGCGACGGTCAGTTCTTCGAGCGGTTTTTTAACTTCTCTTTTTAACGGCTTCACAGCCTTTTGGGGAGAAGGCTTTTTAGCGGCTTTTTTTATTGGAATTTTTTTAACGGCAGCCTTTTTCGCAGCGGCCTTTTTAACGATTTTTGTTTTAGTCGTTGTCTTTGCCTTTGTCGCTTTTGTTTTTATCGCGGGCTTTTTAACGGCAGGTTTTATTTTTTTGGCTGCTGCCTTTTTAATCGCCTTTTTAGGAGCAACAGTTTTTTTCGTTTTAGCGGCTTTTTTTGCCGGGGTTTTCTTAGTTGATTTTGCGGGTTTGCCGGAGAGCGCCCTTATGAGTTCCTTTTTTTCAGGCTTGTTCCCGGTTTTTTTCGCAGCCTTTTTCTTTAAAATGCCCTTTTTGGTTGTCTTTTGCTTCTTCATGTCAGCCCCCCAATGAGCGATTTAGCTAATTATATACCAAAACGGCCTTTAAATGTATATAAAAATCGGGGCGATTCTAATCCGGAAATATATGGCAGGTGCTGCGAAAAGACTTTAAACCACGCACTTGTAAAAACATTTATCTTGTATCCGTGAGCTACAACATTGGTAACTTCTTGGGTGATGCATTTATAATCTCTCAGATACACTTGAATTAACACTTTTAAAAGTCTTTGAGCAGTGCCTGACGTATGAAATCGCTCAATTTAGGTTTAATTGATATATAAAGGCGTTGAAGCGGACCTTCACTATATGTATTATTACGTTATCAATGCGCCTCCGACCAGTTTTTACCGTGCCCTATATCCACCTTGAGCGGTACAGAGAGAGTCATGGCGTTTTCCATTTCATGTTTTATTAATTCACGGGCGATTTCGATTTCGTCTTCAGGCGCTTCGAATAAGAGTTCGTCATGGATTTGCAATACCATTTTTGTCTTGAGATTTTTTCCTTTAAGCCTGTCCCATATGTTTATCATCGCTATCTTTATCAAATCCGCGGCGGTGCCCTGAACAGGGGTATTGATAGCGAGCCTTTCCGCCTGCTGCCTTATATTGGCGTTATGGCTGTTTATTTCGGGTGTCGGCCTTTTCCTGCCCATGATAGTCGCGACATAACTCTGTTGCTGCGCGGTCTTGATCGTATTTTCCATATACTGTTTTACGCCGGGGTGTTTGTCGAAATATTGTTCGATGAATGCGGCGGCCTCTTTGGGCGGGATATTAAGCGCCTCGGACAATCCGAAAGGGCTTATTCCGTAAACAACGCCGAAGTTCACGGTCTTGGCAACCCTTCGCATATCATCGGTTACCGCCTCTCTTTCAATGCCGAAGAGTTCGGACGCGGTTCTCGAATGGATGTCTATATCTTTTTTAAAGGCATCGATCAAACCTTCGTCATTACTCATATGGGCGAGTATCCTTAACTCGATCTGAGAATAATCCGCCGAGATAAGCATGCATCCTTCATCCGCCGTAAAGACCTCCCGCACCTTTGTTCCCCAATCCCCGCGAACGGGGATATTTTGCAGGTTGGGCTCGCTGCTGCTCAATCTTCCCGTTGCGGTAACGGTCTGGTTAAAGGAGGTATGCACCCTTCCGGTCTTTTTATCGATGAGCTTCGGCAGGGCGTCCACATAAGTTGTTTTTAATTTATAAAAGGTCCGGTAATTGAGTATCTCCATTGGAAGTTCGTGGACTTTTGAGAGTTCTTCGAGTACATCCATTCCTGTGGAATAGCCGGTCTTTGTCTTTTTTAAAGGTTTAAGCCCGAGCTTTTCAAAAAGTATTTTCTGCAATTGTTTAGGCGAATTGATGTTGAAACTCTCACCTGCGCCGGCATATATCCGCGATTCGATTATTCCAATTTCCCTCTCCAGTTCTTTCGACAGTTCTTCGAGCCTTTCTTTGTTTATCCTCACGCCTTCCTCTTCCATGCCGGCAAGGACATAGATCAAAGGCATCTCGATATTGAAATATAAATCATCGAGCCCTTCATTTTTGAGTTTCTCAAAAATGATATTCTTCAGTTCCATTGCCAGTGCCGCATCCTCGGCAGCGTATTGGGTCGCCTCGTCTAATGGAACCTCGGCGAATGAATGCAGTTTGCCGAGAACCTCTGTAAAGGGTCTCTTTTTGTGCATGAGATATTCGAGTCCGACATTTTCAAGGCTGTGATCCGGCTTGTTGGGATTGAGCAAATAAGCTGCGAGCATTGTATCGTATAACTTGCCTTTTACATGAATCCCTTCCTGTCTTAATATAAGGATGTCGTATTTCAGGTTATGCCCTATCTTAGAAATGGATTTGTCTTCGAGTGTTTCCTTCAATATGCTCAAGGCATCGGAGATATTCGCGCCGTGGTTATGTCTTATCGGAACATAATATGCCTTGCCTTCTTCCCTGCATAACGCAATGCCGATTATCGTGTCCGATATGGGATCCTTGCCCGTTGCCTCTATGTCGAAAGAAAGCTCGGTAAGGGGCGATGGGCTATGGGCTATAGGAACCGGATTCGACGCAGCATCTTCCGTTTTCTCTTCGCCTATCGACTCTTGTTTATTGTCCTTTGCCTTATCTTCAAACAGCGAATATTGTCTACTCATGTTTTTCCCAGAAGCCTTTTCAAATCCTCTCTGTCGGTAATAGCCCTGTATTGTCCTCTCGGCTCGCGTCCTTTTGAAGGTGCGAGTTTTATAAGGCTTTTGAATTCGAACTCGGTGAACAGGGGGAGGAGGGCCGGCCAATCCGGTTCTTTGATTATCATGTCTTGAAGACTTATATCTATCGGAATATTCGTATCTATGGTCGCGAGTATCCTGCTCAGTTTTATGTTTTCTATGTTGTCGGCTATCATTTTTTTCAAGCGTTCGCTCGTTGTTTTTTCCGGATGGTCCATGAGTTCATCGAGGCTGCCTGCCTTTGAGAGGAGTTCCTTTGCCGTTTTTTCTCCGATGCCCTTCACTCCGGGAATATTGTCCACGGTATCGCCCGTTATAGCCATTATTTCAGGAAGCCTTTCAGGAGAAACGCCGAATCTTTCGATAACATATTTCTCGTCGATAATTATATCTTTCATGGGATCGTAAATCTTTATCCCGCCGTCCACTATTTGCATCATGTCTTTATCGCCGCTCAATATGAATACGGTTACTCCCTGAGACGCGGCTTTTTTCGCTATGGTGCCGATGATGTCGTCCGCTTCGTAGCCCGGCATTTCGAAGGAAGATATGTTAAAAGCGTTTATTATCTCCTTGATGTAGGGGATCTGTAAAATTAGATCGTTCGGCGTTTCGGGCCTCTGAGCCTTGTATTCTTCATATATCCGGTGTCTTTCCGTCGGGTGAGGCGAATCGAAGGCTATTGCTACGGCATCGGGCTTTTTCTCCCTGATTATTTTCATGATCATGTTCGTAAAGCCGTAGATGGCGTTGGTAGGGAAGCCCTTTGAATTCGTAAGCCCCCTGATGGCATGGAATGCCCTATAAAAATAAGAATTGCCGTCTATAAGGTACAGGTTCATAGGTGATTATAGCATTTTAGTCTCCTTCGAATTCGGTTAGGGCGAATATCTTGTAGCCTTTCTCCATAAGCCTTTTCCGTCCGCCGACATCCGGCAGATCTACTATGAACGCCATTTCGGATACGACGCCTTCGAGCTTTTCAATGAGCGCCGCTGCCGCGAGAGCGGTGCCGCCCGTGGCAAGCAGGTCATCGACCAGGAGTACTTTTGTCCCTTTGGTTATCGCGTCTTTGTGCATCTCTATGGTGTCGGTGCCGTATTCCAATTCGTATTCGTGCTTTATAGTTTCCGCCGGCAGTTTCCCCTTTTTTCTCACAGGCACAAAACCTTTGCCCAGGGTGTAAGAAAGCGCGCCGCCGATTATGAATCCCCTCGATTCTATGCCCACGATTACATCGAAATCCACGTCTCCTTTTATATATCGTTGCGTGAGATTGTCTATGACGAGCCTGAACCCCACCGGGTCTTTAATGAGAGTGGTAATATCCCTGAACATGATGCCTTTCTTTGGGTAATCCGGCACTGTCCTTATTTTCGATTTGATCGGCATTCGCAACCTCCTATGCTCTGCATGAATCGCATTTCGTATTTTTTATCTTTGAGATTGTAAGCAGGAGAAGCTTTTTAACATTATCCGCGTTCTTAGACATTATGGCAAGTATCATGTCCCATGTAACCGGCTCCTCGCCTTCTTTCCAGCAGTCGTAATCCGTCGACATCGCTATGCTCTGGTAGCAGATGCCCGCCTCCCTTGCGAGTATTACCTCCGGCACAGTGGACATGTTGATCACATCCGCGCCCCATGCCCTGAACATATGCGATTCCGCCTTTGTAGAGAATCGCGGCCCTTCTATTGTAATTACCGTGCCTTTCGGATGATGTCTCAGTTTAAGCCCTTTCGCGGACGATACGAGCAATGCGCGCAGGTCTTTGCAGAAGGGCTCGCTCATCGGCGTGTGAATGACTTTTTCATCGTGGAACGTAAGCGGCCTGTGTTTTGTGAAATCTATGAATTGATCTACGAATACGAGGTCGCCCGGCCGTATTTTTTCCCTCAGAGAGCCGACGGCAGTTGTCGCGAGTATATGCGTGCAGCCCTCTTTTTTGAGGGCATGGATATTCGCCCTGAAATTAACGCCTGTCGGGTAAATAGAGTGGTCTTTGCCGTGCCGCGCGAGGATTACGGTATCTACGCCGTTTATCTTTCCGACGGTCAGGGGAGACGACGGACTGCCGTACGGGGTTTTTACCTTTTTTTCTTTTGCGCCTTTCATCAGACGGGGGTCGTCCAGCCCCGAGCCTCCGATAACTCCGATTTTTATATTGCCCATAAACGCTCCTGATAAAATTAATTGCGATACGAAAGATAAAATAAGGCGTAAATCAAAGTCAAGGGAAATATTGAGCTTTGTCAAGCCAAAATAGAAATGTCCGGTTTTCACCAAAATGAAAATGTCCGGTTTTTACGCTGCTGCTTGCCAAATCTTTTTCT
>MHDU01000038.1 GCA_001803635.1 Nitrospirae bacterium GWB2_47_37 | reverse complement strand
TCCTATTACCACCGACGGCATTATACCGATGAGGAATACCATCACTACGGTAATCAGAATCGCAATGCCTAATGCCGGAGAAAGGCTTATGGCGGCCTCCTCCTTCATCTCCTTCATATACATGTTCATTACCACCCTCAGATAGTAATAAGCTGATACGGCGCTGAAGATCACGGCTATTACCGTAAGCCAGATATATCCCGCCTTAACAGCCGCAGTAAAGAGGTTGAACTTTCCTATAAATCCGGCGGTAGGAGGTATGCCTGTAAGGGAAAACATAAAGACCAGCATCAGTGCCGCTATTAACGGCCGGCTCTTTGCGAGGCCCTCGTAATCCTTGAGTTCTTCTCCTTTTTCGAGAAGTATTATTATCGAGAACGCCCCGATGTTCATGAAGGCGTAAATAAGGAGATAGGTTATCGTTGCCATCAGCCCTTCATTGGTTCCGGTTATTATTCCGATAAGCATATATCCGGCGTGGGCTATGGACGAGTAGGCCAGCATTCTTTTTATGTTCGTCTGCACCAATGCCAATATGTTGCCTACGGCCATTGTCAGTATCGATACGCCTATAAGTATAACGCTCCAGTCCGCATACATATGCCCGAAGGCGATATAGAATACCCTTCCCATAACCGCGAAGCCTGCGGCCTTGGGCCCTACGGACATAAAGGCCGTTACGGGCGTGGGAGCGCCTTCGTACACATCGGGCGCCCACATGTGAAACGGCGCCGCCGCTATCTTGAACAAAAACGACGCTGCCGTGAGCGTCATGGCGAGAAGCAGGGTGGTCGTAACCTCCTTGTACCTGAGGTGCTGTGCTATGCCGTATAAGTCCGTAGTAGTCGTAAGCCCGTATATGAGCGCTATTCCATATAGAAGCAATGCCGACGAGAATCCGCCTAAAAGGAAATACTTCATAGCCGCTTCATTTGATTTTATGTCGTGCCTCTTTATCCCGGTCAGGATATATGTGCTCAATGCCATGAGTTCCAGTCCTAAATAAAGGATGATAAGGTCCTTCGCGGATGCCATGAGCATCATGCCCGCTGTGGCAAAGAGCAGCAGGCTGTAGTATTCGCCGTATTCCGCTTTTTCCCTCTGCATATACTTTAGAGATATGAGTATCGTCAGCATGAGGTTTATCATGAATATGAACTTAAAGTACGCGCTGTACATGTCGCTAACGAACATGCCGCCGAAGGTCTGTCCGGAGCTCATGGGGACGGTATAAATGACCGCTGCAGCGGCGGCTACTCCTATAAAGGCCATTATGTTCTTGTTTTTGAATATCAGCTCCAGCATTAAGAGCGCCGTTGCCGTAAGGGTCATTATGATTTCCGGCATTGCCGGCGTCAGATCAGGGAATGGTATGTTCATCATTTTATCACCTCTACGGCCTGTTGCGCCGTTTGCGCGAGTCCTGCCTCATTCACCCTGTTTATAAGATTCTGAACGGACGCGTCCATAAAGCTTAAGAATGTGTTCGGGTATATTCCTATCCAGAAAACGAGTATTATCAGCGGAACGAGGGTGAGTATTTCCCTCGCGTCTATATCGTTATGTCCCTGTACCTTCGAACCGGTTTCCATGAAGAACATCTTCTGGTAAAGCCATAGCATATAAGCGGCCCCTATGATTATTCCTGTCGCCGCTAAAACTCCGAGTATCTTCGACGCTGCGAATCCTCCGAGGATTATGAGAAATTCGCCTACGAATCCGTTCGTTCCCGGAAGGCCTATGGACGCCAGCGTGAAGACCATGAAAAATGCCGCGTATATCGGCAATATCGTTGCCGCTCCTCCATAATCGGATATCTGCCGGGTATGAGTCCTGTCGTATATCATTCCCACGCATAAGAACAATGCCCCTGTAATTATGCCGTGATTTATCATCTGAAGTATCCCGCCCTGAATGCCCTGCGTGTTCAACGCGAATATCCCGAGCGTTACGAATCCCATGTGGCTTACCGAGCTGTATGCTATCAATCTCTTCAAATCCGTCTGTCCGAGACAGATGATGCCGCCGTAGATTATCGCTATGACCGAAAGTATCATCATTGCGGGCGCCATTGCCTTTGCGGCCTCCGGGAATAACGGCATATTGAATCTCAAAAATCCGTACGCGCCCATCTTTATCAATATTCCGGCAAGTATGACGCTGCCCGCCGTAGGCGCTTCGGTGTGCGCGTCGGGCAGCCATGTGTGCATGGGCCACATAGGGACTTTAACGGCAAAGGCGGCAAAGAAGGCCCAGAATAAAATAAGCTGTATGTCATATGGATAGTTTGTCGTCATCATCTTGAGGATGTCGAACGACATCCCGGTGCCGAGATACAGGACTATTATGCCGACGAGCATCAGCAGGCTGCCTACTAATGTATAGAGAAAAAATTTGATCGCCGCGTAAACCCTGTTCGGCCCTCCCCATACTCCGATGAGAAGATACATCGGTATGAGCATCGCCTCCCAGAAGATATAGAACAAAAACAGGTCGAGACTGCAGAAGACCCCTACCATCGCGCCTTCTATTAAAAGCAGCGCGGCATAAAACTCCTTCACTTTATCTTTAATGCTGTTCCACGAGACAGTGACGCAAAGGATTGTAAGGAGCGTTGACAGCAGAACGAACAATACGCTTATGCCGTCTACTCCGAGCGCGTATTTTATCCCCCATGACGGCACCCAATCTCTCGTCTCCGCAAACTGCATTGCGGCTGTTGTTTTGTCGAAACTGACGAACAGCGGAATGCTCAATATGAAGGTAACGACGCTTATGAGCAGCGCCGACCATTTGACCAATCCCTCATTCGTCCTCTTTATCAAAAGAATAAGAAGTGCGCCGAATATCGGCAGAAATATTACCGTGCTGAGTATCGGGTATCCTATCTGCATTAAACCTCCTCTATCTTTAAGAACATGGGATTATATCGGAGCGGTTTCAGCAGCTCAAGGTTTCGCCATGACGGCGAAATCGAGCTGGTGCCTCGGAGACGGACATGGAAGTCCGTCGAGAATGAGCGGAGATATTGTTCCATGTTCTTCATTAGCTTTATCTTCCTTTTGCTATCAATACAAGCGTCAATATTACAAATACTCCCAATGCCATGCTTAAGGCATAGTGCTGTAAATATCCCGTCTGGAGCTTTCTTAACCTCTCCCCGAAATTCCTTATCGCGGCCGGCACTCCATTGACTATGCCCTCAATGATCTTTCCGTCCGTTACGGCAACGAGTATGTTTGTCGCCGTCCATTTTACCGGCCTTACGATGATAAAGTCGTACAGTTCGTCCACGTAATATTTGTTCCATAAAGTCGTGTATATACTTTTGAACTTAACCGCTAAGTTTTTCGGTATCTCTGGTTTGAGAGAATAGAATATCCATGATACGAATATGCCTCCTATAGCTGCCGCAATAGATATTCCCATTACCATGTATTCTTCTTCATGCGCTGCCGTTACGTGAGGATGTCCCAGCACCGGCTCAAAGAAATGGGCTATGGCATTGCTTCCCCCCAATGCCGCGGGTATGCCGACCCATCCTGCCGCTACAGCGCCGACTGCAAGTATCATTAACGGCATGGTCATTGCCTTCGGCGATTCATGGAGGTGATGCTCCTGCTCGTGCGTTCCCCTGAATGTGCCGTGAAACGCCAGAAATATTATCCTGAAGCTGTAAAACGCGGTTAATGCGGCTACTGCCGTTCCCATTGCCCATACTATTTTGCCTACAGTGCCGTGATTATACGCGAGCCAAAGAATTTCGTCTTTGGAGAAAAATCCGGCGAGTCCCGGAATTCCTGCTATGCTCAATGATGCTATAAGGAATGTCCAGTATGTTACGGGCATGTATTTTTTCAGTCCGCCCATCTTTTGAATATCGAGTTCGCCTGCCATCGCGTGCATGACGCTTCCTGCCCCCAAAAATAATAACGCCTTAAAATATGCGTGGGTGTAAAGATGAAATATGCCCGCTCCGTATGCGCCTACGCCGCATGCCAAGAACATGTATCCCAACTGGCTTACCGTGGAGTATGCGACTATCCTTTTTATGTCGTTCTGGACAAGGGCTATGGTCGCGGCAAAGAGGCTTGTTATCGCTCCTGTTAATGCAACCACATTCATTGCCGTTTCTGAAAGGTTGAAGATGGGATTAAATCTCGCTACCATAAATACGCCTGCAGTGACCATTGTCGCGGCGTGTATCAATGCGCTGACAGGCGTGGGGCCTTCCATAGCGTCAGGCAGCCATACGTGGAGAGGTATCTGCGCCGATTTGCCGACCGCCCCGCAGAAAAGTAACAATGCTATAAGTGTGATAAGGTCTACGTTATACCCGAGTATGTTTATTGCCTGTCCCTGCAATGTCCCTATCTTGCCGAATATCTCGGTGTAATGCAGGCTTCCGAGCATCAGGAATATCATGATAACGCCGATGCCGAACCCGAAGTCTCCGAATCTGTTGACGATGAACGCCTTTTTCCCGGCGTCCGCAGCGGACTTCTTTTCGTACCAAAAACCTATTAAAAAATATGAGCATAATCCGACCGCTTCCCATCCGAAGTAGAGCTGTAAAAGGTTATTGCCCATTACCAGCATAAGCATCGAGAATGTAAACAAGCTCAGATACGCGAAAAATCTGTAATATCCTCCGTCTCCGTGCATGTATCCGACGGAGTATATATGAACGAGAAGGCTAACGCTCGTTACTACTATGAGCATTATCGCGGTAAGCTGATCTATTAAAAAGCCTACGGTTACTTTAAAATTCCCGGACACTATCCAGTTGTAAACGTCGTAGTTGATAACCTTGCCGCTCAGGACTTCCAGAAACGCGCTTACGGCTATCGCGAATGAACCGAGCACTGCAAGTATCGCTATCCAGTGCGCCTTTTCCTTTATGATCCATTTTCCAAAGATAATATTGATTACAAAGGCCGTGAGAGGCAACAGCGGTATTAATACATATTTATCCATTCTCTGCTCCTTAACCCTTCATCTCTATGATTTCGTCCGTATGCACTGCCGCCTTGTTCTTGAACAACGACACCAGTATGGCCAGTCCTATGGCCGCTTCCGCCGCCGCTACGGTTATAATGAAAAAGACCATTACCTGCCCCCTCAAGTCCTGTAGGTAATGGCTGAAGGCCACGAGGCTGATGTTAACCGCGTTCAGCATAAGCTCTATGGACATAAGCATTATGATTATGTTTTTTCTTATCATGAATCCCGCGACACCTATTATGAATATTACCGCGCTCAGTCCTATATACCATTCTAAAGGCACCATTGCTCCTCCCATTACCCTCTCTTTTTTGCCAGTACTATCGCGCCTACTATCGCTATCAACAATATCAATGACGCTATTTCAAACGGGAAAAGATATTCCGTATACAATACCTTCCCTATCGCCTTCGTGTGCGTCTCTGCCTTAATCGCTTCGATTGTGTATTGCCCCGGAGGGCCTGTCGTGATTTTGCTCATGGAGAAAAACATAAGCATGAGTATCGATATTCCAAGCGCAACCCCTATGGGCCATTCCCCTATAAACCTCTCCGCGGTCAGCTCTTCCTTGAGGTTAAACATCATGATAACGAACAGGAACAGTACCAGTATCGCGCCCGCGTAAAGTATGATCTGAACCGCCGCCAAAAATTCCGCGTTCAAAAATAAATACAGCCCCGCGATATGGAAAAAAAGCACCAGCATCCACAACACGCTGTGCACCGGATTCCTTCTGGTTATTACCGCCAGAGATAACGCAATCATTACGATCGCAAAATAACCGAAAAAAAGTTTTGGCAGCATTATATTATATCCTCCTACCCCTGAATACAGGCTGATTCTCCGGCGTCGTGAAGTCCTCGCTCTTGGGCCTCCAGAATCTTTCGAAATATTCCTCGCCTTTTTTGCCCGCCATAAACTTATCCCAGTTGGCAAGGAGTTTTTCCTTTGTCATATAAAACGCGTCTCTCGAATAATCGGAATATTCGTAATGATCCGTAAGCACGACCGCACCGAACGGGCATGCCTCCACGCAAAAGGCGCAGTAAACGCATCTCAAGACCTCTATCTCGTATCTGTCCACTATCTTCTCATGATTCGGGCCTTCGCTGGTATAAACCTTAATGCACTGGGACGGACAAACCGCCGAACAAAGTCCGCATCCCACGCACTTTGCGGTGCCGTCCTCTTTTCTCGGAAGGGCATGCAGCCCCCTGAAGCCCGGAAACGGAGGTCTTTTTTCCTCCGGATACTGCCTCGTTACCGGCCGGGTAAACATCATCCTAAGGGTCAGCGCCATTCCTTTAATTATTTCTAAAAGGAAGACCTTCTTGACTATATCCTTTACCGTCATTTTCAACTCCTTAACTCTTAACTCATAAACTTAATTATCGATGTTACGACTATATTAGCCAGCGCAAGCGGTATAAGCACCTTCCATCCCAACGCCATAAGCTGGTCGTATCTGTACCTCGGAACCGTCGCCCTTACCCAATAGTATAAAAATATATGGAAATATACCTTGCCTAAAAACCATACAATGCCCGGAACAACTTTAAGCGCCGGCACCGCATCGGCAATTACCGGAGGTATTGTCCAGCCGCCCCAAAAGCATAACACCGCTATGCTGGACATAATAATCATACCCAGATATTCGGCGGCATAATACCATGCAAACCGTATTCCGCTGTATTCCACAAAATATCCGGCGACCAGTTCGCTCTCGGCCTCGGGCAGGTCGAAAGGCGTCCTGTTTGTCTCGGCAAAGGCGGCTACCATGAACACAAAGTATGCCAAAAACTGAGGTATCAAAAACATCCCATGCCAATATTGCTGCTGCGCCTTAACTATATCGCTGAGATTCAGAGACCCCGACAATATCATCACCCCCACAAGGCTCAGTCCCATTGCGACTTCATAGCTTATTACCTGAGCCGACGACCTGAGGCCTCCCAGAAAAGAGTACTTGGAGTTTGAAGCCCATCCTGCCATAACTACGCCGTATGCGGCCAGCGAGGACATTGCAAAGAGATACAGCAGCCCTATGTTTATATCGGCTATTACAAAACCTTCGAAAAACGGGATTGCCGCAAGTGAACTGAGTGTTGCAAATATCGGTATCACAGGCGCTATCTTAAACACGGGTTTATCCGCTTCGGCAGGCACTATGTCTTCTTTGAAAAAAAGCTTCAACATGTCGGCTATAGGCTGCAGTATGCCGTGAGGCCCTACCCTCATGGGGCCGAGCCTTATCTGCATGTGGCCTATGACCTTTCTTTCGAAATAGGTCGCGTACGTCACATGCAGCATCGCAACTCCGACTACCACCGCTATCTTTACGAGAATTATCGCAATATTAAAAAGATACCCGTAACTTCCGGTCAATGCCGAATCAATCATATTCAAACCGCCACCTCCTCTGCCGCGTGCTTCATCTTTTTTATCGTAACGCCTTCCGCATCCGTCACCGGCGCTTTAAGCGCTGAATTCACTTTCCATTGCATGATAGCATATACCCCCTTATCTCCGAAATTATCCGGCACCATAACGCTGTTATCCGGAATATCGGGATCTACCCGCACCGACAATTTTAAGCTGCCGGCAGCGGTAGAAACGTTCGCGGAATCGCCTTCCGCTAAAAAGAGCCTGCCCGCGAGGGCTTTGCCTACATTCATATACGGCTCAGGAGCTATGCTGCTCAAGGCCTCCGAATTCCTGCTTAATGTCTCAAAATGAAAAAGGGGTTTGTCTACGCCTATATAAATCCTGTCCTTTTCAGGCCTCTTAAGCAGCGAACCTTTATCGGGCATCTCTATATCCTCGAGGCTTATGCCGTGGCGTAAAGGCTCGCCCTTATAAGGCCACATGCATTCGCCTGTCATGTCTTCATAAGTTATGTCTTTATGCAGCGGCGACACCTTTGCGATTTCAGCTATTACATCCCCTGAACTCTTGTAATCCATGTTAAAACCCAAAAGCCTGCTTATCTCGGAAACGGCCCGCCACTCCTCCATGCCTTTCCCCTCAACCGCCTTCCTTACAATCTGCATCCTTCTCTCGAGATTCGTATAAGAGCCTTCCTTTTCGGACCATGAAAGAGACGGTATCACCACATCCGCAAGCCCTGCGGTTTCGGTCATGAATATATCGTGCATGACAAGAAAATCGAGTTTTGACAACGCGGCCTTTACATAAGCGCTGTCCGGCATGCTATAAACCAAATCCTCTCCCATAACATAAAGCGCCTTTATCTTTTTGTCGTGCGCTGCCTCTATCATCTCCATAATGCCCATGCCGGGGCTTGAAGGAATATCGACGCCGAAGAACTCCTCGTATCTTCTTCTGAAACTCTCGACAGTTAGATGCCTTCCTCCCGGGAGCATATCCGGCAGACATCCCATATCCGTGAGTCCCTGCTCGTTGGGAAGCTCGGAGAGCAAATAGATCCTGCTGTTCAATAACGATACGAGCGCCGCTAAAAGGAGCAGGTTGGCCTGTCCTTCCGTTCTCCGGATAATATCCATGCCGATAACTATTGAAGGATTGGTCATGCGCGAAAGGGCATCGACCGCGCTTCGAATATCTTTCGAAGGTACGCCGCACACCTCCTCCGCTTCCCCTAAAGATACCGGCGGAATATCCTTTATCAACTTATCAAAAAGGCCTTTCCCGGAAATACCCTTAATATTTCTCAACTCCGTAACCATCGCGGAGAGGAGCGCGGTTTCAGTGAAAGGTTTCGGCATCGGCCTGTTTGCGGCAAATATCTTAAGGCCCGGCATATAGCCTACCGCCGTTACCGGCACGCCTTTGCCTGCTGCCGCCCTTATCTGCAAACCCAGCACGGGATTTACGGCCGTAGGATCGCCGCCCACTACAAAAACGCCGTCGGAATTCGGTATGCCGCGCATCGAGTTTGCCGTTACGCCCTGTCCGAATATTCCCTCAAAAAACCTCTGCGCCTGCGCGTAGCCGAAACTCGCGACCGAATCTATATTATTGCTGCCTAAGACCGCCCTCATAAACTTCTGGAACACATAGCCGTCCTCATTGGTGCATCTGCCCGACACAATGCCGGCAATCGAGTTTCCGCCGCTATCTTCTTTTATCTTTTTCAGCCTTCCCGCTATATAAGTAAAAGCCTCGCTCCACGATGCGCGCCGGAATTTCCCGTCTCTTTTTATCATCGGGGAATCGAGCCTTCCTGAACTGACGACGTAATCATAACCGAATCTTCCCCGGTTGCACAGAAGACCCTTGTTCGATCCCCCGGTTTCCCTCGGAACGGCCCTGACAATAGAGTTGCCCCTTACCTGTAAAACCATCGAGCACCCTACGCCGCAGAAGGAGCATACCGTATCCGCTTCTTTCTCTATTTGCCACGGCCTGTAGGTATGCCGGTGCATTCTCGACATGATCGCGCCCACAGGACATACCGTCAGGCAGTTGCCGCAATATTCGCAATCGTATCTTCCTCCGGAAAACGGCTCTACAAAAGTCTTGCTCGATCTGTTCACCATGGATATGGCGTACGCGCCCTGCACCTTGCTGCACATCCTTACGCAGCGGGTGCAGGATATGCATCTCTCCATATTCCTGACGATTATGGGGTCGTCGAAACTTTCGGGATGCCTCCTCTTGCCTTCTGCGAAACGTCCCGTCGCAGGCCCGTATTTCGCCGTTACGTCCTGCAGGTCGCACTCGCCCGCCTTGTCGCAATACGGGCAATCGAGGGCGTGGTTTATGAGCAGGAATTCGAGCATCGCCTTCCGCGCCTCTACTACCTTCTCCGTTTCGGTCCAGACGACCATTCCGTCGGTCACGTACTGGGTGCATGATGTCTGGAGCCTCGGCATCTTTTCGATCTCAACGAGACAGAGCCTGCATCCCCCGAACGGTTCGAGCATTTCATGATTGCACAGGGTCGGGATTTCTATCCCCGCCATCCTCGCCGCCTTGAGGATCGTTACCGGCTTTTCGAGATTAATCTTTTTCCTATTTATGGTTACCGTAATCATATTTAAAACCTTCAGGCCGCTCTCTTTACGCTTCCGTTATTAATTTTTTTCTCGAATTCGTTTCTGAAATGTTTTATAAAATTCTGCGCTGTCATTGCGGCTCCGTCTCCGAGCGGGCAGAACGTCTTGCCGGTAATATTGTTGGAGACCTCGATGAGCAGGTCTATATCTCCGGCAGTTCCGGAACCTCCGCTTATCCTTTCCAAAATGGCCCGCATCCACCCCACTCCTTCCCTGCACGGCGTGCACTTGCCGCATGACTCGTGCTCGAAGAATTTAATCGCCCTGTAACAGATCTTGACAAGATCGACGGTTTCGTCAAAGACCATAACGGCGCCGGAACCCAGCATGCTCCCGTGCTTCGGCATATTTACAAAGTCCATCGGGCAGTCTATGGCGTCGGCAGGAAGTATCGGAGTTGAAATGCCTCCGGGGATTACGGCCTTGAGTTTTTTATCGTCCAATATACCGCCGCTGTGATTATAGATTATATCTCTTAATGATACGCCCATCGGAAGTTCGTATACTCCCGGCCTTTTTACATGCCCGCTTACCGAAAAAAGTTTAGGCCCCGGACAATCCGGGCTTCCGATAGCAGCGTACGCGTCTGCGCCGATCTCTATGATATACGGAATATTAGCGAGCGTCTCCACGTTGTTGATTACCGTAGGCTTGGAAAGAAACCCCTCATTTACAGGGAACGGAGGCTTGATCCTCGGCTGTCCGCGCTTGCCTTCGAGGGATTCTATGAGCGCCGTCTCCTCGCCGCATATATAAGCCCCGGCGCCCTGATGCACGGAAAGATGTAACCTCACGCCCTTCCCCAAAATATTGTCGCCTAAATAGCCTTTTTCGTAAGCCTGTTCGACGGCAGCGTTAAGGATGCCTTTTGCCGCCGGATACTCTCCCCTAAGATATATATATCCGTATTCCGCTTCGAGGGCATATCCGGAAATGATCATCCCCTCTATCAAAAGGTGCGGATTTTTTTCGAGTATCGGCCTGTCTTTAAATGTGCCGGGCTCTCCTTCATCCGCATTGCAGAGAATGTATCTCGGCTTTTTCGGATCCGCCGAGGCGAAGGCCCACTTCATGCCCGTAGGAAAACCTGCGCCGCCCCTGCCCCTTATTCCGGATTTTCTTACCTCGCCGACGATATCGGCCGGTTTAAACTCCAAAGCCTTTAAAAGCGCCTTATATCCTCCGGCCTTTATGTATTCGTTTATATCGGCTGAATCCGGATTCTCTATGTTCCTCAGCAGTATTTTTTCCATTATTCCATTACTCCGTCATTTATAACTTTCGAGTATTTCCGTTATTCTTTTTTCGGTAAGATTGTCGTGAAAATCCGTATCAACGAGCATTGCGGGCGCAGTGCCGCACGCGCCTATACATTCCATGACAACGAGCGAAAACCTGCCGTCTACCGTAGTGCCGTTCGGTTCGAGGCCGTATCTATCTTTTAAGATATTCAGAAGGTTTTCGGAACCCATAATCATGCATGCTACATTGGTGCACAACTGGATAAGGTGCCTGCCTATAGGCTTGTGCCTGAACATGGCATAAAAGGTAGAAACGCCTTTTACCTCCGCCTTCGGCACATTCAGGATCTCTCCGACTTCTTTCAGCGCCTCAGGGCTCAACCACCCATGCTCCCTCTGGACGACATAAAGGGCCGGCAGAAGGGAAGACTGCGCGTCATGGTATTTACTCCTTATCAGGCCGATTTCTTTTACGGTATTTTCGCTAAGCATAACCCTTTATCTGTCGCACTCTCCTAAAACTATATCTATAGTGCCTATGTTCGCGATCACGTCAGGCAGGATAGCGCCTTCGCACAGCTTCGGCAGCACCGATACATGCACAAACGACGGCGCCCTCAGCCTGAGCCTGTAAGGCCTACCTGTGCCGTCGCTGATAATGTAAAATCCCAACTCGCCTTTAGGAACTTCCGTTGCAACATATATCTCGCCTTCAGGAGCGGCTATAGGCCCTTTTGTTATAAGGACGAAATGGTGTATCAGCGACTCCATATCCGAAAGCACCTTATCTTTGGGAGGAAGCGTGAATTTCGGGGCATCCGGCGTCATGACCGGCCCCGTCGGGAGTTTTTCGATACATTGCCTGATAATCCTGTTGGATTGTCTGAGTTCCTCCATCCTGCATTTATACCTGTCGTATACGTCTCCGTTCTTTCCGACCGGAACATCGAATTCAACCTTATCATATGCGTCATAAGGCGCGTATTTCCTCACGTCGTACGGCACTCCGGAACCCCTGAGCGTAGGCCCGGTAAGCCCCCAGTTTATGGCATCTTCCGCGCTTATTACCCCTATGCCCTTTGTCCTCTGAAGCCATATCCTGTTCTGGTCTATAAGCGTTTCGTACTGATCTTCTATTATCTTCGGAAACCCTTCGGTAAATTCATATAGTTTATCGAGAAATTCCTGGCTTACATCGTTTCTTACGCCGCCTATCCTCGGATAACTGACCGTCAGTCTCGCTCCGCATGTCATCTCAAACAGGTCAAGAAGCAGTTCCCTGTCCCTGAAAGAATACAGGAAAAGGGTCATTGCGCCTATATCCAGAGCATGGGTCGCGACTCCTATGATGTGGCTGCTTATCCTCGTCATCTCGGACATTATCGTCCTTATGTATTTGGCCCTCTCAGGGGCCTCTATGCCGAACAGCCTCTCGACCGCAACGCAGTATCCCACGTCGTTTGACATGCTGGATATGTAATCGAGCCTGTCCATTAACGGCAATGCGGATATGTATGTCCTGTTTTCCGCGAGTTTCTCGGTTCCCCTGTGCAGATAGCCGACATGGGGCGTGCATTTGACTACGGTTTCGCCGTCCAGATCCAAAACCAGTCTCAATACTCCGTGCGTGGCCGGATGTTGCGGCCCCATGCTGATCGTAAGTTCTTTTGTTTTTAATTCCTTGGCAGCAGTCGTCATCTATCAACCTCGTACTGTTTGTTTCTTTCAGCCGTTTCAAGAACCTCTTTGTATCCTTTCCACTCCATCTCTCCTAAGTCCGCTTTCAACGGATAATCCTTTCTCAGAGGATAGCCTTCCCAATCTTCGGGAAGGAGTATTCTTCTCAAATCCGGATGTCCGTCGAACTTTATGCCGAAAAGGTCCCAGCATTCCCTTTCGTGCCAATCCGCTCCGGCCCATATTTCCGTTACGCTGTCTATAGCGCAGTCGTCTTCGGGAACTTCGGCCTTTATCCTTATCATATGCCTGTGCCTCATTGAATATAAATGATAAACCACGTCAAATCTCGGCTCTTTTTTGCCCATATTGTCCACTCCGCAGAGGTCTTCGAGGTAATCGAAATAAAGCTCAGGTGCGTCGTGCAGATACCTCATTATCTCTTTTATGCGGTCTTTTTTTGCGATTACCGAGACCTGTTCCCGGAATTCTTTAATTTCTTTAATTTCCGCCGGAAATCTGTCTTTGATCAATTCCACTATCTCTTTAGGTTCCATGTCTCTATCTCCACATGCTCCATTTAAAATGCTCTTTCCTTATCTTGTCCTGAAGCTTCAGAAGCCCTTCCATCAATGCCTCCGGCCTCGGGGGACAGCCGGGTATATAGACATCTACCGGCAGGAAATTATCGACTCCCTGAACCACGCTGTATGTGTTGTATATGTTTCCCGAACTTGCGCAGCTTCCCATCGAAATGACATACCTCGGCTCGGGCATCTGGTCATAGACCCTACGCACTATCGGCGCCATCTTCTTTGTAACGGTACCGGCTATGATTACGAAGTCCGCCTGCCTCGGCGAGCCCCTGAATATCACTCCCAGCCTGTCCAAATCATAGTGTGACGATCCCGTCGTCATCATTTCTATGGCGCATCAGGCAAGGCCGAATGTCAGGGGCCACATTGAAGACAGTCTCGACCAGTTCACAAGCTTATCGAAGCTCGCTATTATCGTATTTGCTCCGGGGATTATTTTTAATCCTTCTTCGATCTCAACTACCGCAGTTGTGCCGTCTATTACCATGTTCCCTCACCTCCTTCTAATCCCATTTGAATGCTTTTTTTCTCCACGCGTATATATAGCCTGCCACCAGTATCACCATAAAAAGCATCATCTCCACAAGCGCGTAAAGCCCTATTTTGTCGTAAACTACCGCCCATGGATAAAGAAATACAGCTTCCACGTCGAATATCACAAAGAGCATGGCTATAATATAGTATTTGACGCTGAAACGCTCCCTCGGCTCGCCTACGGGCGGGTTGCCGGATTCGTAAGGCATGAGCTTTTCTTTATACGGCCTTCTGAGCCTGAATATGCCTCCCATAACGAGCGCTCCTATGCCTATGGCAGAGGCTGTCAGCATAATCAAAAGTACGGGTAGGTATTCCACGGGCATATAACTGCCGGGGGTCATATAATTTTGAGGGTTCATTGTTACCTCTACTGTATATTTTTTAATACACAAACGCACTATTTAACTTCAAGTTATGAAAAGTTGTCAAGCATAAAAATAACGCACAAAAATACAGACTGTCAAGTTTTCTTTACATCGAATAGCGTCAAAACTTATGCGCAGATTATTTATAGGAGTTTTCATCATTCAAACGGCTCACAGCAGCATAGACTACTCTTTCACTGCTTCCGGAGTTATTGAAGCAAGTCATCGGCCTTGATCCTGTTAAACTCAAAACCAAGGTCCTTCTCGCTTAGCCCCATTGCAAGCCCTATAACCTGAGTAAAATAAAGCACAGGAAGACTGAATTCCTTTCCGGTTTTCTTTCCGACCAGTTTTTGGTTATTTTCATAAGCTATGCAGCAGGAAGGGCAGGCAACCACCATTGCATCCACTCCTTTACCGGATAAACATTCAAGTTTCTCCGCCGCGAGCTTAAAACTAAGGTCTTCATCAGTCCCCATTATGGTCAGACCGCAGCAGAGGTTTTTATTCGGATAATTAACGGTTTTTGCTCCGGTAATATTTATAAGGTCATCAATCGTGAACGGGTTTGCAGGGTCATCAAATTGACCATGAGCAGGGGTCGGTTTCATATAGTGACATCCGTAATGAATCCCAAATTCCAAAGACGCCAACGGAGTTGTAATTTTATCTCTTATACGATCCGGCTTATAATCCTCATATAAAAACCTTGCAAAATGTTTGATCTTGACTCTACCTCTGTATTCTTTTACTCCGAGAGCCTTTAACTTTCCATTAACCTTTTCCCTCAGTTTTTCATCCTCAAGGTATTCCTTTGCCTCTGAAAGAATCGCCGTGCATCCTGTACAGACGCCGATTATGTCCATGCCCTTTTCTTCTGCTATCGCAAGATTACGGGCAGCCATAAGAATGGCGGCAAATGAATCCATTGACTTAACAGGAAATCCACAACAGCCGAATTCAGGAATATCAATCAATTCTATGCCGAGGCTTCTCGCAAGATTTCTTGCGGATATCTCATATTTCAATGCCTTGACAGGCGTTGCACATCCAAGATAAAAGGCATATCTCATAATATCTGTTCTTTCTCCTCTGCTATCTTGAATATTTGAGCCGCCACGTCGGATTCCTCCGTTATCGCAGGAAGTCCGGCCTTCTCCCTCTTCTTGTTGTCTACAGGCATAAGCCTTCCGCTCTTCAGCAGGGTGTCTCTCTGTATTACGGCAAGTTCAGGAATACAGCCTGATTTAAAAGCAAAGGCCCTTGTAAGCCAGAGGATTTCAGTAATTTTTACACCCTGTGGACATCGCTCGGAACATGTAAAACATGTGGTGCATTTCCAGAGACTATCAATTTTCAAGACTTTATCTGTTGCTCCCATACCGATTAGATGGAGAAGCCTGTGAGGCTGAAATGATCCGTCAAGCCTGTTAATGTCGCAGCCTGAAGAGCACTTGCCGCATTGATAACAGCATTTCAATTTTTCTTTATCAAGAAGATAGCTGTACATTAAATCCTCAACGGGTTCCTGCCCATTTCCTTCAATTCCTTTACATATCCTTCTATTGTTTCAGCAAATTTCTCTGATTCATCCCTGTTTATGCTCACGAAACGGACCCTTTCGGGTTCTAAATACATCTCCTTGAGCTTATTTGATATATCAGTCAATCTTACCTTTGCCAATGCGCTCCCCTGCACATAGTGGCACTGGTTATCAGAGCATCCTGCAATGAGAATACCATCCACACCTGTAGAAATGGCTTTCGCAATAATTGCGCCATTTACTGTGCCTGCACATGGAACCATGATGCCTAAAAAATTAGGCGGATATTTAATCCCTTTCAGACCGGCATCATCCGCCGCCCTGTACGCATCGTTTTTACATAAAAAACCGAGGATTATGGGCTCATCGTCTCCAAGATATGATTTGTCTATGGCATCTATCATCTCCGAAAGCTGCTCTATGGAGATATCTCCAAGGGAGATAGCGGCAAGGGGACAGCCCCCCATACATACGCCGCATCTGCGGCACTTCATGATGTCGGATTTTGGAAATCCCTTTTCATCAAAGGAATACGCCTTAAACGGGCACTCCTCAATACAGCGTTTACAGACATCGCATTTCAATGTATTTACAGCAGGATGATCCGGAATTATCTCTGTGCGATTATTAAAAAACTGGAGAGTCTTGATCGCAGCGGTTCCGGCGCTTTCAATGGACCTCGAAACATCCATCGGCGCCCTGCAGCAACCTGCGCTGAATATTCCTTCTCTTTGGGTATCCTGCGGATAACACTGGAGATGGGATTCAATAAAATTATTTCTGTTCAAAGTAATGCCGATTTTATCCTTCAGATCAGGGGTTCCCTCCGGAGGCTTCATGCCTGTTGCAAGAATGACTATGTCGGTTGTTATATCAAGCCTCTCTCCTGCCACAGTGTCAAAGGCAGAAAAGTTTATTTTTTGAGGTTCGTCCTGTCTTAATTCCGAGGGAATTCCCTTTACAAATATTATCCCTGTCTTTCGTGCCTTCCGATACAACTCCTCGTATTCCCCCGGAGTCCTGATATCATTGTAAAAAATGTATACCGATGAATCAGGGTTCGCCTCTTTAATAAAAAGTGCCTGTCTGATGCTCACCATACAGCAGACATCTGAGCAATAAGGGAGATGCCGTTCATCCCGACTGCCTACACACTGGATGAATGCCGCTTTTTTGGGCTCATCAAAAAATGTCTTTTGTTCTTTTGCAATCCTCTCAAACTCTATGTTCGTGACAACATTTTCAAGCCTTCCATATCCGAACTCTGTAATAGGCGCCGGATCAAAGGGCTCCCATCCTGTTGCAAGTATAATAGCGCCCGCCTTAACATTACTCATCTTCGCTTCTTCGTAAAGGTCTATTGCATCTACAGGGCATATTTCAGCGCATTTATTACACTCAGCGGCACAGAGTTTCCTGTTTATAGCAGGAATATCCGGATAGGAAAAACCTTCCGGATAAATAATTGCATTTTGTGGACATAACTGAAGACATTTCCCGCATAATGTACATTTATCCATATCAACATGTCGTGGAGAGGTTTTTATCAAGACCTCAAAGTTACCCGGAGAGCCGCCGATAGTATCTATTTCAGCAGAGGTTAAGACGTGGACATTGGTATTATTTTTTATTTTTGAAAACATGAGTTCCATGCCGCAGGATGGCGGACACATCCGTGGGAAATACCGGTGCAACTCTGCTGCCTTCCCGCCGAGGAATAGATTTTTTTCTATAAGTAATACTTCATTGCCCGTTTCTGCAATATCAATGGAGGCATTTATGCCGGCCACACCTCCGCCGATCACTAATGCACTTTTTGAGACAGGAATTTTTACAGGCTGGAGTGATTTAGAATTCTTTACCTTTTCAAGGAAGATCTTCAGCATGGCTTTAGCCTTTTTAGCAGCATTCTCAGGGTCATTGCTATGAACCCTGCTGCATTGTTCCCTCATATTCACGCGCTCAACAAAGTATTTATTAATACCGAGGTCAGAAAACTCTTCCACTTTAAAAAAAGGAGAACACGCAGCTATTAATATCCTGTCAAGCCCAAACTCTTTAACGTCATCTCTAATTTTTCGTATCGCATCGTTAGAACAAAGAAAGGCATCCTTGTGGACAGCAGTTATACCCGACCATTCAGATGCCTCCTTTGCCGATGAGTCAACATCGATGACCTTCTCAATTTCACCTTCGCATGTACAAAAATAAACTCCTATTTTTATGTCATTGTCCATTCCCGATTATTTCCCTTATTTTCTGTTCCTTGTGCGATATGCGAATCGTTCCACCTTGCCGTTAATATCAACACATGTCCATGTTATGGAGTCGGTGCCCATCATCGGGATCAGCTTCGCACCGTGGTATCCGAGCTGATATGGTATCCTCTGTTCAATGGCTCCCTTCGGGCATAGCTTTGTGCATGACATGCAGTCCCAGCAGTCCCTTAAAGACCTGCAATATGCCTTTCCTGTCTCGGCGTCCAATGTCATAAGGTCGCCGATACATATCTGCTCGCACAACGGTTCCTCTTTCCCTTTACATCCATCACACTTCTCTTTTACAACATAGGGCGGCATAGCTTAATCCTCCTTTATTTTAATATTCAGACTTAAGCCGTCTCGGCAGATAGCGGAATGGGTGACGGGGCGCTTGTCCTGCTTCCCGGCAGTATCTGCTCATACGGCCTTTTAAGCATCTCAATCTCTCCTGTTTCGAGGTTTTTTCTTGAGTTAATGAAACAGTCGAGAGATGGGTCTACCCCGGGATAGTCGGTCCTCGTCTGCCACCCGGGCCATCTGCTCTCCCTTCTCTCCCTCAGGTGCATTACTACAACCTCTGCCACCTCGAGCCGGTCAATAACATCATGTACCAGAACGAGCTCATGCAGATCCGTAGCGAACAGCTTGCCTACCTGTTCCTTCAGCATCTTGATATGTTTGAGCGCATAGTTAAGCTGCTCTTCATTGCATTTGAAAAACTGGCCTACCCCTGCAGCGTATTCGTCCATGAGTCTCTGGAACCTCTCTTCCATCTCTTCGGGGGTAACGCCATCGTACTGCCCGCGCTGGTCCTGCCCGGCAGGGATATTGTATTTAGCTTCCATGCCCAATCCTTTGAGGAGCGGTGAAAATACTCTCTCTTTTTCTCCAGCCGCCTGGTTTTCATCGAGATTGCCGTGCTGTACACTTGCGATATACTTCAAGGCCCCCCGTGCCGCGAGTACGCCTTCAGCAGCACAGCCGCCTACAAATTTATTCGGCATCCCCCCTGCGCATTCACCTGCGGCAAACAGACCGCGATGGGTGGACATCCTGTCAATGTCAACCCAATAGCCGCTGCCGGTATGTCCGCCTACTATGTAAGGGTCGCTGCCGTATATCTCCAACGGCTCCTTGGCAGGGTCCTGCCCCCTTGCAGCCAGGAAAAGCACATACGTGGGCCTTTCATTGAGGTAATCTATTTTCAGGTCCCTGACCTGTTCAGGAGAAAGGTGCCGGGTATCCACAAAAGTCGGCCCGCGTCCCTCACTCCATTCATTCATCGGCGCATTCGCCCTGATATAGCGCGGCGCAGTATCCCCCCCGAGGTGGGCATATCTTTCCTGGAGGATCATCTCTCCTTTGCTGTTTATCATTTTTGCCTTATACCCCACGGATATGGTGTCCACAGGCCCGGTAAAATCCTTTACTCTCGCCGCACACCACCGCTGCTCCATCAGGGTAAATTCAGCACCGGCCCTTACACCAACGGCATATCCCGTCCCGACATTAAAGGGGCACATCCACATCTGATGATGAGAGGTAGTACCGTCGTTGGTTGCCGAACGGTAGAGACCTGCTGCACCTCCGGTTGACACAACAGTAGCCTTGGCCTTTATCACATAGAATTTACCGTCCCTGATGCCGAATCCCATTGCGCCGACAACCCTGTCTCCTTCTTTAATAAGATTCGTTGCAGCCACTCTGTTCAAAATCCGTGGATTATAACTCTTAGTCTTCTCCGCAATAATCGGCTTCAGTTGCTCTCCGTGGATCGAGATGTCGAATCTTCCCCTTCTTTTATACTTTCCTTTCTCATCTTTTTTGAAAGGCACTCCCCATTTCTCCAGAGACTCCACACATTCATTGAGGATTTTAGCGTTGCTCAGGGCGAGGTCCTCCCTGAGCGGCCCGCCGCCTACCTGTGCCCTGCTCCATGCAACAATCGTTTCAGGAGTTTCACCTTCTCCGATATAGGTATTGATGGCATCCATGCCGGCAGCCAATGCGCCGCTTCTGTCGATATGCGCCTTCTCCATAATTGTTACATCGATGTCCGGATTTTTTTCCTTTGCTTCGATTGCAACAAAACACCCTGAATTGCCTCCGCCTATGATGAGGAGATCGGTTTCTATCCTCACTTCTTCAACATCCTTGATAGTTTTTGGGAGAATCTTCTTCATTGTCCTTAACCTCCTTTAACGTATTATTGAATCTATACTACAACTTAAAAAACTTTAATTATGTTTGCTGGACGACAGTTATTGATTATTTTTCAAGAAATCCGATGAAGGGTGTTTCTGTGTAGAACTATAAAGAGGGGATTGAAAAATATCAGTCGGAAAAACCTATAAATCCGGCAAGCCGTGCGTAATCAAGAATGGTGATCCTGCTGCCGTCACACTTAATAAACCCGGTTTTTCTAAACTCGTTCATCACTTCCGTCACGGTTGTCCTTGTGGCCCCTATCATGTTTGCCATTTCCTGATGGGTAAACTTTTTCTCTAAGGTAATAACCCCATCATGAGAACAGCCGCATATTTGCCCGAGCTTGATGAGAAGCTGTGCCAACCGGGTGTGCACATCGCACATAATAAGATCCTTTATGGTCTCATGTGTCTGTCTTATCCTGCTGCCGAGTATCCTCATAATAAAGAGGGCTATCTTAGGACTTCTGCTGATTAGTTCTTCAAAATTCGCTCTGTTTATCCACAAGACCTCTGTCTCCTCCGCCGCCTCTGCGAAGACGGTCCTCATCTCGCCGCCGCAAACCTCTGCAAGACCGAAAAAATCCTTTGGATGACAAAACCAGTATATAATCTCCTTCCCGCACTCAGAAAGGTTGTAGATCTTAATCCTGCCGTTTAAAACATAATAGATTAAATTGCCATGGTCGCCCGGAGAGAAGATAACGCTGCTTTTAGCATATTTTTTCCTGTGTGATTTTTGGTAAAAAAATGACCTCTCGCCTTCCGGTAATTCATTGATAATGTCTATGGCGCTTAAATACCAGTGTTTTTCCATAAAATTAACTGCGAATTAATGTGTTTACATCTCTTGCCCCATAACCCATTATGTTCTAAGTTTAACTCTCCATCAAAACTTTGTCCATACGCCTAAGCTGAAGTCCTGTCGGTGCAATGCACAGACAGGACTTCAATTCTGTCGATGTTTTAGAACGGCCATGGAGCTGCAGGGTCCCAAACTGGAATTCCCATAAAGGCATACCATGGCGCCATAATGAGAATGCCGTATGCAATGGCAATAAGCACGGATACCCAGCCCGCTTTTGCATAATCCGCCATACTGAAAGTACCGCTGCTGTATGCGATCACTGCTGCGGTAATCTGTGTCGGCAATATATAAGCAAAGGTATCCGTATCGGACACCAGCATGGTGAATGCCACCGGATGCAGTCCCAGTTTAGGCGCTAAGGCAATCAGGATAGGCGCCAGCATGGCAATAGCCGCAACATTGGAAAGCATTCCCAATCGAATGATATGCGTACCCACCATGAGTATAAGAAGGATTGCCCACCATGGACGCCCATTTGCAATGGGATGAACTATATCCGACAGCCACTGTGCCAGACCGGACGATCCCATAGCCGCGGACATGGACATGGCTCCGGCCAGCAGCAACCATGTTCCCCATATTGTGCGGTCCTGGAGCGCCTTCCATTTAAAGCCGAACATCCCCGGAATGAAAATGATCGCAATGCCCATCAGCGCTGCATTGTGCGCCTTTATTTTGTGCACCGACTCAGTCATCCACATGAGCCCTACAAAGGCGAACACGGCTATTATCAGCCATTCGGTTTGGCTGGTCTTGGGCAACTCGGCCTGCATTTCCTTCACCTTTGCTATACCGCCGGGGATTGCGACTCCCTTTGTCTTGAAATAGCGGCGTATCCACCACTGTGTTATAACAAACATGCCGAGATATGGCCACTGCAACAGGAACCAGTTAAAATAGGATAAGTTATAGGCCAGCTCTGTTTCAAAAAGTCCGACGAGGATCAGATTGGGCAGATGCGCAGTCATAATACACATGCCGCTGATCATGGAACCATAGACCAGCGTCTGAATCACGATTGCTTTTTTGCCTGCGCGCTCCTCTGGTGTATCCCCGAATAAACGTGTGATACCGTTCACTACGGGCAACAATGTAGCAGCGCGGGCATTGGCTGCAGGGATGATCAGCGACAGGACAAGGTTGACACCGAACATGCCCCAGATCACCCCCCCTACTTCCTTGACTCGCAGTTTTTTCAGGAGTGTGAGGGCAATGCGCCGATCAAGACCTGCAGCTTGTATAATAGCCGCAAATATGAATGCTGCCAGTGTTAAGAAAACTACGGGCTGGTTGAAACCGCCGGCTGCCGCAGGGAACTTACCGACTGCCCCACCCATGACCAGGAGCATGGGAATAAGAAGTCCTGTAACTCCTACAGGCAGCGCTTCGGTTATCCACATAAGTGTGGCCCATGCCAGAACTGCCAGTGTCGCCTTCCCGGCGCTTGACATGCCTTCAGGGAGCGGCATAATCCATACAATGAAAAAAAACACTGCCCATGCAACAAAAAAACCGATCAACGTCTTAGCCGGAGCACGTCCTCGTGCACGAATGTTCTCTAAAAACTGGCCGAAGAAACTGTTGGTTGCGGCGGATGTTGCTATGCCTGTCGTACCTTTCATTTCATTCATACACCCCTCCTCATTTAAGGTTCGCTGTAGTAAGACTCACAAGAAGCACACCAATAATTTTACCCCCGTCTTTAACAGGCGCAGCAATTTGGACCGTGTCGATATTGGTGCTGGGGTCGGGCTTGGACTCACCTTGCTGCCAGATTTTACCGCTAAAAGCTTCGTCAAAGTTAGGTTTGCCCTTGCCGATATAGATGGCCGGCATTGATGTAAATGCTACGCGGTGACTCTTATCTCCGCTGAGGACAATCTTGTTTATGCCTTTTGGATCCGCGTTCATCCATTGCGTAAGAAGTTGCCCGGTCGGGCTGGTAATGAACCCATGGACTATCGGATCATTTTCCTTCAGTTCCCGCCACTTTACATTGCCCATACCTTGAATAGGCCCCTTGGCATTACTTTCTTTTACAGCCTTTATAATGGCGGGATTGCTCGCCCATCCCGCAGCCTTTTTCTTGTATTCATCTATTTGGGGGTTCATCTTGGGAGTTATTTCTCCTGAATATACAGGAAGTCCCATGCCCAAAACAAAAATAAGTAAAACCGATGCATAGATAATCTTTTTCATAAAACGCCCTCCCAATTATATACAGTTTTGCAGATTATTAATTAGATACTCCAAGATGCCTTTTGGAGACTCCGGGCTGTTAACACCTATTTCTGTACCTCCTTTTCTATGACTCCTCCTTTCTGTTTCCAAGATTTTTGATGTTTTTATTCAACCTCCGTTAAAAGGATAGTAGACCGAGCAATGATTATACTGTCGTCTGGAAGACAATCCGTGTTGGCGTGTTGGACAGAAAGGGCACACACCTTGCATTGAACTTTAAATAGAGCTATGCTTTGTTTAAACAACCATATCAGGAGGACTGTTATGAGCATGCATCATGAAATATCAAAAATAGCCCATGAAATTTGGGTAAAAAGCGGTCATACTCACGGCAGGGACATAGAGCATTGGCTTGAAGCGGAAAAAATAATAACGCAGCACCATGCCGTTCAAAGAAAAACGCCGCCGAAATCATTCCCTGAAAAGTCAGGACAAAAAAAGACACGGTAGACAATGAAAGAAGCGATACTTTACGAAAAAAAGGAAGGCGGAAAGGTAAAGTGCCGTCTCTGCGCGCAATACTGCGCCATATCTCCGGGCAAGCGGGGAATATGCGCTGTTCGGGAAAATAGGGACGGCACTCTTTATAGCCTCGTTTACGGAAAGGTCATAGCCCGTCATATAGACCCCATAGAGAAAAAACCCCTGTTTCACTTCCATCCGGAATCGAGGTCTTATTCCATCGCGACCGTAGGCTGCAATCTCAGATGCCTGCATTGCCAGAATTATGATATATCCCAATATCCGAAACAGCACCCGGATATTCCCGGAGAGGATATGACGCCGGAACAGGTTGTTAGAGAAGCGGAGCTTGCCGGCTGCAAGAGCATATCTTACACATATACGGAGCCGACGATATTCATGGAATTCGCGTACGACTGCGCCCGGCTCGCTCATGAAAAGGGAATAAAGAACGTATTCGTCAGCAACGGTTTTTCAAGCCCGGACGCGACTAAGCTTATCGCCCCGTATCTCGATGCGAACAATATCGATTTAAAAGGCGACGACGATTTCTATAAAAAGGTAGCGGGCGCAAGGCTGCAGCCCGTCCTCGACACGATTAAGCTCATGAAGGAACTGGGCGTATGGGTAGAGATAACGACACTCATAATACCGGACTATAACGATTCCGAAGAATTTTTAGAGTGGGTCGCGGAATTCATAAAATCCATCGACATCGCAATGCCGTGGCATGTTACGCAATTTTACCCTACATATAAATTATTGGACAAACCGAGAACCCCTTTAAAAACATTGCGTACAGCGCGAGAGATAGGATTAAAGACGGGATTGAAATACGTCTACGAGGGCAATGTGCCGGGCGAAGGAGGCGAAAATACTTACTGCCCTTCATGCGGAGAACTCCTGATAGAAAGGTTCGGTTTTTCCCTGACGACCATCAAGATGAAAAATTCTAATTGCCCGAAATGCGGGGCGCAAATAGACGGCATAGGGATGCCGTAACCTATAGAATCATTTCATCCCTATTTGAGCCTTAATATATTCCCTGTTAAGTTTCGCTATAAATTTAACCTCTATTCCTTTGGGACAGGCCGCCCGGCACTCGTAATGGTTGCCGCAGTTGCCGAAGCCTTCATTCAGCATCTCCTCCGTCATTACGCAGACGCGGCGCGCGGCTTCGATCTTTCCCTGCGGCAGGACGGCTAAATGGGAGACCTTTGCGGCGGTAAAAAGCATTGCGGAGCCGTTCGGACAGGCCGCAACGCATGCCCCGCATCCGATGCATTCGGCCGCGTCCATAGCGGTTTCGGCGTCTTCCTTTGGGATCAGCACCGCATTCGCGTCCGGCACGCCTCCGGTATGCGCGGAGATGTAGCCGCCCGCCTGAATGATCCTGTCCAGCGCGCTCCTGTCTATAATCAAATCTTTTATTACCGGAAACGCCTTCGCGCGAAACGGCTCTATATAAATCGTATCGCCGTCCCTGAAATTCCTCATGTGTAACTGGCAAGTCGTTGTCTTTTCTTTGGGGCCGTGCGGTATTCCGTTAATGACCTGAGAGCACATGCCGCATATACCCTCCCGGCAGTCGTGGTCGAATGCGATAGGCTCCATGCCCTTTTTAATCAGTCCTTCATTCACCATATCGAGCATTTCGAGAAAGGACATCTCCGGGCTTATGTCCTTAGCCTCGTATCTCTCCATCGCTCCTTTTTCATCGGTGCGCTTCTGCCGCCAGACGAACAGGTTCAGGTTCATTATTTATAGCTCCTTACCGCAGGCTTCACATTCTCGAACGACAATGGCTCCTTATGAAGCCCGGGCTCCTTATTTATGCCTTTGAACTCCCATGCCGCGACATAACGGAAATTTTCATCGTCCCGCTTTGCCTCACCGTCCGGCATTTGGTGCTCCACGCGGAAATGGCCGCCGCATGATTCGTTCCTGTGAAGGGCGTCTTGCGCCATAAGTTCCGCAAACTCCAAAAAATCGGCGACCCTGCCCGCCTTTTCTAATTCCTGATTCAGGTCCATGCCGCTTCCCGGAATCTTTACATCCTCCATGAATTCCGCGCGGAGTCCCGGTATTATTGACAGCGCCTTTTTGAGACCGTCCTCGCTCCTCGACATCCCGACGTAGTCCCACATAATCCTGCCGAGTTCACGATGAAACTCATTCACCGTCCTCCTTCCGTTAATGGAGAGAAGTTTTTTTACCGATGCGTTCATATCTTCAATCGATCTTCTGAATTCGGCATGTCCCGTATTAACGACGCCGGGTTTGGTCCGGGCTAAATAATCCGATATTGTGTAAGGGATTATAAAATAGCCGTCCGCAAGCCCCTGCATTAATGCGCTCGCTCCGAGCCTGTTCGCGCCGTGATCCGAAAAGTTAGCCTCCCCGAGGACAAAGAGTCCCGGGATGTTGCTCTGAAGATTATAATCGACCCAGAGGCCGCCCATCGCATAATGGGGCGCCGGATAAATACGCATGGGCCGTTTATAGGCATCCTCGCCTGTTATCCGTTCATACATTTCAAAAAGATTGCCGTAACGCTCCCTTATTGTATTTTCGCCGAGTCTCCCGATCGCATCCTCAAAATCGAGATAAACTCCGTAGCCCCCCGGCCCCACCCCTCTGCCTTCGTCGCAGACATCTTTAGCGGCGCGGGATGCTATGTCCCTCGGAGTGAGGTTGCCGAAACCGGGATATTTGCGCTCAAGGTAGTAATCCCTCTCTGCCTCCGGTATTTCGGACGGCAGCCTTTTATCGCCTTTATTTTTCGGAACCCATACCCTGCCGTCGTTCCTCAACGATTCGGACATAAGCGTAAGCTTCGACTGATGTTCTCCTGAAACCGGTATACATGTCGGATGTATTTGCGTGAAACAGGGGTTCGCGAAAAGCGCGCCCTTTTTATACGCCCTGAACGCGGCGGTAACATTAGATCCCATAGCATTTGTAGAAAGATGAAAGACATTGGCATAGCCTCCGGTGCAGAGGCAAACAGCATCGGCGGCATGGCATTTAATATCTCCAGAGACGAGGTCACGGACGGTAATACCCTTTGCATCTCCATCGACAATCACTAAATCCAACATTTCCATCCGGGGATGAATCGTAACCGTCCCTGACCTTACCTGCCTCATAAGGGCGGAATATGCGCCGAGGAGCAGTTGCTGTCCTGTCTGTCCTCTGGCGTAAAATGTCCTCGACACCTGCGCTCCGCCGAAGGAGCGATTGTCGAGATAGCCCGCGTAATCGCGCGCAAAAGGCACTCCCTGAGCAACGCACTGGTCGATAATATTGTTACTGACCATAGAGAGGCGATAAACATTCGCCTCTCTTGCCCTGAAGTCGCCGCCCTTAAGGGTGTCGTAAAAGAGACGGAATATACTGTCTCCGTCATTCGGATAATTTTTAGCCGCGTTGATGCCGCCTTGAGCCGCAATGCTGTGGCCCCTGCGCGGGCTGTCCTGATAACAAAACGCCTCGACATTACAGCCGAGTTCTCCGAGCGTTGCCGCTGCCGATGCGCCTGCGAGACCGGCGCCGACCACAATGATTTTATATTGCCGCTTATTGACGGGACCGACAAGCCTCAATTCCTGCTTGCGCCTGTCCCATTTTTCATGGAGCGGCCCTGATGGACATTTTCCGTCAAGTATCATCGTAGAGTCTCCTGTATGAAGCTCAATAACACTATAAAAATATATCCGGCAAACAGTATAACGGCCGTGCCCTTGCCTGCCCTCTCGACAACAGGGATTGTCCTCTCGCTATTGCACCCGATTGTCTGAAAGAAACTTGCAATGCCGTGATACAGATGCAAAAACAAAGCCGTTAAACCGCCTGAATAAACAGCCGTGACTGCATAGCCGCTTCCTGCTTTCGGAAGCGAAAACCATAACAGATGATAAATAATGAAAGCCGCCGTTAAAACGCCCGACCATCTCATATTCTCCGCCGCAAAATTGGTGCGGAGTCTTTTTTTGACAACATAAGTTTGCGGTTTTGCAGCCCGGTTCTCGACGGCAACCTGCACGCCGAATAAGGCATGAAAAATAAAAGACAGGAGCAATATAACGCGAGACAACTGTTTGAGAAAGCCTATATCAGGCAGCTTCACCGGGTATGGATTAAGGGGGTTGCCGATTAAGTGCAGAATGACGAAGCCGGCCATAATCTGTCCTGTAACCGCTATGACTATCTTCCTGCCTACGGTGTCCCGAAAAAAACGCATGGATTACCCCTTTTCTGCGTTCAACTTTGTTTAACTTTAAAATACCATACAACAGACTCAGATTCAATCTTACAACAAGTCAAGGCATGGAAGGCACGGCTTCAATGCCCTTTTAATGTTTGACTATAAATTGTAGGACGTGAGGCGTGCTGAAAAAGCCTTTACTCATATGTAATATCATAACAGCATCCTCTTTCTCGTGAGCTACAACATTACTTTCTTATTGGATGATACAAATGTAATCTTTGGATTGCACCGGTAACTACACTTAGTAAAGGCTTTTGAAGTATGCCTTACATCATGATGACTACGGATTACGGATCAACGCGCAGGCATGCGAATTTTGGAGTATAATATCTTTAGGGGTAAGGAGGGAAAAACGTGTTACGCATACCCAGTCCGAGTTACAGCATCACAATCCGTGTGGAGATAGAAAACCGGATAGGCATGTTCTCTCAAATAGCGAACGCTATAAGCCAGGCGGGCGGAGATATGGGCGCTATCGACATAGTCCGCGTAGAAAGAGGAAAGATAACCAGAGATATAACCGTAAACGCGCGGGACGAAAACCATGAAAAAAAGATCGTAAACTCCATCAGGAGCATCGAAGGAGCTAAGGTCGTCAGGGTTATGGACCGCACCTTTTCGTCGCACGAGGGGGGCAAGATAGAGATCCATAACAAAGTGCCTGTGAGGGACAGAGATGACCTTTCCAAGGTTTATACTCCGGGAGTAGCAAGGATATGCAGGGATATAC
The DNA here is from genome assembly GCA_001803635.1 of Nitrospirae bacterium GWB2_47_37. GTDB lineage: Bacteria > Nitrospirota > Thermodesulfovibrionia > Thermodesulfovibrionales > Dissulfurispiraceae > GWB2-47-37. The sequence goes on along the minus strand of MHDU01000038.1, from coordinate 53,720 downwards.
ACGACAATCCTGAACACGTTTACCGGTATACCATAAAGGGCAATTCCGTGGCGATAGTTTCGGACGGCACTGCCGTGCTGGGTCTCGGCGATATAGGGCCTGAGGCGGCAATGCCTGTCATGGAAGGCAAGGCAATGATCTTTAAGGAATTCGCGGGCATCGATGCCTTCCCTATAACCCTAAAGACAAAAGATCCCGAAGAGATAATAAAAACCGTCAAAAACATCTCTGTCCCGTTCGGCGGAATAAACCTCGAAGACATATCCGCGCCGCGCTGTTTCGATATAGAGGCAAGATTGAGGAAAGACCTCGATATACCCGTTATCCATGACGACCAGCATGGAACCGCAACGGTGGTATTGGCCGCTCTTATCAATACGGCGAGACTATTAAAAAAAGATATAAAAAAGTTCAGGGTGGTCGTTGTCGGGGCCGGCGCCGCCGGTTCGGCAACGGCTCGGATACTCTCGGGTTACGGAGTAAAAGATATAACAGTATGCGATAAGGCAGGCGCCGTCTATGAAGGCAGGCGGCGGCATATGAATCCTCACCTGAGAAGACTTGCAAAGATGACCAATCCGAGGAGGATCAAAGGCGGCATACAGGATGCGATGAGAGGAGCCGACGTCTTTATAGGCCTTTCCGCCCCGGATGTCATTACGGCGGATGATATAAGAAAAATGTCAAAGGAACCCGTCGTATTCGCCCTCGCAAACCCGGAGCCGGAGATCGCGCCCGAAGAGGCGCTTCCGCTTGTAAGGGTACTGGCCACCGGAAGGTCCGACTATCCCAATCAGATAAACAATATGCTCAGCTATCCCGGCATATTCAGGGGGCTGCTTGACGTCAGGGCGAAGGGAGTGAATGAGGATATTAAGTTCGCCGCCGCAAATGCTATTGCCCGTACGCTTAAGGACGACGAACTGCATGAGGATTACATCATACCGAGCATTTTCGACAGGAAGGTTATTGCCGCCGTTGCCCATGCGGTTGCGGAATGCGCTGTAAAGACCGGGCTCGCAAGGAAAAGCTGATGGATTACCGCATCGAGAAAGATTCGATGGGAGAGGTGAAAGTGCCTTCAGACGCGCTGTACGGGGCGCAGACGCAGCGGGCAATCGAAAATTTCAAGATAAGCGGAATTAGGTTTCCGAGGGCTTTTATCAAGGCGCTCGGCCTGATAAAAGCCGCTGCCGCTGAAGTAAATGCAGAGTTGGGCGTTCTCGATTCAAAAACGGCAAAGGCGATTAAAACAGCTTCGGATGAAACGGCCGGCGGCAAATGGGACGACCATTTCCCGTTGGATATTTTCCAGACGGGATCGGGAACTTCCACAAACATGAATGCTAACGAAGTCATCGCCAACAGGGCGGCGCAGATATTAGGGGGCGAATCAGGCTCAAATCTCGTCCATCCCAACGACCATGTGAATATGGGACAATCTTCTAATGATGTTATCCCTTCGGCAATACACGTAAGCGCATATATGCAGGTAAATGATACGCTCCTGCCGTCTTTGAAACACTTGCACGCCGGCCTGAAAAACCGCGAGACTGAATTTAAGGATGTTGTAAAAACAGGCCGCACGCACCTGATGGACGCCGTGCCTGTAACATTAGGGCAAGAGATAGGCGGATGGGCGTATCAGGTTCAACAGGGAATGGAAAGGATCGAATCATGCCTGCCGCGCCTTGCGAAACTTGCCGGCGGCGGCACTGCCGTGGGAACCGGGATCAATACGCATCCGGAATTCGGGAGGCGCACGGCGGCAAAATTAGCATCATATACGGGTTTGCCTTTTGTAGAAGCGGACAACCATTTTGCGGCACAGGCTTCCATGGACACCGCTGCTGAACTCAGCGGGCACCTGAAAACAATTGCTTCATCCATGATAAAAATTGCCGATGACCTGCGCTTAATGAACAGCGGCCCGGTCGCGGGACTCGGCGAAATATCTCTGCCTTCCTTGCAGCCGGGTTCGAGCATTATGCCCGGAAAGATAAACCCCGTTGTGTGCGAAGCGGTAATTATGGCGTGCCGTCAAACCATAGCAAATGACGTTGCGATTATAATCGGCAACAGCTCCGGAAACTTCGAATTAAATACCATGCTCCCGCTTATCGCCCACAACCTTCTTCAATCAATCATGCTCACGGCAAATTCGGCCCGGTCGCTTGCGGATAAGGCGATATCCGGCTTTTCCGTGAATAATGAAAGGATCTCCGGACTTCTCGAACAGAACCCTATCCTTGTTACAACATTGAGCGGTCTGGTAGGATACGATAAGGCCGCGCAGATCGCGAAAAAGGCTTACGCGGAAAAACGGACAATAAAGGAAGTTGCTGTTGAGATGACGGACATACCTAAAGAAGATATTGAACGCCTTTTAGACCCGAAACGCATGACCTCCGGCGGCATTCAGGGAGAGAAAAAAACGGGATGAGCAGCGTTATTCGTAATACGGCAAAGAAGGTCATAGACTTCAAGCGCGTCGCCGAGGGATATACCAAGGGTCATGCCATATGCCTGCTCATTACATGGACAATCCTTATAGCCGCCTCAGCCGTATGGAATATATACGAAGCCTCTCATGACGCATATGATCAGCACGAATACAATCTGAAGCACACGGTCAGCGAAACCGGCAAAGGCGCAATAATTGCGGTCCAGAAGACATATCATTACGGCGAAAGAATAAAAACGAAGATCACAAAGATAGTTTTTACGCATCTTATCCTGTGGTTCGTCGGCATGGGGGCTATTTTAACGTTCTCTAAAAACATCGGGGAGCATCAGAGGAAAATCACCGAAAGCGAATGGAAGTTCAGGACCCTTTCGGAATTCGCCTACGACTGGGAATACTGGATAACCGAAGACAGGGAAATTATTTTTATCGCCCCTTCGTGCGGACATATTACAGGCTATACGCAGGAAGAGTTTACGCGCAACCCCGCGCTTTTATGGGACATCGTTCATCCCGATGATAAACACGTATTCGAAAATCATATGGACGACTTCATGATGCTCAAGCATGAGGAGATACAATTCCGCATCGTCGCAAAAAACGGGGACGTCAAATGGATATCCCATATATGCGGTCCTATTTATGCCGAGGATAAATTCGTAGGGCGAAGGGTGAGCAACAGGGACATCTCCGACAGAAAAAATCTTGAAGGGCAGTTGATTCAAGCGCAGAAAATGGAATCCCTCGGCATTATGGCCGGAGGAGTGGCGCATGACTTCAACAACCTTTTAACGGCTATAATGGGCTATTCTTCCTTGCTGAAGCATAAACTGAATGACGGCGATAAAGAGGCGCAAAACTATATCAAACAGGTCCTCGATGCCTCCGAGAAGGCGCAGAACCTTACCTCAAACCTTCTGGCTTTCAGCCGTAAACAGATCATAAAGCCCGGAACGCTCAACCTGAATGAGATAATCAAGAACATATCCGGCCTGCTAAAACGCCTTATAGGAGAAGATATCGAATTCAGGCTCAAATATTCGAATGCGGAATTCCCGGTATTCGTAGATTCCCACCAGATAGAGCAGGTAATAATGAACCTCGTCGCCAATGCTAGGGACGCCATGCCGGCGGGAGGAATACTCTCCATAGAAACCGCGCCTTCAGCTCTTTCCGTGGACTATACGGATAAATACGGCGCAAACCCCGGAAATTATATGATACTTTCCATAAGCGATACAGGGACAGGCATAGACAAGAAAGACATGGCGCATATATTCGAACCATTCTATACGACCAAGGAAAAAGGCAAGGGGACAGGTCTCGGCCTGTCTATGGTATACGGCATAATAAAGCAGCACGATGGGTTTATCAACATTTACAGCGAAAAAAACATGGGCACTACCTTCAAAGTATACCTGCCGGCATCCGGAGAAAATAAAGTCGGGCATAAAGCGGATATACAGGAACCCATAGTAGACATCAGAGGCAGCGAAACGATACTGATAGCCGAAGACGAAAACTCCGTACGTTCCCTTCTTAAAGACACCCTCGAAAAATACGGATATACCGTAATACCGGCTGTTGACGGCGCCGATGCGATCGAAAAATATAAGGAGCATAAAGAACGTATCGACATGGCCGTTCTTGACGTTATTATGCCCAAGAAAAACGGCAAAGAGGTCTATGACTCCATAAGGGATATGAAACCCGGCATAAAAGTCCTTTTTATAAGCGGCTATGCCGGCGACATACTCGTTTCCAAGGGGGTTTACGAAGAGGGGCAGGAATTCATGGCAAAACCCCTCGATCTGCAGAACATGCTGACAAACATAAGACGCATCCTGAACGGCTGACTAAAGTATAATATTAAATGCACGACAAACACCCAAATGGAAGCCGGTTTTATATCATTGCCGTCCTCGCACTCGCAACCGTTATAACCGCAATAAGCGCGGCCCTTACCTATAAAAATTCCATTAAGGCTGCCGAAGATTCCATAGAGCTTCAGTCCCTCGGCATAGCCGTGAGCCTCGAGGCATTACTGTCAAAAGGACTGCCAGCCGAAGAAAACATATTCAAGGACATCATTACCGAAGGCAAGTGGGAAGGCATGGCTTTTATCGCCCTTTATGACAGGAAAGGCAAAACACTCCTTCATTCAAACAAAAACCTCATAGGGAGAATCGTTCAGGACAAATCAATCAAGACTGTGGCCGAAACCGGCAGGCCGCTTCATGACTACACTGTGCTCGGGACGGACGAGAGGGTTTTTATACTCGATTTCCCCGTACATATAAAAAACACCGAAAATATACTCAGGCTCGCGCTTCGCACGTATCCGGTTGAAGGCATTACAAGACAGGCGCGGCTGCAGGCCTTAGGCATGGCTGTTGTAATAGGCATTCTATGGGTCATCGGTTATTTCTTCATAAGGGCATCGCGCCATGCCGAGGAATTAAAAACAAAAATGGCGGAGAGGGAACGGCTTGCCGTAATAGGAGAAATGGCGTCGGTGCTGGCGCATGAGATAAGAAACCCTTTGGGCAGCATTAAGGGATTCGCGCAGTATATTATTGAGGGGCAAGAGGCAAGGGTCGCAAACGAATACCTTAACATCATAGTTTCGGAATCGAATAGGCTGGAGGCATTAACCGACGATCTCCTGACGTATGCGAAGCCCGTGGAAATAAAGCGGGAAGAATTCGACATGGACGACCTTTTGAATGAAATTATTGAAACCGCCCGGCCGCGCGGAAATGCCGAAGGCATCGACATAAAAGTTTCCGCGCCTTCAGGCCTCAGAGTAAAATCAGACCGGGACAAGTTGAAGCAGGTGCTGATGAATCTTATCGATAATTCCTCCGCGTCGCTGAATACCGACGGGGTCATAGAGATAAAGGCAGAATCCTCCGGCGACAAAATAAATGTCACGGTAAAAGACAACGGCTGCGGAATGGACAGAGAAACAATACAACTGGCGTTTAAGCCTTTTTTTACCACAAAGACAAAAGGCACTGGACTCGGTCTTGCTATCGTGGACAAACTGCTGAAGGCCCTCGGAGGTAAGATAGAAATCGAGAGCGAACCGCAAAAAGGAACGCTTTTAAAGATAGAACTGCCGCGAAATCCTATATAATAAACATTATGCAGCGTGAAAATTTCAGAATAGTGATAGTTGACGACGAGAAGTCGTTCCTGCTCCTCATGACCAAAATACTTGAGGACTCCGGCTACGTTGTAAAAGGCTTTACGGACGCCGAAGAAGCGCTGAAGGCCGTCGATTCGTTCTCGCCTAACTTAATAATAACCGACCTTAAGATGCCTAAAATGGACGGCATCAGGTTCATGGACGAGCTTAAGAAAAAGAATGAGGATATGGATTTCCTTATGGTCACCGCCTTTGCTACGGTGGAAACCGCCGTCGAGGCGATGAAAAAGGGAGCCGCCGATTATATCACAAAGCCGCTCAAAGACCCCGATCAATTGCGTATTGCCGTTTCTAAGATATATGAAAGGCAGAGACTCACAGCGGAAAACAGGATGCTCAAGTCGGAAATGTTCTCCGATATTCCTCCTATAGAGATTGTTTTTCCCGGGATGGAAGGTATACTCAAAGATATTAGCGATGTAGCGCCCACCGATGCGACTGTTATCCTCTACGGCGAAACAGGCACAGGCAAAACATTGATAGCCAAAATTATTCACAACAAAAGCGGCAGGAGCGGGCCGTTCGTGGACATTAACTGCGCCGCAATACCGGAAACCCTCCTCGAATCCGAGTTGTTCGGATATGAAAAAGGCGCTTTCACAGGGGCGCTGTCCCAAAAAAAAGGGAGATTTGAACTGGCAGGGGACGGCACCATATTCCTCGATGAGGTATCGGAGATGAGCCCGGCGCTGCAGGCGAAATTCCTAAAAATCCTTCAGGACAGGACATTCGAAAGGCTCGGCTCGTTAAATACAATAAAAACTAACGCAAGGGTGATTGCGGCGACAAACAAAAACCTCAAGTCTCTGGTGGAAGAAAAGAAGTTCAGGGAAGATCTTTATTATCGCCTGAATGTGTTCCCCATAAATATTCCCCCGCTGCGCGACAGGAAAGAGCATATACCCGATATTGCAAATCATATCGTAAAGGTCATCTCCCTGCGGCTCGGCAAAGAGCCGAAACAAATTTCTGCCGATGAGATGGATAAATTAACGTTTTATACATGGCCGGGCAACATACGGGAACTCGAAAACGTAATAGAGAGGAGCGTAATTATAAGCAAGGGGACGGAGTTGATATTGCCCGATCTCGAAACGCCGAATGAAATGTCCTCAGGGCACGGTGCAGCCGCCGATTTAAAGAGCATAGAAAAAACGGCTATCGAAAACGCATTAATAAAAACAGGGGGCAGCAGAAAAAATGCGGCTGGGATGTTGGGGATATCGCTGAGGTCGCTGCAGTATAAAATAAAGGAATATGGAATTTCATAGATGCAAACTTTGCACTTACAGATGCAGAAATTGCATGTAGTGACACATAGCGCAGGTCTTCTTCTATGCCTTTATAAGTGTCGTTTTTTGTTCAGAGCAAAGATACTATACGCTTCATCAAATAGATTCCTCCGATGCGGAGGACGGATAAAAGAGTATGTGGTTAAAGAGTTCCGCAGATAAAGTCATTGAAGAAGACCTGTGCTATATGTTGATATTATTTACGATATTAATGGAAGACAAAGTATTGGAGCGACTTCGGCGGCCCAAGCGTAACACGGATGTTTAAGCGGGCCGGCGCAGCTTCGGAGGAAGGCCGGATGCCTTCCGAGAATGAAGCGGAAATATTTTGTCTTCCATTAATAATCCCTTTCCTTAGCCGGCACGGCGATTGCTTAAACAAAAAGCAAACGATAAAGCCGGATAGAGGAAAGGAGGTGAAGATGATGAAAAAGACAATAGGCATAGTATTGGCGGTTGCTCTTGTAGTTTCTGTAACCGCAACAGCAATGGCCTTCGGCCCCGGTTACGGCATGGGCATGACGGGAGCTAACCTTACGCCGGAGCAGACGCAGAAGCATACGCAGTTCCAGAAAGATATACTTCCGCTCAAGCAGAAAATGCTCCAGCTCAAGACTGAGATTATGACCCTCAGAACCGCAGCCACACCGGACTGGAACGCCATAGCGGCAAAGCAGAAGGAAATGGTCGACGTCAGAACGGAGATCCAGAAAAAAGCAGCGGAAGCCGGCATTTCCGGTTTCGGTCCCGGCCTTTGCAAAGGCGGGAAAGGCATGGGCATGGGCATGTCCAAAATGGGCAGAATGGGAATATAGTAAAAACCGTAGAGTAATGGAGTGTTGTTCCCATCACTCCATTACTCCAAAAACATTTGAGAGATGAAATGACAGATAATTTAAAAATAAGAACAGCAGTCATATTTGCATTTTTTTTATTGCTTTCTCCGTTTTCGTCTGCTTACGCCGAGTCCGATATAAAAGAGGGCTATGATGAAAACACCGAGATAACTATTAAGGGGACTGTTACAGAGATAATCCATGTCAAGAGGGGCCCGGTCATCTTAAGGGTAAAAACAAGCGGTAAGTCCTACACTGTCGTTACAGCGCCGCACCGGTATTTGTCCGGGGAGGCGATAACTTTCAATACGGACTCCTTAATGGAAATTACCGGTTCAAAATATTTCGGCAGGGACGGGAACTTATACATCATAGGCAGGCAGATAAAAGATTTAACGACCGGAAAAACGATAATGTTGAGAGACTCTTCTTGCAAGCCTCTATGGAGAAACCACAGAATGCATGACAGGCGTTTGCCGTGATATAATAGCGTCAATCGTAGAGGGTCGGAGGTTGTATTTGGCACGGCAAATAGCTGTCAGTTTTGAAAATGAAACAGTCAAAATAGTATACGCCTCTTTTAAAGGTCGTAATCTTCTAATCGGCAAGACTCTCACCCTCACGAACGACGAATTCGAAGACTTCCTCAAAAAAGAAAAGTCCCGCGACTTCATAGTAGTATGCGATTTCAAGATATTCTATCAGGATATAATGCTTTTGCCCCCCGTAAACGAAAAATACTTCAAGAACATCGTGGAAGCGGAGGCTAAAAAAAGATTCTCCGAATTAAAGGATTTTACGTTCTTCCATTCAATTCTCGGAGAGCGCATGCATGAGGGCAGAAGAGTCAAAGAAACATTTTTCTTTGCCGTCGCAAATGATGACCTGAACAGGCTTGTCGAGAGGTTCGGCAGGCACGGCAAGAGGATTAGGCATATATTCCCTGCTCCGTTTGCGCTTTCCAAGTCGGTCAATTCGTCTTACGGCATTACCTCCGAGCCGTTATTATGCGTAGCCGAATCCGACGCAGGCAAAACTATGTTTTTAATGAAAGACGGGATGCCGCATTTCATACGCACGATGCAATCCCCTGAGAAAGGGATTCATGACGTTGACGTGCAGGGTATAAACATGACGATAAATTACTGCCGGCAGACATTAAGGTTAAGTCCTTCTCAAGTAATTCTCATAGGCACACCCTGCACAATATACGATGCCGTCATGGAACCGGCAGCGCCCGCGATATGCATGCGGAGCATGTCCGATATTACGACATCCGGAAAGCGCGAAGAGCCTCTCGATGAATTTTTAGCCCCGATATCGGCGATACGGCATCTTAAAGAACTCCCGGCGTTTAACCTTCTCCCCAAGGATTACAGGGATTTCTATCTCCACAAGACCGTCATTTCATATCTGCTCTTCACACTACTTATCATACTGACGGCAGGCGCATTTTACCTGAAGGCAAAATCATCCGAGATATTCGCCTCAAAGAAAAAAGCAGAGGCCGTCAGGTCGGAGATAAAGGGCATGGAGCCTATAATCACGGCCTATGAAAACAAGAAAAAAGAGATGGAGAGGTTCATGCCTCTAATAAACTTTATAAATGCAGTTAACGCTTCGCCCGACATGCAGAAGGCGTTAATAGCCGTATCGTCATTAAATTATCCGGGCATGAGATCCATAAATATCCGCTCCATAAATATCATTCCTGAAGGAAACGCATCGCGCATAGGCATAAAGGGCAGCGCCCCGGCAAAAGACCTCTTAGAGATGCAGCAGGCGTATCAGAATTTAGTTGTCTCGTTTAAAAATACAAAGGGTATTCAGATGTTATCCGACAGGATAGATATAAACAGCAAAGAGTTTCAAATGGAGTTGAAATATACCGAACAATCAGGAACCGGAGCGCAAAGATAACAACTATGGACAATAGGCACTACAATCTTAAAAATCTGTTGACAGGATACATCGCGGCGAGCATCCTCCTAATAATTGTCGTGTCCGGAATCATTGTCGCTAAAAAATACGGAGATTCGGTTTTCGCAACCCGGAAAAGCCTTCAGACAGCCAAACAAAATGTCTTCGGCATGAAAGAGGCGATCGGAGATATAGATAAGACCATTGCGGAAGCAAAAATGATAATGCCCGACATATTCGACAAAAAAACGGCCGAAGAGCTTATCTATATCAGGATTGACGAACTGAAGTCTCGCTTCAGGGACGCGGAGGTAAGCATAACCAATATAGAATACAAGGGCAATGAGATCGGCATGCCCGTAGGGATAAAGGCCAATAAAATGAAAGACTATACCGCATTTGTAAATAATATCGGCTGGTTACAGTCGCTGAAATTCCCGTTTTTCTCCATCAGTTCGATAGCCGTATTCCAGTCGCAGGATAAAACGGCCGTCTCTTACGAGATAAAGGGCGCTCTCAGGACATTAAAAGACAGCAAAAGCTATAAGGACTGAGAACCGACCGTCGGGAAAATTTTTCCTACTGCTATAGATAATCAGGCATTATTATTCCATTTTTAATGTCAATATGATGATAATATGTTATTATTCATTTTAAAATCAATCGGTTAATTATTGGTATGTTTTATGCTAATAAAGAGCGGGAAATTATGAAACGGGGGACTGTCCCAGATTTACGGGCGTAAGCCGTAGAATCGGGACTGTCCCCGCCCTGAGACAGAAAGGGGAAATGGACAAAAAACTCGTACTAATATCGGCAGCGCCGTTGATCGCAATCGCATTAGGCGTCGTGATCTCGTCGAGCGCGAAGTTTAAGCCTTTCATGTCCCCTGGCGAAAAGCAGATCCTCGCCTTTTATCACCAAAAAACGAAAATTTCATTCAAACAGCCCGCTCCTGTCCCTTCGCTCGCCAATCCGATCTCTCTTGAAGCCCCTAAAGTCGCGTTCCCTAAAGTCCCGCTCGATAAAATGGCGCCCCCTCCGGAAGCGAAGGCCGAAGAAAAAAAGGTCTCGCTTATACTCATAAACGGCGGCAGAAAAATAGCAATAATAAATGGTATCATAGTCAACGAAGGGGATTCTATCGACAGCATGCGGGTCGAAAAAATAGAAAGAGGCAGGGTCTTATTAAAAGATAAAATGTGGGCAAAATGGATAAAGATAGAATAGAGCAACAGGGCAGCAGATCATCAGAACAACAGTTACGCTATGAAATAAATTTATACCCCTTAAAGACTACCGCTCTAAACTTACTGCTCTATTGCTCTGCTGCTCTGCTGCTTTTATCCTGTTCTTACACCGACATAAAGAGAGAAATTCAGATACCGAAAGAGGCTCAGGAGGTAAAACCTGACAGGCCGCCTCCATCCGAGCCGAAGATGCCGGACTTTATGCCGGTGACTGAAGACGTTTCTCCCCTCAAAACAAGAATTGTCGATATTAAGGCAAGAAACACGCCTTTGCGGGACGTGCTTTACGTTATCTCCGAGGCTACGGGCCTTAATCTCGTTATGGAAAGGGGGGTTAACGCCGAAACTCCCATCAGCCTGACATTAAGGAACATGAGCGCCGAAGACGCCCTGAATACGATATTTTCGTCCGTGGATTATTTTTACAACATAAAAGACAATATGCTTTTTGTAAAAGCTGTCGATACAAAGATATTCGAATTGGGGCATCCGGCTGTTTTGCAGACTTACAGCGTCGATGTCGGCGGCGATATACTCGGCGGTGCTACGGGCTCGTTGGCTGGAGGAAGCACATCGGGAGGGAGTACAACTATAAAAGGAAATATTACCCAGAATACAAAGAGCGATACCACCGCCTTTAATTTCTGGGATGCGATCGAAAAATCTATCGCAAGCATTTTAGGCGCGGCGCAGCCGGCAACAGCGCCCCCTGCTGGAGGCACGCCTGCAACAACAGTCGCTCCGGTACAGCAAAGCCATACTATTAACAGGCTGACAGGGACAATATTTGTAACATCTACGAAGAGGAATATAGAACGGGTCGAGCAATATCTGAATACGATAAAAAGGATTATAAGCAGGCAGGTTCTTGTCGAGGCTAAAATAATAGAGGTACAGTTATCCGAAGGATTGAAATACGGAATCGACTGGGGTTTACTAAACCAGAAACTGGACGACTTTAAAATCGACCTTACCACGCTGACACCGGGCTTTACAGGAGTAGTTCCTCTTACAAGCCCTTACATAAATATGGGTGTTACACGGGGAAACTTTACATCACTTTTAAAGGCTCTTCAATCACAGGGGGATGTGCGAACACTGTCAAATCCGAGGGTCAACATAATGAACGGCCAGACAGCCCTTCTAAGCGTCGGAAGAAATCAGAGTTTCATATCGAAAGTCGAAACGATAACTACTACCGGCACTACTCCGACAACCTCTTTTACGGTTACGACGAGCAACATACTTTCCGGCATTATGATAGGAATAGTTCCCTACATCAATGAAAACGGGGAGATCTCAATGACAATAACCCCCATAATCTCGGATTTGATAAAACTCGAAGATAAAACGCTCGGAAGCGGGACGACCCAAACCCAAATCTCGCTCCCTACGGTTGATCTGCGCGAACTCAGCACTACGGTGAAGGTAAGGGACGGGCAGATGGTCGTAATCGGCGGATTGATATCCAAAAAAGAGAGCGTCAGCGATTATAAAATTCCGGGGCTGGGTGATGTGCCTGTTTTAGGCGAGGCATTTAAAAACAGGGACAAGCTGGAATCCCGTTCGGAGCTTGTTATCGTCCTTCAGCCTATACTGGTATCGAGGTAGATAAACGGTTCAAACAGTTTAAACGGTTTTAGAAAATTATGGCAACTATAAGAATAGGCGATTTATTAAAGGCGCGGGGGCTCCTCACCGACGAACAGCTCCATGTCGCTTTAATCCAGCAAAAAATAACCGGCACCCTGCTCGGCGACGCCCTCGTAAATCTCGGCTTTATATCGTCTAAAGAGCTGGGGCGGATACTGGCAGAGCAATCCGGTATAGAATTCATAGACCTCGGCGAGTATGCCATATCGGAAAATGCCCTCAGGGCCGTGCAAAAAGACATTGCTGAAAAGGCAGGGTTCATTCCCCTCGACATGGAAGACGGGCGCATGACCATAGGTATAACTAACCCGAGCAATATTGTAGCGGTAGATACCGCTACAAGGGCCGTAAAAAGCCCGCCCAAGGTCTGCATGGTGGATGCGGACAGCTTCCGGGACGCGATGGACAGGGCATACTTTTTCCTCGAAAACCCTATTCATAAGAGAATGGAAGACATAATATCCGAGATCAAGGCTACGGAGACCGCCACAGGCGCCGCCGTAACGAACCTCGCAAACCTCATCATAATGGACGGGATCAGAAAAAACGCAACGGATATACATGTCAACCCCACCGCCGACATGATAAATATTTTCTACCGCGTAGACGGCGTCATGCAGCACGGCCACGGCATCCCCAAGGCCGCCCACAACGGTATCGTATCGAGGATAAAGATACTCGCGCAGCTCGACATAGCGGAGCAAAGGTTGCCGCAAGACGGTTCTTTCAGGTTCGATTTTCTGAGCAAAGGATATGACCTCCGCATATCGACGATTCCTACGATATATGGAGAAAACATAGTGATGAGAATACTCGCAGGCACGGGGTCGCTGTTAAGGATCGAAATGCTCGGGTTCGATGAGGTCAATACAAAAAAAATAAAGGCATTATTCCATAAACCTTACGGGATAATTCTTATTACAGGCCCTACCGGAAGCGGTAAAACAACCACCCTTTATGCCGCATTAAGAGAAATAAACCTTATTGAAAGGAACGTCCTTACAGTCGAAGATCCGGTTGAATACAAGCTCAGCTTGATCAAACAGACGCAGGTCAATGAAAAGGCCGGCTATGACTTCGCCCTCGCCGGCAGGAATTTCATGAGGCAGGACCCCGATGTAATGCTTCTCGGAGAGATAAGAGACGAGGAAACCGCCAAAATAGCAATCAGGTCATCCATAACAGGACACCTTGTTTTATCTACGCTCCATACAAACGACGCGGTAACGGCAATCCCGAGGCTTTTGGATTTACAGGTGGATAGGTTCCTGATGTCCTCATCTCTTCTTGCAATAATGGCGCAGAGGCTGGCAAGAAAAATATGCCGTTATTGCAAAATTGAATACAGCCTGAACGAACATGAAATATCGGTCTTTAAAGAATACGGGATAACTTTAAGCAGCGCCTTTAAGGGCAAGGGCTGTTCCAAGTGCAGCGGCACGGGCTATACCGGAAGAACGGTTATAGGAGAGATACTGATCATCGACGACGAGATACGGGAAATGATATATTCGGGGGCTTCTATCATAGCGATAAAGGAAGCCGCGGTAAAAAAAGGCATGCGCCCCTTGAAGGAAGACGCCATAATAAAGGCGGCTGAAGGGATTACTACCCTCGATGAAGTTCTAAGAGTAGCGGGATGAACTATTTTTCATATAAGGCCTTAGATGCCGACGGCGTGATCGTAAGAGGCCTTGCCGAAGGAGAGGATATAGGCTCCGTTTACGGCGATCTCGCCTCAAGAGGGTTTTATATTCTCAACCTTAAAAAGGCAAGCAGCGCGGCCGCGTATCTTAGAGGCGTCCTACTCTCGCGTAAGCTGCAACGCAAGGATGTCATAGAATTTGCCAATAATCTTTCCATTATGCTCCGGGCAGGCGTACCGCTCCTTTCAGCGCTCGGAGACATCATAGCGACAACAGAGAATAAAAAACTCAACGGCATTATAACGGACATAAAAAAACGCACCGAAATGGGGCTAAGATTTTCCGACGCAGTAGATGCCCACAAAAATGTTTTCCCGGATGTCTTTGTCAGGCTGGTAAAGATCGGGGAGGAAACAGGACGCCTTGAAAGAAGCCTGCTGGATATTGCGGATCACCTGCAAAAAATGGAAGACCTCGCCTCTGCAATAAAGAGGGCGCTTATTTATCCTGCCTTTGCCTTAGTCACGACCATGGGCGCCCTGATATTCTGGCTTGCGTACGTTTTGCCCAAGATAATGAAGACCCTTATGGAAATGGGCGTAAAACTGCCGCTAATAACGCGGATTCTCCTGCATGTAAGCAATTTCACACAGGCATACTGGTATCTTATTCCGCTCATGCCGGTCGCGATTTTTGCCCTTTTCCAGATACTGAAGCAGAAAGAACGCACCAGATATTACGTGGACAGGCTCAAACTTGCATTCCCTATCGTAAAGCTTGTGGTATACAACAAACTGTTAGCTCTCTTTTCCGAGCAACTCCGGATACTTATAGTGGCCGGCCTCACCATAAACAGGTCCTTCGATATAATCGCGGACGTTATAGGCAATGAGGTGTTCAAAAGGGCTATACTTAAGTCGAACGATACTATAGCAGCCGGAAGCAGGATATCCGACGCTATGAGGGAACATCCGGTTTTTCCGCCGCTCGTTATAAGAATGGTGGATATAGGCGAGACGAGCGGCAACCTCGACGAGCAGTTCGCCTTTCTTTCGAAGCTTTATATCAAAAAACTGGATGATATATCCGATAAAATGGGCAAGATGATAGAGCCCATTGTAATCGCGGTTGTAGGCGGGCTTTTCGCGGTAATCATCATAGGGCTTATGCTGCCGCTCTATGACCTTATTTCAACATTCGGCAAGGGGAGATAATGGATTACCTCGAATTTTTCGATTTAAAAGAAAACCCCTTCAGGCTTACTCCGGATCCATTTTATTTCTATCCGTCAGGGAGCCATAACGAAGCGCTCTCGTCTTTCAATTACATCGTGGAGCAGAAAGAGGGATTTTTCATGTGCACCGGAGAACCCGGAACGGGTAAAACCACACTGCTCAATACATTCCTCAACACCGACAGGTGGAAAGACAGGGCAGGCATAGCGCTTGTCCTGACGCCGAGGCTCTCGCCGGAGGAATTTCTGCTCACGGTGCTCGAAGACCTTAACGTAAAAGTAAAAAACACGAATAAAAACGAGATTATCAGGGCATTCAGGGATTTTCTCATAGAAAACTCTATGTTCGGGCGGAGGATAATCATTATAGTAGATGAGGCACAGAACCTTCCCGACGAAACGCTTGAGGAGTTAAGGCTGCTGTCGAATCTCGAAACCGAAAAGGAAAAGCTGCTACAGATAGTCCTGATAGGGCAGCCGGAATTAAGGAGCAGACTGTTTTCGGAAAATCTCAAACAACTGAATCAGCGTATAACCGTAAGAACTACTCTAATGCCTCTGACGATAAATGAGGCTTCCGACTACATCAATTACAGGCTGGTAAAGGCCGGTAAGGGCAATGTCGTATTCGAAGACAGGGCGAAGAGATTTATTCATAAATTATCCAAAGGAATTCCGAGGCTCATAAACCTGATATGTTCGAGGGCTATGATGGCGGCTTACTTAGACATGAGCAGGCAGGTTAAAAAACGGCATGTCGAATATGCGATACGCCATATTTCCGATGTCGCGATGCCTGTAGTTAAACGGCGAAAGGTTCTAAAGGCATCCCTTTTAGCCGCGCTTCTTATAACCGCCTTCGCGATTGCGATTATCATGAATTACGATCTGCATATTACCCCGGTCGCAGATTCGACTCATAGAGCAGACAGGCAGGATGCCGTTGTAAAAGAACCGCCTAAGGTCGATGCGGTCAATACCGATAAACTCCCGGGGCCGGGCATAGATATAACAGCGCGGCAAAAAACATTAATAGTTGTTGCGGATACCGCCAATCTAAGAACCGAACCCTCAATCAACGCCGAGACCGTTACACCGGCGTCGAAGGGAAAGGTTTTCGAGATAACGGACGAGTTCACGGAAATCGGCGGCAGGAAATGGTACAAGGTAAAAACATCGGAAGGCAAAGAAGGCTGGATCGCCGACAAGGCAGTGAGATTAGAGCAGGGGACTGTCCCAGAATTACGGGCGAAGCCGTAGATTCGGGACTGTCCCGAAACCTATCACTACTGCCCTAATTGTATCAGCCTGTCGTTCACGAATTTCTTGGTCTTTGAATCTATGTTATTAATAGAAAGTATATCCTTATATATCCTTGACGCGTCCGCCTTCCTGCCCTGCTTTTCAAAAATGCGCCCGACGCCGAGATAACCCTGAACGTCCCTCATATCCGAAAGCTTCAAGAAATATCCGTATGCCTTATCATTATCCCCGCGCCTTTCATGAAGAATACCGAGATTAAGAAGGGCGTAATTATTCGACGGCTCCCTCGACAATGCCTTGGAGAGATACCCCTCGCCTTCGGTGAGGTTGCCGAGCCGTATATAAGCTATGCCTAAATTAACAAGAGAGGGCACGTAATCTTTTTTTATGCTTAAGACCTTGCCGGCATACCCTACGGCTTCTTCAAAGGAGGAAAGTTGAATAAGCACGCTCGAAATATTATTCATGATAACGTAATTTTCAGGGTCTATCTCCAATGCCTTTTTATAATTCAAAAACGCCTGCTGATAATCCCTTCTCGATTCGTATGTCCTTGCGGTATAAAGGTACACATCCCTGCTTGAAGAATCCGGCGCCTGTTTTTCTTTTTGAGCGGCTTCCTGAGATTCCGCTTTCTTCGGCTGTTGAGACTTAACATCCCTTTTCGGCTGCGAATCGTCCGAAATGTTCTCGCGCTGCATTTCGGCCTGCTTTACCGTTTTATCGGCAGGCTCCTTTTTTCTTTTCCCGGCAGCGGCCTGACCTCTCTCTTTCGGCTTCACAGCAGGCTGAGCTTTATCTTTAAGAACTTCCGGCTCTCTCTTATCCGCCGCCTTCCGTGAAGCGGCTTTTGTTTCCGCTTCTGAAGGAATTTTTGGAGTTACAGCATCCGTAATGGGAGGCTGCTCTTGAATCTTAACTTCAGCCTTAGGGCTTTCGACTGCCGCGGGCTGCGGCCTGCGCTCTGCCCTCTTTATTTGAGACGGCTTCAGATAAATATCCATTATGTAAACGGCGCCGACTCCGGCAACAACTGCGAGAATAACTAAAACGGAAAATATAACGATTTTTTTTCTTGCTGTTTCTTTTTTTGTAGAATCGGAAACTACATTTTTAAGGCCGGGAGGCACGTCCCCTTTAGCCGTGTAAGGTTTTATCTTGGAGAGGAGATCCGCTAACAGGCTCACTGCGATTCCATCTTCAGCACACGGCTGACGGCTGACGGCTCATGGCCGGACATTTCGTCTCTGACGCTGAAAAAGAGTTTTAAGTTTTGAGTTTCCTGAATCTTAACTCCAACCTCTAACTTTCTTTCTCCATCCGCCGACCTATCGGCTTTATTAAGCGCATTGAATATCTTCCATGAGTAATTCGCCCTTTTATGTTTGCTTGTCGCGTTATAACAACCTACCGCTTCCCATGTGTAACCGTACCTATCGATGCACTGTTTGAGTATTTTTGCGCCTGTCATTGTGTTATAGCATGGATTGGAGATGAGTTCGCCGGCGTTTAATCCGAGGGGCTTAATCCAGAAGGAATTTATCTGCATAAGCCCCATATCCATGGAGCCGTTGAGATTTTTGTTTACAGCCTTCGGGTTGAGGTTCGATTCCGTTCTTGCGATGCTTTCGATAAGCGCCTGATTTATGCCGTAAGTCCTTGCCGCCTCTTCAAAACAAAAGGCATGCGCGTCGGCAAACAATATAAGACATAGAAATAATGGAACGATTATTACACCTGCCTTATATATCAGGTTACACATCTCTCATGCCGATTCAGCTTGTTTTTCATATACGATTAAGGGCGTTTCCTTTTTGGTAATCGCCTCCTCGCTTATGACGCACTCGGCTACTCCCGACATCGAGGGTATATCGTACATGACATCGAGCATCACATCTTCGAGTATGGCCCTCAATCCGCGCGCGCCCGCCTTTCTTCGCACCGCCTTTTTTGCTATCGCGGACAAGGCTCCGTCCGTAAACTTTAAACGGACATTGTCGAAAGACAGGAGTTTCTGATACTGCTTTGTAAGCGCATTCTTAGGCGTCGTCAATATCTTTACAAGGGCCTGCTCGTCCAGTTCATCGAGGGTCGCGACAACCGGAAGCCTCCCTATAAACTCCGGGATTAAGCCGTATTTCATCAAATCCCCGGGTTCGACGAGATTCAAGACATTGACATTGTCCGCCTTCTTTTCCTTGCGCACCGTAAAATCCGATCCGAACCCTATGCTTTTTTTGCCGATCCGCCGGTCGATGATTTTATCGAGGCCCACAAAAGCGCCGCCGCATATAAACAGGATGTTCGTAGTATTAAGCTGTATATATTCCTGCTGGGGATGTTTTCTGCCGCCTTGAGGGGGAATGTTAGCGACCGTTCCTTCTATGATCTTTAAAAGAGCCTGCTGCACGCCCTCTCCCGATACATCCCTCGTTATGGAAGGGCTGTCCGCCTTTCTGCTTATCTTATCTATCTCGTCGATGTAGATAATGCCCCTCTGCGCCCGTTCAGCGTCGTAATCCGCCGCCTGCAGGAGCTTTAAAAGCACGTTTTCCACGTCCTCGCCGACATACCCGGCTTCGGTGAGCGTAGTCGCATCCGCTATGGTGAACGGCACATCCAGAAAACGCGCAAGGGTCTGCGCTAAAAGAGTCTTGCCCGTGCCTGTAGGCCCGATGAGCAGTATATTGCTCTTTTGGAGTTCGACATCGGACTTGGCTCCGCCGGATATCCTTTTATAGTGATTATGCACCGCGACCGAGAGTATTTTCTTGGCCCTTTCCTGCCCGATGACGTAATCGTTCAAAAACTTATTTATCTCAGCCGGCGCAGGCAATTTTTTCGAGGGTTCTTTGCCCGGCGCATTAAGCTCTTCATCTATTATCTCATTACAGAGCCCCACACAATCATCGCATATGTATACCATCGGCCCGGCAATAAGCTTCCTGACCTCGTCCTGCCCTTTTCCGCAGAATGAGCACCTGAGAACGTCGCCGTTCGTCTTTTTCGACATCAAAACCTCCGCTATTTCTTTTTCGTTTCTTTAACAGTTGCTATCACGTCATCTACAATGCCGTATTCCTTCGCGTCCTGACCCGACATGAAAAAATCCCTTTCGGTATCCACCTGAACCTTTTCGATACTCTGTCCCGTATGTTTTGCAAGAATGCCGTTCAGAGTTTCCTTCATCCTTAAAATCTCCCGCGCATGTATCTCCACGTCCGTCGCCTGTCCGTAAAAACCGCCTATGGGCTGGTGTATCATTATCCTCGAATGTGGAAGCGAGAACCTTTTCCCGTTTGTTCCGGCGCATAAAAGCAGCGCGCCCATGCTTGCCGCCTGTCCGATGCAGTATGTAGCGATATCCGGCTTTACATACTGCATTGTATCGTATATGGCAAGGCCTGCGGATACAACGCCTCCCGGCGAATTTATATATATGTTAATATCCTTCTCCGGGTCTTCGGTCTGCAAAAAAAGCAGTTGCGCTATGACCACGTTCGCTATGTTGTCGTCTATGGCGGTGCCGATAAAGATGATCCTGTCCTTTAAAAGCCTCGAATAAATATCGTAAGCCCGCTCGGTCCTGCCTGTCTGCTCTATAACTATGGGAACTATGCTCATCTTATTCTCCTTTTTCTATTTTCGCCTTATTCACGAGAAAGTTTAGCACCTTCTTTTCAAAGACGGTGCGCTTCAGGCCCTCCAGCGATCCGTCCCGCGCGACATAATACTTCATTATATTCTCCGGAGATACGTATGCCCTCTGAGCGGTCTCGATTATCTCCTCCTTGACCTCGTCGTCGGAAACATTTATTCCCTCTTTCTCTCCTATCAGTTCGAGGAGGATTGATGCCTTAACCCCTTTTTCAGCGTGCGGTTTTATCTCCTCCGCAAGGGATTCCTCCGTCTTTTCGTTTCCGCCTCTCGCTTTTATCTCCGCGACTGTTGAGCCTATCTCGGCTTTAACAAGTCCTTCCGGCGCCTCGAACTCGTGCGATTCTATAAGTTTATCGAGTATCTCCCTCTGCTTAATCCTTTCAGCGTCTCTGTTTTTGGATAAAAGGATGTTCTCTTTCACCTTATCCTGCAATAATCCTATGTTCTCAAAACCCAGATCCTTAGCGAACTCGTCATCGATAGGAGGCAGATTGCGCCTTTTTATTTCCTTTACCTTTACTTTAAATGTCGGTTTTTTACCGGCAAACGGCGACTGCAAATCCTCCGGAAAGCTTGCCGTAATCTCTAATCCCTCGTCCTTTTTCCTGCCTATAAGACCGTCGAAGAACTCCTGAGGATAGGGTCCGCTGCCCACTTTTAAAACAACGTCATTCGCGGCTGTGCCGTCATCCTTAACCTCATAATCCATTGTTATAAGGTCTTCGACGCTTATAGCGTCTTCAACGGACTCGTATGCAGCCCTCTCCTCCGCAAGCCTTTTTAACACCTCATCCACGTCTTCGTCTTTGACGTCGACCGGAACTTCTTTAACGGTTATTTCCTCATAATTCAGGTTTTCGATCTTCGGCCTCACCTCCACCGAAACGGTCATGGAAAGGGGCTCGTTTCTCTTGAAATCGAACGACTCTTCGGCAACGGGCCGCGAAACAGGCGTTATATCGGCCTCTTTTAATGCCTTAATGTAATAATCCGGAATCATTTTTTCGAGGACGTCGGCCTCTATATCTTTTGCGAACTTCTTTTCTATCAAATGCATCGGCGCCTTGCCGGGCCTGAAACCGGGAATCCTCGCCCTCTTTTGAGCCTCTCCGAGGCCCCTCTTAATCTCCGATTCTATGGCCTCGGCGGGTATCTCTATCTTAAGCCGCTTTTTCGTAGCCGATATATCTTCCACTGTTTTTAACAATTTTTCCTCCCGTATCAATTAGTTTATAAGTCTTTTAGTGTAAATCTTAGAGGAAAAGTTTGTCAATTTATCGATTAAATCCGACCTTGAGCATATGCGTAGAACATGAAATGCACGGGTCGTATGCCCGGACGAGCATTTCGAGGGCGAGCGTGATTTCTTCTTCGCTCTTTCCATTCATGGCAAGCAGTTCCGGCACGAGTTTTCTCATATCATGTTCTATATTATTGAGATTCTGGTTTGTGGGGATTACGCAGTTTGCATTAATAATTATTCCATTTTCGTCTATTTCGTAATTGTGATAAAGAATGCCTCTCGGGACCTCGACCGCGCCTATGCCGTTTCCGGCTTTTACAGGGATTTTCTTCTGCTCGTTCAGTCCGACCGTAATCTCCTCCGAATAATCGATTCCGTTATTCTGCAAATCCTCGATAATAATAATCGCATCTTCAAGACAGTGAACCGCCTCTATCAACTGCGCCGCCGTATTGAGATATGGGTTTATGCATTTGGGCTTAATTCCTAAAACAGATGCGGTCTCTTTTGCCTTCTGATGGAGTTTTTCATAATTGAGATTAAAACGCGCCAATGCGCCTACCGCGTAAGATTCGCGGCTCAACTTCGCATGCTTCGCGGTTGAATGGGATACGACGAATTCATTAGTCGCCTTTCTGTAATCTCTCTTGTTCATTCTCACGCCGTCGGTGGAGCCTATATCGCCGCCCAGAAACGGATATTCGCTCTCATCGCTGATGAGTGCTACATACTCCGTATCTCTTTCAAATTCCGGGAATTTCAGTTTTGAAATAAGGTCGATAGTAGCCTCTATATCGGGCCTCATGCCTGCGAGCGTGTTATACATCGGATCAAGGTCTTTCCGTTTCGGAAGTTTCGTGAATCCGCCGACAATCGCGGATACAGGATGCACATGCCTTCCGACAAGCACATCGCACACATCATTGCATGCCCTTTTCATTCTCAATGCGCGGCGCACAACCTTATTATGCGTCTCGATCAACGGAATAAAGCTCTTGACGCCGAGCAGATCCGGAGCGGCTAAAAGATATATATGCAGTATATGGCTGTCGAGTATCTCCATATGCAAAAGCAATTTCCTTAGTTTTACGGTCTGCGCCGAAGGCGCAATGCCGAGGGCGTCTTCAGCAGCCTGAATTGACGCAAGAGAATGCCCGCACGCGCATATACCGCATATCCTGCTCGTAATATGCTGCGCCTCGAATATGGATCGGCCCCTTAAAATGCCTTCAAAAAAGCGCGGAGACTCGACAATATCGAGGCGGCATTCCTGCAGCCTTCCCTCCTTGACATTGACGACGATATTGCCGTGTCCCTCGACCCTCGTGAGATATTCGACATTTATATTCACGCTTTGTTTAACCTTCATGTTTAAGCTCCCTGCATTTGTTATACATATCCATCTTGTTGCCGATAAGCCTCATATCTATGCCGTATTTAGCTATTACATCCTTCATGCCCTTTTCATTTGGATTGCTCACAATGCCCCGGCATCCGTAGCAGATGTTCCCGTTATTTATGCACCATGAGTTGCAGCCCGCCCTCGTTACCGGGCCGAGGCAGGCAACGCCCCTGTCGTACATGCATACGTTCTCGTTAAGCTTGCACTCCACGCAGACCGCATAATCAGGCACATAATAAGGAATGCCCTGAAGCGCGTTTTTCAAAACTCTTTCGAACTCGGGCGGATAGATAGGACAGCCGTTTACGAAATAATCCGTCTTTACGACCTGATGAATCGCTTTTGTCGTTGCAGTCGGGAAAAATTTATGCCCCTCCCCATAAACATATTTTCGTATTTCCGCAAGGTCGAAGCTGTTTTTCATTCCGTTCACGCCGCCTATGGTAGCGCACGAGCCGTAAGCTATCAGGATCTTCGCCCGCTCCCTTATCCGTTTCAGTCTTTCAGCGGCATGTTCGTCGGTTACGCTGCCTTCAACTATTGCTATGTCTATCTCTTTATCCCATTTCTCCGACATGACCTCGCGGAACTCAACCACATCGATCACATCGAGGATATCCAACAGCGATTCGCCTAAATTGGCGACCTGAAGCTGGCATCCCTCGCAGCACGACAGGTCGAAAAAGGCTGTTTTAGGTCTCTTCATATCATCTCCCCGTCTAAATGGCCTCTTTCATATTTTTAATATCCGCGTAATTAAATACCGGCCCGTCCTGACAGCAGTAAAGGTTTTGTATCTGGCACCTGCCGCATTTGCCCATGCCGCATTTCATATGCCTCTCGAGGGAAACGAATATCCGGCGTTCCGGTATGTCCTTGGCCATGATTTCCTTTATCACAAACCTGTACATGATGGGCGGACCGACAACCACGGCAAATGTTCTTTCAGGCTCAAGATGGACGCCGGGTATAAGCGTGGTAATCTGCCCGATATGACCGGCCCAGTAGGGCGCGGCGCGGTCTACTGTGCATTCATAATGAACATCCATTCGTTTGAACCAATGATCAAGTTCATCCGCAAAAAGCATATCCTCAGAGGTCTTGCATCCCAACAAAATATGTATCTTTCCGAAGTCGCGACGATTGTCGAATGCGTATTTTATAAGGGAACGGAGCGGAGCTATGCCGAGGCCTCCGGCGATAAAAAGAAGGTCGTTCCCTTCGAGTATTCTTATCGGAAAGCCTTTTCCATACGGCCCCCTGATGCCTATATCGTCTCCGGCCTCCAGCCTGTGCATGGCGTTTGTCACCTTTCCTACAGCCCTTACGCAAAGCTCGAACGAACCCGGCTTTGTGGGCGAGGAACAAATCGATATGGGCGCTTCTCCTATCCCCAAAAGAGAGACTATTACAAACTGTCCCGGCTCGTAATCGAGGTTATCCCCTCCTTCGAGCGCTATTTCAAACAGCTTCTCATGCGCGGTCATCTGCCTTGTCTTTATGACCCTCGCGTTTCTGATCCTGTAATTGGACTCTCTGATTACTGTTTTTTCCATATTGAAGCAGACCTGCATTATGTTATGACCTCCATTAATAACGCATTCAATGTTTCTTTCAGATTTATCCCTGCCATGCACGCCCTGCTACACCTGCCGCAGCCGGTGCAAAAAAATCTCGCGAACTTGCTCACCGGATACCTGAACTTACGGTAATAACGATGCCTCTGCCGGGCGGAGCGCTCCTTCCTGAAATTCTCTCCTCCCGCCACCTTTGCAAACGGCTCGAGTTGGCATGAATCCCAATTTCTATAACGCCTTCCCATTTTCAAATTCATATCCATTTCGTCCATGATGTCAAAGCAATAGCAGGTAGGACAGACATTAGTACAGTTGCCGCACGCAAGGCATCTCTCTTCCAGATCCTTCCATACCGGGCTTTCAAATGCCCTGTCGAACATCTCCGGTATTAACCTCGACTCTATCGGCACCTCGTTTTTGAACAGGACTCTTTTCCTCTCGCGAAAGGCTCTAAGTTCTTCCAAATGACAATCTTCGGCGCATCGAAAATGCCTTGCAGATTCCACCATATCTTCGCCGGCCTGCGTATTCACATGCACCATGAAATAATCGCAGAGGTCGGTGAAGAACAGGTCGTATCCTCCGTTAGGAAGATGGGAACTCACAAGGCAACAACTCGCGTATTCATCGCAGTATTCATTGCACTCAAGGCCTATTATGTCTATCTTCCTTTTTCTGATAAGGTAATTGTAATCTCTCGGACGGATGGAAAGGGCCATGTTAAGGCACTGGATTCCGGCAAGGTCGCATGTATGCACGCCGAAAAGCGTTATCTTTTCATGCTCCACGACCGGCTTTACATCGAGGCCTTTTGCGATATTGAATTCGAGCAGGGTTTCCTGCCGGGGCATGAAAAACTTTTTAGGCGGGATGATGGTCGGGATATACTTCAAGGCGATTTCATCGCCGGAACGCACTTCCTGAAATGAAAAGTTGTTATACCCTTTCGATACCGGGGCCGCCAGTTTTTGTAGCTTGGCAAGCCTCGCTATGAAACCGCCGAAATCCTCTTTCATTAATATTACGTATTCCATATCTCTCACACCGATCTTTTTAAAATCTGCACTCTTTGTCAAGACGGAAGGCATCCGAGCCTTCCTCCGAAGCTGCGCCCGCCCGCTTAAACATCCTTGTTACGCTTGGGCTGCCGAAGTCGCTCCAATACTTTGCCTTCCGTCTCGGTTATCGTAATTTGTGAATTTCTATAATCAAATCATAGAGGACTACATGGCGCTTGTCAATAAAAACTGTGGAATTTTTCCATAGGATAATGATATTATTCAGCAGAAACAACTAAAAAAGGAAAGCGTTAAGCCGTAATCCGCCGATCTGGGCGCCATGGTGATTATGGCAAGGCTGAGTGGCGCAACCGGCCTCTAAAAATTAAAGCGGGAGGTTACAATGGCAACAGTTAGAAATGCGAAAGGTTTTACCCTCATCGAACTGGCAATAGTGCTGGTTATTATCGGCATTATCATCGGCGCGGTGCTAAAAGGGCAGGATTTGATAGAGAACGCGAGGCATAAAAAATTTGCAAATACCGTGAAACAGTTTGAAGTGCTATCATGGGGTTTTTTGGACAGGAAAGGATATTTTCCGGGAGATAGTGATAAAGACGGAAAAATAGACGGCAATGTAAATAGTGATCTCACAACAACCGGCAGATTTCTTGATCCGCCTTCAACTAATTCGATCACCCTCGGCTCATATACCTTCTATGTCTGGCTTGGCAATGATGGAACAAAAAATATTATTGCTGTAACAAAAAATGCAACTCCTGACGTTTTTGAAGACGCAGAACTTGCTTATATGGAGGCATTTGATACTTCTATTGATGGAACAGCGGTTGGAACAGATGGAAGGGTAAGGGCGGCAACTGCTGCCACTATCACCAGCGCTAATTGGTTTGCAACTGTAACTTCTGCGCAGGTTACAGGTAATTGGACAACTACCACCAAGGCATTAATTTATTATTTTGACAGGAAATAAGGATATTACTGCCATCACAATAAGGGGAGGTACAATCTCCCCTTAGGCGCATCCCGTAAAAACCTTTGCAAAACGAAAATAGTCGGGGGGGCCGGAATGAACTTATTTGCTATGTATTTTCTGTATGCCGCGGCGGTTTCCGCCTTTTTGTTGGGCGCTTTGCTTCTCTTTTTCCCGAAGGCATTGGCAAAAATAAATGAAGTGACAAGCAAGCTCATTGTGGGAACCGAGCAGTATATGTTCGCATACCGTGTAATTGCAGGAATAATCCTGCTTATCTTCGGACTGTTCGTTGTCTACGTTTTACGCACTACGCCGCTGAAACTATAATCCTATAAAGATAAAAATAAAAGGGGGATTCCCCTCCTTTTTTTCACTTGACAATGGGTTTTTAAGCGATATAATTGAAATAAACAGGGCTAATTGTCAGGAGCCTAAAACAGGAGGTCAAAAATGAAAAATGCGAATAGGCAAAACTCATGGTTCAGGGGGCAGGCCGGTTTCACTCTCATCGAACTGGCCATCGTTCTGGTTATTATCGGAATCATCATCGGCGCTGTGCTCAAAGGGCAGGATCTTGTAGAAAACGGCAGGCATAAAAGACTCGGCGCTGAAATCAAGCAATGGGAAGTCCTAATATGGACATATTTTGACAGGGAAAAAAGATTTCCCGGAGACTCTGACAGTGACGGTACCATGGGAGAATCTACGGAAAATCCTAAAAGTGATTTTACAACCGCAGCTTTCGCGAGCCAGCCTTCTGCAAACTCTCTCACTCTCGGTTCTTCGACATTCTACATATTTTTTGGAAATGCAGGAACGAAAAAGAATGCAATTATAGTTTGCGTATCCGAAGACTGCACTACAACATTCAGCGCGCCTGAAGAGACAGGCTATGCAAAATTCTTTGACGGCGCTATTGATGACACGGTAGATGGAACAGCAGGCAGGGTACTCGGCTTTGATACTCTTACTACGGCAGATTCTGCAACATGGAGAGCGGAAATTGCATCGGCTACTAACGCAGTTGCTTACACATCCGCTGCAAAGGCTTTTGCCTATTTCTTTGACAGAAAACGATAATAGATAACTACTCGTCTATATTTTGAAAGGGAGGCAATGCCTCCCTTTTTTATTGCATCTTCGACTTTGTGTATAATAGTTAATAATGACAATTTCAACTAACACTAACCGTTATCTCTTAATAATACTATCGTCTATCTTTCTTTTTATCATGCATATCTTCCTCCCCAATATCGGAGGCGTGCTCGCGCATCAAAGGGAATATATCATATGGACTGCCATAGGCGCAATTATCCTTCTCGGGATATTAAATGCCGTCGTTAAAAAACGGCTCTTGGAATCTCCGATTGGAATATATATCTTTTTATTTGCGGTTCTGTTGCTTTCAAGCTGCATATCCAATCCCATCAAGAATATGGATTTATTCCTTCAAAATGCAGCGCGGCTTATCGCAGGGGTTATTCTATGGTTTGCGCTCCTTCAATTTGATTTAACCCCTAAAGAAAAAATCTCTATTCTGTTCCTGATATTCGTTTCCGCCGTCATTGAGTCGGCAATAGGAACAATGCAGTTTTTCGGCCTTTACAGATATATCCCGATTACTCCCGCGCCTTCTATCGGGATGGCCGGGGGAGTATTCCAGCAAAAAAATCTTTTTGCCTCATGGACAGCGACAGGACTGATTATCAGCCTTTATTTTATAACTACAAACAGATTTAAAAATTATCCTTCAAAGAAAAAAATATTGTTTTGGACATGCGCAGCCCTGTTGTCTTTGAGCCTTATTATCGCAAGCTCGCGGGCAGGTCTTTTAGGCGTTGCGCTTGCAATGATAGTAATACTGCCTTCACGAAAACGACATTATTCGGCTGTCAAAAAAAATCTGATAATCTGGCTTATGGTATTTCTTATCGGCACGGCAGGCGGATTTTATCTGCTTTCAATTAAAGACAGGCTCGGCATAGAAAAACTTACCGTTAAACAGATAGAATGGTTTTCCGATACGGGACAAACCTCATATGCCGAACGCATACTTATGTATAAAACCTCCGTTGCCATGTTTAAGGAAAAGCCTTTGCTCGGTCAGGGATTCTCTAATTTCGGCAGCCTGTATATGTATTATCAGGGAAAAGTCAAAAAAGCCGATCCCCAATATAAAGAAGTAGGGCACAGCTATACGTCGCACCCTCATAATGAATTTTTCCTCATACTGTCGGAGAGCGGTGTTGCGGGTATTATAGGAGTTTTAATCCTTTTATACGGCTTCGCCAAACTACTGTTGAAATACGGAAAAGAACGGGCAGGCTTGTATATAGCCCTCCTAACGCCTCTCACGGTTCATATTCTTGTCGAATATCCGCTTCAACTTTCAACCGCCCATTATCTTGCATTTATACTATTGGCTTATACGGCAACCTCGCATTTCTTAAAGGCATCCGAACCGAAACTGTCTCAAAAGGCTGCCAAGGTCATTGTCGTATTGTTATCTTGCGCGTATATAGCCTTCGCGGCATATACTATAAAAACCTTTATCGCCTATAATCAGCTTGTGATATGGTATATAGACAATACAGAGGGCAGAAAGGGCGGCATGGAAAACATAATGCCGGCCGTCAAAAATATATATCTTAAAAACTGGGCGAAGCCCATGTACATGTTCGTAAATGCCGAAGATGCCGTAAAAGACATGGAAAAAAATAAAGACTTCTTAAACGACTTTATCAAATGGAGCGGCGCCGAAAAGCGGCGTCTGCCTGTATTGCCGGTATTTCAATACGACGCCCTTGTTTTATTGAATTTAGGTATTCATGAAGGTAAATACGAATATTTTGACGAAGCCATGAGAACAGTAGAAGAAGGACTCTTACTTTATCCCGATACCGAATACTTGAAGGAATTGAAACCTAAGATAGTCGGACAGACGTTCAAGGCGCTCTTCAAGGGATTTCAGCGGCCTGAAAAACAAAGGGAGTAAGAAACCATCTATTTCTTGAACATCTTCCTTAATTCATTAATCGACATCAATATTCTCGTGGGTCTTCCGTGAGGGCAATGTTCCGGGTCTTCCATCTCATTAAGGTCTTTAAGCAGTCGTTCTATCCTCATGCCGTCCGGGACTTCCTTGCCCCTTATGGATGAATGACATGCCAGCCTTGCGGCAAGCGCTTTTTTTTTCGAATTTAAAGCCTCCATCCCTTTAGGAAACTCCGAACTCAATGAATCCGCCATATCGCTCATCAATGAATTCGCATCGTCGTCCTTTAGGAAATCAGGAAGGCTTCTCACTACTATTGTCCCGTGACCGAAATCTTCAGCATCAATTCCAATATCGTTTAATACCTTTAGATTATCTATTATTACCCTATATTCGCTGCCCTGCAATCTTACCTGTTGAGGGAAAAGCAGATTGATCTTTACCCCTTGTCCTTTTTTTAATATCCTTTCGTAATTGATCCTCTCATGGGCGGCATGATAGTCGATTATTGTAAGGCCGTTTTTATCGGGGATAGCGACAAGCGTATCGCCGAGGTAAAACGCCTGTATGTGGGCAAATGTTGAATCATCGTAAAGGGATGTTGATTCCGATATGCCGTGCACACTTTGGGGGAATGTTGAAATATCGGGGTATTGGGGAAAATCTTCCATTACTCTCTCATTACTCCAAGCCTCCATTAGTTCATTCTCAACCTTTAATGCTCCTTTTGCCGCTTGATATATAAAATTGAACACGCCGGTTTTATCCTTGAACCTCACCTCTCTTTTAGCGGGATGGACATTGAAATCGACATCGGAGGGATCTATCTCCATAAAAAGCAAAAATACGGGGTGCTTATCCTTCGGTATAAGGCCTTCATAAGCCTTATAAACGGCATAGTTTATGGATTGGTCTTTGACGGGTCTTTTATTGATAAAGAGGAATTGGTTATTTCTATTATTCCTTAAATGTAAAACATTGCCTAAAAACGCCTTAATGTCCATCACGCCGTGTTCCGTCCCGGTTTCGATGAGCCCGTCGACAAAATCCTTGCCGAAAATCTGCACAATCCTTTCTCTATATGACGATGCCGCAGGCAGATCAAGCGCGTAATCTCCGTCCATCCTTAGAACAAATCCTATCATCGGGTGGGACAGCGATTCCCTCGTCACCGTATCGACGATATGATAATTTTCCGTGCCGTCCGACTTCAGAAATTTGCGTCTCGCAGGGGTGTTGAAAAAGAGGTCTTTTATCTCGATAGTCGTCCCTACGGTCATGCAGTCCTTTATTTCCTTTACATCCCCTCCGATAATCTCGATGCAGGTTCCTGTCTCGTTTTGAATGGAAGTAAGCAGGCGAACCTTGGAAACAGACGTGATTGAAGAAAGCGCTTCTCCACGAAAGCCCATAGTCTTTATGTTGAAAAGATCATTATCATCCTTAATCTTGCTCGTTGCGTATCTCTCGAACGCTAACAGGGCGTCTTCCCTGTCCATTCCGGCTCCGTTATCGGAAACCTTAATAAGCCTCCTGCCGGCTTTTGAAATGTCTATCTCTATTCTCGAAGCTACGGCATCTATTGAGTTTTCTATGAGTTCCTTGACTACGGATGCAGGGCGCTCGACCACCTCGCCGGCAGCGATTTTATTTCGGAGATTTAACGGAAGGATGTTTATACACGGCATGGAATATTTTAACACAGCCCTGCTATAATTATTTTTATGAAAAAAATTCTCATGAAAGGCAATGAGGCAATTGCCGAGGCTGCGGTTCGGGCCGGATGCGCTTTTTACGCCGGTTATCCCATAACCCCCCAAAACGAGATTCCCGAATACATGTCATGGCGGCTGCCTGAAGCCGGCGGCACATTCATTCAGGCCGAAAGCGAATTGTCCGCCATAAACATGGTCTACGGCGCGTCCGCATGCGGCGTCCGGGCGATGACGTCATCGAGCAGTCCGGGAATAAGCCTGAAGCAGGAAGGCATCTCTTTCCTTGCGGGTGCGGAATTGCCTGCGGTTATCGTAAACATACAGAGAGGCGGTCCGGGGCTCGGCAACATCTCCGCGAGCCAGGCCGATTACTTTCAGGCGGTCAAGGGCGGAGGACACGGCGATTACCGCCTTTTGGTTTACGCGCCGTATAATCTTCAGGAACTCTGGGATTTAACCATGCTCGCCTTCGACAAGGCGGACGAATACAGAAATCCCGTCATGATATTAGGCGACGGCATACTCGGTCAGATGATGGAGCCTTTTACCCCTACTCCGTATGCAAAACCCGACCTCCCTGAAAAAACATGGGCTCTCAATATATGCAAAGACGGGAAGCCGAACGTTATAAAATCGCTCTTCATGGGCGAAGGCGAACTTGAGCAGAGAAATTATATGCTGCAGGCCAAATATCAAAAAATGAAAGACAAAGAAACAAGGTTTCAGGTTTACGACATAGAAGACGCGGAATTAATTGTAGTCGCGTTCGGCATTGCCGCCCGGATAGCGACTGCTGCAGTCAGAAAACTAAGAAGCGAAGGACATAAAGCCGGACTCTTCAGGCCGGTAACATTGTTTCCATTTCCGGAAAAACAACTGAATGATTTGGCCGGTTCCGGCAGAAAATTCATTGCCGTTGAATTGAATGCGGGCCAGATGGTGGAAGATGTGAAACTCGCGGTGAACGGAAAATCGGAAGTCTTTTTTTACGGCAGGCCCGGCGGCGGAATAATTACGCCGGAAGAACTTTACGAAAAGCTTTCAGGACTTCTCTCTTAGCCGTTTCAAAATCAGCCCGTATCCTGCAGCCTGCGGCGTTTTTATGCCCTCCGCCTCCGAACGCCTCTGCCGTACTCGCCACATTGATATCGTCCTTTGACCTCAGGCTGAGCTTATAATAATCGTCCTCTATCTCCCTGAAAAGTATCGACACCTTCACATCTTTCATGATCCTCGGAAAATCTACGAAGTGTTCCGTATCGTCGGGAGAAGTTGCCGTCTCCTCGAACATTTTTTTTGTGACCCTGACAATGGCTACTCCGTCTTTTCTTTCTAATGTATTCAGCACATTTATGAAAAGCTTAAAACGGCCTTCCGACCACGACTCAAAAAGCTCCCTGTAAATCGCGTGCGTTTTTGCGCCCGCCTTTTTCAATTCCGCGGCAACGCTGAAAACCTCGTGAGTCGTATTTTCATACCTGAAGTTGCCGGTATCGACCGATATGGCCGCGTAAAGGTTTATCGCAATATCTTCGGTAATTTCCACGCCGAGTTCTTTTATGATATAAAAAACCATTAATCCGGTAGCCGCCGCTTCAGGCGCTATCCACCTTATGTCGCCGAACGGTTTCTCCGATTCGTGATGGTCGATAACCGCCGAGGTTTGAAATTTAAGATTTGAAATTTGAGATTCTTCCGTAGAAATACGGTCTAAATCGTTGCAGTCCACGAGGATTAAATTCCTGAAATCCGCAAACCGCGAACCTTGAACCGTAAACTGCTCCAATGTAATAAACCCTTCCTGCCCCGGTAGAAATTTGCACTGCTGCGGCACGGAGTCTCTGCATAAAAGAATCGCCTCCTTGCCGATCTTCCGAAGGGCCGTTGAAAGAGCGATCGCAGAGCCGAGGCCGTCGCCGTCCGGACTCATATGGGTAGCGACAATAAACTTGTTTTCTTTTCTCAGGAAGTCAAGAAGTTCTACAGGCGGAATCATATATCACCGTTCATGAAGCTGCTACATTTCTCCTTCAGTCTCTTTTATTTCTTTAAGCAGCCTGTCTATCCTGTCGCCGTGCTCTACGGACTTGTCGATCCTGAACTCGATTACCGGAATAAACTTCACCTTTATCCTCTTTGACACCTCGCTCCTGATAAGACCCTTTGCCGAATTCAGGATTTCCATCGTCAGGTCTTTATCTCCTTCATAAACGCTGACGTATATCCATGCGGTCTTCAGGTCTTCGGACATCTCCACGTCGGTAACCGTAACAAAACCGAGACGGGGGTCCTTGACCCTTCTCATTATGATGTCGGCAACTTCTTCTCTCAGGAGAATGCCGAGTCTTTGTGATCTTTTGTATGGATGCATAGCCTTATAGTTGAGGAATTAAAGGGTTAATTACAATTTCGTCGCTATCTTCTCTATGACGTAATTTTCGAATATGTCCCCGACTTTAATGTCGTTGAAATTCTCTATCATTATCCCGCACTCATAGCCGGTCTGCACGTCCCTGACGTCTTCCTTAAAACGCTTAAGAGATCCTATCTTTCCCTCGTAAACGACTATATTGTCCCTGATAATCCTGATCCCGTCGCTTGCGCGGCTTATCGAGCCGTCTATAACGTAACATCCCGCGATCGTGCCGAGCCTCGACACCTGGAATGTATTTCTTACCTCCGCCCTGCCCAAAACCTTTTCTTTGAGCGTAGGCTCAAGCATTCCTTCGAGAGCCTTCTTTACGTCTTCGATGGCGTTATAAATAATGTTATACAACCGAATATCGACGCCTTCTTTTTCCGCAAGCTGCGATGCCTTAATCTCCGGGCGAACATTAAACCCTATTATTATCGCATTTGAAGCGGTAGCCAGCATCACGTCCGATTCGTTTATGCCGCCGGCAGCGGCATGAATAACCCTTACTTTTACTTCAGGATGAGTTATGCCTTCAAGGGAACCCCGCATAGCCTCAACCGATCCCTGCACATCGCCTTTTATTACAATGCCGAGCTCTTTTACCTGTCCTTCCTGTAT
Organism: Nitrospirae bacterium GWB2_47_37; assembly: GCA_001803635.1. Classification (GTDB taxonomy): domain Bacteria; phylum Nitrospirota; class Thermodesulfovibrionia; order Thermodesulfovibrionales; family Dissulfurispiraceae; genus GWB2-47-37. The sequence continues at coordinate 19,333 of MHDU01000038.1, read as the reverse complement.
CTTCGCGTACAACTCGTCGAGCGTTAATTTCTTATGCCGCGCGACTTCTGCAAGCCTCTGTTTCTGGAGTCGCGCAAGGGCGACCTGCCGGGCCCTCTTCTCGTCCTCGACACAGGTAAACGCATCTCCTGCGGTAGGGACTTCCGAAAAACCGATTATCTCCACGGGGGTCGAAGGCCCTGCATTGATTATCCTCTTGCCCGTATCGTCGATCAACGCCCTTACCTTGCCTGATGTGGTTCCGGCAACAAATGCGTCTCCTATCTTTAATGTCCCTGAATGAACAAGCACCGTTGCTACCGGTCCCCTTCCCCTGTCGAGCTTTGCCTCGACAATCGTTCCGAGGGCGGCCCTGTTCGGATTTGCCTTTAATTCCATAACCTCGGCCTGAAGCAGTATCATCTCCAACAGATGCTCGATGCCGATCTTCTGTTTTGCGGAGACCTCGACAAAAATATTCTGGCCTCCCCATTCTTCCGATATGATCCCGCGTTCGGATAATTCGTTCCTGACTCTTGTAAGATTCGCATCCGGCTTGTCTATTTTATTGACCGCTACGACAATAGGCACGTTAGCGGCCTTTGAATGGTCTATTGCCTCAACCGTCTGCGGCATAACTCCGTCATCGGCAGCCACGACGAGAACGACAATATCGGTAATCTTTGCCCCCCTCGCCCTGAGCGCGGTAAACGCCTCATGACCGGGGGTATCGAGAAATGTTATCTCCTTGCCTTGAAGTGATACTTTATACGCGCCTATATGCTGTGTAATGCCTCCCGCCTCGGTCTCGGTAACCTTGGTCCGGCGTATCGCGTCGAGCAGCGAAGTCTTCCCGTGGTCTACATGACCCATTATTGTCACTACAGGCGGCCTATGAGCAAGATTTAATGCATCCTCCGCGACCTCTTCGATAATATCGAGTTGCTCGGCCGTTACGGTTTCAACCTTCACTCCGAAGCCTTCTGCGACAATCACAGCCGCATCCATGTCCACGGGCTGATTAAGAGTAGCCATGTAGCCGAGTTCCATAAACTTTTTAATAACGTCAGGGATCTTCTGACCTATCAGCTCCGCAAATTCCTTAACCGATGTGCCTTCTTCCAATTTTATGGACTTCTTCCTCGGCGCCGTTATCGAAGGGGGAGCAGCCGGTTCGGCCTTCCTGAATCTATCTCTTGTTCTTCTTCCCGACTTTTGTTCGACCCACTTCTTGGGCTCGATCTTTTTTATCGCCTGAAACGCCTTCTGCATTCCCGGCTTTACCTTGAACTTCTCTACCTTCTCGACCTCTACTTCTTTCTTGAACCTATCGGGTATCTTTATCTCTTCTTCTTCCGGAAGCGCAACAGCAGGCGCCTTTTCTTCTACTGCGGGCGCTTCTTCCAGCGGCGCAGCTTCTATCTCCGGTTTCTTTATCTCCTCAATCGCCGTTTCAGCCGCTGCCGTTACTGCCGGATACGGCGGTTTCTCGATCTTCTCTATTATTTCCGCTTTTTCTATCTTTTCAGGTTTCCTGGCCGGTTTTTCTGCGGGTTCTTCAATCGGTCTTTCAGCCTTCTTCGGCTCTTCGACCTTCTCTACCTTCTTAACCTTTTCAACTCTCTCCGGTTTTTTCGCCTCTGCCTTCGCCTCTTTTGCAGGAACAGCCTTCGCCCTGGGTTTTGCGGCCTTTTTCTGCCTAAATATCTGCCTTATCCTATCCGCCTCTTCAATAGTGAGTTTGACGAGAGTCGTGCCCCTTTTAAACTCCACGCTTCTCAACCGCGCAAGTTCCTTCACGATATCGGTGGCTTTCACATCGATCTTCGCTTCTTTTAACTCCTTTGCCAGTTCCGTGCTTTTTATTTCCTTATCGGGCATTCAACCTCCGGTTTTTCGATCACTTTTCTGCGGGCTTGTAACATTATTCCTAAAATGTTATCATAAAAGACTTTTTTTATGCAATGAAACAAAGGAGGACATGATTATGGCAAGCTGTTCCGTATGCGGAAAAAAAAGAACAGTCGGCAACAACGTAAGCCATGCGAACAATAGGACAAAACGCGTCATGCTGCCGAACATACAGCAAATCAGGATCGCAACGCCCGGAGGCGCAAAAAGGGCATATGTTTGCACGCGCTGCATCCGCTCCAAAAAAGTAGTAAAAGCGGCGTAGGTTTTATTGAAGTTTGAGACCTGTCGGCTCTCTGCTCTCATCTCTTCTCAAGAACCTCGGCATCGAGGATAAAATTGCGTTGAGTTCCTTGCAGAGGGAGTGGCGCGGCCTGTTCAAAGAGCCTCTCTCCATTCACACCTATCCTACGGACATAAAAAACGGCGAATTGTCCGTCAATGTGGACTCCCCGGCATGGCTCGCGCAGCTTAAATTTTTCAAGCGGGACATGATCGAAAAACTTAGCGCCTACGGCATTAAAGAAATAAGATTTAAACACGGAACGGTTTATCATAAAAGCGGGCGGGATTCAAAAAACAAGATGCAAAACGATTTCGGCAAAAACTCTAAGCCGATAACACCTTCCGACCTCCAATGGATCGATGAAACAGTCTCCGCTGTCTCTGACACCGAATTAAAAGAGGATATAAAAAGGGCGATCGAAAGCACGCTCCGAAGCCGGAAAAACAGGCCGTTATGAATATACTGACTGAAATAATCGACAAAAAAGCCGGGCGTTTATCATACGCGAAAAGCGCCGTCCCGATTCACGAACTCAAAAAACGACTGACGGAAATGGAAGGCGCGAGAGATTTCAGAGGAGCGATAACAGGCGGCGGAAAGATAAAACTCATAGCGGAGATAAAAAAGGCATCGCCCTCAAAAGGAATTATCAGAAAAGACTTCGATCCTGCAAAGATAGCGGCAATTTATGAAGAAAAACCTGTCGGCGCCGTATCCGTTCTGACGGAAGAGGATTTTTTTCAGGGACATATCTCGTATATTAAAATGGTCCAAGATATTACCTCAAAGCCGATATTACGAAAAGATTTCATTTTCGACGAATACCAGATATACGAATCGAGGGTGAATCATGCGGACGCTATACTGCTGATTGCGGCTGCCCTCGAAAAAAATCAGGCTCAAGAATATATGCATCTCGCAAATGAATTAGGGCTTCATGTATTGTTCGAAGTTCACGATGAAGACGACCTCGAAAAGGCGCTTTCGATAGATGCGGATATAATAGGGATAAACAACCGCAATCTCAAGACATTAAAGATTGATTTATCCGCCACCTTCAGACTAAAGAAAGAGATCCCTAAAGACAAAATAGTTGTGAGCGAAAGCGGAATAAGAACCAGAGACGATGTTATTAAGCTTCAGAATGCCGGCATCGACGCGATGCTCATAGGAACTTCCTTAATGGAAGCCGCAGACATCGGAAAAAAGATAGACGAACTGATAGAAACCCGCTAAATAAAAAGGGCGAACCATAAGAGGTTCGCCCAAGAAGGCGGGGATGGAGGGTGGGGAGGCCCCGCCTATCACTTATCGATGTGCCAATACCGAGATATTTGAACCGGCTAAAACCTTTGTTGTTACGCTCCCCAAAAAAGCGCCTATGCCTCCCCTGCCATGGGATGCCATAAAGATAAGGTCACAGCCCTTATCCTTCGCCGCCTTTATTATCTCATCGGAGGGAGATTCGCCTTTTACATAGAAGCACTCGCAGGATACCCCTGCTTCCTTTGCAGTATTCTCGATCACTGAAATATAGTTAGCTGCCGTGCACTCAAAGGATGCCTCGAATTTAGTTCTGAACATCTTGCCTTCCTCCGTGTTTTCAGGAGCCCATACGTCCCATATATCGCCGGCACTCGGTTTCAGCATTACATAAAGCCCGGTTATCTTTGCATTAATGGATTTAGCGAGTTCTACCCCTCTCTTTACCGCTTCTTCAGACAGCTTTGAGCCGTCCGTAGGCAATAAAATATTCCTATACATATATCCTCCGTTTACTTCTGTATTACAAAGCTGATGCTGCCGCTCTCGTCTTTCATCTCCACAAGCTTATACCCGCTCCTCTCGCAAAGTGCCGGAATACTGTGCTTTGTGCTGCTGTCATTCGCCATAATATGCAGAACCTGACCCTTTTCCATTGTCTTTAATGTGTTCATGGTCATCACCATAGGCCTCGGGCATACAAGACCTTTTACATCGAGCACCTTATCGATTTTGACTTCCGTTGTCATTTTAACCCTCCTATCCTTCCATATATTTTTTAAACGTCCTGCCTGCAAACCATGTCATCACAAGCGCCCATATAAGTATCACGCTTATGGTAAATACGACCGCTATGGGATAACTCCCGAATATCTGGGGCAGATACACATCCGTTATATTTTTTGAACCGTACGGCGCAAAGATAGTCTTGAACCATGCCTCCTCCCTCATCGGAAAGAGCCATGAGGAAATGCAGATAAGCGTTAAGAGACCTACCCATATTTTTACCTGTCCCTCGGCAGTTCTCCAGAGGCTGTCGCTGACACACGCTCCATTGAGCGCCATGCCGAGTCCGAACAGGGCTGAACCTATAAGTATCCCTATTCCGGCAGGGCTTATGGCGAAGATCTCGGCGTAGGCGATGTCAGGTGACACCGAGCCGAGAAGTTTAAACGGAAGAAAACCTATTACCAACAGGATGTAGAGAAGCGCCATTGCCCTCGACATATCGCTGAAGCCCGTTAGAAAGGGTTCCCTGTATGCATAGGCAAAACACATGCCTCCCCTCTGCATGGCAAATCCTGTCAGCGTTGCCGCCAGAAATGACATGGATAGGGCAGGGTAGCCGATATTGGTAAACCGTGCCAGGACAATGAACATGACAAGCGTCAGGATTATTGCCATTTTAGGCTGAAACCTTATACCGAACGGCTCTCCTCCGTCCGCATTAACCGGCATTTTAGGCCATATGGTCTTTGTTTTTTCAAAATGCATTAACGGCACGTAGCCTGCGCCGTCGGCAGCGCATGACAGGGATGCCAACCTTCGCTTCTCAAGCCAGACAATCACCTTTGCGCCGAAGAATGAACCTACGGTCATACCTATAACCATAAGAATAGCCTGAACACCCATAGCGCCTATATTGGTTGTGCTCACAAGAGGACAACCGAACATGAAGACCGCGCCTACACCCATCATCACGCCGCCGGAAAGCGCAAGTCCATACTCCGTCTTGTCAAGCGGCACCTTGAGTGCGAACTCCTTAGCCAAAAGCGCGGCTATAAGCCCCCCGAAGAGTATGCCGAGCATCGTCCCTGCCGTCGGCTCAAGGAACGGATTGGGGTACTGGACAAAATAATTTATAGTCTGGCCGTCAGGCCACACATAGCCGCTGAAAGGATAGTGAGGCAGACCTATCTTGCCGAGGAAGCTGTTGATAATGCCTCCGAGTTCTTTGAGTCCAAGGAATGTTCCCAGTGGTTTTGCCTGATCATAGGGATTCTCTCCCGTTACTGTTCTTGACAGCGACCATACGGCTATTCCGTATGCTATTATTCCTGAAAGAGCCATAAATATGGCTGCTATCCAGAGGGGCCATTTTTCACGGAAGAATTTTTTATACCATGAATCCCACCAGCCTTTTATGCCAAAATCCAAATCGCCCATTTTATCTCTCCTCCCTTTTCAGACTTAAATTAACAGCCTCCGACACCCGGCGGTAGAAGCATAAACTGTATTGTGCCTTTACCTATCTCTTTACCTGTTGCGGCATCCTTTGCCGTAACTGCCATGTCGAACTTGCCGAGAGGTTTTCCCGGCGGCACCGCAAACAATACAGCCGATGATGCCTTTCCACCCTTCACAGCCACTTCATCGTCCATCACATCGATGCCGAGGCCTGTAAATTTTTTCGGCAGCTCAAACCTCACCTTTTTCACGTTTCCCGTAACGGTGAATTCAAAAGGCAGGGTAACAGCCCTTCCGAGCGCTATCTGCGCCCTTGTAATCCCGGGCCTTCTCGGAATCCATTTGAAACCCTTGACATCCTCGGCATGCGCTTCGGATACCAATGAAACCGTAGTCTGCGCATTCTTAAGTCCGCTTAATAAAGGCATTGTTAAGAATGCCGTCAACACCATAACCGACAACACCATTCTCTTTTTCGTTCTCACCTTTTACACCTCCATATTGATATTTTGCCTAAAAAGTCTTATTGAGAAACAGGTTCCTGTGCCGCCTTCATCTGTTCTGCCTGTTTAGCGAGATCCCTTAATGGTTTATCGAGCGGCGGCAGTATAAAACCCAGAGACAAAAGGGCAATAATAACTGCTACCCACAGCCACGGTAATGTAAGACCACCTTTTACCTCACCCATTCTTATCCTCCTTTATTTTTTTATTACATCTCTTTACCACGATATAACCCTGTCATAATCGAATATGTCTCCCACGACACTCTCGTAAGAAATATCTCTCTTTTTGAGATCAACGACCTTTACGTCATTTCCCGCTTTATGTGCGTCTATTATTACGTTTACAGTTTCATCGGGTTCGGACTTAAGCAGATGTAAGACCTTCATATATCCCCCTCAATACGGCAGGATGCTGTCATGTTCGAGCAACCTCCCCGCCATATCATTTGCGGTTATAAATTCAAAGCCCGTCCCTTCAACGGTTGTAAAGAGATTTACTATGCCCAGTTCCATCATCTCTTTTACTCCTTCAAGTTGAGCAAGGGTCTCCTTGTCATCCTTAAGCGGCCGGGTTATAAAAACATCTATCGTATCATCAAGGACAGTGAGGCCTACTCCCATTCTAAACGCCTCTGACTGCCTGTCCCTGACGATTACCGCTATCTTCTTTTTATCCATGCCTGTGCTCCTTATAAAACGATAACCCTGTCTGCATCGTGGTTCATGGCAGCATTGTTAAACTGACTGCCGCAGATTATCTCGTCGGAGACGCCCTCTTTCGACACATTAAACATATGGGTGCTGTGGTCGCAAAAACTCATAGACACGCCTTTTACGTTACATAGGTCTCTGAAGGCAGGTTCGCCGAGAAGCCTGACGCCTTCGTCCATACTGAAGATAATAACCTCATGCCCCTTACCTATTGCCGCCTTTGTAATGCCTACTATATGGATAAGGTTTTTATCCGCATTCACTAAAATACCCAGTTTCATGCGCACATCACCTCTCCGGATAATATCCTTGCGTCCAAAGTCTTCCGGCATTTGAGACAAAACTCCTTGCCTTTATAGTCCGTATCGGAAAGATTATAGGAGAAATACATAACACATCTATTGTCATGGCAATGGGCAAGCCCGTATGTGTGCCCGATCTCGTGGACTGCGGTTTTAACGGCCCTTTCAATCAATCGACCGTTTCCTTTTTTGAACCGCGCGACGGAGACAAGGGCAACAGAACGGGTTTCGTCAGCAAGGCCGAATACATAATTCAAATCCGGTATATAGAGGTCAACATCGGTAATGCCGAGCACCCGGTGTTCGCGGGGAAACGGAGTTTCCCCGCGAACATCTTCCATTAATTTTAGAAAGGCTTCACCAGAATATTGGTTCCTCCGGCGATTATAAGCGGATTCATGGCAGCACTGCATCTCATCGACTATTGCGGTTATTCCAAAGCTCATGCTCACCTGAGATGCAATTTCCATTATAAGACCGCCGTCAATATCACCGAGCGGAACTATTTTTATGCTTTCACCCATATCGACCTCTGATAATCTCTTTACTTTCCTTCTTTCGGCGGAAGCTTTAACTCTTTTCTCAGGTCTTCAATCTCTTTTTTCAGCTTCTTGATGTCTGCGCTCATCTTCACAAGGCCTTCCATATTAATCCACTGCTCGTTTTCCACCGGATACGGCGGATATACGCTGCTGCCGTACACAATCCATGAATCGTCATAGTTCGCGGGATCTTTAAAGCCCAGCAGCCTCAACTGAAGGTATGTGAGCGTTGAACGGGAACCTGTCTGACACAAGCCTATTGTCCTCTTGCTCTTATCCAGATTGCCGTAGAATTTTCCTGCTAAGAACTTCTCCGGAAGTATCTTTCCCGTGCGTTTGTCATACGTGATGTCGTGGGATGCATTTATGGTTGTATTGGGAATACGCCCTCCCCTTAAGGAGCGGGATTCCTTACCGGCGTATTCCTTTTCCGTCCTCGCATCTATAACCTGAATACCTTTTGTCTCTCCCTTTGCAATCTTTAACATCTCCTCTGTTGGAGCATACCTGGATGAAACAACATTGGCCTTAAATGTTGCCGGAGGCAGCGTCTTCGGCTCTGCCGTTACAGGTTTCCCAGCCGCTTTCCATTCAGTAAGACCGCCATCGAGGAAATGGGCTTTATCATGGCCCATGTATTCAAGTATCCAGAATCCGACAGATGCGTGAACAATCTGCTTTGCATCTCCATATACAACAACATGCTTGTCATTACTGATGCCTGCATTCCCCAATATCTTTTCGAGCTGCGCAGGCTTCGATATCCTCTCTGTCCCATCTCTCAGGTCCTTTCTGCAATCGAGGACTATGGCACCCGGAATATGTTCTTTCCCGTATGCATCTTTGCCGCGGCAGTCAAGGATTACCCAGTCCGGTTTCGTTGCAATCCTTTCCACATCATCGGGATTCATTAAAAGATCCGGATTCGCCCATCCGTAGGCATTTACGGAAATAGCCATAAAGACAGCGATCATCATCAATACTAATGTCTTCCCCTTCATCTCGTTACCTCCTCATAAAAAAAGTTTTAACAATGGGGTATAAGCAACAGGCGTGCCAAGCAGAAAAAGGCGGTATTCCATAAAGTTCAGCCGGCAAGACATTTCAAAATGAACGATTATTTCAGAATGAAAGAAATTCGCAGAAGGACAAAATAGCTGTTAATCGAGATTATACTTCTTAACCTTTCTCCAAAGCGTAGCATGGCTGATGCCTAATGCGCGTGCAGCAGAATCCCTCTTACCGTTAAAGAACCTCAATGCTGATTGGATTAACTGTCTTTCCATGTCTTCGAGCCTTACGATGCCCTTCGGCGATAATATCTCTCTCGGGCGGGATACGACTTCCGCCGGAAGGGAAGAAATATCTATCTTCTTTCCATATTCTAAGATTACGGACCTCTCGATAACGTGCTCCAGTTCCCTGACATTGCCGGGCCAATCGTATGTGAGAAGCGCATCCATCGCCTCCGTTGTGAAACCTGTAATGTCTTTACTGAATTTCCCGCGATACCTGTCGCGGAAATGGTGCGCCAGCAACGGTATATCGTCCCGCCTTTCCCTCAACGAAGGCATTGTAATAGTCACTACCTTAAGGCGGTAGTACAGATCCTGCCTGAACCTGCTTTCATCTATCTCCTTTTTGAGCAGTATATTACTTGCGGCAATAATGCGGACATCCACGGGAACCGTTTCGGTAGAGCCGATCCTCATGATCATTCCGTCTTCCAGAACTTTTAGGAGTTTTATCTGCATTCCGGGGCTCGCGCTGTTTATCTCATCGAGGAACAATGTGCCTCCATGCGCTGCCTCGAAAAGTCCGTGCTTCTGTTTTACGGCTCCGGTAAAGGCGCCCTTTTCATGTCCAAAGAGCTCCGATTCGAGAAGGGTTTCCGTCAATGCACCGCAGTTTATGCTCAGGAATTTTCCTGATGCCCTTTTGCTTATCCTGTGAATTGTCTTAGCTACAAGATTTTTCCCCGTCCCGGTCTCTCCCTCTATGACTACGGTAATGTCGAGCGGCGCAATTCTATCGACAAGCCTTTTTACTTCCGTAATGCGGGGACTTGCGCCTATCATCTCCTCTGCCTTGCACGACTCAAGCTGGCTCGAGAGCCTTAAATTTTCATCGGCAAGCCTTTTATAGTCCAGCGCTTTCTTTATGACCAGCATGAGTTCCTCGGGTTCGAAGGGTTTCTGTATGTAGTCATACGCGCCTAATTTCATAGCCTCGATGGCGGATTCCACTGTGCCGTATGCGGTGATTACAATTACAAGACCCTCCGGATTAAACTCCCTTGCCTTCGAGAGGATAGTAATACCGTCTATGTCCGGCATTTTAAGATCCGTGATTACAAGGTCGAATGTCCTTCTCTCAAGGAAGTCAAGACCTTCCTCTCCGTTCTTCGCCGTAAATACGGAACAGCCGGCCCTACTCAATATCTCCTTCAGGAGTTCCCTCATCCTCAGGTCATCTTCTATCGCCAGGATATCAAACATCGGGAATACCGTCCTTTAGTCTGAAATAAAACTTGGCGCCTTTGCCCTTTTCGCTCTCGACGCGTATATTACTGCCGTGTTTCTTCAATATCTCGGAACATATGCTTAGACCGAGCCCCGTGCCTTTACCTACGGGCTTTGTAGTAAAGAACGGCTCGAAAATCCTGCACAAATGCTCCCGGTGTATGCCGGGACCGTCATCTTTTATGGTGACCTCCACCGAACCGTTCGCGGACTCGCTACTTACCTCAACGGTGCCGCCCCTTCCTTCCATAGACTGCACCGCATTTAGGAGTATATTGTAGACGACCTGCTCCATTTGTTTCGGATCGGCCATTATATGAGGGACATCTCCGAGTCTCGTTGATATCTCTATATTAATGCCTTCAGTCTCTCCGTGTAGGGATTGCAGCGCCTGTTCTATGCAGGTATTTATGGAAATCTTCTCAAAAACAGGCATCTTTTGGTGCGAAAATTCCAGAAGACTTTTTATAATCCCGCTTCCTTTTTTTGCCTGCTCTACAATTACCTTCACTCTCTCCCTCTGGGGTTCCGAGGGGTTTTCATCCATAAGGAGAAGTTTTGCGTAACCGAGAATATTGCCGAGAGGATTGTTCAATTCGTGGGCGATACCTGCCGCAAGTTGTCCGACGGCGGCAAGTTTTTCGGACTGGCACATTGCATCTTCCGCCCTTTTCTTTTCCGTTATATCCATATTTACTTCTACAACCCCTATAATATCTCCGCTCTTATCTTTCAGCGGAGACGTGGCGATTTGAAACACCCTGCCCTTTTTGGTCACTTCCTTTAACATGACTGCCCGCCCCGTTTCCAGAGTCTCTATGGCAGGACACATAAGCGACGGAGAATCCATTCCGCAATAGACCTCATAACAATGTTTGCCTTCTATCAAGGCGATGCCGTTTGCAAGAAGTTCTTTTTGCTTCTCGTTGCATTTGATGATTCTCATGTCCCTGTCGATAATGGATATGCCCACACCTGCGGTATCAAAGACCGCCTGAAGATAATCCCGCGCAAGCTGCAACTGTCTGTTACTCTCCTTCAGGTGCTCGAGCACCTGCTCGAATGATTCTGCGATGATGCCGATGGGATCGATAGCAATAAGGCTTTCATCGTTGAGTTCCTCTTCCCTCAGGGGCTTTGTGCCCATAATCTGCAGCAACTGGTTTACCTTGTCCCTTATGTACCGAAGCAGAACCGTGTTCTTTCCTTCTACGTTTTCCGTTCCCGCCGTCGGGTATGTACGGTTGTTATGCCTGCCGGCCTTCATGTTCCAGTCCTACCGTAATCTCATAATATCCCTTTTTCTTTTCTACAGAAACCGTATATCCCATTGCGGTAGCCGCATCGGGGATAGTCCGTGTGGCATCCCTGTGGTCTGTCTTTACAACGAGGTTAGCACCCCTGCACCTTAAAGTCTCCTTGTGTTTGTTTATTTCCTTTAAAGAAATGAGCAGGCAGGCTGGACATATCTGCCCGCGAATATCCAGGTTAATTGTATCGAGATTGATCTCTATTTTATCCGTCATCACTGCCCCTCCCTGTCATAGCTTATAACAAATTTCTTGAACAAATAAGTTCCTATCCATGCGCCCGGAAGCATCCCGAAAACGAACAGGAACGCCTGAATGGAAAGCAGGGGAAGACCGCTCATAAGGAACTTTACATTACACCCCCCTGCCATCCTTGAACCTAAAGCAAGTAGCATGCCACCCATTAAGGCGGAAACATTCTGTTTTGGGGGAGGGAACGTGCTTAGGGTCAGTTTAAACTCCCCCAGCATGATTGCCGATATAAAAGAGCCGAGGACAACCCCGATGATAAGTGAAATTTCGGTGGCGAACATGTGGTCAAACACGGCCATAGGACCGCCGACAATTGCGGCCTTGCTGACCGGATGCAGAACCGAGTATGATTCTTTTCCAAAAAAGGCTACCGTGTCAAAATGCTCAGGAATCAGCGCCTTTTCGATATATGCGGCGATCTTTGCGTATCCGGTGCTGACAGCCATCGGCATGTCGGAGCTTAGATATATGATAAGATTCAAAACGGCAATTATAATAGCGACTTTCCAAGGATCGATATACCCCTCCGCATAAGCCTTTTGAGATAGTTTTTTGAGGTTTATCCATCTGAGAATAATGATCGATGAAAAAATCAAAACGGGTATTGTGAGAAGATTCTCATCGGCAAGCTGGGATAAAAGCACGGCCTCCGATACGGCGGTCTTTTTGGTGATCTGTAACCATGCGGGATAAAACTCCGCAAAAATCGCGCTCCCTATTATGAGACCGGCAAAGGCGATAATGCTGATAATACTTCCCGACCCCATTTTGTAGAGAGTCCCCATTACGCAGCCGCCTGCCAATACCATACCGGCTCCGAATACTATGCCTCCCATAATGGTTCCTAATGATGCTAAACCGAGGTTCGGAGGGGGATACAGGCCGATAAGTCCTAACTTCTTTGCGATAAAAAAGAATACCATCGTAACAACTACCTGCAAAAAAAGAATCCTTAATAAGAACGTGCGTTTGAGCAGAAAGATATCCCTGAACATCCCTGCCATGCAAAGGTCTGACCTGTGGAATACAAAGCCCAAGATTGCGCCCAACGCAAGGTTAAGGAAAAAAATTTGAGAAAGGCCATCAAGCATCTTATCTTCCCCTTTTGTATTTTACAATAAAACCATCACTTATATAAACTTACAGGGGAAGGCAGCATATTACGGCAGTGCCGAGAGCCGACACTGCCGTAATGAAACGTAAAAGCATAATCCTTATTTCTGCTCTATATACCAGACCTGACCTTCAGCGGGCAGGGAAAGAATTGTCGACCATTCAATCCATGAACCGTCATACACCTTTACATCTTTATATCCGATAATGTATTTCAGGATTATATAGGCATGCGCAGAGCGGTCGCCGCTGTGGCAATACTCGTATATAGCCTTATCGCCTTTTATACCCTTTGCCTCAAACATCTTCTTAATCTCATCTACAGACTTAAACATATGCGTCTGTTTATCGTTTGCATCCGTTCCCGTAACATTTATTGCCTTGGGTATATGACCGCCTCTTATCGAGCGTATCTTCTTTGCGCTATACTCATCGGCAGGCCTCACATCAACCAATACTACATCATGCCTTCCGCCGCGCACTACATCCCTGTAAATATCGCTCCATGTAAGGAGTATCGGATTTGCTTTTTCCACCTTATAGCTTGTGCGCTTGACCTCGCGATGCCCGTCAAAGAGCGGATAGCCGAGTTTTTTCCAATTGACAATCCCCCCGTTTAGAAGCTTTAACTTATTCGTATCATGCCCGTAGTATTCCATTATTACAAGCAGCCTGCTCGCGAAGAGGCCGAATTTGTCGTCGTAGGCAACGACCGTCGTGTCTTCATCTATGCCGAGCCTCGACATAAGCCTTTCGAACTGCTCTTTTGAAGGATAGAGAGTAGGCGGCACGACTGATGTGTTGCCGAGGTCGAGATACCTGTTGGCCACAACGGTGCCGGGAATGTGCATTACGCCCGCTTTGTGTTCGCCTGCGATAGGTTCCGCCTTTTCAGGCACCTCTACGATTATAATATTTTTGTTTTCAAGGTTATTTTTGAGCCATTCGGCTTCGACAACCTCGATGGCTCCGGCAGCGGATGCCCACACCATAAACGATGCTATAACTAAAAACAATATTTTTAAAACCATTGTTACATCCTCCTTTGTTTTTTAGGATCGGATAAGGGGGGGAGAAAAATTTTCCTCCCCTTTTTAAATCACATCGCCACTGTTTTGATTCGTTATTTTTGCGTTAAAACTTCCTTAGGCGGTTTCCCGTCGACCCATACGATATTGTTATATCCCTTATTTTTCATGAAGCGCCATACCTGCAGCGCACGGTTGCCTGCGGCGCAGTGTATGACCACTTTTTTATCCTGCGGTATTTCATTCCATCGTCCCGCAATTATTGTCGCAATAGGAACCGTCAGGGCTCCCGGAACCGCGCCGCTAAGATATTCGTCCGGGCTCCTGACATCAAAAATAACGGTATCCGGAGGAATATTAAGAGCCAGCTTTTTGAATTCTGCCGTGCTTATCGCTCCCGGCAGCAGTTTGGCCGGAAGGGCGTTAGGCATTTCTTTTCTGATCTTATTGCTTTCGACCGGATAATCTTTTGCCTTCCATGCATCTATGCCGCCGTTTAAAATCGATACCATCTCATACATATTCGCCTTGAGAGCCGAATACGCCTTAACGGCTTCTTCATTGTTATCGGAGTAAAGAATAACTCTCGTCTTCTTTTTATCATTAGGCAGATTTTGGTATAACTCTTTAATCTGATTTGATGCGTAATTGAAGGCGCCGGGTATCTGTTCTCTCTTAGCTTTTTCTTCGCTCCTCAAATCAACTAAAATATGCGGTATATCTTCGTCAATCGCCATTTTTACGAATTCGGGCTCGGTGTACCATGGATACATCGCTTCTTCCCATACTTTATGACCGGCAAGCATATACTTAGCGTTTTTATAACCCATCAACTCCGTTACCACACGGGTAAAGTGAGGGCTCATGCCTCATGTTCCACCCCGGCAATAGGACACAATTAATGTATTTTTATCTTTCGGCAGGCTGTCCATATAAGCAGCCATTTCGTAATAAGGCAGCAAAACGGCTCCCGGTAAATGCCCTTCTATATAGTTGTCATAACCTCTGGAGTCGAATAACACCCAGTCGCCGTCTTTAGTAGGCTTGTTTTTGAGAAGTTCCGCCACCTCTCCTACCGAAATTATATCGTCGGGATTTTTAAATTTATAAGACGGTTTATAGCTCATTTCCTCCGCGTAAGCCTGATTCCCTTTAACCGAAGCTATCTTGATCTTTACCCCTTCATCGTTAGGAAACTCTTTAGCCGTCCTCATTTTTTTCATCTTTGTGCTTTTGTCATAGCTGACATCCCAGACCGTTCCGCCTGTTTGTACTTTAAATGAACTCCCGTTCATTTGCGAGCCGGGCACAACAGTGCCTATGATCACATTGTTTTCCGCCTTATGGCATTGAGCACATAAAGGCTGAATTGTGTTTTTGCCGTCTGCTGCCTGTGCGTTTCCTGCTGTAACAGTCAGGGCGGCAACGGCAATCAGCGAGGCGATAATGTTTAAAACCTTCTTCATATACAAACCTCCTTAGATCTTTTTTCATTATTCAATACAAATACTGTGCCGGGAAAAAATGCTTTGAATTTTAAGGATTATGGATCGATCAAACGATACGGCAGGCTTTGCATTTTACAATGCCCTTGCAAAATGCAAATATTTTTACTCGATATTATATTTCTTTATCTTTCTCCAGAGCGTAGATACATCTATCCCGAGCGCTTCCGCCGCCTTATTCTTCTGCCCTTCAAGCTCTCGAAGAGTCCGCTGTATCAGAAACTTCTCCATATCATCAAGCGTCATAAGGCCGATACAAGAAAGAGGATCGGGGGGTTCACCCCTGATTTCGGACGGAAGCGATTGCGGGGTTATTTCCGAAGAAGTTTCCATGATAACCGTTCTCTCCATTACATTCTCAAGCTCTCTCACATTACCCGGCCATGCATAAACGGATAAAATCTCCATGGCATGCGGGCTGAACCGGCTTATCTCTTTATTAAACTTTTTCCCGTACTTATTAAGGAAATGATGAGCAAGAAGCGGTATGTCTTCCCTTCTCTCCCGCAAAGGAGATATGTCTACGGCAACGACATTGAGCCTGTAAAAGAGATCCTTTCTGAATCGGCCTGCCGCCGCATCTTCCGCGAGATTTGTGTTCGATGCCGCGACAATCCTCACATCTACCGGCACGGGCATCGACGAGCCCACCCTCATGATTGTATTTTCCTGCAAGACCCTCAGCAGCTTTACCTGCATCGAAGGCGATGTGTTGTTTATTTCGTCTAAAAATACCGTGCCTCCGTTTGCCGTTTCAAAAAGCCCTTTTCTCCGGCTCATTGCGCCGGTGAATGCCCCTTTTTCATGCCCGAAAAGCTCGGACTCGAGAATACCCTCCGACAACGCGCCGCAGTTGACCGGAAGAAATGTATTTTGAAACCTCGTGCTTTTCTTATGAATAAGACGCGCAACAAGCTCTTTGCCGGTTCCCGTCTCGCCCTGAATCAATATTGTCGTGTCAAGCGGGGCGGCCTTTTCTATCAGGTCTTTTATCTTTTCAATGCTTCTGCTTGTGCCGATAAAACCGGTCTCCGTAAAACTTCTGACCTCTTCGGAGAGCCTCTTGTTTTCATGGATCAGCTTTATATGCCCCTCCGCCCTCTGTACAAGGACAAGCAGCTGGTCCGGGCCAAAAGGTTTCTGGATATAATCATATGCCCCTTTCTTTATCGCCTCGATAGCCGACTCGATTGTGCCGTGAGCCGTGATCATTATCACAAGACATTCCGGATTTATTTTTTTTGCGTAGGCGAGTATTTCCATGCCGTCCGCGTAAGGCATTTTCAGGTCCGTGACAACGAGGTCGTAATGCCTTTCCTTAAGCATAAGCATCGCCTCGCGGCTGTCCCCGATAGCCGTAACGCTATGCCCTTCCTCTGTGAGTATCTCTTCTATAAGCTGCCTCATGCGCATGTCATCGTCTATAACGAGAATCTCAAGCATTTTCATCCTCCATTACAGGCAGTTTTATAATAAACGCGGACCCTTTCCCGTACTCGCTCTCCACCTCTATAAACCCTTTATGCTCCCTGATTATACCCATACATACGGACAGTCCTAATCCGGTTCCTTTATTAACCGGTTTTGTCGTAAAAAACGGGTCGAATATTTTGTGAATATGTTCCTCCGGAATCCCCGGACCCGTGTCCTCTATCCGAACTTCCACAAAACCGTCATCCGTTTCATCTGTCCGGATCAGGACGGAACCGTCCGAGCCTATAGCCTGAACGGCGTTAAGGATAATATTAAACAAGACCTGCTCCATCTGTCTCTGATCGGCCTTTACAGCCGGGACATCTTTCAGATCGACGCCGATCTTTATATTGCTTTTTTCAGCCTGCAGTGAAACAACTTTAACGACGCTCTCTACCGCGCCGTTTATGAAAGTCCTTTCCATTTTCGATTCCTGCCGTCTTGAATAATTTAAAAGCCCCTGAACAATCCCCCCGGCCTTCTCAGCCTGCTCGGATATTATGTCGAGCCTTTCCCTTTGTTTCTCATTAAGAGAGGCGTCCCTTAGCAGGAGTTTCGCATATCCGACAACATTGCCTATGGGATTATTAATCTCGTGGGCAAGACCTGCCGAAAGATGGCCTATTGCGGCGAGTTTTTCAGCCTGACACAGCATCGCCTGCCGGTGTTTTTCCTCCGTTATATCCCTGAATGTCTGCACCCCGCCGAGAACCCTGCCGTCCCTGTCCCTGATTATTGCCGAACTCACGGAGACAACGCGTCTCTTTCCGCCTTTTGTAATAATTTCGCTCTCTTTAGCGCTTATCGTTTTGTCTTCATTATGCAATGCGCAAGCGTCTTCGCAAAGCCTTGTTTTGAATACATCTTCGCAGTGCAGGCCTATCGTCTCCTTCTCGCCGTATCCTGTTATCATCTCCGCGGCACGGTTAAACGAAACGATCAAGCCATCGCTGTTTGTAACGAAAAGCCCGTCGGCAAGGCTTTTTACAATGGCCTCGAACTTGCCTTTTTCCGTAAATATCTCTTTCTGTTTCGCTTTAATTTCTTCAAAATTGCTCTCAAGCGTAGCCGCCATATCATTAAAAGCAGACGCCAGTTCCCCGAACTCATTTTCAGAGCGGATCTCTATACGGTTTCTCAGACTGCCGTCCCTCAAGGATTTTGTCGCCTGCATGAGCGATCTGACAGGAATGATTATCAGTTTGTTGATGATAATATTGTTAACAATGAGCGCAAAGCCGTGTACAAACGCTATGAATATAACGGCGGATATTATTATCCTCTTCGATATGGAATTAACCCTCTCCATCGAGAAGCTTATGTCTATCGTGCCGAGACTGGACTCTCCCATCGCTATGGGATATTGCAGCCGGTAATTTTCCGCCGTTGCCCGTCTTTTTGTCGCGGCCTCCGCAAGAATCTCACCGTCGCTGCGGATAATTCTCAGCGACTCTATATTTTTGTCGTTGACCGCTTCCATGACGTACCTTTCCATAGTTACATAATCATGGGTAAGCATAGAGTCTCTGGCGACCGCAGAAAGCATTCTCGCTATCGAGTCTCCTTTATCTTTCATATCGTCGAGGACTATATTGCGCTCTGCGACAATAGCGACCGCGCTGATAATCACCGCTGAGATCATCACAATAAAACTGAGTCTTTTATAGAAATCCCTTTTTATGCTCATATGCCTTCTATAAAATTAACCGTTTCCCGGGCCCGTAAAAAATCCGCGTCTTTTGCAGGAGAAAATCCGATGAATTCAGGGTCTATGCCGGTCAGTACCGCTTTATCCTTAACCTTTAAAAGGACCTTTTTCAGTTTTGTCTTAAGTTCAGCAGGTAATTCTTTTCTGCATACGATTACATGAGGGGGAATAGGAAAGGGACCCGCGATGACCCTTATGGGACGCCCTTTATACTTTTCATAAATGTCCTCCCTGACCCCGCCCGCATCGAAATCACGGTGAGCTACCGCAAGTATAACTCTTGAGTGGCTGCCGAGATAATCGTAATATTTCAAATCCTTAAGTTTAACTCCGGCTCTGCTTAAAAGATAACGCGGATAAAAATGACTTCCGTATGACTGAGGATCGCCGAAAGCGAATGTTCCTCCTTTCATATCTCTAAGCGACTTAATGCCGCTGTCTTTATGCGCTATAATCACCATGCTGTCTATCCTGTTATCCCGCATTATAAGCCTTGCCAGAAGCTCTACCCCTCCGAACTTGTCTTGCGCCCTTATATAAGGCGAAGGCCCCATGAACGCGATGTCCGCTTTGCCTTCACCGATATTTCTGACACTGGAGATATAGTTAGGAGCCACAATCAGTTTTACTTTTATTCCCGTTTCCCGCGATAGATGCCTCAATAAAGGCTCAAAGTCCTGATAGATCTTTGACGGGTTATCGTATGGATATATGCCGAAAGTCAACTGCGCCTGTT
>MHDU01000037.1 GCA_001803635.1 Nitrospirae bacterium GWB2_47_37 | reverse complement strand
TCGATAGGCTGGAGGTGTAAGCACAGTAATGTGTTCAGCTTACCAGTACTAATTGACCGTGAGCCTTGACCTCTTTATCCTTTCCTCCTCTGCTCTCCCTCTTCCCATATTTTGTCAAACTTTTTACTTGCAATATCTAAATTGCGTTATATAATTAAAGAAAGGGTTTCCTTTCTTTAATTTTTTTTGTTCGTAAAGGGGTTAATGGCTGCGATGAAAGAGAGAGACATATTTGAAGAGATTGTAAACCTCGGCAAGAGGCGCGGAGTCATAACATACGACGAGATCAATGAGGCCCTGCCGTCCGAATTCTTTTCTCCGAATGAAATAGAAGACCTTATGGATGTCCTCAGCGATATGGGCGTTAAGGTCGTCGATTATGAAGAGGGCGCGCCCGCGGAAGAAGAGGCGGAAGAAGAGGTAGAAGAGCCGGAGCGCGCGGAAGATCTGGTTCAGGCATACTTCAATTCCATGGGCGATATTTCCATCCTTACCAAGTACGAAGAGACGGAACTTGCAAAAAAGCTCGAAGAAGGAAAAGGGATTATAAAGGAAACCATATCGGGATTGCCCCTCTATACAAAGATGTTGGAAACGAGCGAGACCGAGGAAGAAGAGGAAGAACTATTAACGGAAGAAGAAAAGGCGGATGAAGCCCTTATAAAGACCCTTTTAAGGCTTGAAGAGTTGATGGAAATAGTGGAGATCGCCGACAGGAAGATTAAAAAATACGGCGCCTTGAAAGAGTTAAGGTCGGCTATAAACGAAAAAAAGAAAAAAGACCAAAGCACTAAAAAATTGGAAATACTTTTGAAAGAAGTTCAGGCCGATTACAAACGGGTAGAGGGCGAAGCAGGCATAAGAGTCGATGCCATAAAGGACATTTGGAGCAGGATATCAAAGGCGCGATATCTTGTTACTGAGGCTAAAAACGAGCTTATCACAAGGAACCTCAGACTGGTTGTCAATATAGCCAAAAACTATGTGGGCAGGGGATTGCCTTTATTGGATCTCATACAAGAAGGAAATATAGGCCTTATGAAGGCTGTAGATAAATTCAAATACGAGAAGGGCTTTAAATTCAGCACATACGCGACGTGGTGGATAAGACAGGCCATTACAAGGGCGCTTATCGATCAGACAAAGACGATCCGCGTTCCTGTTCATATGATGGAGTTTTACAACCGCGTCACCAAGGCATCGCGGGAGCTTACCCAGCAGTTAGGACGCGAACCGACCAACGAAGAAATAGCCAAGAAGCTCGTGGTGCCGGGTAGAAAGGTCGAAGAGGTCTTCAGGGCCATTCAAGACCCGATCGCGCTTCAGACGCCTATCGGCGACGAGGATACGGAGCTTGAGGATTTCATAGGGGATAAGGCAAGCCCTTCGCCATATTCCGATGCCGAAAGGATAGAGACCTCGGAGCAGATACAGCGGGTATTGAGAACTCTCACTCCCAAAGAAGAGACCGTTATAAGGATGCGGTTCGGCATAGGCGTCGACAGGGATCATACCCTTGAAGAGGTCGGCAGATATCTTTCCATCACAAGGGAGCGCGTAAGACAGATTGAGGCAAAGGCCTTAAGGAAACTGAAACATCCGAGCAGGTTAAGGGCGTTAAAGATATTGACCAGTTAAAAAATCGCAACCAAAAAAGGGGGCTGCCGATCGGCAGCCCCCTTTTTTGTTAATTCCTGAACGAATCTCCTGTTTTTATCTCGCCGACAGCTTTTTTCAATAAGGCAACGGAGGTTTTGTCTTTTAGGCTTATTACCTGAGCGGTTCCTATATTGACATGCGGTTTTTCGCCTGAGATTACGGTGAAAACATCTCCGACCTCAATACCGTCTTTTGCTCCCTTGTCAAGATAAACAATATCGCCGCCGCCGCTTATATTGTAATCATTCCACAATTTTATAATCGTACCGTTAACAGCCGGCCTTCTTTCTTTTTCAGGCCTTAAAGGAGGTTCGACAGGATAAAAGGGTGCGATTTTGTCTTCCGGCGTTATTTCCTCGTATGATTCTACGATCAATGCTTTTTTGTTTCCGTTATCTTCCCCTTGAATCTCAAGGACACCCTTAATCTTTACCAGATAACCTACCAATTTTTCGGTTACAGGATGGCTGATTTTTTTGCCGGCGGTTAATATATAAAATTTGTCTCCGATATTTGAGGGTTTATCCGTTTCTATATATACATAATCGCCCCGTCCCATAAGGTCTTGCTTTTTGGGCGAGCCCGATATTTTCCCCGGAACAGTTACGGCATCCGTAATGAACCCGCTCTGCAGGAGCGCTTCCTTTGAAACAAGATATCCCCATTGACGTATCGGTATTTTCTTCGGCGTTATCTTTACGGGCTGTATTGCCTCAGACTTTTTGGATGCGATCGCCTTGTCCTCTTTTATGTCTTCTTTTTTTGTCAGGTCATCCGGGATATTCAGTTTCCGGTCAGGGAATATTAGGTGTGGATTTTTTATGTGAGGGTTTGCCTCCCATATCTTTTTCCATAGGAACGGGTCTTTCATCTTTTCTTCGGAAATGTCCCATAAGGTATCGCCTTTCTTAATCGTGTATTCCTCGGCGAGAAGCAGGGCCGGGGATAAGGCAACAATTAAAATAGAAACAAATCTAAAAATGTTCATCGGTCTTCTCCTAATATTAACTATTTACCGCAATTATAGCCTTTTTTATCACATCCATCAAACAGGCGAAATTAATCCCATATAGTCTCAACAATCTTTTCCCCTCGAATTCTTTTGTCGCTTGTCAATAACGGAATACCCATGTGCTTGGCAGTAGCGATTATCAGCCTATCATGCAATTCGGGGAAGACGATATCCTGAGCAACTGTAACAATCTGAGGAGTTAAATCTGCAATAGCATAATTTACCGACTCGTTAATAAGGTCTAAGGTTTCTTTAAGGTTTATTTTTATACGCTTTTTTTGCGATAAATACATTATTTCAACTATGGATATTACAGAGATATGAATATGATGAATGCCCCGCTCTGCATCTTGAATTACTGCCTTTGCCTTCTTGCCTATTTCCCCTGTTTTTGAAAAGTGTCGGATGATTGTTACAGTATCAGCAAGATACTCCATCTTTTATGGCTGCCTTTTTAAAATAGTTTTTGACCATTCCTTCCTAATTGTTTTGAGTTCTTTTCCTATATTAATCTTCTCAAAACCTTTCCCTTCCCATATCCCTTCAAGCTGAACAATCCTCTTATTTTTTGCCTTTTTTTTGGATAAGATGAAGTCTATAAATTTTTTGACCTCATCAAGTTTCTCAGCAGGCAGCATGGCTAACTCTTTTGAAATTTCGGTGATTTTTAAGGCCGCATTATGCATATAAACTCCTTTTATACTCAGATAGCATAAGCTCTAAGATGAACTTACCACAATTATAGCCTTTTTTATCACATCCATCAACCGTTTCAGGTTTTCGATGCTTATGCTCAACGGCGGCATGACGACAATAACATTTCCGAGAGGCCTTATCAAAACCCCTCCCTCTCTTGCTTTATAAGCGACATTCCATCCCATCTTTTTTTCCCAAGGGAAAGGCTCTTTTGAGGGCTTATCCTTCACAAGCTCGATGCCGGCGATTAAGCCTTTGTTTCTTACATTGCCGACAATCGGCAAATCGGCAATTTCTTTTAATCTATCTTCGAGCAGTGCGATTTTAGGCCGCATATTTTTCAATGTCTCTTCTTTATCGAATAAATCGATGCTCGCAATCGCGGCAGCGCATGCAAGGGGATTGCCTGTGTATGAATGGCCGTGAAAAAATGTTTTTAGTTCTTTGAATTCGCCGAGGAATGCATTAAAGATTTCGTCGGTGGCTAAGGTTACAGCCAATGGCATATATCCATTTGTAATTCCCTTTGAAAGGCACATAATATCCGGGACTATATTTTCATGTTCGCAGGCAAACATTTTTCCCGTCCTGCCGAATCCAGTTGCCACTTCATCCGCTATCAGAAGCACATTATATCTATTGCATAACTCTCTTAAGTCTTTTAAATATCCCTCAGGCCAGACAATCATTCCGCCTGCAGCCTGAACAATCGGCTCTATAATGACCGCGGCTATTTCATCTGAATGTTTCTCTAAGATATTTTCCATTTCCTTAAGGCATGTAAAAGAGCATTCCAAAGAGGTTTTGCCGAGTTCGCATCTGTAACAATGAGGAGAAGGGGCTTTATACGCCTTAAAAAGAAGCGGGCTGAACATGTCATGGAATATATCGATGCCGCCGACGCTTACCGCGCCAATCGTATCTCCATGGTAAGCGTTTTTAAGGGATAAAAATGTTTGTTTGCCCTTTACTCCTTTGTGAATCCAGTATTGAAATGCCATCTTTAAAGCCGCCTCAACAGCGGTCGAGCCGTTGTCGGAATAAAATACTTTTGACAATCTCGGCGTCAATCCGGCAAAGGATTTATCCGTAAGATTTATAAGCTTTTCCGCAAGCTCGATGGATGGAATATTGCCGAGACCTAAAAGTGTCGAGTGCGCTATTTTATCGAGCTGGGTTTTTATCGCATCGTCTATTTCTTTTTTCCTGTGGCCGTGAATGTTTACCCATATTGATGAAACGCCGTCGAGGTACCATTTCCCGTAAGCATCTTTTACAAAACAGTCCCTCCCCTCGGTGATTATTATAGGGTCTTCCTCAAACCAGTCCTTCATCTGCGTGAAAGGATGCCAGACGAATTTTTTGTCCGATTCTTTTAGTTTTTTTATTTCATCCGAATAGCTCATGCCTTTATCCCTTAAACTCCTTCATTGCCTCATTGTATAAATCATCCGCGCAATGCCTGTATTTAGGCGAAAAATGCATGATTTCGAGGTTCTCCACATTTGCCTCCCGGGCAATCCTTCCCGCAATCGCCGACGTAAGGTGATGTCTTTCGTATGCCCTGTCTCTGTCGTTTTCCAGAAAATAAGCCTCGCAGAATAATATGTCCGAGCCTTTGACAAAAGGAATGATCTTTTCGATATTTTCATCCGCAGGGGACACATCCATCACATAAGAAATCTTCTGCCCTTTTGTAATTGTAGCGATCTCCTTCAGATTTTTTAGACTCAGGGTTTTGTTATCAACCTCGAATATCGTATTATCGGGACTTTTTTCTCTTATTGCCGTTTTGAGGTCCGACAGCCACGGGCCTACAGGCAGTTCCTTTGCTTCAAGCATAGCCTTGTTAATGTTTATATGAAAGTCTTCTTCGATTGTGTAAGCCGTTACGGGGATTTGATGCGAAAGCGTCAGTCCCTTTACCTCAAACAAAGGCTCTCGTATAAGGGTTCCATCGAATTTCTTTTCATTATGCATTATCTTCTCAAACGCATTCTCAGCATAAAAGCCCGCCTGCGATATGGAGCCGTTTTTTATTTCGAACACATCTATTTTCAAGGGATAGTCTTTTATTAAATTCCACGTATATCCCTTGAGTTTCCCTTCCACGCAATAGATTATATTTTCAGGGCCGAAAATCCTCAGTGGAGCGTCTCTCCTTAGGATGTTTCTTAATAGGGTATCGAATCCGGCAAAATGATCCATATGCATGTGGGTTACAAATACATCCGTGATCTTTAAGAGATTTCCGGGTTCGAGCCTGTCTATGTATCCGAGATCGAAAAGAAGAGCCCTTCTTTCCCTCGTGATCCTTATATAAATACACGGATCCTCGAACGGGCCGTTGACGGGGCGTGCATGAAAAGTTGGCTTCATAGTGGTATAATTATAACTCAAAGAGCGGATGACTTGTGGAATTAGGGGACTGTCCCAGATTTACGGACGGAGCAAAGCGGAGTCGTAGAATCGGGACTGTCCCCCTCTATAATGGAGGATTTATGCCTGAATTGAGAAAAGACCCTATATCCGGAAGATGGGTCATCATATCCATTGAAAGGGGCAAGAGGCCTGCGGATTTCGTATCGCCGTCGCAAAAAAGAAAGGCAGGCGGGTTTTGCCCTTTTTGTCCCGGAAATGAGCATACCACAACACCCGAAATAATAGCGTTCAGGCCGGCGAGTACGCCTCCAAATTCCCCCGGATGGACGCTTAGGGTAGTCCCGAACAAATTCCCCGCGCTTCAGATACATGGAGAACTTAACAAGCGCGGCGAAGGGGTGTTCGACATAATGAACGGAATCGGCGCGCATGAGGTCATAATAGAGACGCCGGATCACCGGTTATCGCTCGCCACAATGCCACAAAGGGCAGTCGAAGATGTCCTGTGGGCGTATTATTTCAGGCTTGCGGATTTGAAAAAAGACATGCGATTTAAGTATGTACTGATCTTCAAGAACGAGGGCGAAGTGGCAGGCTCCTCGCTGGAGCACAACCACAGCCAGCTTATAGCTCTCCCCATAGTGCCTAAGACTGTTCGGGAAGAGATGGAGTCCTCGAAAAAATATTATGACAGCAAGGAGCGCTGCATCTTCTGCGACATAGTCAATCAGGAACTCGATTCGAGCAAAAGGATTATTTACGAAAATGATAAGTATGTTTCCCTTGCTCCTTTTGCACCGAGGGATCCCTTTGAGACATGGATACTCCCCAAACGGCATGAATCCAGTTTTGCTCCTCCCGAGAAGAGCTTTTCGAGCTTTGCCGAAATATTGCAAAGGACGCTGAAGCAGATAGACAAGGTTCTCGATTCGCCTCCCTATAATTTTATACTCCACACCTCTCCCTTTAAAGAAGAGGTCAATGAATACTATCACTGGCATTTGGAGATCCTGCCGAGACTCACGAAAAGGGCCGGTTTCGAGTGGGGCTCCGGCTTTTTTATCAATCCCACGCCTCCCGAGGAAGCTGCCAAATTCCTCAGGGAAGCCAAAATATAAAATCCGGAACTTAAGATGAAGGTTGCCATAGCAACATCGGAGGCCGTTCCTTTTTCAAAGACCGGAGGGCTTGCCGATGTCGCGGGAACGCTCTTTAAAGAATACACGAACATGGGCATCGACGCATTCCTGTTCGTTCCCCTATACAAAAAGACAAGAGAGCAGTTCGCGGATGATATTCGATACACAGGCGTTGAAGTCGATATACCCCTCGGAAAGGCGGTAAGAAAATGCAGAGTGTTTTCAATGGGGACGCCATTACCCCATGTCTTTTTTATCGGCAGCAATGAGTTTTTCGACAGGGACGAGCTTTATGGAACGCCTTACGCCGATTATCCGGATAACGACCAGAGGTTCGTCTTTTTTTGCAGAGGCGTTCTTGAGGCATGCAAAAGGCTCGATATTCGTCCCGACATTATGCACTGCAACGATTGGCAGACAGGGCTCATCCCTATTTATATGAAAACGGTTTACCGGGATTCCCCCGTATTCTCAGGGACAAAATCAGTTATTACAATTCACAATCTCGGATATCAGGGTATCTTCCCGTCTCAAACAATGGAAATAACGGGACTCGGCTGGGACCTTTTTCATATGGGAGGACTCGAATTTTACGGGAATATTAATTTTCTTAAGGCCGGCATAGTCGGAGCGGATATTATAACTACGGTCAGCAGGACATATGCAAAAGAAATACTTATGCCCGAATCAGGTTTCGGACTTGACGGCATTCTCAGAAAAAGAGCGGCAAACCTTGTCGGGATACCCAATGGGATAGATTATAAAGAATGGGATCCGGCTGCCGATAAATTCCTGCCCTATGTTTACGATAAACTTAAACTGTCGGGCAAGGCGCGATGCAAGGCCGAGCTGATGAAAAAATGCTCGTTCAGGGGAGATATTAATACGCCGCTTTTATGTTTTATCGGGAGAATCGCAGGCCAGAAAGGCATCGACATTTTAACGGGCGCGGTTCCTCAAATGATTGCAACCGGCGTAAATATTGCTATAATTGGAAAAGGAGAAGAGCATTACCTGACACTGCTGAATTCCGCAAGGAACCGCTTTCCCGATGCTCTCTTTCTGCATTCCGAGTTCGATGAGGCATTTGCTCATCTTGCATACGCCGGAGCCGATATTTTTCTGATGCCGTCCCGGTATGAGCCGTGCGGTTTGGGGCAGATGATAGCAATGCGCTATGGGACGATCCCGGTAGCGAGGATGACCGGCGGGCTTTCCGACACTATAGAGGACGGCGTCTCAGGCTTCCTCTTTGACGAATACTCAACGGTGTCTCTGGTGTCCGGCATAAACAGGGCGCTGAATAGGTATGCGGATAAAAAAATGTGGCACAAGACGATCAGAAACGCTATGAACAGGGATTTCTCATGGAGAAAACCAGCCGCAATGTATTTAGACCTTTATTCGGGCAGGAAGATATGACGGAAAAAGCTTACATATCACGCGAGATGAGCGGAGAATCCACAAGCATCTCCATGGAAGATCTTCTCGGCAACGACAGGGAGATGCTTAAAAAACTTCAGGAAACCGTAGACAGAAACGTAGAGCTTTACAATATAACGAGAGAGCAGCTCAACAGGATTACAGTCGTATACGAACTCACCAAGGCTATCATATCCATCACCGACTTCGACGAACTGCTCAAGAAGATATCCGCAGAAGCGGCCAAGCTTTTTAACGCGGTAGGCTGTATGATCCGCCTTATGGAGGACGGAAAACTTAAGGTGAGGGCCTCCTTCGGATTTCCGGAAGCTATCAGGGAGGATATAACGGTTTCGGTCGGACAAGGCATTGCCGGAAAGGTAGCGGCGGAAGGGAAGACGATAATCGCCGTGAGCCCGGAGGAATTCGGCACAATAGCTCCCAATATAAGCATTCAGACTGCTATATGCACCCCTTTAAAGATAGGGGATCAGATAATAGGCACATTCGGCATTTACGATAAGAAATCACCCGATGGCTCTATAATGCCTTTTACGGACGACGACATGATAACGCTCGAAGGTTTCGCATCCATAGCCGCCATAGCGATAGACAAGTCGATCTTATATGAAACCGCGGTGAGACAGGAAAAAGAGGCGGTCGAGGCGAAAGATAGGGTAGAAGAACTGAAAGATTATTTGCAGGGTCTTATAGAAAATACAGCCGACGCCATAGTAACGACGGACATGGAAGGGGTCGTCACCTCGTGGAATATCGGCGCTGAAAAGATTTACGGTTATGACAAAGATGAGGCAAGAGGACAATTCATGCCCTTTATACCGGAATTCCTGATCGAGATGGAAAAAAATTACAGCGATCGTGTGAAGAACGGAGAAACGATAAAAGGCATAGAGACCGTCAGGAGGACAAAGGACGGGCTGCTTATCGACGTAAGCCTTACCCTGTCTCCGATAAAAAGCTCGACAGGGACTATAATCGGCATAAGCGGCATAGCCAGAGACATAACCGAAAAGAAGAGGATAGAGAAAGAGCTTCTGCGGAAAAACAATGAGCTTTCGAGGCTTTTCTTCATAAGCTCCGCGATGAGGGGTACGCTCGAACTGGATAAGCTGCTCAGGATGGTGCTCACTGCGGTAACGATGGGCGACGGCCTCGGTTTTAACCGCGCCATGCTTTTCCTTCTCGATGAGGATAAAGGGGTCTTGAAAGGCGCTATGGGAGTAGGCCCCGCAACTCATGAAGAGGCATGGCAGATATGGTCGCGGCTTTCAATGGAACACAAAAATCTTCAATCCCTCCTCGATGAGATAGAAAGCAGCCCTCTGAGGAAAGACTCTTTTATGGACAGGCTGTGCTGCGGGATAGAGGTCTCTCTCGATCTTGATACGATATTGACAAAGACGGTCAAAGAGAAAACGGCGTTTAACGTTATCGATGTGTATGCGGAAAGGCTTTCGGACCTGATCCTCATTCAGCAACTCGGCACGGCCGCTTATGCCGTAGTGCCTTTGATATCCATGGACAGGGTGATAGGCGTTTTATGGGTCGATAACTTATATTCGCGCAGGCCTATTACCGATCACGACATGGACTTTCTCAAGGGCTTTACCGACCAGATAGCATCCGCCATAGAAAACGCGCGGCTGTTCGATCATGTTACAAGGGCGGAGCAGGAACTTGAAAACATCTTCGAATCCATATCGGATATCCTGTACGTCACCGACAGGGATTTTATAATTAAGCGGGTCAATAAGGCCGTCCTCGATATGACGGGAAAGAAACCGGAAGAGATAATAGGCAAAAAAAGTTTTGAAGCGCTTCATGAATTCGATAAATGCGAGGTGCGTTATCGACAGGAGGAGATGTCGATTAAAAGACCATTTCTCGAAGAACTGGAAGATATGCAGCACGGAAAGGCATTCCTTATATCATGTTCGCCTATCCTCGATATGTCCGGAGAACTTATGGGAACCGTTCATATCGTCAGGGATATTACGGAACTCAAAAAACTGAAGGAAAAGGTCATTACCGCCGAGAGGATGGCCGCCCTCGGAGAAATGGCGGCAAAAGTGGCGCATGAAATAAGGAATCCGCTCCTTTCAATCGGCGGGTTCGCGCGGAGGCTCGAAAAGAGGCTGGACGGCGATTTGAAGGAATATTCGAGGATAATCGTCGATGAAACGAAACGCCTTGAGGGGATTCTGAACGACACGTTGAGTTTTGTTAAGAGCGCGCGGCTCGACAGGAAATCGGTTGACGTAAGCGGGCTTTTCGATAACATTATAAATCTGCTTGAGCCCGCGGTATACGAGAGGGGCAATGTCCTTATAAAAGAGATAGAACGCAGTTTCAATATATACATAGATCATGACAGGTTTAAAGAAGCGATCTTAAACTTGGCGAACAATGCCAATCAGGCTACTGAAAACGGGCAAATACGCATGAGGGCGAATATTAAAACCGAATACTCGGACGCGGATCTTTTCGGCCATAGGGCCGAGAATAAGGAAGCGGTGATAGAGATAGAGGACACCGGCTGCGGCGTAAAGGAAGAGGATATGGGTCGCATATTCGACCCCTTTTTTACCACCCGCCCTACCGGAACCGGTCTGGGCCTTTCGATCACAAAGAGGATTATCGAGGAACATGATGGTAAAATAGAGATTGAGAGCGCGTGGGGAAGGGGTACTAAGTTTAAGATAATTCTACCTTTTGAAGAGGAGGTCGTATGAAGGTACTTATTGTTGACGATGAGAAAAACATTTTAAAGCTCTACAAGGCCGAGCTGGAGGAAGAGGGGTATGCCGTCGTTACTGCGAATTCCGGGCAGGAGGCGCTCGATGTCTTTGAAAGCGAAAACCCCGACATTGTAACCCTCGACATTTTGATGCCGGACATCGACGGCATTCAGGTTTTGAGGCAACTGAAGGAGAAAAGGCCCGAAATTCCCGTAATAATGCTCACAGCGTATGACTACCGCGACGATTTTTCGGTATGGGTTTCCGACGCCTATGTGGTCAAGTCGTCGGATCTCAGCGGTTTGAAGGCTACGATAAAACAGGTAGTTGAGAGCAGGAAGTAGGGGATTTGGCCGGTATTGTCCTTAAGGCCGAATCCCCCGCGTACGGCGGATTATCCATAGCCAGATGGGAAGGAAAGATAGTATTCGTAAAAGGAGCAATACCCGGCGAGACCATAGAAGCTGGGATAGAAGAAGAAAAAAAGGATTATTATAACGCCTCGGTTGTAAAGGTAATAGAACCCTCTCAGGACAGAATAGAGCCGCCCTGCAAATATTTCGGAACATGCGGCGGATGCAGGCTTCAATATATCGCATATCCCGGACAGATAAGACTGAAAGAAGAAATCCTCAAAGACTGCCTTAAGAGATCGGCGAAAATCGAGATAAACCTTTCCGGATCATTAGCAGGCAATCCATATAATTACAGATACAGGGGGCAGTTCAAGGTTTCGCGCGGAGGAATCGGATTTTACAGGGAAAAGACGCGTGAGGTCATAGATATAGACAGTTGTCCTCTTATGATAGACGAGATAAACGAATTTCTCTCCAAAATCAGGAATTTTTTAAAAGAAGAAAGGCTTTTTAGCGGGATCGAAGAAATGCATATTTCATACGGAGACGAGGCAGCAGCGCTGATTAAGGCTAAGGACAGGAAATTATCCGCGTGGAATGATTTAGCGTCTGCCTTAATTGATATCGGCTTTTCCGGGGTCTTCATAGACTTCGGCGATAACAGGCCGTTAAAACGAGGGAAGGAATTCATAACCCTTAACCTCGACTCTCAAAAATATACCCTGTCCCCAATGAGCTTCTTCCAGAGCAACTGGAGGCTTAACAATGATGCCCTAAGACTTTTAAAAGACCTTTTGCAACCTCTAAGCGGGAAAAGAGTTTTGGATATGTATGCGGGCGCCGGGAATTTTTCTCTTCCTGTTTCTCTTTATGCCCGATACGTGATCGCCGTTGAGGAGAATCCTCATGCCGTCGAAGACGGAAAGAGGAATGTCCGAGCAAACGGCATAAGAAATTGCAGATTTATCCGCTCATCCATAGAGGCATTGACCGTTAAAGACCGCATCGATATTTTAATCGCGGATCCGCCGAGGGCCGGCCTTACAAACAGGGCGATCGAAAAGATCGTCTCGATGACGCCGGAAAGGATAGTTTATGTATCCTGCAATCCCGCGACCCTTGCGCGAGACCTGAAAAAACTCCTTCTGAAATATGAGATCGAATCCTTGAGGATGATGGATTTTTTCCCCCAGACGCATCATATAGAGGCATTGGCTTTTTTGAGGTTAAAATGAGATTAATATGCTAAAATTAACCGATGTCCGTTCTATGTCCCATAGATAATCCGAAGGATAACAACAAGCTTATAATTTGCGACAGCGCCCTTGCGAAACAGGCGCATCAGGAGTTGTTCCGTTACGGCGACGACGTTTATGTGACGGACAACGCAGGAGCTATTTTCGGAGCGGTATCCGGAGTCGTGGAATCCTGCAATTCAGGGTCAACGAAAACGGCAAAGATACATTTAGTGCTCAACTGGCAGAACCTTTTGCAGGTTTCATTATGGCAGCCTAAAAAACCGGAAACAGGCGACGTGTTCACGCTTTTAAAAAATGCGGGCATAGGCTCCAAAGAAATCCAGCCTTTCAAGACCTCGGATATAAACGACATGTTCCCATGGCTCTATTACGGAAAGCGTTTCGATATTTTAAGAAAGCTTTGCCACAAGGCAAAAAAACAGATGGAAGATCATCTCAAAAACCGGTCCATTCGCGTGGACTGCCATCTAATCGCCGAAGAATCTAAGAAGATAGTAGCGAGCAGCCTTTGAAGGAGCTGTTAGCCTCCGTGTGAGGCCGCTTTCCCGAAATTGAAATCATCCATCCTCCTTTGTCTATAACAGCAAAGGCGTCCAGTATGAGGGGGAGCCAAGGGAGTGTTTTTTCGTCCTCCGGAAAGCGGAGGCGCGCAGATAATTTTTCCGGCGTATTTTTCATGAAGCTTCCAGCAAAACTAAGGATATAATACCATATTTAATTTCTTACCGTCCAAGAGGAATCGACACAGACCGCAATAACTCAAGAGGGCGGGTCTTTTTGACGAGGTCAAGATGCTCAGGCTTCCTGACGAGAAGACAGCCGGCAAATCCGAGTGAATTGACAGAGATTTCCCCATAGAATTCCTGCGACCTCGGCACAAGCAGCATCCACTGTCGCGTAATCACAAGGCAATACGATCCGGATTGCCTTACCGTCTCTTTCTCACCAGGAACAGACATCCCGAGATCCGAAAGCATCGCCCGGTAAAGAGCATAGCACTGCTCCTCAGGGGTGCGGGGAAACCCTGAATTGTCCAACTCAAACTTAACGAAACAGTGGCGGAACCCGAAAGAACGAAGCCGCGTAATCCTGCCCGTATCCTTGATCTCGTCCACAAGAGGCTGGATCGGAACATGAGGCCCCTGCTCGGCAAGCGGAAGCGGCACGATCTGCAGGTGCTTGTGCGGCTGGCTCGCGCCTGCGGCCTCTCCGCCGTTATAGAAACCGACCGCGTCATATTCAGCCATGCAGATCCAGAGGGCCGAAAAGTCAGCCGGCGTAAGAAGATTTTCCTGATCCTCGAACTCTCTCGTCACGATGAGCAGATGCCGCTCCATGACATTGAACTTGTTCAGAAGAGCGAGATGTGTCGGACCGAGGTCTGCAACGAAAAGCTCTTTTTCATATGGGAGAAAGGGGTTCCCTCTTTTTTCCTGCGCCCTTTTGAGCCGGTCTTCGTCCTTTCGTACGAGATTCGACAAAATACGCACCACAAAACGAACGCCGTTGTCATCCACATACTCGGAAACCGTACTGATCGGCAGTAATGAGCCGTTAGCGAGCGCCTTTTCCGAGACCGCATCGATTAAACGCAGCAGTGTTCCTTTTCTAAGCATAACAATCTTATTATGGCAGAATCTTCCGGCTGACGTCCAAGCAGAGAGAGGATTTCAGGCGGCTGCCGACGGCAGAGAGGATTAAGATTGTTGAACCGTGAATATTTATGGGGAAATTTTTTAAAGGGATACTGTGTTTAAATAGAGAATAAAACCCACAATACAGATCCAAAACCTAAAATTAGAACTATATATAATATTTTATAAACATAATCTGAGGAGTCCTCCCCTGACGACCATGCTTCAAGAAATGTTTTGCTGAATTTCTCTCGGCATTTTTTTAGCCGTTCGCGACGGATGTTTATAGCTCCTTGTAAGTGGTAATGAACAATGCTCGCAACGATCCAAGTTGCTCCTGCAACTATGCCCAAAATTATCTTTTCCCAACACATTAAAGGATCAGGCAGCAATTTTGTGCCAATAGTAATAAGAGTGGCATATAATATTAAAGCATAATTTGTTATTACCCACTGTTGACGCTTGAAGAAAGATAGGTCTGAGGCGCTAATGCTATAAAGGAGCTTAAGCTCCTCGAATTGTTGATCAGTAAGTTCGTTATTCATCACTTACCCTTTTATATTTTTGCCCTAATAATTACTATCCGCCCTGCCGTATTTTCCCAAAACTGTCTAAACTATAGCATATCCCAAGGATTTTTTTAATAGCGGCTAACGCCATGCCGCCGAAATAATTCCCTAAGCCACATATTATAAATTGGCATTTATTTTTGCCATTTGGCATGGTATAATGGCATAAGAGGTGATTGCCATGAAAACAACAATTGACAGGTTCGGCAGGATAGTGGTGCCTAAGGAGATACGGAAGCGTTTCGGGCTTACTCCGGGCGCGCAGGTTGAGATAGACGGGCAAAATCAGGAAATTGTCATCAGGCAGGTATCCGAGAAGCCGCCCTTGCAGGTTGAAAACGGACTGCTGATTTTTGACGGAGAAGCCGCAGGAGATATAGCGGCATGGGTGCGTATGATACGTGAAGACCGGAACGCGAAAGTTTCGTCAGGAGCATAATGACAAAAGTTCTCTTTGATACAAGCGTATTCGTGGCTGCCCTTGTAAAGCCGCATCCCGCACATGCTCGCGCTTTCCCTTGGCTTAGAAAGGCAAAATCAGGAGAGTTTTCCCTGATTGTCTCTGCGCATACCCTTGCCGAACTTTATGCAGTTCTCACAACGCTGCCGGTAAGTCCCCGCATAAGCCCTGATATCGCATGGCGCTTGATACAGGAAGATGTCATTAATATCGCGGAGATAACTGCCTTGTCGGCTGCCGATTATAAGACTGTAATAAAGAAACTGAAAGACGATGGATTTTCAGGGGGGATAATATATGATGCGCTTATCTGCGCGACTGCGGTAAAAGCCGGAGCCGAAACACTGCTTACCTTAAACAGCGCGGATTTCAAGCGGCTGCCGCAGGCTGAGGGGCTTGATATTGTCGAACCGTGAAGCCCATTTTTACTTTTCGGCAAACCGTAAAAGCCGCTGCATAATTTTACTCTCATCCTTTATCTGACACTGCCAAATTACGAGAACTTTCCAGCCTTCTTTTTTTAATTCCCGCAGATTTCTACGATCTCTCGCAATATTACCGTCAATTTTTTTATCCCAAAACGGTCTGTTAGTTTCCGGCCTTTCGGACCTTCGGCATCCCTTATGGCCGTGCCAGAAACAACCGTGAACAAAGATTGCTTTCTTTTGCCCTTGGATTACAAAATCAGGCGTTCCGGGCAAATTTTCTACGTTTCCGCGGAAACGCACCCCAAGCCGCCTAAGGCAACTGCGTACCGACTTTTCCGGCGACGTACCTCGTCCCTTGATACTCGCCATAATTTGCGCTCTTTTTTGTTTTGTGAACTTGTCCATTATATTCCGTTTCTCTGCTCATAAATAATGATAGAACACTGTCCGCAACTCCGGCGGCGAGCATAGGCGGCACTGCATTGCCTATCTGTTTAGCTATTTCAGTCTTGCTGCCGATAAAGCTGAAAGAATCCGGAAACGATTGCAGCCGCGCAGCCTCACGGTGAGTTATCGGGCGATGCTGGTCCGGATGTAAATAACGTCCCTTCTCCGGCTTGAAAAACTCGGTGCGTATAGTGAAAGCCGGTCTATCCCACCACAAACGCCCGAAAAGGTCGGTGCCGCCTTGGGTCTTACGGATCCAGCAGGCAGGAGTGAGTTCAGGCGCAAGCCTTTGAAGATCGAAACGATTCATTCCTTCTTTTGATATGGTCTTGTATCTTTTTAGACTTAATGGCGTAGGCGTCCTTCCGAAATGCAAATCCAACGGCGGCGGTTCATCTCGAATTTCCGTGCCGACAGGCTTGGGCAGGTCGCCGATAGCGTCCCGAATTGTCCGCCACGGTATTGGTTGGAATAGAGGGTCGGCTTTCAGTCCGGCAGGTTTTTGATGAGTTTTTTTCGGCGGGAAAAATCGGGACGGATCGGTAAATTTACAGCCGATAATAAATGCTCGCATGCGGGTTTGAGGAACGCCGTAATCAGCCGCGCACAGTTTAGCCCATGCTAATTTAAAACCGATGGAGCCGGCGACTTCGATTATTTCCTTATGTTCTTCCGAGCCTATCAGTTGAGGAACGTTTTCCATGACGAATATCTGCGCCCCTGTATGTTCTACGATTTGAAGATATGGCCGCCAAAGCTGTTTTCTCGAGTCGTCTTTTCGCCCTTTATTCAGAAGGCTGAAACCCTGACAGGGAGGCCCGCCGATTACTACATCGGCCTTTGGTATTTCATTAATCCTTTTCTCTGTTATTTCTAATATGTCGTCGGTCGTGCACCGGCATCCGAAGTTCTTTTCATAGGTCTTTGCCGCGTACGGGTTGAAGTCGTTCGCCCAGACCGGAACGAATATTTGCCCAAAAAATTGAGAGAAGCCGAGTGTAAGACCTCCTGCTCCGCAAAACAGGTCTACAAGCCTATAGCCCGGCAATTTTTTATTTCTTGACATGCCGATATTATGCCTATTTCAAAGGTTACAGGCAATAGGGATGGGATTTTTATCCGAGCAGTTTTTTCAGCCGCATGAACTCTTTGAGCGATCTTGTAACGCAGTCTTCTATTGCCATGCCGTCGAAATAATTGCCTGTGAGGAGCAGGCGGGTTGCTGATATGGATCGCTCGATTTTGCCTGCCAGTGTTTCATGGCCGACTTTGAGTGAAGGCACAAAGTTCTCTTTCGCCGCCATATGTTCGATTTGCGCGGTCTTAATTCCAAGCACTTCGGCTATCCGCCTGAGCTTGGCGCCATTATTTAGAATGCCGGGCTTGAAATGGAATGTAAATCCCCTGTGCGAATCGTGCTTGACCGTATCTCTCGATACCACGGAATAAAAGCTGTCCGATGAAGGCCAAGAAGATGGAATGATGCCTGCCGTCGGCGGTATTGAAGCCGTCAATTCTTTTTTGACCGCAATGCCGACGGACTCTACGGATTCAACCTTAATCTGCGACAGGTCTTTTGAGAGTTCAGGAAAGCTTTCCCCAAGCAACTGCGCTGCTACGGAAGCAGGCGCGGCAACAGCCAGACTCTCCGATTCGTATATTTCGCCGGCTGTAGCCGTCTTAAAAATAGCGCCGTTAGATTCTATTGAAAGGACTTTTTTGCCTGTCGCGATCTCGATATTTTTCTGAGCCGAGATGAGATCGGTGATGGTTTGAATCCCGTTAGTCAGCGTGAATTTTTTCATGATGTCTTTTCTGCGGGAGCGCTTCTTAAAAAGCATGTCCGCAGGGAAATCGCTTGCGTCCTGAGATATTACCGCATTAAGGGCAGGGGACAGCACGCAATCGAAATTTTTATTTCCGAGGATTTTTGAATAATAAGACCTTACGCTCTGCCCCTCTTTTTTCAGGCCGAATATTTTGGGCACGGATAAGAGGAGTTCCAGGAAATCAAGCTGAGAAGGGATGGATTTTATTTTATGGTCAACGAGCATTTTGAACGGGACTTTTTCGCGTGAAATAAGCTTATTGACGAATGCGCCGTCTTCAATTATCCCTATCAAATTGCGATAAGAGTTGTAACAGGTATGGGCGCCCATCTCTATCCAGAAACCGATGTCTTCAAAGCGTTCCGAGTGCAGTGTGCCGCCGACCCTTTCGTTTTTTTCGATCACCAGAGTTTTAAGGCCGTCTCCGGCGCAGTAATGGGCAAGGCTCAGCCCGCTTATTCCCGCGCCGATTATGACAATGTCGTATTTGCTCATTTTAGAGCCGGCCTTCGTTCCTTGCATTTGTTATGACAATATCTTTGAGTGCCTCTATGAATTTTGGCGACGTGTTCAAAGATTCGACCCGTTTAAGATTTATTCCAAGCTCCTGAGCCATGTCTTTATAGAGGATGTCTATTTCATAAAGGGTTTCTATATGATCCGAAACAAAGCTGATCGGCACGACAAGAAGGTCTTTTACCCCCTCATCCGCAAGCTCATGGAGCATGTGCTCTGTTGTCGGTTTGAGCCATTTCACGGGGCCTGTCTTGCTCTGATATGAGAGACGCCATTCGATGTCCAGTTTTTTTGTTATTGCCTGTATCGTGCCGTTTATCTCGTTTACGTAAGGATCGCCTTTGTCGATAAATTTTTCAGGAAGGCTGTGCGCGCTGAAAAGCACAATAGGTTTTTTGTCGAATGCCCTTAATCCCCGCTGTATTTTTTCCACAAGGGCATCGATGTAAAGCGGATGCTTGAACCATGAGGTAACGCAGAAATGATCCACGTGGTATTTTTTTATAACCTCATCGAACTTTTTCACGGAAGAGCCGGTAGTTGCGATGGAGTAGTGCGGATAAAGGCTTAAGCCCAAAATCCATTCCGCCCCGTCTTTTAATGCATGGTCGATCGCGTTTTCGATGAACGGATGCCAGTACCTCATGCCGACATATACCTTAACCCCTTTCAACGTGCCCTCAAGCGCTTTTGCTTGTGCATTTGTAATGTCGGTCAGCGGAGATTTGCCTCCGATAAGGTTGTAGGCTTCCATAACGCTTTTGAGCCTTTTGTTTATAAGGAGGGACGCTATGGTTTTTTGTAGGAACGCCGGGCCGAGGCGGATTATATCCCTGTCCGAAAAGAGATTTTGCAGAAAGGGCTTGACGGCATCGAGTGAATCGGGCCCGCCCATGTTTAAAAGGATAACGCCTATCACGGAATTAGGATACAGGATTAGCGGAAAGGATTCAAGGATTTTGTTCTCTGAACTTCTTCATTAACCGCTCGTATTTTTCAGCGCCCACGCATTCTTTAGCCGCAGGGCACCACTGCAGGCACGAGGATTTCATGTCTCTCGTTATGGTCTTTCCGCATTTTTTGCATGCGGTATCCGGCTCGTCGGACCATATCTCGTTTTTATTCGTGCAAAAGGCGCAAATCAGGTCTTCGGGATATGGATTTGTTATCTCTTTGCTTCCGGGGCAGCTCTCTTTCATGATTTTATTTTAACAGAAGGTAGGCATTATATGTATGAGATAAGTCATATGTTCCTGATTTCCAGTTTTTCAACGGGTTAGGCAATGCTTTACTTACATTCCCATTGCCTTCAACATTTCCATTTCTTTGCGTAATATGGTATTGACGATTTTATTTAGGTCAATATTTTTCTTTAGGGCTTTTGCGCTGTAAAAAGTTTTAATCTCTTTGTCGAGGTATACTGGGATTTCGAGTTCTTCTATTGGCCTATAAAATTTGCCTTGCTCAGCTTTTGAAAAATCGTATTCTTTTTTCATGATATTACTCTCCTTTCAAAATATTGTTTTTCTTCAT
The DNA here is from genome assembly GCA_001803635.1 of Nitrospirae bacterium GWB2_47_37. Classification (GTDB taxonomy): domain Bacteria; phylum Nitrospirota; class Thermodesulfovibrionia; order Thermodesulfovibrionales; family Dissulfurispiraceae; genus GWB2-47-37. Next base: position 21,216 of record MHDU01000037.1, on the reverse strand, counting down.
GCCGTGTAGCTTCCCTTGCAGAAATAATCCGTACGGATTCTTTGCCCTTTATTTTTCTGTATGTATGGCTCACTACAAGAATTTTGCCGTTTGGAATTTGTCCTGATGTTATCCATCTGTCTTCGTCTTCAGAATGCTCCTTATCAAAAAAAGTTAACATATATTTGTCTGCAAAGACATAACAGGCTTCAAGAAATGTCACCTTGTGTTTTTTATTGTTTGCCTTTTCTTTTTCAATGTCCCATTCAAATTTCATGTGCTAAATCCTCATTTGATCAGCTTATTTCAAATATTTATCCAGTATAGCAATTTTTTTTGATTCGGCCTCTGCTATTTGAGATTTCAGTTCAGCGATGCGATGCTCATAATTCAGAAGCTCCTTAACAACATCCGCTTGGCTCTTTTCATCAGGATATTTTATCGTCAAATTCATGAAATCCTTGACGCCGATTCTTGGCAGGCTTGCTCCCTTCATGAGAGAAGATGCCTTTTCGACAAAGGGCTTGCTAAGGAGAATATGTTTAAGAATTATTCCATTGTGAGGCTTGAGGACAAGAATATCTGTTGAACAAACACCATCAAACTCGGCAAGATAAACTTTATTCAGATATGGCCGCAACTTTCCATATAGTAAATTCCCTTTGCAAAAGCTGTTTTTTGAACTCTTGAGTGTTGAGCCTTTCACTGTGACTTTTTCAAGTAGTGTGCCGCTATTACTATCGATGTGCTCAAGCCCAATATAAGAGAAATCATCATCCGGTCTTCTTCCAGGATCAACCTTGTTATCGGACATGGTGAAGACTTCATTGATACGTCGCGTCTTACTGAAGCTCTTGATAATATCACTTAGGCCAGTCTGTAACTCTTCAATAACTTGCCTATCCTTTTCTGCCTGTTTCTCCACCGTCTCCATTTCTTCAATGATTGTCTTCTGTATATCAAGGGGAGGAATAGGTATTTGAAGGCTTTCTATTATTGATAACGATAGTTCAATTTGCCCGCTTTGGCCCTGGGCTAAACCTTCAATATTCTTGAAGCCAATCCTTGCAAGTGCATATAAGGCATACTTGGGAAGCACTTTGCTCCTATCAGGACGAAAAATAGTAATATGACTATCGACAACAAAATCACCATCCAAATCAAAATAGGTGACTCGCCCCGCTGTACCAACACCAGTTGAATTTATGAGGATATCCCCCTTTTCGAGCTTTCTTTCATCTAGTACAAAACTGCTATCAACGAAAAATTGCTTTGTGAAATCAAAAGAGAAATAACCTCTTGCTTGGCCGGATTTAATTATTTGAATGCTAGATGCTCCGTAAGAAGGTGATTTACCTCTTTTCAGGAAAATGGCCAATTCCCCTAATTTTTCTAACGGCCAGCGACTTTTTCCAATAATTTTGCTTTTGAGGCTTAGTCCTATCTGCTTATCAAATTCAATCCGTGAAAAGTCCATCATATCTATAAGCCTTGCAGTGCTGACATGCTCGGCAGCTGACTCATGAATTGAATCAATCGCTTTCCCCAAAAAAGTCTGTCTTATATAGCTATTGCACCTTTCGGAATTATTGAAGTCATTCTTATCGCAGAGCTTGCCGGGGCCGATGACCTTCATCCCTTCATACCCTCGACGCTTGCTCCATTCGTAACCGAGGAATGCCTTCTCTTTATCTTTGTCGCCTGCTTTTACAAGTACCACATGCTGCCCGTATGCAAGGCAGAAGAAATAGAATTTCTCCTTTTCCTTCGCAATAACCTTATCCAGGAAGAGACGATTAAGCTCCAGCCTTATATCTTCTTTGTCTCTTTTTTGAAAAGACGCCTGACTTTTCAGGTTATTGATCTCGGTCAGCCCATCAAACCATTTTTGATAAGCTGTGAGAAACTCATTTTTTCTGAGAGAATCAGACGGTTTTCTTTGTATGAGACTTACATAATCATCATAATCAACGCTAATCTGTCTGCAATATCCATGAAGCATATGGCCGTCAAGATATTCCGCGTCATCCAATTGCTGTTCATCATAGATAGCATCGGCGCGATAAGCAAAGTGCTGGTTGTCACCATTTATATGTTTCTGAAGGAAGAGTATAACCGTATTTGTGTTAGTGGCTATAAATGTTTGCCCGCCGAGTTCAACAATGGCCCTGATATGGAAATTTTTTAAGATAACTTCACGAGCGCGGGTATATATGCCGCTGTTGCTCAAAATCGAACTTGGCAGGATTACCCCGGCCATTCCTCCCGGCCTCAAAAGTTGCGCAATGCGCTCGACAAATAGAGTCTCAATTTCGCTTGCAGTATCGGAAAGATAATCCAGCAACTCAAAATTGAGACGCTTGACTGGAAGATGTTGTTTGAAATCCTTAATGGAATAAGGTGGATTTGCAATTAGGATATCGAATCCCTCGGTTTCACTTAGTTGGTCATGACCTTCAAGGCCGTCACCGTAAATAATATTCGCATCCCCTGCGCCGTTCAGGAAACAGGCAATTTTGGAGATACGCGCCAGGCGATAATCTTTTTCTATCCCGAAAATATAATCCTTTGCCCACCGTGTATCATCCCTGTGTTGACTCATGCCAAGGTTTCCAATAACCCCCTGAATCTCATCAATCGCTTCCGTAAGAAAATGACCGCTGCCGCAGGCATAATCTACAACTCTAGGCAAGAGATGAACTTCGCCTTTTTTCCAGCGGTCTGAAATAAAGTCATGGATCGGCAAGGACGAAACTATAAAGCGTGTAATCGGAACAGGGGTGAAAAACTGGCCTTCAGACTGCTTGAGTCCGTCGTTCAGCAATAATTCGAAGAGATTGCCGAGGAATTGCTGTTTCTGCGAATACTTAATGCGATAAGGCTGCAAAAGCTGTACAACCTCGTTTACTACCTTTGCGTTCTGTTCGAACAGTTTCTCGTTGTGGACCTCTTTAAAGGCAAACTCATTGTTTGTATAGAACTTGAGTGCCTTCAGCATCCTGGTCATCTTGTCTTTAGCGACCGCTTTTTTATGGTATCTGAATGCCTTTTCAACATAGTCGTTTTCGAAATAAATGATCTCCTCTTTAAGGTATTCCTTCATGCCTTTTTGATATAATTTCTGAATACGGTCCTGAAGGTCTTCGTAGTTGTCTATTCCTTCTTTCCATTGGAAATCCACTACCTCATTGGACTCCTTGCTCTCATCAACAACCTTGCAGAGGAAAAGTGAAATCATCTTATTGAAGGCGTTTTCCTTATCAGAGATATTATTATGCCTTAGGATTTCGGCAAACTGGTTATGAATGAAGCTGCCGTCGCCCTCTTTCAACTGCTTCAGATCTTTGATCTTTAGCGGTTTAAGGTCAATCTTATAAGGTTGAACATCTTCTTCAAAAATCCCGTTTGGATGGAAGTAACAACTGTAATTTTCTTTCCAGACCTGATGCAGTTCCTCAACCGTTTTTGCGTTCACATAAAGCTTGATGTCTTCGTTCCCTTTCTCGAACTGCTCTCTGAGTTTATCATCATCTTCTATGCGGACGATGGCATTTTCATATTTAACGCCTTGTTCAGACAGTGCAGATGTATACAAACAAAGGAATTTTGTATTTCTATCCTGTTGCAGATAACTGAAAAGCTGGCCTCCATTGGCCTGCATTCTGCTTTTCCCTTTTTCGTATTCCTGCCCACAGACTTTGCATTCAATTATCAGTATTGTATTCCCGCCGCCATTTTGAATCGTTATATCAGCTTTTCCGCTTTTTTGAGTCCGCCCCAGCGACCATTTTTTTTCGAGATAAAGGTCTTTTGGCCGATAACCTTTTTTAAGTAACCGGTCAACACATTCAAGGACTACAAAGTTTTCAGGACGTAAAAAATTACAGGTGGTTTTGTCGCCTACTTGAATAGGTGCAGGATAAGAAATTTTTTCCTTTTGAGTATCGATAGTAATTGTGTAGTTGTGTTTTTTATATTCCCTGACAAAGATGTCCTTCGAGGTTTCATTTTGGAAACCAAGTGATTGAATCAGACTGATAATTTTTTGTTTCGGCATATAACTACAAGGATTATAAAGAAATTTCAAACAATAATCCAGTGTCAGCTTCTATTCAACTTCCCCATCTCTTAAATAATGTATGCTCGATGTCGAAGGCGTCCAGCATTTTTCCGACAATAAAGCTCACTATATCGTCCAAGCTTTTCGGCTTGTGATAAAAGGCAGGAACAGGCGGCGCTATCTTGACGCCGAGCCTTGCAAGCTTGAGCATATTCTCAAGGTGTATGGCGCTGAAAGGCATTTCGCGCGGACAGAGAAGTAGTGGCCTTCCTTCTTTTATAGTTACATCCGCAGCCCTTTCAATTAGATTGTTAGCATAGCCGTTTGCGATGCCTGCCAAGGTCTTCATTGTGCATGGGACAACAAACATTCCGTCCGTCTTGAACGAGCCGCTCGCTATGGGCGCTTCCATATGCTTGTCTTCATAGAAAAACAGCCTTTTCATGTTGAAATGCTTTCTAATTTTGTTTTCTGTATCTTCCGACCAGTCGATGCCAGTCTCGTCTTTAATTATGGGAAAGGTATTCGATGATATTGCAAGATGAACCTCGGCGGTTTTAAGCAGTTCCTCAAGCAGTTTTACTCCGAATATCGAGCCGCTCGCGCCTGTTATTGCGAGTATGTATCGTTTCATGTCTTATTATACTAAATATCACAGATCATATCCGAACGGCACATAGTGCAAGTCCGCTTCAACGCCTTTATAAGTGGTGTTCTTTATGCATAGCAAAGATGATATATGCTTCATCAAGCGGATAGCGCCGATGCGGAGGACGGATATAGGAGAATATGATTAGGGGGTTCCGCTGATAAAGTCATTGAAGCAGACCCGCGCTATGTGCTGAAATCTTTCAAATGTTTGATTGCAAGTTATGTGATGTGAGGCGTGCTGAAAAAGCCTTTACTCATACGTAATGTAATAACAGCATTCTCTTTCTCGTGAGCTACAACATTGCTTTTTTATTGGATGATACAAAGGTTATCTCCGGATTGCACCGGCAACTACACTTAGTAAAGGCTTTTGAAGTATGCCTTACATCCTGATGATTGTTTGACTATGCCGTATGAAATTGGTATAAGGTTAATATATGAAAAATCAGGAGATAGCGAAGATATTTGATGAAATCGCGGAGCTTCTTGAAATAAAGGGCGAGAACCCTTTTCGTATAAGGGCATACAGAAGGGCCGCGCAGAATATCGAAAGTCTGTCCAAAAATATAGAAGATGTTTCCCGCGAAGAAATTTTGAAGATTCCCGGAATTGGAAATGACCTTGCCGGAAAGATTGAAGAATATATAAAGACTGGAAGGATGCAGGCTCATGACGAACTAAAGAGGGAGGTTCCCGAAGGGTTGCTCACACTTCTCTCCGTGCCCGGACTCGGGCCGAAGACATCGAAATTGCTTTATGACGAGCTTAAAATCAAAGGCATAGATGACCTTGAAAGGCTCGCTATTGCTCATAAATTATCGGGACTCCCCGGCATAAAGGAGAAGACCGAAGAAAATATTTTAAAAGGTATAGAGATGCTCAAGAGGGGAAAGGAGCGCCGGCCTCTCGGAAAAGTCCTTCCCATGGCGAACGACATCCTCGAAAACCTTAAGAAGAGCGCTCCTGTAAATAAGATAGACATAGCAGGAAGTTTAAGGAGATGGAAGGATACCATTAAGGACATCGATATTCTTGCGACATCCGATAATCCCGGAGAAGTGATGAAGGTTTTTACGCATCTTCCTAATGTAAAACAGGTTCTCATGAAGGGGCCTACAAAATCCAGCATCGTAATCAATGAGGGGTTGCAGGTTGATTTGAGGGTCGTTGAAAAAGAAGCATACGGGGCCGCTCTTGCCTATTTCACCGGAAGCAAGGAGCATAATATCAGGCTCAGAGAAATGGCGATGAAGAAGGGGCTTAAAATAAACGAATACGGGATATTCCGAGAAAAAGACGATAAAAAAATCGGCGGAGAAAAAGAGGAGGATGTTTACAAAATTTTAGGACTTTCATACATCCCTCCTGAATTAAGGGAAGATCAGGGAGAGATAGACGCTGCTTTAGCAGGCAAACTGCCGGGGCTTGTGGAAATTAAGGACATAAAGGGCGATCTCCATGTCCATTCAAAATGGAGCGACGGAAGCCATACCTTCCTGCAATTGATAGAGGCCGCAAAAGAGAGGGGCTATTCATACATTGCACTGACGGATCACTCAAAGGGGCTCGGCATAGCGCACGGCTTGACCGGCGAGAGGCTCCTTGAGCAGAAAAAGGAGATAGTAGCGATAAATAAAAAACTTAGGGGTTTCAGAGTGCTGCACGGGGTTGAGGTCGATATACGCAGCGACGGGAGTCTCGATTTTTCGGACGACCTGCTGAAAGAGCTCGATATTGTCGTTGCATCCATACATTCAGGATTCAGGCAGTCCAAGAAGCAGCTTACATACCGCATGACATCGGCCATGAAAAATCCCTATGTGAGCATAATCGCTCATCCCACAGGAAGGCTTATCGGAGAAAGGGATGCGTATGATGTGGATATGGATGAGATATTGAGAACCGCAAAGAAGACCGGAACGGCTATGGAAATAAATGCCTATCCGTTACGGCTCGACCTGAATGATGCTTATGCCAAAAGGGCAAAGGAAATGGGAATACCGTTAGTTATAAGCACGGATACTCACGTAACAAACCAATTCGATTATATGAGATACGGCGTATCCATTGCGCGCCGGGGCTGGCTCGAAAAGGGCGATGTGCTGAATACGCTCGACTCGGAAAGACTTTTGAAACGGCTAAAGCCGGTCAAGGGCGAAAAGACGTAGAACCCTGCATCCGCAATGATTTTCTGCTGAGAAATATTTTCTCAATTCTTAAGTCATTTCCTGAGATGCAATGGAACGCTCGTGGATACGACTCCTTTTTTAAACAGAATGATCCCTTTAAGAAGGAGCGCTGTCTGGTTATGCAGAAGATGATGCCACCACTTCTGCGGCACGAACTCCGGCAGTACTACCGTAATAATGCCGTCTTCATAGCGCTCGCGGATTCCGTCTATGTAATCCATAAGAGGCTCGATTATTGAACGGTAGGGAGAGTGCAGGATGACGAGAGGAACACCCATACCGTAAATTTTCCATTTCGTCTGCATCTTCTCCATCTCAGCGGTATCAAGGCAGACATAAACCGCAGCCACATCGTCTGAAAGCGCCTTTGCATACTTAATAGCGTTCAACACCGCTGTCTGCAATCCTGATACAGGTATGATAACCGAATGATGCGTATATTCTCTTCCCGTGTCAGCGCCTTCGAGAGAAAGCTGGTCTGCAACAGATAGATAATGCTGATGCACCTTTTGTGTCAGATAAACCAGAACCGGGATGGCGATGAGCACTATCCAAGCGCCGTGAGTGAATTTTTCTACTGCGATTACCACAAGGACTACGCCGGTGGTAATGCCCCCGATGCCGTTTATAACAGCGCTCTTACGCCAACCCCTTCCTTTATCCTTGAACCAGTGCCTGACCATTCCTGCCTGGGATAAAGTAAAGGCTGTGAAAACACCGACAGCATAAAGAGGGATTAGGGAATGGGTATCTCCCCTGAAGAGCACTACCAACAGGGCCGAAAGAAAACCGAGTATCAGGATGCCGTTTGAAAATACGAGTTTGTCACCCCGATTGCCTAACTGTCTCGGCAGATAACGGTCATTTGCCATGATGGAGGAGAGCCTCGGAAAATCCGCAAACGAAGTGTTCGCTGCAAGGATGAGTACCAGCATTGTGGCAAACTGGATCGTATAATAGACAGCGCCTTTGGAAAATACAGTTCGCGCAAGCTGAGATACGACGGTCTCGTTTGAGTTTGGAAGTATCCCGTAATAATTGGCGAAATAAGCTATTCCGATAGTAAGAAAGCCAAGCATGAACGCCATCCACACAAGGGTTATCCCCGCGTTTTTTGCTTCAGGAGCTTTGAACGCGCGGACCCCGTTTGAGATTGCCTCGATGCCGGTGAGGGTGACGCAACCTGAGGCGAAGGCCTTCAGTATTATGAACATCGGGAATATACTTGCTACCGTTCCCGTGACCTCGCGATACTCTATGCGCGGAAACGATAAGGATTTCGTAAGGCTTGCAGCAAGGAGTAGAAGCAGGCTCCCTATGAAGATATATACCGGTGACGAAAACACCTTTCCTGACTCTCTTACACCTCTGAGGTTTATTATGCTTATAAAAAGTATGGATGCAATACACATTGTAACGGTATAGTCGCGGGTCGCCGGAAACGCCGAGGTGATGGCGGCTATGCCTGCAGCAATACTTACTGTAACGGTGAGAACATAATCAATGAGGAGGGCTGATCCGGCAATAAGCCCCGGAAGTACGCCAAGGTTCTCCTTTGCAACTATATATGCCCCTCCACCGGAAGAATACGCGTGAATTGTCTGATAATAGGAGATGACCACAATCGCAACAGTGATGACAATCGCAATGGCAATAGGCAACGTATAATTGAGGAGGGCGGTTCCACCGACTATAAGGGCGAACATTATTTCTTCAGTTCCGTATGCGACGGATGAGAGCGGATCGGATGAGAATACCGCAAGCCCCACCTTTTTAGATATACGCTCGTGTTTCTCTCTAATGGTTTCGATAGGACTGCCGATGAGAAAGTTTTTCAGAGACATGTTGCTCCTCCTTTTTAGAGGGCAAGCGGAGGGAAATAAAAAAAACCGCCGGGCGGCGGTTTTCATTCCTAACCATTGCCCTTCCAAATGCCTACGAGGTTAGCTGACGGGCTCGGGAATGGAAGTTCCCTATCCATAAAGGAATACGCCCCAAAATTTGGGTCCCCCGCATCCATTCTTTGAATGGATCTCGGCTGCTGTTTGATTTTAATATACTCTCATGCTCATTAATTGTCAATAATTGTCAATAAACGACAACATAAACTATTATTTTTCTTTCTTGCTCTTTTCTTCCTTTTCCTCTTTTATCGAAACATCCCTCACAAACTCCGCGCATTTCTGTCCGGCCTTCAAGGAAAACTGTTTTTGGCAGGTAGCCTTCCACGCGCATACGACGCATAAGACTTTATTTTCGGTCATTTCATTCCTCCTGAGGTGTTGCGCCAATGGCATTTATGATCTTGACGATGGCCCTTCTGTGCCTCGGCCCGTCGAACTCGCAAAAATAAACGGACTGCCATGTGCCGAGGATGGCCTTGCCGTCTTCTATTAAAACGTTTGCGGATACTCCTACGAGGCTTGATTTTATATGCGCGGCAGAATTGCCCTCCATGTGCCGGTAATCGCCTTCAAATGGAATAAGCCTGTTGAGGGTTGTAAGTATGTCCCTTTTGACGGAAGGGTCCGCGCCTTCGTTTATTGTAACTCCCGCTGTTGTGTGTGGAACACAAATATAGCAGATCCCGTTTTTAACGCCGGATTCTTTTACGGCCTCGTGGATCTCATCCGTAATGTCGATGAACTCGGTCTTTGAACTGCTTTTTATGTTCAATGTTTTAATCACGGATCAATGCCTCTTTAAGCTGATCAACGGTCTTTCTCAATACCGGATGTAATTTGCCGGGCGCAATCTCGGAGAGGGGATTGAGGACAAAGTCCCTTTTATGGAGCAAGGGATGAGGTATGTGTAAATGTTCCATATCAATTACTATATCATCATAGAACAGGATGTCAAGGTCCATTATGCGAGGCCCCCATTTAACGGTCTCTTTTCTGCCCATATCTTCTTCTATGTCTTTTATCGCGGAGAGAAGCTCCTCGGGGGACATGGATGTCTCAGCCTCGACAGCCATATTTATGAATTTAGGCTGTTCCTTCAGCCCCCACGGCTCGGTTTCATGCATGGATGAAATTTTTTTGACTGTAATGCCTTTGCTTTTTAATTCTTCTACAGCCCCGGCGCAGTTAGCCTGCCTGTTCCCTATATTCGAGCCGATGCCGATGTAAACAATCGCCAATCTATAATACCTTCTTAATCCTCTCGACAGCCTCTTTTATGCGTTCGACGGGCTGCGTCAGCGCAAACCGTATATATCCTTCTCCGGGAGCGCCGAAACCTACTCCGGGCGTTCCCAATACGCCGGCCTTTTCGAGGAGATGTGTTGTGAATTTTGTTGAATCAAAATCCTTCGGCACCTTTGTCCATGAATAAAACGTCGCCTTCGGCTTATTCGCCTGAATGCCCAGCCCCCTCAGCCCTTCATAAAGCGCGTCGCGGCGGTCCTGATATACTTTTCTTATATCCGATAAGATAGAGTCGTCTGTCTGAAGGGCAACGATAGATGCCTCCTGAACGGCCTGAAACACGCCGGAATCGAGATTGCTCTTAATTTTTCCCAACCCCGCTATAACCTCTTTATTGCCCACTGCAAAGCCTATTCTCCATCCGGTCATGTTATACGTTTTGGACAACGAATGGAATTCTATGCCCACGTCCTTTGCGCCTTCAACTTCAAGGAAACTTACCGGCTTTTCGTTGTCATAATACATCTCGGAATACGCGGCATCGTGGCATATGATGATATTGTATTTTTCAGCGAGGGCTATGGCTTCTTTGAAAAAGCCTTCCGAAGCGTTTGCCGCCGTAGGGTTGTTGGGATAATTGAGGAACATCAGCTTTGCCCTTTTTAAAATGTCCTCCGGAATCGTCTTGAAATCAGGAAGAAAGCCGTTTCCTTCAACGAGCGGCATTATATGCGGTTCCCCGCCTGCGAACAATGTCCCGACCGGATATACAGGATAGCCCGGAGACGGAACAAGCACAACGTCTCCCGGATTAACAAAGGCAAGGGGTATGTGTCCGATACCTTCCTTAGAGCCGATGAGGGATAAAACCTCCGTCTTAGGGTCGAGGCTTACGTTGAATCGTTTTTTATACCAGTCTGCTACGGCTTGTCTATAGGAAAGCATTCCTTCATAAGACGGATAACGATGATGCGCCGGATTTTCAACGGCCTTTTTCATGGCGTTAACTATATGCGAAGGAGTCGGAATATCGGGATCTCCGATGCTCAGGTCTATGAGGTCGATTCCTTTTGAAAGGGCGTCCTGTTTCATCTTATCGATGGTTGCGAAGAGATACGGCGGCAGGGTTTTCACGCGATCTGCGAGTCGGATGTTGATCATTGCAATGCCTCCTTAATAACAAGCGTGGGTATGTTTTTGATAATCAGTTATTTTATCGCAGAGACCGGTAAAAGGTCAAAAAGTTGCGAAAACAGGCAATATATCTTTTAGGACGGCTGTATTATTACAACTTATTTTTTAGCGGGCTTTGCGGGTTCTGCTTTTTCGGGTTTAGCAGGTTTTATCTCGATGCTTTTTGCGATATTGTCTTTCTCGAATATCCATACCGTTACGGTATCTCCGACCTTTATATCCGTTAGGGATTTCTTTTTCCTATTCATCTTCACGAGGGTATTTTCGTTTATAGTGGCCGCAATCGTATCCTTATATTTAACAGGTTTTATTGTCAGAGATTTTGCCGCAACATCTATTGCTGCGACTTCTCCGGTTTTCTGAATCACTTTCGGCTTTTTTTCAGCGGCAACGGCCGTGCCGGCTAAAACAACGGCAACTAAAAATGAAACTAATATCGAAAGCGCCTTCTTCATTAAGAATCCTCCACATTATCTTTACAGAGCAGAAATAAAGGGCAGATGACAGAGCATCTGCCCTTTATATGCGAGAAGTAATTATTTCTCTTTCTTCTCTTCTGCTTTCTTAGCCTTCTTAGCCTTCTTCTCTTTCTTGTCAGCCTTCTTATCGTCAGCCTTCTTATCGTCCATCTTCTTCTCTTCGGCCTTCGGAGCTGCCTTCTCAGCCTTCGGAGCTGCTGCCTTCTCAGCTGCGAACGCAACGGATGTCATTGCGAAAGCAAAAAGAAGTGCTACGACCAATGCTATTATCTTCTTCATTCTTGAATCACCTCCCTTTTTAAAAGAATTCCCCAATTTTTAGCGTAGACAAATAAGCAACTTCTATGCCATAAAAAGGCGATAAGCGATAAACGGTCGGCAATTGGCTTTAAATGGGCGTTTTTATGTGATGGGGCTGTAGACGATTGCCTATCGGAATGCTGTTTTAGTTCCTCTTTTCGGGAAGTCTGTCCTCTTTTGCGGACGCGTGGATGCCGAATTTTTCAAGCCTGTACCAGAAGGTCTTATAGCTCATGCCGAGCAGCCGGGCTGCTTTTGCGGCAACGTTATTTGATTTAAGCATTGCCTGTTTTATCAAGTCTCTTTCCAGTTCTTCAAAATCAAGACCTTCGTCCGGTATCTCTATGCCGGAACTGCCTTTCGCCTGCGGCAGACGGAGTTCGCTTTTTATGTCGTTTAGACTTATGGTATCCGTGTCGCTCATCAGCACCGCCCTTTCAATGACGAATTCGAGTTGCCTGATATTTCCGGGCCAGTGATAGTCCATAAGCGCCTTTTTTGCCGCCTCGTTCATTCCTTTTATCCGTTTGCCGAACTCCTTGTTGTATCTCTCGATAAAAAAGCTTACAAAAGATTCTATGTCTTCCTTTCTTTCACGCAAAGGCGGAAGCTCTATTGTCACGACTTTAAGCCTGTAATAAAGGTCTTCCCTGAAATTTCCGTTCGAGACCTCCTTTTCAAGGTCTTTATTCGTTGCCGCAATTATCCTTACATCGGCCTTTACGCTGTCCTTTCCGCCGAGCCTTCTTATTTCTCTGTCCTGCAAAACCCTCAATATTTTTGTCTGGGTCAATAACGGCAGATCCCCTATTTCATCCAAAAACAGCGTGCCGCTGTCCGCCGATTCGAAAAGCCCGACTTTCCTGTGAGCGGCGCCGGTGAATGCCCCGGGCTCATAGCCGAAAAGTTCGCTTTCTATAAGCGTTTCCGGAATAGCCGCGCAGTTGGCGGCTATGAAAGGCGCAGTTTTCCTATTGCTGTTATAATGTATCGCCCTTGCTATAAGTTCCTTGCCTGTACCGCTTTCGCCCTGAATAAGGACCGTTACCGCGGTAGGGCTGACCTTTTTCGAGATCTCGATAACCTCTTTCATTTTTTTGGAGACTCCGATAATCCCATCCATCTTGAACTTACCGAAAAGCTCGTCATGCAGCCTGATATTTTCCTTGAGAAGACGCATGCGCTCCACGGCCTTCTTTACTGTAAGCACAATTACGTCTTTTTCGAGAGGCTTCGACAGATAGTCAAAGGCGCCTTTTTTCATAGCTTCCACCGCGGAAGATATAGTGCCGTAAGCGGTCATCATTATAACGGCGGGCTTGGACTCGTGTTCGGGAATGGCGTCTAAAAGCTGCATCCCGCTCATTCCGCCCATCTTGAGGTCCGTGATGACAACATCCGGGTTAAGTTTTTTTATCGCGTCCAATCCATGTTCAGCCGAAGATGCGGCATGAACCTCATACCCGTCATCTTCGAGTATGGTTTTTAGAATCTCCCGCTGGCGGTGTTCGTCGTCAATCACTACTACTACTGCTGCCAATGATTTTCCTCCATGCTTATGGTATCGGCAGGATCAGCCTTACCGAGCTTCCCTTGCCTTCCGAACTCTCGAATTCTACTCTGCCGTTATGCTCTTCCATAACCCTTTTGGTCATCGGCAGCCCAAGGCCGAGGCCGTTCTGTTTTGTTGAAAAGAAGGGCTCAAATATCTTAGAAAGGTTCTCGGGAGCGACCCCGCTGCCGTTATCGGTTATGGACAGGATAAACTCGTTACCGGCCGTCTCTGTTTTTATTTTTAACACCCCGGCGCCTGCGGATGCCCCCATCGCATGAAAGGCGTTTGTAATGGTATTCAATACGCACGACTTAAAGAAGTCGGTATCCACCTTTATCTCGATGCCGCCCGCAGAATACTCTTTGACGATCCGTATGCCGTCGGCCTCGGCCTTTGCCCATATTAATGCGATAACATCTTCCATGAGGTCTTCGACCTTAACAAGGCCAAAATTTAGCCTTATCGGCCTGCTGTAATCGAGGAAATCGTTAACGAGCTTATCGAGCCTCTGCACTTCCTGCTTTATGCCGGTTATAAGGTTGTCGAACTTTTTTTGTTTTTCGGCGTCGTCCGGCCTGTATTTCCCCCCTATGTGGTCTATGCTGAGATTTATGAAATTCAACGGATTCCTTACCTCATGCGCCATGCTCTGAGAAAGCTGTCCAAGTCCGGAAAGGTTTTCCGCTTCTCTTAATTTTTCCTCAAGAGTCCGGCTTTCCCTGAGCTTGCCCACCATAAAATTGAAGCTCCGGGACAACTGCCCTATTTCATCGCTGCTCCCTACGGGAATGCTCTGGTTAAGGTCTCCGGCGGCAACTCTCTGTGCCGCGTCAACGACTTGTTTAATTGGTTGAGTATATCGTTTTGCAAGGAACAACGACATTATAATCCCGATACCGAAGACAAAGAGGGTAGCGGCAATTCTTTTGACCGCGTTCGTTCTGAGGATCTCCGAGAAATCATCCTTGTTTATCTTTAAATGTATATAGCCGTATTGCGTGTTGCCGGCAATAACAGGCAGTATCACGTTATAAGTGCCGCCCTCCTGGGAAACGGGCTCTCCCAGTTCAGCCTTGATGATCAAATCTTTTCTCTTATGGGTCAGGGGCTGTCCTATCTTTGCGGGGTTGCTGCTCGCAACAATCTCGTCCGCGTTGCTTATTATGGAAATTTCCTTGACCCCTTTTGTATTCAGGTCTTTAAGGTATGTCGATAACCTCGCCTCGTCCGTAGTGCCCGACGCGGTAACCTCTTCAACACCTATTTGAATGGCCTTTGTAAGTTCCATCGTTTGTCTCTCTATCTCGCGGAAGAGCGTCTGTTCCGCCTGCGAATAAAAAAACAAGAGAACGGAGATAAGAATGAAACTTAAAAAGAGCATCATGAGGATAAGTTTTCTGTTCAGCGAAAGGTCGAAGGAATGTTTCACAACCATTTTAAATGATAACACAGTCTTGAATTTATTTGGAATTGATACTACTATAACCCGATATGATGATAGAAAGCGCATCGATAATCCTGAAAAAAATGAGTCACGCGGCAATGCGTGCCGGAAGATGCCCGAGCGAGATAAAGCTTATTGCAGTGACAAAAACCGTGAGCACGGAGGCCGTTAAAGAGGCGGTTAACGCCGGTCTCAGAATATTCGGGGAGAACAGGGTTCAGGAGGCTCAGAAGAAAATTTCAGATTTGAGATTTGAGATTTCAAATTCAAGGATAGAGTGGCACCTTATCGGGCATCTCCAGAAAAATAAGGCAAAGTATGCCGTGCAATTATTCGATCTTATTCACACTGTCGATTCCATAGACCTTGCGGAAGAACTCAACAGGCAGGCCGGCAAGGCGGGAAAAATTCAAAGAATTCTAATTCAGGTAAAACTATCGGAAGAGGAGACAAAGCACGGCGTTCCGGAAAAAGAACTGATACCGTTACTAGAAAAAATAAATGATTTGCGTAACTTGAAACTCGAAGGGCTTATGACAATGCCTCCATATTTCGAAGACGCGGAAAAAGCGAGGCCGTATTTTAAGCGATTGAGAGAAATCAGGGACGAAGCGGATAAAAAAGGATATCGACTTCCGGAATTATCAATGGGCATGTCCGGCGATTTCGAGGTCGCGATCGAAGAGGGAGCGACGATGGTAAGGATAGGGACCGCGATATTCGGAGAAAGAAAATAGGTTGATTTGGTGTATTATAGAGGATTAACAAAAGGCATATATTTAATGAAGGGGTAAAGGATGATCGGTTTTATAGGCGGCGGGAACATGGCGGAGGCGTTGATAAAGGGCATGACTTCTCAAGGCATGAAGGATATTATCGTCTCCGAGCCGAGGGAAGAAAGAAGGAAATATTTAGAGCAGACATACGGCATAAAGGCAACGCCCGACAATAAAGGAGTCGCAAATTTATGCAATATAATTATCCTCGCAGTTAAGCCGCAGAATATGGACGCTGTTTTAGATGAGATAACAGTTATGGTTACCGATGATAAGACGGTGGTATCGATAGCCGCGGGAATAACGCTTTCATACTTGCAATCAAAGTTGAAAACAAAGAAGCTCATTCGGGTAATGCCCAATACCCCCGCGCTTGTTCAGGAGGGCATGTCCGTTATGTCCTTGTGCGAATGTTTTTCCGACAGAGACATCTCGATCGTAAGGGATATTTTCATGTCTGTGGGCAGGGTTCTTACAATGCCCGAAAAGTACATGAATGCGGTTACCGCTTTGTCCGGCAGCGGCCCTGCCTTTATCGCATTGTTTGTAGAGGCGCTGATAGAAGGGGGAGTGAAAACGGGCATCAACAAAGAGCATGCCGTTGAACTTGCAGTTCAGACGTTATTGGGAACAGCTAAACTGCTCGATACCGGAATGGCTCCGGAAAGGCTCCGGGAAATGGTAACATCGCCGGGAGGCACTACAGCGGCGGGGCTGAAGGTATTTGAGGAAAAATATTTTAAAGATATAACAGTCGATGCGCTTCACGCTGCCGTCAGGCGCGCTGAAGAACTCGGGAGGAGGGAGTAATGTTTATCTTCGCAAATCTGGTGCTGGCAACAGCGAATATCCTCGACATACTTCTGGATATTTACAAATGGGTCGTAATAATCGCCGCTCTGATAAGCTGGGTCAACCCCGACCCTTATAATCCGATCGTAAGGTTTCTCCATTCGGTTACGGAGCCGGTTCTGAGACCTATAAGGAGTCTTATAGGGCACAGGCTCGGCCCGATCGACATTTCTCCTTTAATAGTTATTCTTGCTATTATATTTATTCAGAAATTCCTGATAGGTTCATTGATAGAAATAGGTTATAAAATGAAAGGAGGGGCTTTGATATGAGAATAACGCCGCTTGATATTCAGCAAAAGCAGTTCCCGATGCGGTTCAGGGGGTTTGATGTAGATGAGGTATACTCTTTTCTCGAACTGCTGCGGGAGGAACTCGAAGAGCTTTTAAGGGATAACGCGTCTTTAAAGGAGCAGTTAAGCAGGGCGGACGAGCAGCTTAAGGAATACAGCAATATGGACGCCACGCTCCGCGAAACCCTGATGGCAACGCAGCAGATGGTGGAGGATTACAAGACCAATGCGCGAAAGGAAGCGGAATTGATTCTGAAAGAGGCCGAGCTTAAGGCCGATACTATGATAAAAGATGCCCAGGAAAAGGTTGTGAAGATACACGAGGATATTGTCGATCTAAAGGGGATCAGGCGCCACTTCAAAGAGGAGATTAAAAGACTTATAGACAGCCATTTCAAGATGCTCGAATTCGATAAGGAGAGGGAAGGGGAGGAAGGTGGCGTATAACGCTTTAAAGGGCATTCAGGACATACTGCCTCCTGATATTCATGTCTGGCAGAGGATAGAATCCGTTGCGAGAGAGATATTTCAAAGATACGGCTTTCAGGAGATAAGGGTTCCAATAATAGAATCCACCGATGTATTTATCAGGAGCATCGGAGAAACAACCGATATAGTCGAAAAAGAAATGTACACGTTTCAGGACAAGGCCGGAAGGAGCATCACAATGCGGCCCGAGGGAACGGCGCCTGCCGTAAGATGCTATGTGGAGCATCATCTCTACAATCTGCCGGTTCCTCAGAAGTTCTTTTATTCCGGCCCCATGTTCAGGTACGAGAGGCCGCAGAAAGGCAGGTTCAGGCAGTTCTATCAGATAGGGGTCGAGGCATTCGGAGTTTCCCAGCCGTCCATCGACGTCGAGGTTATAGCAATGCTCAAAAATCTCCTCGAAGGAATAGGGCTGAAGGAAGTGAAGTTCGAGCTGAATTCCATCGGATGCGAAAAATGCAGACCTGATTACAAGAACGCCCTTTTGAAGTTCTTTGAAAGTAAACTATCCGATTTCTGCCCGGACTGTCAGAGGAGATACAACACGAATCCCTTGAGGATATTGGACTGCAAGGTAGAGCGGTGCATAGAGCTTAGAAAAGGAGCGCCTGCCGTAGCAGAACATTTATGCGGCGATTGCAGGGAACATTTTACCGGACTCGTATCGAGATTGGACTTAATGAAAATAGCCTATACCTTGAATCCGAATTTAGTGAGGGGGCTCGACTATTACACGAGGACGACCTTCGAGGTAACGACCGAGCATTTAGGGGCGCAGAAGGCAGTGGCGGCAGGCGGAAGGTATGACAGGCTTGTCGAGGAATTCGGCGGACCTTCAACCCCTGCGATAGGTTTTGCGATCGGCATGGAAAGGATTGCGACATTGCTCCAAGCTCAGAACTCGGAACTCAGAACTCCTCAACCGAAGGTCTTTATCGCAACTCTCGGAAAAGAGGCGGAGATCGAGGGCTTTAAGATAGCCGAAGATTTAAGGGCCAGGGGTTTCTGGGTAGAGCCGAATTACGCAGGCGCATCCCTGAAAAGCCAATTGAGGAAAGCCGACAGGATCGGAGCGGAAATCGCCTTTATCATCGGCGAAAACGAACTCAAGGCAGGTAAGATTCAGTGGAAGAATCTTAAAAAAGGCGGACAGGGAGAAGTTGAAATAAAAGATATTCCGGCAATTTTAACCGACGACATCCAGACTTCTAATCCTTAGTTTTACTCCAAGTGAATCGGCAATCTCCTTGCATTTCTCGACATCTACGCCTTCCGCAGTTACGACGGTCGCGATGACTTCCGGTATGTATTTATTTGCTTCTTTTATAAAATTCACGACTTCGTTAAAGGCGTTTTTGAACGCGGGATTGCAGATTTTGTTATAAGTTTTTTCGTCCTGAGCGTCGAGGCTTATCGACATCGAATCCACGAGCCCATGCAATTCGGGAAGAATATTTTTTTTATGTATAAGATTTCCGTGTCCGTTTGTGTTTATCCTTACCCTGCCTCCCTTTTCTTTAATCCACGCGGCAACCTCTTTTACGGCGTCAAGCCTGAGCAGAGGTTCTCCGTAACCGCAAAAAACAACTTCTTTATATAAGGCAGGGTCTCCAATCGCCGATTTCAGTTCATCCGCAGAGGGCTCTCCCGCAAGCCTGAGATTATGGCCTTTTACAAAATCGCTGTGAAACTTGATGCAGAAGCTGCATTTGGACGTGCAGCGGTTGGTTATATTCAAATAAAGGCTGTCCCGTATCTTATACGTTATCTCTCCCCGTTCAGGCATGCCTCCGATGCCGAAAAGACGTTTTGCGTTAAGAGTCGTAATCCTGTCGATATCCTCAAGCGATACTCCCCGGAGTTTTGCGATGAACTCTGCCGTATGCTTCACAAAAGCCGGCTCGTTCCGTTTGCCCCTGAAAGGCTCCGGCGCAAGATACGGGGCATCCGTTTCGATAAGCAGATATTCGTCGGGTATGACCTTAGCTATTTCCTGAATCTGCAATGCCTTTTTAAAAGTTATTGTTCCGGCGAATGAAATATAAAGCCCCATCTCCATTGCCTTTTCCGCGGTTTCCATATCTCCGGAAAAGCAGTGCAGGACGCCCTTTGAAACGCGAGACTCCTTAAGGATTTTCAGAGTATCCTCCTTTGCCTCCCTGCTGTGGATAATGGCCGGCATGCCCGATTCAACGGCATAGCCAAGCTGTTTTATAAAGATTTCTTTCTGAACATCACGGGGCGAATGGTCGTAATGATAATCGAGGCCTGTCTCTCCGATTGCAACTACCTTAGGATTTTTTGCCCACGCTTTTATTTGATTGAATATATTGTCGTTAAAATCCTTTGCGTCATGGGGATGGATGCCTACGGACGCGTAAACAAAATCGTATTTTTCCGCAAGAGCAACCGCGCCCTTACTGCCCTCAAAATCGGAGCCTATGGTTATGACCGCCTCTAAATTTTCCTTAGCCCTTTTGATGACATCTTCCCTGTCGTCGTCAAACGGCCTCATTTCAAGATGGCAATGCGTATCTATCATTATGCGGTATTACGCCCCGAATTTTTTCAGCCTCAATGCATTTGCGAGCGCAAGGGGCATTAGATTTACCGTCGGGAAGATGCCGAGTTCTCCTTTTGTGCATTCGCGCTCCGAAAAGCCGGAACATAACCCGCCGAGCACATACGGCGATTTTATAAGCACAGGCACAGGATGCCAGCTATGGCCTTTCATCAAAGCAGGCGTAGAGTGATCGCCTGTAATCATAAGCACGTCCGGCTTTAAATCGAGTATCTGCGGCAGGAGTTTATCGAATTCCTCAATCCTTGCGGCCTTGCCCTCAAAGTTGCCGTCTTCGCCGTATGAATCTACCTTTTTTACATGCACAAAGAAAAAGTCGTAATCGTTATACTCCTGCTTTAAAAAATTGATCTCATCTTCAACGGTTCCCTCGATCGCGGGGGTGTCCATATGCACAAGCCTTGCCAATCCCCGGTACATCGGATAATTGGCGACCGCAAGCGCTTTCAGTCCAAAGGCATCTTCAAATGCAGGGATGTGCGGCATTACGGCAAACCCCCTTGTGAGAATAAAATTAGCCTTTTCCTCATTCTTCAATATTTCATGCGCCCTGCCGATTATTTTTTCCGCGACCTTCGATACCTTTTCGGCGCTCTTTGACAGAGGAATCGGAGGGATCGGAGCCTTTCCTTCTCTCTGCGGGTCGGTATCGGGAATCATTGCCGCGTCATGCTCCAGCGCGGACGGAAATCTCAACCTCACCGCAAAGCGGTGCTCCATTCCGGGCGCAAAGATTATTTCCGCGTCGTCAATCTTTTTTATTTCCGCCTGCAACTTTTCCGTGAGTTTTTTAGTTTGTTCTGTGGGCATTCTGCCTGCCCTTCGGTCTATGACAATTCCGTCCTTTATAGTCGCGTAATTACATCTCACCGCCACGTCGGTATTTTTTATCTCAACGCCGAGGCCGAGCGCTTCGAGTATGCCGCGGCCTATCTGGAATTCCTGCGGATCGTATCCGAAAAGCCCGAGATGTCCGGGACCGCTGCCGGGAGTAACGCCGTAAGCAACAGGGACATGCAACCCGCACGCGGATTCCCTCGCAACCGCGTCGAGGTTAGGCGTATCGGCAGCTTCAAGCTCGGTCTTGCCGTTAATCGGAAGTCCGCCGAGCCCGTCGAGGACAACGAGAATTATTTTCGTATCGTTTTTCTGCACCAAAGGTTTTATCAGTTTTTGCATTGCAGTCTCCTTAAAACATAGGATGTAAAAATGATAATGCAAGAATA
>MHDU01000036.1:9512-10126 GCA_001803635.1 Nitrospirae bacterium GWB2_47_37 | reverse complement strand
ACCCCTTTGAGATAATTCTTCCAATTTTTGTATTTATGAATCTCGTCGAGAATTATAAGCGGCATAGTCATATCTTTGCGTCTAATATTTTCAAAGAAAAGGGGATTTCCCAGAAAAAGACCCCTATGTTCGGCTATGTCCCAATTAAAGTAAAGGCTGTTCGTAAATGAGCGTGCTATTATCTTAGAAAGGGTTGTTTTGCCTGCCTGACGCGGGCCCGCAAGAAAAATCATAGACTTTTCAGCCGACAATTCGTTCCAGACGCGCATATACATATCTCTCGTCTTCATAGGAATATTATTTCATCGAATTGAAAAATAGTCAAGACCATATTGAATTGAACTGAAAAATAGTCAAATTTCAACGGGCCGTTGCCCGTTCTATGCACAATCGCCGCGCTTCTCAAAATCATCGGATAGAATAAAAATGCGCCGTCTATCTTCAGACAAAGGCTATGATTTTTATATCACAGCTATATCCTGCAATATCCCGCGTCATAATCCTGCAATTCCGTTATGGTCGGATTGGGGCCGCATACGGCGCAGTCCTTATTTTTCGGCACTTTGACCCGCCTGAAATTAACTTTCAACGCATCGTAAATCAGAAGGGTGTTT
>MHDU01000036.1:0-9490 GCA_001803635.1 Nitrospirae bacterium GWB2_47_37 | reverse complement strand
GACGTCGCCTTTGCCGAGTATGACCTTTAAAACCTCGGTAGCCTGAAGCGCGCCGACGACTCCGGTTATAGCGCCTAATACCCCCGCCTCCTGACACGAAGGCACAAGGCCTGCAGGCGGCATTTCCTCAAAAAGACAGCGATAGCAGTGTCCGTCGCCCGGAAGGATTGTAGTAACCTGACCTTCGAATCTTAATATCGCGCCGCTCACAAGCGGCTTTTTGAGCATTACGCACGCGTCATTGACAAGATACCTCGTCGGAAAGTTATCGCTGCCGTCAACAACGATATCGTAGTCCTTTATCAAATCTAAGATATTGTCCTTGGAAATCCTGTCCTTTATGCCTACAACCGTCACATCGGGATTCAATGACTCGAAGGTCTCCTTTGCGGAATCAACCTTATAGACGCCAAGCCTTTTCGTATTGTGAGCTATCTGCCTCTGGAGATTGCTCAGTTCTACCGTGTCGTTGTCTATCATGCCGATAGTGCCCACGCCAGCGGCGGCAAGGTAATATCCGACAGGACATCCGAGGCCTCCGGCTCCTACAATAAACACCTTTGCGTTGAGTATCTTTTTCTGCCCTTTTCCGCCGACCTCAGGCAGTATTATATGACGGCTGTATCTCTGTAATTGATCGTCGGTAAATTCCATTGTCCGCCTCCGTTATTCCTTTTCTTTCCTGACCGTTATCGTCCAGTCGGTGTCGTTTATCTTTTCGACCTTCAATACCTTATGCCCGTGGTCTTCCATCGATTTGGGAATGCTCCTCGATGCCTCTTCGTAATCGAGCAGTATTTCGAGCGTCTCTCCGACCTCAATATCTTCGATGGCGAGTTTCGATTTAACGAATGTATACGGGCATATAAGCCCTTTGATGTTTATTTTTTTATCTATTTTTATTTCTTCCATTTTATTCTTCCTTTCCTTCAACCCTTATGAACAATGTCTTATCGGATACGACAGGCAGATTGTCTATCTCTTTTACGGCGCTGAGCACATCCCTTTCCTTGGCGGTATGAGCCAACACTACAAGCGGAACCGAGCCGCCGAGCCGCCTGCCCTTCTGTATCACCGACGCTATGCTTATATTGTAATTGCCGAGTATGCCCGAAATCTTTGAAAGCACTCCCGGCTGATCCATCGCGGAAAACCTGAAGTAATACATGCTCTCGATATCTTCCATCTTCCTGATCTTGTAGTCCGCCGACACATACCCTATGCCTTTTGCCTTTTGCCCGTTGTCACAACGGGCAATATCCACTATATCGGCTACCACGGCGCTTCCGGTAGGCATGTCTCCGGCGCCCCTGCCGTAATAAAGGGTCGAGCCTACCGCGTCTCCCTCCACATAAACCGCATTGAACACACCGTCAACCTTAGAGATAAGATATTCGTTCGGGATCATCGTAGGATGCACCCTCATCTCTATCTCTCCGTTTGAGAGCTTTGTTATCGCAAGCAGCTTTATCTTATATCCGAGTTCGGATGCGAATTCTATATCCTGAGCCGTTATCTTTGTAATTCCCTCTTTATAAACCTCGTTGTACGAGAGCGGAATTCCGTAAGAGAGTGATGAAAGGATAGTAAGCTTATGCGCTGTGTCTATGCCTTCGATATCGAACGTGGGATCGGCCTCGGCGTAGCCGAGCCTCTGAGCCTCTTTCAATGCATCCGAGAACTCGACCTTCTCGTCCGTCATCTTTGTGAGGATGTAATTGGAGGTGCCGTTTATAATTCCGTAAACCGCTACTATATTATTGGCGACAAGCCCTTCCCTCAAGACCTTTATTATCGGAATGCCGCCCGCAACGGACGCCTCAAACCCGACTTCGACTCCGTTCTTCTCAGCCTCGGCGAATATCTCATTCCCTTCGGTGGCGATCAAGGCCTTATTTGCCGTAACGACATGCTTTTTATTCTTAACTGCATTAAGCATAAAGTCTTTTGCCGGATGTATGCCCCCCATCAGCTCGACTACAACATCTATATCCGGATCATTAATGACCGCGCCGGCATCGGTCGTCAGGACTCCTTCCGGAACCTTAATGCCCCTGTCCCTCTTTATATCGAGATCCGCAATCCTTTTAAGGATAAAATCGATCCCTGTCCGCTTTTTAATAAGCTCTCTGTTTTCAATCAGTATCTTAGCCGTGCCTGTGCCTACCGTCCCGAATCCTATTATTCCGACATGGATTTTATCTTTCATTTCTTTATCCTCTATTCAATACCTTTCTTATGCCCGCGACCGCCTGTTTTATCCTCTGCTCGTTCTCCACAAGGGCGAACCTCACATAGTTGTCTCCGCCTTCGCCGAATCCGATGCCCGGAGATACCGCTACCTTGGCCTCCGTGATGAGGAATTTACAGAATTCGAGCGAACCCATTTTCTTAAAAGGTTCCGGGATCTCAGCCCATACGAACATCGTCGCCTTCGGAGGCTCTATCTTCCATCCCGTGCTGTTCAGCCCTTTTACGAGCACGTTCCTGCGGCACTCGTATATCTTCCTGAAATCCTCTACGCAGTCCTGCGGCCCTCTCAACGCCACAATACTCGCTATCTGAATCGGCTGGAACATGCCGTAATCGAGATAACTCTTTATCTTTATAAGAGCGCCCACCACGTCTTTATTCCCGCTGCAAAAACCTACTCTCCAGCCGGCCATCGAATAACTCTTTGTAAGCGAGAAAAATTCAACGCCCACATCCTTTGCGCCCGGAACCTGAAGGAAACTCGGCGCCTTATAATCGTCGAAAGTAAGATCGGCATATGCGAGGTCGTGAATAACGATAATATTATTTTCCTTCGCAAAATCCACGACCTTTTTAAAGAAATCGAGCCCGTCGACAACCTGAGTCGTAGGGTTGTGCGGAAAATTGATGATCAGCATCTTCGGCCTCGGCCATGTTTTTTTGAACGCCTTTTCCATCTCCATAAAAAAATCGATACCGGGGCCTATGGGAATGCTCGTAACCTCGCCGCCCGCGATTATGACGCTGTAAGGATGTATCGGATACGCCGGGGTCGGCGTCATCACGACGTCTCCGGGCTGGATTGTGGCGAGCGCAAGATGCGAAAGCCCTTCCTTCGACCCTATTGTGACGACAGTCTCGGATTCCGGGTCTATGTCAACGTCGTATCTCCTTTTATACCATTCGCTAATTGCCATCCTGAGCTGGGTTATACCCTTGGAGGCCGAATACCTGTGGTTTTTCGGATTGTTCGCAGCCTCGCATAACTTATCTATGACATGCTTCGGAGCGGGCATATCCGGATTGCCCATGCCGAGGTCGATAATATCCTCGCCTCTTCTCCTGTAATCCGTCTTCAGGGCATTGACGATGGCAAACACATAAGGCGGCAGCCTCTTGATCCTGTTAAACTCAAACATCTTTCCTCCCATACGCTTCCTCCGCATTCATGGAGCTTCTTACCAGCGGCCCGGAGGCGACGAACTCGAAACCCAGTTCGAGGGCTTTCAGTCTAAGCTCCTCGAAAATCTCCGGCCTTATGTATTCTACAACAGGCAGATTCTTTTTTGTAGGCCTAAGATACTGCCCTACGGTTAAAAAATCACAGCCCGCACCGATCAAGTCTTTGAACAATGCCGTGACCTCATCTATCGTCTCTCCGAGGCCGAGCATCAGTCCGGATTTGGTCTTAATATTCGGAGCCATAGCCTTTGCGTTCTTTAAGACATTGAGCGAACATTCGTAATCCGCCTGAGGCCGCACCGTATCATAAAGCCTTTTCACCGTTTCGACGTTATGGTTAAATACATCCGGCGCCGCATCGAGTACGATCTTCAAGGCATTCGCGTCTCCTTTAAAATCAGGCGTGAGCACCTCGATCTTCGCGTCAGGCAGCTTTCTTCTTACCGCCCTTATGGTTTCCGCGAACTGCGACGCTCCTCCGTCCGGCAGGTCGTCCCTCGTAACCGAGGTAATGACCGCGTATCTCAATCCCAATTCAAGCGCGGCATCGGCAACCCTTTCAGGCTCATTAATATCCGGTTGAGCCGGAGCATCCGATCTCACGGAGCAGAAGCCGCAGTCGCGTGTGCAGCTATTGCCCAGTATCATGAACACGGCGGTCGGTTTAGAAAAACAGAAACCCTTATTCGGACACCTCGCCTCTTCGCAGACCGTTGAAAGACGGTGATTCCTAAGAAGGGTCTTTGTGCCGTGCATCCCTGAAGCCTTTACTTTAATCCACTCCGGCAAACGCATAATCTATTAAGATACAAAATATAAAAAACAAAATGCAAAATAACTCAAGAGGCATATTGGAAGTGAGGTACTTGGAAGTATTGAAAGGGGCCCTTGGCGGGCCCCAAAGTTGGTTAGATTTTTTCTACGTTGGTAGCCTTAGGTCCGCGGTCGCCTTCAACAACGTCGAACTGAACCCTCTGACCCTCGGCTAATGTCTTAAAGCCATTACCTCCGATTGAAGAGTAATGGACAAAGACATCCGGTCCGTTATCCTGCTGGATAAAGCCAAACCCCTTAGATTCGTTGAACCATTTTACCTTCCCTTCAAATCCCATACTGCTGCAACCTCCTTATTTTACCTGCAAAACAGGCTTGCTTAATCCCAAGACAAAGCATAGGGATGAAATTTTATACCATGCGATAAAACCAAAAGTCAAAGGAAATTCATCTCCGAAAATCAACGCTGACCGGCGCCGGCTTGAACGAAATTACTATCGCCGTTTTTTCGCCTCATCCCACAACGCGTCCATCTCTTCAAGCGTCATATCATCGAGGATTTTACCGGCATCCCTCGCCTTCATCTCTATATAACGAAAGCGCGATATGAACTTGCTGATCGTCTTTCTCAGGGCGTCGTCGGGATTTACGCCGACAAAACGCGAGATGTTCACGAGGACAAAGAATATATCTCCGAGTTCGTCCTCTATCTCTTTTTGCTCTTTACCTTTAAGCGCGCTTCTGAATTCATGCAGTTCCTCTTCGAGCTTTTCCACTACGTCTTCGACACGCTGCCAATCGAATCCGACCTTTGCGGCGCGAGCCTGAAGCTTGTGCGCCCTTAGAAGAGACGGAAGTTCCTTTGGAATACCTTCGAGAATCGATTCTTTTATCTTACCCTCTTCCTTTTTTCTCTCATCCCACTGCTTTAAGACTTCTTCGGATGTTTCAAATCTCTGTTTATCTGAGTCTTCGGCGAATACATGCGGATGCCTCGATATCATCTTATCGCTGATATTTTTAATGACATCGTCCATATCAAACTCGCCGGTTTCCTTTGCCATCTGACAGTGGAAAACTATCTGAAACAATAAATCGCCGAGTTCTTCTTTTATTTTTTCAGGATCGCCCTCATCGAGGGCCTCAAGGACTTCGTAGGTTTCTTCTACGAGAAACGGTTTAAGCGATTCCCTTGTCTGCTCCTTATCCCAAGGGCATCCGTTCTCCGCGCGGAGAGCGGACATAATATCGAGGAGTTTTTGAAAATTGTCCATTTACTTCGTCAGTATTTCCAGTATTTCCCTGTATCTTGCCGCTGTTTTTGCCATAATCTCTTCAGGGAGAACAGGCCCAGGATAGGTCTGGTTCCAATCGAGCGTAAGAAGATAATCGCGCACTATCTGCTTGTCGAAGCTGTCCTGTCCCTTACCGGGCTGATAATCTTTTATCGACCAAAACCTCGATGAGTCAGGGGTGAGAAGCTCGTCAATAAGAATAAGTTTATTATTATACATTCCGAATTCCATTTTCGTGTCGGCAATAATTATTCCCTTTTTCTCCGCTATTTCCCTCGCCTTTTTATAAACAGCAAGCGCCGATCCCTTCAATTTTTCGGCGATCTCATCTCCGACGATTTTTTTCATTTCATCAAAACTTATATTAATGTCATGCCCCTCTTCCGCTTTTGTGCTCGGGGTGAATATAGGCTCATCGAGTCTCGATGATTCGACAAGTCCTTCGGGAAGCTTGATCCCGCATACGGTTCCTCTCTCTTTATATTCCTTCCATCCGGAGCCTGAAAGATAACCTCTCACAATGCATTCGACAGGCATGGGCCTTGCCTTTTTTACGAGCATGCTCCGGCCTTCAAGCGCATCTTTATATTTATGCAGTAATGAAGGATAGTCTTTAACCTCTGTTGCAATAATATGGTTTTCGATAATATCCTTCATCTGATTGAACCAGTAAAGCGATATTTGAGTCAGAATTCTTCCTTTGTCGGGAATCCCGTCGGGCAAAACAACATCGAATGCGGAGACCCTGTCGGTAGCGACAATCAGGAGATAATCATCCAATTCATAGACATCCCTGACCTTGCCGCGCCTGACAAGTTTTACTTCGCTAAAGTTCGTTTCCATTATGACGCCGGCCATTTTTTCCTCCTGAAAAACTTCTCTATCTCGACAGCAAAGAATACCACAGACGACAGGGCGAGTGTAAACATCAGTTCATTGAAGCTCAAAGGCTCCGTCTTAAATATAGGGTTCATAAAAGGCACATATATAGTAGCCATCTGGAGTGCAAAGGTTAATAAGAAAGCTCCTAAAAGCGGCTTGTTTGAAAAAAGCCCCTGACTGAAAAGGGATTCGCTGTCAGAGCGTATTGCAAGGACATGCCCCATCTGGCTGAGGCATAGCACTGTGAAGACCATCGTCTGCCAATGGGCATTGCCTGTTTTGATAGACCATGCTTGGGTGAAAATAGACGTAAACCCCATCAGAAGCCCTACCCAGATTATATGAATGCCGAGACTCTGAGCAAAAATGCTCTCCTGCGGATGTCTTGGCGGTTTGTTCATAATGCCCTTTTCAGAAGGCTCGGCTGCGAGCGCAAGTCCGGGGAGACCGTCTGTAACAAGGTTTATCCATAGTATATGGATGGGAAGCAGCGGCACGGGCAAGCCGAAAAATGGCGCGAGAAAGATCGTCCATATCTCGCCTGAGTTGCTTGTCATGGTGTATTTTATGAACTTGCGTATGTTGTCAAAAATGCGCCTGCCTTCTTTTACGGCTCTTACGATGGTTGCGAAGTTATCGTCAAGCAGTATCATCTTGGACGCCTCTTTTGAGACATCCGTGCCTGTAATGCCCATTGCTATGCCTATGTCGGCCCTTTTTAAAGCAGGGGCATCATTAACCCCGTCCCCGGTCATAGCTACGAACTGTCCCTTATCCTGAAGCGCCCTGACTATTTTTAACTTCTGCTCCGGCGCAACGCGTGCATATACTCCGATACTGTCAACCCGCTTTTCAAAATCCTCCAGAGGAAGCTCCTGAAGCTCCCTGCCCGTCATAACGCCGTCGCCGTCTTCAATAATGCCGAGTCTCCGGGCAATCGCAGCGGCAGTGGCTGGATGGTCTCCGGTTATCATTACCGGTTTTATGCCGGCTGTTTTACACAATCTTATAGCTTCCTTAGCTTCTTCACGCGGAGGGTCCATGAGGCCGGCCAGCCCCAAAACTGTAAGCCCTGTCTCAACATTTTCAGGAGACATATCGGCAGGCGGAGAATCCCATGTCCTCATCGCAATGCAAAGAACCCTGAGGCCGTCGGCTGCCATCCTCTCGCTGATCTTCAAAACTTCAGCCCTATTTAATTCTTTCAATCCGTCGGATGTCAGGATATGCTCCGACTTCTCGATCAGGAATTCTACCGCCCCCTTTGTAAATGAAACGATTCCATCTGCAGATTTATGAAATGTGGTCATGCGCTTTCTTTCGGAATCGAAAGGTATCTCTGCAACGCGCGGCATTGTCTGCTCAATAGCGGCTTTATCAAAACCATTGTCTTTTGCAATGTTATAAAGAGCTATTTCCGTAGGGTCGCCGATTATATTATTTTCGGCATCAGTTTTTGCGTCATTGCTTAATGCAAGAGCAGTAAAAAACGTGTCGGAGGCTTTAATGCTTTGACTATTTAACTCTTTGACCCTTTTTATATCTCCATCTGCCCATATCTCTTCCACAGTCATTTTATTTAATGTGAGCGTTCCGGTCTTGTCCGAGCAGATATAAGTTACCGAGCCGAGGGTCTCAACCGCCGGAAGTTTGCGGATAAGAGCGTTCTGTTTGATAAGCTTGCGCGCTCCGAGCGCAAGAGATATTGTAACTACAGCGGGGAGCGCCTCGGGTATTGCAGCTACCGCGAGAGATATGGCTGTCAGCAGCATCAATAAAGGTTCTTCGCCCCGCATTACCCCGAGACCGAAAACAATAGCGCATATTACAAGAACTGCTATGGCAAGGCGTTGCCCGAATACGGCAAGCCTCTTCTGGAGAGGGGTTTTCACTTCGTCCTCATCCTGTATCATAGCCGCAATCCTGCCGAGTTCCGTATCCATTCCTGTTGCTACTACAAGCCCCTGTCCCCTCCCGTATGATACGGTAGTGCCTTTATAAGCCATATTCTTCCTGTCCCCGAGCGGCAGGTTTTCTTCATCAATAGATCGGGTATGTTTCTCAACTGAAAGAGATTCTCCTGTCAGGGCCGCTTCTTCGGTCTTAAGCATGGCTGATTCAATGATACGCAGGTCGGCAGGGACTATATTGCCTGCCTCAAGAACGACAATATCTCCCGGAACTATATTGGAAGCCGGGACAGTAGAAGGCATCGCATCTCTCATCACTACGGCAGATGGAGCCGCCATTTTTTTAAGGGCTTCCATAGCCTTTTCAGCCCTGTACTCCTGAACAAAACCGATAACTGCATTCAGAACAACAATGATAATAATGGCGATGGTATCGGACGCCTCTCCGACAATGCCCGATATTACGGCGGCGGCTATAAGAACAAGTATCATGAAGTCCTTGAACTGGTCAAGCAGCATCATGAACATTGTCTTTTTCTTCTTCTCCTTAAGCTCGTTAGGGCCGTACTGTTCAAGTCTTCTGCTCGCCTCTTCCGAAGAAAGACCCGACAACGAACTCTTAAGGGCAGTAACAGCCTCGTCAATATTTTTCCTATGCCGGCCGCCGCTAATATTCATTATTTTCTGAACACTCCGAAAAGCTTATCAAGCCCGCCTTTTTCAAGTTTTGCAACCGCCTCAAGCTCTCCGGCATCAAGCCAAATGCCTTCGCATTCCGAGCATTTGTCAACCTTAATCTCCTTGTAGTCAATCTCAATAAGCTCCATTCCGCATTTAGGGCAGCGCATGAGATGCATGTCTTTAAGTTTTTTCTTTTCCTCCTCGGCAAGTTTCAGGTGTTTTTCATGCTCAAGCTTCTTCTTCCTCTCATACTCCATTCTTGCAACATACTCTTCTTCTCTTTCACTTGGTCTCATAACTTTTACCTCCTTTTGTTTTCTGCAGTTTATTTTTTATGTATATCTCCCACACCAATAAATGGCACTGCTCCACCGCCAGTAACCTGGGGGAGTATCCCATTCCATTTATCTATAGCCTTGAGATTGGCCTCTATCTTTCTAAGCTCTATAAGGTCCGGTGAAATATTTGCCCTTTGCAGCCTCAAGGACTCTGCCTCTGCCTTGGCTGCTGTAA
>MHDU01000035.1 GCA_001803635.1 Nitrospirae bacterium GWB2_47_37 | reverse complement strand
AGGAACGCAGTACCATCCGGCATAGCTCCTCTTTTCTATCTCTCCTTTGTTAAAGAGCATCTGCATAAGCCCCTGCACCGTTTTAATATGCTCCGTATCTGTGGTTCTTATAAAGGCGTCATTCGATACATTGAGTTTCTTCCAGAGGCCTTTGAAATTCTCCACCATGCTATCGGCGTGTTCTTTCGGCGTCTTGCCCTTTTCCTTCGCAGCCTTATCCACTTTCTGCCCGTGCTCGTCGGTGCCTGTAAGGAAAAAAACTTCATTGCCCATGAAGCGGTTATGCCGCGCAAGAATATCTGCGGCGATCGTCGTATAGGCATGACCGATATGGGGTATGTCGTTCACATAATATATGGGTGTTGTAACATAAAAACGCTCGCCGGAGTTCATCGCCTGAAGCGCCTCCTCTTATGCTTGAATTTCTTATGCTGCTGTTGTTCAGAGTTAGGCTGCTCTGATTTAGGCTGGTCAGGTTTCGGCTGCTCAATTTTTTTCTCTTCGACAGCCTCGCCGGAAACCTTATCGGGCGGGGTTTGTATGGATTCCTCGACCGTGTCGCTCTGTTCCAGTTTTGACAGGACTTCCGAAATCCTGCTGTCCTGCTTGTCTTCGCGCACCTCTTCTTCCGCCGGGATCTCATCGTCGGTTGCAATGCTTCCCATGTCTCCGTCGTACTCGTACCTGAGACAACACATAAGCCTGCTGCAAAGTCCCGAGAGCTTGCCCACGTTCAAGGCCAGATCCTGCCGTTTGGCCATTTTTATGGATACGGGCTCGAATGAAGTCAAAAACGTGCTGCAGCACAACTCCCTGCCGCAAACGCCGAGCCCGCCTATGAGCTTTGCCTCGTCGCGTATGCCTATCTGCCTCATCTCTATCCTTGTCTTGAACCTTGCGGCGAGGTCTTTTACGAGTTCCCTGAAATCTATTCTCCCGTCCGCGGTAAAATAAAAAATTATCCTTTTTCTATCGAGAGTCGATTCCGCTCCCACGAGCTTCATCTGAAGGCCGCGCGCCATTATCCGCTCGACACAGAAATCCTTGGCCTCTTCTTCGAGCTTCCTGTTTCCCTCGTCCGTTCTTATATCGTCTTCGCCGACAATCCTCATAACCTTCTTGAGTTCCCTTCCTCCGGATTCCACCGTGCGCCTTCCCTTTATTACCCTGCCTATACTGAGGCCGAAATCCGACTCCACGACGACGGAATCCCCTTCCTTCACCTCTATTCCGTTAACCTCGAAATCGTATACCTTTCCGCAACTCTTAAATCGTATACCTACAACATCCGGCATCTATACCTCCATTACCCCTTTCATTATCGTTGACACATAATTCCATGTTATGGATTTATTGAGATTAAAATCAAGCAGTCCTTTTAACCGCTGCATTTCCTGATACGCGTCTAAAATATCCTTCGCTTCTCTTCTAACGCCTATTATCGATTGCCTATTGCCTAATATCAAATCGGTCTCTTTTCCGGAAATTCCATAAACAACCATATCTCTTAACAGAACCGATACCGTATCGAGCCATGAATTGATTTCACCCTTATCCGCCCACGCGTCCTTCGACTCTCCGCGAATCATGTTATTGAGAGTCCCCGTAAACCGCTCCCGTTCTTTTACGAGATCCATCGACACCGCAAGACCCGGCCTTCCCATCGCTAAATTGAGCACAAAATCCATATCCTTCCCGTCGATATGCTCCGACATCACGCCTTTACAGCCGTCCAAAGGCAGCGGATAAAATTTTATGTTCACGCACCTCGATCTTATAGTGTCGGGCAGCCTGTCCGGATTGGCGGATATGAGTATTATCAGGCTGTCCGGCGGCGGCTCCTCGAGGGTCTTCAAAAAGGCATTTGCGGCATTGATATTCATAACATCGGCGTCGTCGATGATAATAATTTTTTTCCTGCCTTCATAAGGGCTTAAATAAAGAATTTCTTCGATCTTATGCACGGCCTCTATCGGATACTCATACCTGTTCTTATCTTTGCCTGTCTTCTCTTTTAAAGAAAGCGCGTCTTCTACGCTCTCAAGGGTAATGGTCAAGACATCTGGATGGGTTGCCGAGTCTATCTTACGGCATGATACGCATTCATCGCAGCAGTCGAAACCTTTAGGCTGCATACAGTTAATCGCCTTGGCATAATTAATTGCAGCCAGTCTCTTTCCAATGCCTGAATCTCCTGAGAACAACATAGCGGACGGCACTCTGTCTCTCCTGAGAGTGCCTGAAAGTATTCGCAGCGCCCGCTCCTGCCCTATGACATCTTTAAGCGCCATTCTACTATCTCCCAAACCTTTTCTCTTATCTGTTCCGGCTGCATTGACGCATCCACTATTTTTATCCTTCCCGGCTCAGCCTCTAATATCTTTAAATAACCTTCGCGAACTTTTTTATGAAACTCTATATCTTCGAGTTCAAGCCTGTCCACCTTATTGGCTCCCTTGTTCCTCATCAAACCGGTTTCAACGTCGAGATCAAAAAGTATTGTCAAATCCGGCCTTATGCCGCCTGTCGCGATAAGGTCGATTGATCTCAAAAACTCTATATCGATCCCTCTGCCGTAGCCCTGATAGGCGATTGTAGAATCGGTAAACCTGTCTGTAATAACGATCTTTCCATTATTCACAGCCGGCAGGATCTTTTCGTTTAAGTGCTGCGCCCTGTCGGCATTATAAAGAAGAAGCTCCGCAAGATACGACATCTCCGTATGATCCGGTTGAAGCAGTATTTCGCGAATCCTGCTTCCGATAACGGTGCCTCCCGGCTCTTTTGTCAGGACAACATCGTATCCTTCCTTTGAAAGCCTTTCGCTCAAGAGCTTAGCCTGAGTGGTCTTGCCGGTTCCTTCTATACCTTCGAGGGAAATGAATATGCCTTTTCCCATCCTACGACATCGCCTCTTTCAGCCTCATGATCAACTGGAAGACCTTGATCGTCTCCTCTATGCTCCTCGAACCCGTGCCGCACGAAGGGGTAATGATGATGCGCGATCTCACAAGCTCCGACGGCACATGCCGGCACAATTTATCGACATGGTCGCGCATAAGAGATATAAGCCGGCCGTCATCAACGCCCCTTATTGCATCCGATGTCGGCACTATTCCCCACGCGAGATAGCCGCCGCCTTGAAGGAAGTCTTTCAATTCTTCATTATATATGGCAATGGTATCGAAATATTCAAAGGCGTCGAAATTAAGTATCCTGACGCCGCTCTTAATCACCAAGGGCCAGTCCGCCCTTCCGCAGCAATGGATTCCGGGTATGCCGCCGGCATCTTCTATAGCAACGGCTGTATCTTTGAGCAGCCGCAGGACTTCTTCCCCGTCAACCCCTAAATACGAAGAGCTGCCTATCGCGGAGAGAATCGGTTCGTCTATGAAAATAATCACGTTCTCCGAATGCTGTTTTAATATGTCCACCTGCCAGCGAGCCTTTGCCCTGAGCAGCATGGATGAAATTTCGCGCAGTTCCTCGTCAAAATACACCAACCTTCCGTAATGGTCTTTCAGGCCGAGGGTGAAGGTAACCGGCCCGGTGATATGCCCCTTGATCGCATCGAATCTCCTGCCCTTTATCATCTTCAAAAATGCGTGCAACCCGGCGGCATAATCCTCTGATACGGCTATCTTCGCGTTGTCGGAGTAAGATTCGTAAAACCTCTCGAGTTCGTCGCTGCCGTCCCTCATAACCCATACTGTCTGCTCGTTTTCGTCGATCCTTAGATACGGCATGCCTTCGGAATACTGAACTGTCATCGATTCCTTGAAAGAAACCGCAGGCAGTTGGGGCCAGAAAGGAATATCAAACGTCCTGAGGATAAGCTCGCACGCCTCGCGGGGATCTTTATGTGGAAGGCTGCCGATGCCTGTGGTAGAAAAGGGTTTGATGATATTCGACATGTGGTATTATAGCACATGAAATTCATTCTCCTGCCGGCTATTTATTTTTCATTACTGCTATACCCGGCTCAACCCTGCCTTGCCCTTTCGGACGGAGAAATCATCGGATTTCAGTCAAAACTGAAAAACAAACCCGTCGGTGAACGTATAGCTTTCTGGGCTGAAAAATTCATAGGAGTTCCTTATGATAAAGACCCGCTCGGAGAATATGTCTCGAGGGCGGTAATTAAGGCGGACGAAAGGGTTGACTGCATGTATCTTACATTCAGGGCCGTGGAACTTGCGCTGAGCGGCACGCCTGAGGAAGCCGTCCATATCGCCCTCGACAAAAGATTCCATTCAAAGGGCATTATTAAAGACGGAAAGGTCGGCAATTACGATAACCGCTTTGAATACGGCGAGGACATGATACACAGCGGCAAGTGGGGCAGGGATATAACGGCGCACATCGGCAGGGTCAAAAGAGCAAACGGCTCCAGAGGGAAGGATTTCATAGAGTTCCTGCCGCCCGATGAATTGAGGGCAAAGGTGAATGCCTTAAAAAGCGGGGATATTATCTTTTTCATAAAAGACCCCAGGAAAAGATCACATAAGGACGAGATCGTAGCTCATATGGGGATAATCAAAACAGAAGACAAAAAGGTTTATCTGATCCACGCAAGCGGAATAAAGGGCAAAGGAGGAATTGTAAAAAAGGCATTATTCAAAGACTATATTAAGAAAATGCCCTTTGCGGGAGCCGAAATCACGCGCTTTCACGAACCGCTATAATTTTTTGACTATATCCGGGAATTGAGCCTTAAACTCCGGGTGCACCCTTCCCAGAAAGACCTTCAACCCTCTTATTTCAAGCTTGAGATCGTCAACTTCTTTTAAAGACAGTTCCAGCTTGATAGCCTTATCGGCAAGGGTTTTCAACTCCTGATCCATAAGAGACAGCCTTTCCTGTAAAGCGATTATCTCTTTCATTATAGGCTCCTGTCTTGATTTCGGATTTATGATTTAAGACCGATGATTTCAACATGCGATCATCAGCCCGAAATTACTTTCTTCTCTGGGCCCTTGTCTTTCTGCGCAACTTTTTATGCTTATGCTTGCGCATCTTCTTCTTACGCCACTTTGCGACGTTCCCCACACCATCACCTCCTTATTTTTGCCGCTTCCATAAACGCCTCGATCTGAAGCGCCGTTGCCGGCGACTCAGTGCCGTCATACGGTATGCTTATGCACGGCACGCCGTAATCCTTGCTTACCGCCTTCATAAGCGCTGTAACGATGGTTCCCGGCATGCAGCCGAAGGGCATAGCGTTGACGATGCCCGATGCGCCCCTATTTATAAGGTCTATCGCCTTGCCCACGCTTAATACCGTTTCACCTTCAAAGGAATCGTGAACGTACGGCGACGCCTGCTTCAATATCTCTTTTGTATCCGGCTCCTTCAGCGTCTTCAAAAAACCTCTAAAAGGTTTCTCTAATCCGTGCTGAATGCGCTTTTGAAAGACCCGTTTCAAGAAGATATTCATGATAGCAGACCTGTCCTTTTTTATCAAGGCCTTTCTCTGAGACATGGCGTTCACATAGTATATCCATTCCTCTATCGGCGCAAGCCACGCCTCGCCGCCGAGGGATTCTATTTTTTCAACCAACTGCTCGTTGGAGAATTTGTGAGACCTCACGAATATCTCCCCGACAATGCCGATGAGCGGCCTCTTCTCCTTTCTGAGCGATATGGACATAAACGAACGCCCCATATCCTTGAGAAGAGCTTTAATATCCCCGTTCCTGCCGCTTATGCTCAGACCTATCCTTTCGCTATAGTTTTCATAAAGGCCTTCGGAATCGCCGCGTGTTTTCTCGTACGGTCTCGTCTCATGGAGGCATTTCGTAAGCATCTCATATGCGATGATCCCGCGCCACGCCCTCATTGAAAAATCCTTGCCTGCTATGCCGAGATCCCTGTAAAACTCGATGTCCTGATTGGGAGCGAAAATAGGCACCTCCTTAAGTCCGAGTTTTTCAAGGATGAGTTTTTGCGCCACATTATACTGGCCGAACCTGCAGGGCCCTGTGCCGGACGGCATAAAGAAAGCCGATTCTTCAGGCTTAAAATCCGCTGAAAAGACCTTCTTCAACATATCGCCTGCGGTTACCAGATAAGGGTAACACTCCTTGCCGGATACGTATCTCCTGCCGGCGTCTACCGATTCTTTATCCGATTCGGGCAGAACCTCCGCGGGAACGCCGCAGTATTCAAAAGCAGACTTAAGGGCAAACGCGTGATCCGCCATGCGCGGGATGAAGACGGTCTTCTTTTTTAAGTTCGGAGTTCGGCCAATGGCCGCTTTGCGGAGTTCAGAGTTCGGAGTTTTATGTTTTTGAGTTTTTAAGTCTTTAAACTCATAACTCTTGACTCTTAACTCATCACCGCCTCTCCTTTGCTGTTCTATGCTGTCCAAAAACGCCTCGCACCTCGTTACAGCGCCCGCATCGGCGCTGTGCTCGTCTATCTCTATGTGCAGGAAAGGCTTCTCTTGCATCTCCTCTTTGAAATATTTAAGGATAAAAGAGTCCGGGCCGCATGAGAAGTTTCCTATATAGATCGCATAGAGATTGGGCGTATTCTTCACGATCCGCGCCGCTCCCAGTATCTTCTGGCCCGACTTCCAGTACATATTGGGCCATGAATCAAGAAGCCTTTCATTATCCGCCGGAAGCATATCCATGGGGATCGATAGCACATCTATATAGGACAGTTTCTTAGGGATCTCAAGATTGACCCCGGAATCGAATGCATTATACGCCCTTCCGATGATTACGATAACCGATTCTCCGTTTCCCCGATTTTTCGTTTCTCCGGTTCCTAATATATCTTTTCCCTTTTCCTTAATCGCACTCTGAAACTCCGCCTGAGCGGATTCGGCGCGCTGCAACGCCCTCTCGATATCCTTGCCTCTTACATCGTATTCTTTTAGAGCCCTTTTCAGTTCCCTCTTAAGGGACTTTACGCCCAACTCAAAATTAACAACAGGGCTTAGTATTTTGATTCCCTGTATCGCTGCCTTTGAGACATACGGGATCGTCTGTGTATGCGGGCATGCCGTTCCCTTGTTATACTCTTCGCCGCGCCGGTTCAATCCGATAAAGCTCGGGATAAATATGGCGTCTGCGCCCGCGTCTTTAAGCCATTTTATATGGCCGTGCGCGACCTTTACGGGAAAACATGCCTCGGAAAGGACGTTTTCGACGCCGAGGTTCACGACCTGCTTATTTGTCTTTGGAGAAACAATGACCTCAAATCCGAGTTCCCATAAAAACGCAGACCAGAAAGGAAGATGGTCGTGGAAAAAGAAAATATAAGGAATCCCTATAATTCCCTTTGTCTTTTGCCCGTTGCCCTTTGCCGTTCTTGCGTTATGTTCCTTCCATAGCATCTCTTCCCTGAACGCGAAAAGGTCCGGAAGTTCGGACTTTTTCGCCCTTCTCACGTCGTATTTTTCGCATCTCCCGCCGTAAAACAAATAGCCTTCTTCATCCTGAATTTTCACCCTGTTGATCTCGCATACATTCGGGCATCCTTTACATTCAAAAGAGCTTATCTCATACGGCTTTCTTGAAAATTCAAAACCCTTAAATCGTGATGCGCCTTTGACCTCATTACTCATCACGGATAACGCATTACGGTCTTTCATATGCCTCATGGCTATAAGCGCCATGCCGATAGCGCCTGTTACGTCGTGATTCGGCGGAACTGTTATCTTCCTGTCCAGATACTTTTCAAACGCGGCGACAACCGCCTTATTGAAAGCCACCCCCCCCTGAAAGAAGATATTCTTGCCCGCCGGCTTTCCTGCAACGACCCTGTTTATATAGTTTTGAACAATGGAATACGCGAGCCCAGCAAGAAGGCCGTCTTTTTCAGCGCCTCTCTGGAGATTCGCCATAAGGGAATTTTCCATAAACACCGTGCATCTCTCGCCGAGCCTGCACGGGCTCGCGGCACGAAACGCGCATTCCGCGAACTCTTTCTTTACCGAGATATCGAGTTTCTCGGCCTGCTCCTCTATAAAAGAGCCCGTGCCTGCGGCGCACGCCTTATTCATCTCGAAATCGACGATAATGCCGTCACGTATTGAAATATATTTGGAATCCTGCCCCCCTATCTCGAAAATGGTGTCCACAGCGGGATCTATGTATATCGCGGCGGTCGCTTGAGCAGTAATCTCGTTTTTCACTATATCCGCGCCGACATAATCCGCTATCATGTATCTTCCGGAACCGGTAGTCCCGACGCCCGCAATCTCAACCCGGCTTCCGATTTCCTCGTAAATCTCCTCAAGCCCCTGCTTCACCGCTTCGATAGGCCTTCCTGCCGTCATCAGATAACGCTTGGCGAGAAGATTGCAGTCTTCGTCAATTACGGCGAGGTTGGTGCTGATCGAGCCGATGTCGATTCCGAGATACGCATTAATTTTAGAAGGCGATAGGTTTTTATTTTTTTCTGACTGATGACTGCCTTTACTGTGTCTTTCAAAAAAATCATCCCCCTTCGTTATTAAAGGCGCATGTCCTTGTTCGGAAAACTTCGCGGATAAAACAAAGGATTCAAGCGCATTAATATCAAACGTATTTATACAGCCTTCATCCATATCCTTCAAAACAGATCCTAAAGCTCCCATAAAGGCGAAATCCGGAGGAATAAAGAGATCATCGAGATCAAAGACCTCCTTAAAAGCCCTTATCATTCCTTTGTTGGCGGCTACGCCTCCCTGAAAGGCCATCGGAGATTTTACATCCCTGCCTTTGGCTATCGTGCCCTTGAAGTTACGCGCAACCGCAAAACAGAGGCCTGAAACGATATCCTCAACAGGAGTCGCTATCTGCTGAAGATGTATCATGTCCGACTTCGCAAAAACGCTGCATCTGCCCGCAATCTTCGACGGCCTCTTCGACCGCGCAGCAATCTCGCCGAATTCCTCGATGCCGAGCCTCAACCTCTCCGCCTGCTGTTCCAGGAAAGAGCCTGTGCCTGCGGCGCAAACGGAATTCATAGAAAAATCCTTTATATTTCCATTTTCTAAAATAAGGAGCTTGGAATCCTCTCCCCCGAGTTCGATAACGGTTTTAATATCCGGGAACATTTTTTTTACCGAATAGGATTGAGCGACTATCTCGTTGATAGGCCGTATCTTGAACGTGGAAGCGATGCTCTTTCCGGCAGAGCCTGTAACGGATAAGGAGGTCTCGGGAAATTTTTCTTTTATGCCCTTAAAAAGTTCGAGCGCCGCTCTGACGGCATGTCCGTAGTGCCTGACATAATGCCTTTCAATAACCGACCCGTTTTCATCGAGGATAACAAGCTTAACGGCCACGGAACCGGCGTCAAGTCCGATAAAATGCATAATCCCCCCCTCCGGTTACAGAGTAATGCATTCGCACAAAATATCTTCAAATGCCCTATTGTCATTATGATAGCAAATGAAACCTATGTCAACAGGGCTTTACGGTTCAAAAACGGTCATATTCCTGCAGAATCTTATTTAAGGGCTTCGAGTTCTTTCCGCGCATCTTGATAATCGGGTTTCAGTTTTATGGCTGTCTGAAATGACTCTTTCGCCTTCCCTGAAAGTCCTTTCTCTTTATATATCATTCCGAGGTTATAGTATGCCCTTTCCATGTCCGGGTTAAGCCGGATAGTTTCCTTGAATTCCTTTACAGCCTCGTCAAGCCGCCCCATTTTCTTCAGCGCCAGACCAAGATTGTAATGAGGCTGATCCATGTCAGGCTTAAGTCCTATGGC
>MHDU01000034.1 GCA_001803635.1 Nitrospirae bacterium GWB2_47_37 | reverse complement strand
TGAAAACCGGACATTTCTATTTTGGCTTGACAGAACCATTACAGGGCATTGCTTTTTTACATTAGGATGTGCTACCGTACAAACAGGATTTTAGAAGTTTTTGCAGTTTATGAGGCCACAAAGACTTTTCGACTTTGTGGTTTTTTTGTTGTGACCTTCTGAGATTTGAGTTTAAAAAA
The DNA here is from genome assembly GCA_001803635.1 of Nitrospirae bacterium GWB2_47_37. GTDB lineage: Bacteria > Nitrospirota > Thermodesulfovibrionia > Thermodesulfovibrionales > Dissulfurispiraceae > GWB2-47-37. The sequence goes on along the minus strand of MHDU01000034.1, from coordinate 63,426 downwards.
AGGAGGTAAAAGAAATGGCTAATGGAACAGTAAAGTGGTTCAATGACTCAAAGGGTTTTGGCTTTATCACAAGCGAAGACGGCAGTGATGTTTTTGTACACCACACTTCAATCCAGGGCAACGGCTTTAAGAGCCTTGCCGAGGGTGACTCAGTCAGCTTTGACACCGAAAAGGGACCGAAAGGCCCCAAGGCAATCAATGTAGCAAAGCTGTAATTGACAGGCAAAATCCCCCCTGCAAAAGCAGGGGGGATTTTTTATTTTTGGAGGTGGAAGCATCGGCCTACTGACGGAAATAAAAGGTAGAATAATAATTCAGATGCTTTTAAGAACTATAACCGCATTTACCCCGCCGAATCCGAATGAGTTTGTAATCGCAATCCTGATGTCGGATTCTTTTCTTTCCGTTACAACATTTATATCGCACTCAGGGTCTTTTTCAGAAATATTTATTGTCGGCGGTATAATTCCCTCTTTAATGCTCACGGCAGTGCATGCCGTCTCGAGGGCTCCCGATGCCGCAAGCATATGCCCTGTCATCGATTTTATAGAACTCACCGGAATATTTTCCCCGAACATGGATTTTATCGCCTGAGCTTCAACCCGGTCGCCGAGGGGGGTGGATGTGCCGTGCGCATTGATGTAATCTATATCTACTGCCGAAATTCCCGCATCTTCAAGGGCATCGATGATAGCCTTTTGCTCGCCTTTCATGTCCGGCTTTGTGATGTGATATGAATCCGTTGTGTTGCCGTAACCGGTAAGTTCGGCATAAATATTCGCGCCTCTTTTTATTGCGGATTCGTAGTTTTCAAGAACCAATATGCATGCTCCTTCTGCAAGCACGAAGCCGTCCCTCTCCGCATCGAACGGTCTGCTCGCCGACGATTCGTTTTTTTTCGACAGCGCGCCGGAGATGCCGTATCCTTCGATACATAGCCTGCATATCGGGGCCTCCGCGCCGCCCGCTATAATGACATCGGCATAGCCGTGTTTTATAAGCCTGTACGCCTCTCCTACGGCATTGGTTCCCGACGCGCAGGCATTGGAAATGCCCAGGCATTGTCCTTTAATGCCGAGCTTTTGTGCCGTGTATGAGGCCGCCATGCTTATAGTGGTCGAAGGCATAAGATAAGCGGAGAGTTTTGAGTCGGGAATTAAGAGTTTAGAGAGTTCTCTTTCTATCGTAGTAATCCCGCCCCTGCTTGAGCCGATTATGACGCCGGAATTAGCTGAATCCTGAATTTCGAATCCTGAATCCTGAACCGCCATTACCGATGCCGCAACCGCATATTGCACAAAAGGGTCGAGTCTTAAGATTTCCTTTTTCGATAAGAACAGGCATGGATCGAATCCTTTAAGTTCACCCGCTGCTTTCCACGGCAGGCGCGAGGCGTCGAATTTCGTAATCGCGCTTATGCCCGAGACGCCCTTTTTTATGAGCGACCATGAACCGGCAAATGTATTTGCAAGCGGCGTAACCGCGCCTATTCCGGTGATTACTGCACGTTTCATTGTGAACTATAATATCATAAGAGGTTTACAAATCCGAAATTCGTGATTTATATAGTGCGGGTCTGTTTTAGTGACTTTATCAACGGAATTTTTTAACTGCATTCTCCTATACCCGTCATCCGCATCGGAGGCATCCATTTGATGAAACATATAGCATCTCTGCTTTGCATAAAAAACAACACTTATAAAGGCATTGAAACAGACATGCACTATATATTTCTATGTTTTGATTACGGATTACGGGCAATTTTCGCTTGCTGCATTTTGTCCTGCAATTATGTTAGAATGTGTCCCATGGGGGTTCTCAAGGACCGTAGGGAAAAGCTGGGGAAGACAATAGAGGAGATTGCCAAGGCGACTCGAATAAAAGGCAGTTACCTGAAGGCAATAGAAGATGGGGACTTTTCTAAACTCCCGGTAGAGGTGTACACAAGGGGATATATACGGGAATACGCCAGATTCATCGGGGTTTCCCCTGACATAGCAATCGCATCCTACGAGGCATACATCGAAGAAATAAAGGGACCGAAAGAAGCAGACAAGATACCTGTTATAAAACCTTTATCGGAAGATATTACGGCAAAAGAGATAGAAGAGTATGCTGTTTTTCAATCGAATTTGGAATCGAAAGAGATTTCGGATGCATTTACGGAAAAACCTCTCTTAGCCAAATTATCCGTTAACGGAATTGCGCGAAAGGCTTTAGTCGCGTTTTCCGTTCTCATAGCCGCAATCATTATTTATGCGGTGCTTCCCGGAGGGAAAGATGCTCCTCCGGTAACGCCGAAGATAGAGCCGGGAATGCAGCCGGGAATACAGATAAAAGAGCCGGAATCTCCTCCTGTCATGCAGTCGCAGGAAAATATCAAAGAAAAAAGCACACAGCATGTCAATCCGGCAATCATAACGCCTCCGCCTGTGCCGGGCACGGCCGGCAATAAGCTTGAGGCAATGAATGCGTCAAAGAAGAAGCATAACCTCAGCATATCCGCTACGGATACCGTATGGATTCTCCTGACAATAGACGGCGATGACAAAAAAGAAATGCTTTTAAATGCCGGAGAAACGGCATTTTATGAGGCGTATCGCTCCATGAACCTCGTGGTAGGCAATGCGGGCGGCGTGAAATTGAAGTTTAACGGTAAGCCGATCGAAAACCTCGGAGAAAAAGGTCAGGTGGTAAGGCTGGATCTCCCTTCTGCTGCGCCGAAGAAAAACGAGCAGGCAGAGAAGGCCGGCAAATCCGATTCGCAGCACCCGCAAGCCTCCAAGCCTCCAAGCCTTTAAGCCTTAGATAATGAAAATCGGCACAATCAGCGACTACATAAATAAAAAGACGGTCATTATCTTTACCCTCCAATTTTTTTTAATCATAACGATATTAGGCTACAAGGCATGGAAGGATACCGATATTGAATGCGTCAGGTGCCATTCGAATAAAGAGAAGCTGATTAAACTCGGTTATCCTCAATTCTATACGACGCGTGAGGGAGTGGAGAAAGAATCAAAGCATCCAAATGTGAGGTGCAATGAATGCCACTTAGGAGACGGCAGGGTAAAAGACGCGGATAAGGCGCATAAGGGAATGCTAAAGGCGTTATTGATAGACGACGGGGGCTCTGTTCTAAAGAGAAAGGATGTGTATCCGCACGCGTTACTGCCTTCAGGGGAAGATAAGATCAGGCAGATGCTCCCGCAGATAGAGACAAACGGGGAATTATGGCCGCACCCCGAAGTAAGAAGCCTCCTATGGCATGACAGGAATACCGAGACATTAAATTTCGATCCTGCAATCGCGCAGAAGACCTGCGGCAAATCAGGATGCCATCCCGAAGAACTCAAGCAGTTTAAAACGACCATAATGGGGGCTAATTTCAGGCAGAGGACCATGAGGACATGGCTCAAGCCGTACGGCCCTCACAACTGCGGCCCCTCATTTGCGGACATACTTCCTGAAGAGGTTTTAAGGAGTTCCGGTTTCATGTTTAAAAATACCGAAGATATAGCCAAGGAACTCAACGTGCCGTTTTCAAAGGATCAGGCGACGGCAAAGCAGAAATTCTGCAATGTCTGCCATGCCGGATGCCTCGACTGCCATTACGAGCCGGACAGGAAAAAAGGCGTTCATAATTTTACGAATAAGCCGACGTCCGAAAGCTGCGGAGGATACGGCAGGGGAACGAGCATCTGCCATCCCGGCGCCATGCAGAGCAGGCGCGGCGAGACTTATATCGGAGGCGATTATTCCATACCTACGGGCATGAAGCCCGACGTCCACTACAAAAAGAATATCCATTGCGTCGATTGCCATACTACCGGTGAAAAGGGGATGGGCGATATGCAGCGGAAGGCCAACTGTCAGGACTGCCATATAGAGATAGAGGAGGCTCATTCGAAAGGCATTCATAAGAATATGGACTGCGCTACCTGCCATATCAGCGAATTGAGGGGCTATCAAATTACCGTATGGGGGCCGGGAATAGTAGCGGGCAAGGAAAATCCGTTCAAGAAATATTCCCTTTATTACGGTATTCAGAGCCCTCCCATAATCATGAAAGACCAAAAGGGAATATGGATGCCTGTGAAGATATGGCCTCACAGCGTGGGGAACATCAAGCCCGATGTTAAGCCTTCCGAAAAACTCATGTTCAGATGGCCGAAGGGAGAGACGCGCGACGCGTATTATGTGGCCGGGACTTTTAATGCCCCCGCGAATAATAAACACTTGTTATGGATAGACATACAACAGGCATCGCATCCGTACGGAAAAGCGAGGAATTGCGAGAGTTGTCATAAGGGAGATAAGCAGATAAGCATTTCAGGATGGGAATTCATGGACGATCAGGGAGTCGAAGAGCCGTTTAAGGGAAGTCATAAGATTGCGGCTGATAAGAACGGTTTAAGGATTACGGATATGAAAAACACTACTCCGATTAAAGTGCTTGAAGGATACAAACTTGAGGACTTCGCATCGTGGCTGTATTTCAAGGATAAATGGCAGATGCCGGGAGATTTTTCGATTAAGGCGGAGAAAGATAAATACGATAAATACCTTGCGCTTTCCAAAAAAATAGATAATGAACTGAAGATGCTCGAAAGTTCCATTAAGGGCAAAGACAAAAAGACGCAGAGAAGATTTAAAGAACTTAAAGGCGTTATACTGCATAATCAGGATAATGCATCGAATGCTATTCAGGAGTTTAAGGGGAAGGACTGAAATATTATGATCACAAAAGATTCACTCACAGCATTTTTCAAAGAAAAAGTCACGCAGCCTCTCGGTTTCCGGGAAATAGTTTATAACTTAAATCTTACCCCCCCTGAAAGCCGCAAGCTCAAAAGGTTCCTGAGAGAAATGGTCAATGACGGCAATATTGTCAGGACGAGAAAAGGTCTTTACGGTTTGTCCGAGGAGATGAGCCTTGTTACCGGCTATTTCGAGGCTCACCGGGACGGTTACGGTTTTGTGATACTCGAAAGACCGGGGGAAAGGGACGTATTCATACCCGCGCGCGCGACCCTCGGCGCTATGGATAACGACAGGGTCGTAGCCCGGATGGAAAATAAGCACAGACGGGAAGGCCGGATAATCCGCATCCTTGAAAGGGCTCATGCCCGCGTAGCCGGGACATTTGAAACGAGCAGGACAGGGTTTTATGTTAAGCCTAAAAACAGGGCTGTCCCTTTTGATCTTTATATAGCCCCGAAGGAGAGGGGCAAGGCAAAAGACGGAGACAGCGTTATCGCAGAGATAATAAGTTATCCCACGGACAAAAGAACTCCTGCGGGCAGGATAATAAAGATCCTAAAAAAACCCGAGAACCCGCTCGACGAGGTAGAGGGCATTATAGATGAATTAAATCTCCCGATAAGGTTTTCGCACAATGCCATTGAAGAGGCAAAGGGCCTTTATGTAAACAACCGGCGCGCGGCGGCCGGCGGCCTGAAGAGAAAGGATTTAAGGCATTTGCCTACCATAACCATAGACGGTGAAAGGGCAAAGGATTTTGACGACGCAATATCTATAGAAAAATCGGATAACGGGTATAGATTATGGGTGCATATAGCGGATGTCGGGCATTACGTGAAATGGGGCTCTTTTCTTGACGCCGAGGCGCGAAAAAGAGGCACGAGCGTTTACTTCCCCGACAGGGTTATCCCCATGCTTCCGAAGGAACTGTCGGAGGACCTGTGCAGTTTAAAACCCAAAGTCGACAGGTTCGCATTTACGGTCGAGATGGATTTCGACGGAACCGGAGAAAGGATAAATCAGAAGTTCTATCCGAGCATTATCAACAGCAACGAGAGGATGACATACACATCCGTTAAAGAAATACTGATCGATGAAGATAAAACGGAGAGGGAAAGATACGATTATCTGCTTCATGATTTTGAGATGATGGGAGAGTTATGCGATATTTTGAAAGCAGGCAGGCTTAAGAGAGGAAGCCTCGACTTCGACCTTCCCGAGCCTGAAGTGCTTCTCGATATTCAGGGAAATCCGGAAAATATCATAAGGGCCGTAAGGAATTTCGCGCATATGATGATAGAGGAGTTCATGATCGCCGCCAATGAGGCTGTCGCGGGGCATCTCGAGAATTTAGGAATTCCGAGCCTCTACAGGATCCATGAGGAGCCGGACATTACGAAGCTTGAGGATATAATGAAGACTATCAATACCCTCGGCATACATAAAGGCAGGAAGGGCATGAAGGCAAGGGATTTCCCCGGACTTTTAAAGCAGATTCAGGGCACGCCGGAGGAAGATATAATAAGTCATATGATATTGCGGAGCCTGAAACAGGCCAAATACTCTCCTGTAAATGTCGGCCATTTCGGGCTCGCGTCCGAGTCTTACACCCATTTCACGTCGCCTATAAGGAGGTATCCCGACCTTGTCGTCCACAGGATACTAAGCGAAGTCCTTGCGAAAAAACATCTCGGAGATAAAAGAATAAAAGAGCTCGAATCGATTTTACAGGATATAGCATTCCATTCATCGAAAATGGAGAGACAGGCCGACGATGCGGAAAGAAAGGTACTCGATGCCATGAGGGTCTGGTTTATGAAGGATAAAGTCGGCGATGAATTCGAGGGCAAGGTGGTAGCTGTGGCGTCGCACGGACTGAAGATAAGGCTTAAGGATTATTATGTGGAAGGCTTTCTCCACGTATCATTTATGACCGATGACTTTTATCAGTACGACGAAAAGAGCCGGAGCCTTTACGGCATTCATAAGAAGAAAAGGTATGCCGTCGGCAAAGAGGTGCATGTCAGGATCGACAAGGTGGATATGGAAGAAAGGGAGATAGTTCTGGGGATATGAAAGCAGCGTTATATGCCAAGAGAGGGCATTCCCGCTCATTCTCGAAAGGCATCCAAGCCTTTCTCCGAGGCTGCGCCAGCCCGCTTAGACATCCATGCCACGCTTGGGCTGCCGAAGCCGCTCCAATGTCCTCTCTTGTCATCTTCTTAGTATTTTTACTGTTTGTTGTTTCAGCGGCAGATGCGAAAGACCCGGATTTTTTGTTAAAACAGAAGAAGTCTGTTGTCGAGATTGTTATTAATGACAGGCAGGGGAATGTGATTGTCTCCGGGAGCGGTTTTATCGCGGACAGGGACGGAATAATCGCGACAAACTGCAAGTTGATCGTCAAATGGCTTGACGATGTCGGCAATTCGCTTGTAGTAAAGACGGAAGACGGCGGGTCTTATGAGATCGGCAAACTGTTCGTCTTTAACCGGAAGCAGGATATAGCTTTGTTCGAAATAAAGGCAGGAGGACTTACTGAGGTCAAATATTCTTCGGATTACAGCCATGCCGACTATATCAGAAAGCAGATCGCGATATATAAAAAATCGGCGAAAGCGGCAAAGAGGGAAACGGCGCCGGAACTTCAGGCATCCGTTCCTGACGTCTCTGTTCCAACACTGAAGCCGTTGCCCGAAAGCAGCAAAGCTATCATAGAAAAACCTGCCGATATCCCGAAGCATAAAAAGCCTGACGAAGCAGAGGAATATTTTAAGCGCGGGCTTGCTTATTACAAGTCCGGTAAATATCAGGAGGCTATAGACGCATACAGGAAGGCTTTAAGGCTGAAGCCGGATGCCTCTATTTATAATAAGCTCGCTACCCTGCATATTATTATGAACGAATACTTCGAAGCGCTCGATGTCCTGAAGCAGGCATTGGATGTAGACCCTTACAATCCGATAACGCGGTTTAATATCGGCATGGCCTATTTCCTCAGCGGCAATAGAGAAGCCGCGATGGAGGAGTACATACTGCTGAATAAGATAGACCGGGATCGCGCGGAAAATTTATTCGAGATGCTCTACAGGTAACTGAGTTACGGTTTTATCTCGATGGGAGTGCCTTCCGAAACAAGCTGCCATATCTCATCCATCTCGGCATTTGTCAGAGCAATACATCCGTCCGTCCAGTCCAGCCGCCTCTGAAACTTATCTATATCCTCAAAATCCTTCGGAAGGCCGTGAATGGCTATGCTGTTGCCCGGCGACACGCCGAGTTTCTGAGCGTTAAGGATATCGGACTTGTTCGGATACGATATGTGTATTGCGAGATAAAACTTGCTGTTTGCCTTTTTCGAGTCTAAGACGTAACTTCCCTCGGGCGTTTTCCGGTCTCCTCCCTGCGCCTTAGGCCCGACCGGATTCTTGCCGAGAGAAACCTTATAGCTCTTTATTATCTCTCCGTCTTTCAAAAGAATCAAAACCCTCTTGCTCTTGATAACGACTACCTTGTCGGCCTTGGGCAGTGTGGCCCAAGCGATTAAGGGATAATACAACTGGCTCAGGAAACACGCCGCCAATAAAAAGCCGATCGATAGTATTCTTCTATCCATGCAGCCTATTATAACAACAAGAAATCGCGAATTGCATCTATTCGCCTCATCCGTAGTATAATTCAAGAATATTATTTCAGCTGAGAGGTTAAACAGTGTCCGAACTTACCCCATTGATGAAGCAGTATACGAGCATTAAGGAAAAATATCACGACGCCATTGTGCTTTTCAGGCTCGGCGATTTCTATGAGATGTTCGGAGAAGACGCAAAGGTCGCGTCGGGCATATTGCAGATTGCCCTGACAAGCAGGGACAAGAGCAAGGACGATCCTATGCCAATGTGCGGAGTGCCTTATTTTTCCGTTGAAGGGTATATATCGAAGCTCATTAAGGCCGGACATAAGGTTGCGATATGCGAGCAGGTGGAAGATCCTAAACTCGCTAAAGGAATCGTACAGAGGGAGGTCGTAAAGGTAATAACTCCGGGAACGCATGTGCCGGAGCAGCCTAAGGAAAACGCGTATCTAATGAGCATATTTCCTTATCAGGGCATGACCGGCATAACTGTCGCCGACCTTTCGACCGCCGAATTCACTGTATACGAGACGGACAAACCCGTAGAGGACGAAATAGCGAGATATGAGCCGAGGGAGATCCTTTGTCCCAAAAGCCTTGAGGAAAATATCCACTACAAGGAAGTGTTTCGGGGATTTTACGTGTCTCATTACGATGATTGGTACTTCGACCATACCGAGTCGTATAAGACCCTTCTCAAATATTTCAAGGTTTCGTCTCTGGACGGATACGGCTGCGGCAGCATGACTGCCGCCGTTTCAGCGGCAGGCGCGATCATAAGCTATCTCGAAGAGTCGCAGAGGATATTGACCTTTAAAAAGATCACGGTCCTGAACCGGACGTCATTCATGTTTTTAGATTCGGCCACAAAGAGGAATCTGGAATTGACCCGCAACCTGAAAGACGGTTCTGCAGAAGGCTCTCTGCTGTGGGTGCTGGACGAGACCCTTACCCCTATGGGCGGCAGGTTTATGAGAAATGCGATTGCAAAGCCATTGCTGTCGTCGGCGGAGATTATAAAACGTCAGGGCGCCGTCGAGGCGATTGTCGAAGATTATGAACTGATGGAGGATTTAAGGACAACCCTCAGAAAGATACAGGACATAGAGAGGCTTACGTCGAGGATTATTTCGAAATCGGCATGGCCGAGGGATCTGGCGGCGCTGAAAATCTCTATCGATCACCTGCCCAAGATAAAAAGGCTTTTAATGTCTTCCACGGATTCGTATATAAAGGAGACAGGCGGAGCCGTATCCGAGTTTGTAGATCTGCAGGACTTGATAAGTTTCGGTATCGTTGAAAATCCGCCTGCTAACCCGAGGGACGGCGGCATTATCAGGAAAGGGTACAACAAGGAAGTAGATGAATTGAGGAATATATCGGTAAGCGGCAAGGATTTTATAGCGCGGCTCGAAGCCGATGAAAAGCAGAGAACGGGCATATCGTCTTTGAAGGTCGGTTTCAACAGGGTGTTCGGATATTATATAGAGGTAACTAAAGCCAATCTGCATCTCGTTCCGGACGATTACATAAGAAAGCAGACCTTAGCTAACTGCGAGCGGTTCATAACCCCCGATTTAAAAGAATACGAAACAAAGGTGCTGGGAGCGGAGGACAGGCTTAAAGAACTCGAATACGAGATATTCATGAACATTCTCGAAAAGATGCAGAAGTACGCGGATCAGCTTCTTGAGACATCCGCGCGGATAGCCGTGATCGACTTTCTGCTTTCGCTTGCGACTGTCGCAAGGAGATACGATTATATAAAACCTTCAATCACCGGGGACGATGTCATAGAGATAGCCGACGGCAGGCATCCTGTAATCGAAAGACTTATAAGCACGCGCGGCATTTCCGCAATCGACGAAAAGTTCATACCTAACAACACTCTCATCGACTGCAATGAAAACAGGCTGCTGGTCATAACAGGCCCTAACATGGCTGGCAAGTCCACATATATGAGGCAGACGGCGCTTATCGTCCTTATGTCTCAAATCGGTTCTTTCATTCCTGCCGGAAGCGCCCGTATCGGTATTGCGGACAGGATATTCACGAGGATAGGAGCATCGGATTACATCACAAAGGGGCAGAGCACCTTCATGGTGGAGATGATAGAGACGGCGAATATTTTGAATAACGCCACGGAAAAAAGCCTTATACTCCTCGATGAGGTAGGCAGGGGAACAAGCACCTTTGACGGCATCAGCATTGCGTGGGCTGTTGCGGAACACCTCGCGCATAATATCAATGCCCGCACCCTGTTCGCAACGCATTATAACGAGCTTACAGACCTCGCGTTGATAATGGACGGCGTTAAAAATTACAACGTGGTCGTTAAGGAGTGGGGAGATGAGGTAATTTTCCTCAGGAAGATAGAAAAAGGCCCTGCGGACAAGAGTTACGGCATTCAGGTAGCCCGGCTTGCGGGGCTGCCCGATAAGGTTATAGAAGGGGCGAAGGTAGTGCTCGATAAGCTCGAAAAGAAAGAGGCGGGAATGTTAAAGCCGCGCGCCGCTCAGATGGACCTGTTTTTTGCGGGAGACCCGATCAAGCTTGAGTTGTTGAGTCTCGATATGGAAAATCTGACGCCGCAAAAGGCGCTGAAAAAACTCGCGGAGCTGAAGAAAAAAGCGGAAGGATCGGCGTGACAATAATAGGCCTTACGGGAAATTACGGGATGGGCAAGAGCACGGTTGCCCGGATGTTTAAAGAACTGGGCGCTTTTGTTATCGATACGGATGACATAGTCCGCGGACTCCTCAAAGATCCGGGTGTGATTTATGAGGTAAAAAAGGCCTTCGGAGATGATATTGCGGAAGATAATCGTATAAATAAAAAGAAGCTTGCGGAAATTGTATTCGAACATTCGCATCTCAGGATTTCCCTCGAAGATATTCTACATCCGAGGGTTTTTGAGAGGGTGAACGAAGAGGTCGCTAAAATAACCGACCCTTCGGTCATTATAATAGTGGAAGCTCCCGTGATATTCGAGAGGGGGTATCAGAACAGATTCGATAAGATAATAACCGTATTCGCGTCGGAGGATATAGCAGTCAGCCGCCTTAAGGAGAAAGGCATTTCCGGGGATGAGGCTAAAAAAAGATTGAAAAGTCAGTTTCCGATAGAAATGAAGATAAATAAATCGGATTTTTCGATTGACAATAATAAAGACCTTGAGAATACAAAAAGGCTGGTTGAGGAAATATACAAAGAGTTGGGAGTTATTAGTTAAGGTATATGCAAATAATCAGAGAACTGCAAAATGTATCGCGCTATCCTAATCCGGTGGTAACTATCGGAAATTTCGACGGCGTCCACCTCGGACACCAAAAGATATTCAAGAAGGTTGCGGAAAAGGCAAAGGAGATTAACGGCACTCCGATTGCGATAACATTCGATCCTCATCCGGTGCGTGTTTTAGCGCCCGAACGGGGATTGAAGATCCTCACGACATTCGGGGATAAAGCCCGTCTTATGTCGAATTCGGGCATAAAGGTTCTCATATCCATAGGCTTCGATAAAGAATTCGCGAGGACGGATCCTGATGATTTCATCAGGAATGTCCTTATCGGTAGAATCGGAGCTAAATGGATAGTCGTAGGTCATAATTACGCCTTTGGAAAGGGCAAAAAAGGCACGCCCGCACTTTTGAGACGGAGAGGCAAAAAATACGGATTCGGCGTAAGCGTCGTTAGATACGCAAAAGTATATGACGATATTGTGAGCAGCAGCAGGGTTAGGAGCCTGCTCCTAAGGGGAAGGGTATGCGAGGCGTCGAAGATGTTAGGCAGGGCGTACCATATCGAAGGCACGGTTATCAAAGGCTTAGGAAGGGGAGCGTCTTTGCTTCATACCCCCACCGCAAATATCGCTACTCCCAATGAGCTTGTCCCGAAAGAGGGGGTTTATGCGGTCAAAGTTTCTTTCCCGGCTTCCCCTGTTTACGACGGCGTTGCTAATATAGGCAGAAATCCTACATTCGGCGATGTGCCTGTGAGCTATGAGGTTCATATCTTTGATTTCAGCCGTAATCTCATCGGAGAGAAAATAAGGGTTCACTTCATAGACAGGATAAGGGACGAAAAAAAATTCGCCGGTATTAAAGAACTCGAAGACCGGATAAAGAAGGACATCGAAAAGGCAAAAGAGATACTTTCAAAGAGAAACGACCCGCTATACCTTTAACGGATCGACATCTACGTTTATCCTGATATTTTTCAGTTTTTCAAGCTTTTCCAACAACTGCCGCGCATATGAATGTATGAGCCTGCTGTCTTTCGATTTCATGAGAATCTGGATGCAGCGAGGATAGGGCTTCAGGATAGGAGGTATTTCCACGGGGCCGAGTACTTCCAATCCTTTTATTTCCGGGGCTTCGATCATTTCTCTTATGTCGTCCGATAAGTTTGTCCCCTTTTTGTAAGAAATATTAAAAAGCACGATCTTTGAAAAAGGAGGGTAATCGAGCATCTTTCTCTGCGATATCTCATAATTATAAAAGCCTTTGAAATCGTAATCCCTTATAAGCCTGAGTATTTTATCGCGAGGATTCCATGTCTGCAGATAGAGAGCGCCTTCAGGCCTGACCATCAAAGAGGCTTTTATTACATCTTGAAATGTCCTCTCGTGCGCCCTGAAATCGGGCCGGGACATCAGCGAATCGGTGTTTAAGATAGCGGCGGCATCGAACTTTTTATCTCCCAACTTTCGCACGGCATAGGCTGTGCCTATTATTAGAGGAGCTAAATCGCCGTGTAATTCGGAGGATATTTCCATCCTGCCTTCGGTTTTTTCCACAATAAGGGCATCCGTTTTTAATGCCTCTTTTACCGCCTCCCCGATCTTTTCTATTCCGGCGCCGAGCGGTTTCATGTTGAAGCTTTTGCATTCCATGCAGCCTTCAGGAACGCTTTCCTCTCTGCCGCAGTAACGGCATTTTATAAGTCCCTTATCTTTATAAAAGACGAGCGGGATGCCGCATTCGGCGCATCTCACGATATGTCCGCAGTCTTGGCAGCCTATTAGGGAATAACCTTTTCTATTTAGCAGGAACAGGAAGCCGCCTTTATCCGGGATGAGAGACTTTGCCTTGTTAAGAATAGCCTGAGAGACGGGGATATTTTTATTCTTATTATCTTTCATGCCGACTATTTTTATAGCGGGTCGTTCCTCAACGGAGTGATGGAGTGATGGAGTGAGGGTGGTGTATTTGCCTATTTTTGCATTGTAGACCGATTCTATCGATGGACAGGCCGACGACAACAGCACGCATGATTTTTCAAGGAATCCCCTCATTACAGCCGCGTCGCGCGCGTTATACCTCGGCGACTCCTCGGCCTTGTAAGACGGGCTGTGCTCGCCGAGTACCGCGATCAACGATACCCTTTTCAAAGGCGCGAATACGGCGGAGCGAGTGCCGATGACGATATCGGATTCACCGGCGATTATTCTCCTCACGGCGTCCGTTCTTTTGGCCTTTGTGAGTTTGCTGTGAAGCGCGCAGAGCCTTTCTCCGAATGTTTTTTCAAGTTCAGGCGCAATCCTTTCGATCTCGTTTATTTCAGGCGCAAGAATTATCGCGCCGTGTACTCCGGGGGTTAGGCTCTCGTTTAACTGCGCGTGCTCTGCCGTAACCGACGGAGCATGAAAGAGAAATGTTTTGTAATTTTTTTCTTCAGCCTTCTCATCGACTACCGGGCGCTGATCTATGACCGCCGCTTTTATTGCTTCTTCAAAAAACCCGCTTTTAAGAGCCATCCCTATCGGCGCAAGATAGTAGTCGGAAATCCATTTCAGAAATGTCAGACCGTTCCCGGAGACAAAGCGGTGTCCTATATCCTGAACCGTTTTTATGTTTTTGCCTTTGAAATCAGGATGATCCGTTACGGCGACTACGAGGCCGTATCTGCCTTTTCCCATGAGCGGAGCCTTTACGATCCGTCCCTCCATGTCTGGAGGGGCGTCGGCAGGCAGTTTATAGGTTAAGGGCGGAAGTTTCATCGGGAAGACGACATCGGCATACATGAATATAAAGATACAGGATGCAGGACGCAGTATGCAAGATTGACAAGGTCCGTTTAAAACGAGTAATATTTTTATAGAGACCGGCAAAGGAGCATAAAGATGTTTGAGAAGTTTACAGAAAGAGGAAGGAAGATAATAATATACGCCAAAGAGGAAGCGGAGCGTAGAAATAACGATTATTTAGGCACCGAACACCTCCTTTTGGCTATATTGAGAGAAGAAGACAGCGTTCCCATTACAATAATTAAAAAGATGGGGTTGTCGATAGACGAGATAAGATTCGAAGTGGAAAGGAATCTACCCATCGGAAGCAATGTCCTTACCTTCGGAGACATCCCGTTTACCCCCCGCGCGAAAAAGGTGCTCGAACTTTCCATTGAAGAAGCCCGCTTGTTGGGCCATAACTATATCGGGAGCGAACACCTGCTCTTAGGGCTTATAAGGGAAGACGAAGGCATTGCCGGCAAGATATTGAGAAACCTCGGCGCAAACCTGCTCGGCGCGCGCCAACTGACGATAAATCTCGCAATTAAACCGCAATTTCAACAGACGCATCAAAAGGAGCGCAGAAAGAGCAATACGCCCGCCCTCGACGAATTCGGCAGGGACCTTACATTGCTGGCCGTCGAAGGGAAACTCGACCCCGTCATAGGCAGGGAGGACGAGATAGAGCGCGTGATTCAGGTCTTGGGCAGAAGGCTTAAGAACAATCCTGCCGTAATCGGAGAGCCGGGCGTCGGCAAGACCGCTATAGTCGAAGGCCTTGCCCAGAAGATCGTAGTAGGAGATGTTCCGGACAGCCTTATCGGGAAACGGATAATCTCCCTCGATCTCGGCTCGCTCATCGCCGGTACGAAATACAGGGGCCAGTTTGAGGAGAGGCTCAAGGCCGTAATGCGCGAGATATTACAATCCGATAAAAGTATAATTCTGTTCGTGGACGAATTCCATACCCTTATCGGAGCGGGAGCCGCCGAAGGCTCGGTCGACGCGTCTAATATGCTTAAGCCCGCGCTTTCAAGGGGAGAATTGCAGTGCATCGGCGCTACTACGCCCGACGAATACAGGAAGTATATAGAGAAAGACGGCGCGCTTGAAAGGAGATTCCAGCCTATTAATGTCCAGCCTCCGACGGAGGAGACGACCGTAGAAATTTTGAAAGGCATAAGGCCGAAGTATGAGAGCCATCACAAGGTGAAAATCAGCGATGAGGCTATTACCGCCGCCGCGAAACTTTCGGACCGCTATATAACCGACAGGTATCTGCCTGATAAGGCGATAGATGTTGTTGACGAAACGGGTTCGAGGCTTAAGCTGAAGAGGGCGACTACCCCGCAGGAACTGAGAGACATGGAAACCGAACTGATCCAGCTCGCGAAGGAAAAGAGCCTTTACGTGAGGCTTCACGACATCGAAAAAGCGCAGTCCATAAGGACACAGGAAGACCGTCTCAAAAAAATATACGAGCTTCAGTACAAGAAATGGAAGGATTCCCTGAATAAAGAGGTTCCGGTCGTGGAAGAAGATGACATAGCATATACGGTTTCTAAGATGACCGGCATACCGTTATACAAACTCGAGGAAACCGAAACCGAAAAACTATTAAAAATGGAAGAAACCCTCCACATGAGGATAATCGGGCAGGACGACGCCGTAAAGGCGGTATCGAAGGCGATAAGAAGGTCGAGGGCCGGCCTTAAGAGCAAGAACAGACCTATCGGTTCGTTCTTCTTCCTCGGCCCGACGGGCGTCGGAAAAACGGAGCTTGCAAAGGCGCTGGCCGAATTTATGTTCAATGACCAAAACGCCCTCATTAAGCTCGACATGTCGGAATACATGGAGAGGTTCAATGTCTCCCGCCTTACCGGAGCGCCTCCGGGCTACGTGGGTTACGAAGAGGGCGGGCAGTTGACCGAGAAGATACGCAAAAGGCCATATGCGGTAATCCTGTTCGACGAGATAGAAAAAGCGCATCACGACGTATTCAACATGCTGCTTCAGATACTGGACGAAGGAGTGCTTACGGACAGTTACGGCAGAAAGGTCGATTTCAGAAACGCCATCATCATTATGACGTCAAATCTGGGCGCGCGTATCATCGAAAAGGCTACTCCGCTCGGTTTCTACCGTGCATCGTCAGGGGATCTTCATACGAAGATGAAGGACAGTGTACTGTCCGAATTGAAAAAGACGTTCAATCCGGAATTCCTGAACCGCGTTGATGAAACAGTGGTTTTCCACCAGCTCGAAAAGGAGCATCTGCTGTCGATAGTAGACCTTCTGCTAGCGGAGACGAACAGGAAACTTACGGAGCATGCCCTGACCGTGGACGTGTCTCCTGAGGTCAAGGAATGGCTGCTCAACAAATACTATCAGCCTACATACGGCGCCCGTCCCATGAGAAGGGCCATTTACAAGGAGATAGAAGACCAGCTTTCCGAAGAGATATTAAAGGGCAAATTCAAAAACACGCCTGTGGTGAAGGTCGTGCTCGAACAGGATAAGATTGAATTTGTCGAAGCCGAAGATTCGATGCTGGTATCCGTGAATTAGGTTTATAACCTGCCTGTAATAAATAATTAAGGGGTAATGGATGAAGAACAAAGGAGTAGTCTTATCGATTGTTTTTGCAATAGGGATCGCAGCGGTGCTTCTCCTTGCTAAAACCGGAGAGCAGCCGCAGAAACACGCCGCCGCAGGACTCGATGCTCCCGCCTTTGAGTTGAAAGATACGGAAGGCAGGACATGGAAGCTGTCGGATTTGAAAGGGAAGCCCGTCCTCCTTCATTTCTGGGCGTCGTGGTGAGACACCTGCAGGATGGAGAACCCATCCATTCAGGGCCTCGTGGAGGCCGAAAGGAAAAATAAGAGTTTCGTATTTGTCTCGGTGCTTTTCAATGACGAGCCTTCAAGGGCCGTGGAATACATGAAGGCTAACGGTTTAAATTTTCCCGTTCTGATAGACGACAAGAATATAGCGAGGGAATATAGGATATCCGGCGTTCCGGAGACTTTCATAATAGACGCAAAGGGGATTATCAGGCAGAAGATCATAGGCCCGGTGCAGTGGGATTCGCCTGATATCAAGGCCGCAATAGAGAAGCTCGTAAAAGAGCGGTAGGGCGATGGTATCTCCTACCCCTCCTGAAAAAGCGCTTTTGTTTGTCGGGACATTCTTCACAAAAGAGAATTACTACACTGAGGCGCAATCTCTCCTCGAAAGGCATTTCGGCGAAATCGTTATGGAGACGCCGCAGATGAAATGGGATTTTTCCTCTCATCGTTACCGGAAGGAGATGGGAGAGCCCCTTTACCGCCGCTTCATGTTTTTTAAGGGTCTTATCGAACAGGACGCCATTGCATCCATAAAACTGGCGACCAGCAGCATCGAGGATACGCTTGCCGTCAACGGCAAAAGGACTATCAATCTCGACCCCGGCTATCTTACCCCGGCAAAGCTGGTATTAGCTTCCACAAAGGATTACTCGCACAGGATTTACCTGAGGGACGGCATTTACGCGGAGATAACTCTTATATTCCAGCACGGCGGTTTCCTTCCCCACATCAATACCTACAGGGATTATCAGGACGAAAAATATTTGAAGTTTTTTATGGCGGCGAGAAACCTTTTGATGCTGTTGAAAAATGATCAGCAATAATAGTATGACAAGTCTATTTCTCGCATCTTAGGAGGATGATGATATGGATGCTGTAGAATGCATTAAAACGAGGATGAGTATCAGAAAATTTAAACCGGAACCTGTTCCTAAGAAAGTTCTTTTAAACATAATCGATGCTGCAAAACGGAGCCCCTCATACAAAAATACACAGCCATGGGAAGTTGCGATAGTATCCGGCGCAAAAAAAGACGAGTTGTCGAAGATACTTATAGAGCTCTTTGAGAAAGGCGAAAAAACCTCTCCCGACATACCGGAGCCTTTATCATGGACTCCGAATATGGAAATGAGAATAAAGGAGCTTTTCAGAAAAAGGAGCGAGCGTTTCGGTATAGACTTCAGCGATCCCGAATATATAAAAAAGGCGAAAAAAGCGAATTTCAGGTTTTACGGCGCGCCTCACGGAATATTTCTTTTTCAAGATGCTTCGCTTCCGCAATGGTCTTTATTCGACATCGGGTTGTTCGCGCAGAGCCTTATGTTAGCGGCTCACGCAAGCGGGCTCGGGACAGTGCCTCAGGCGTTTCTCACTGATTACGCAGGCGCGGTTAAGGAGTTCCTCGGCATACCCGAATCAAAGAGGCTTGTTCTGGGCATATCCATAGGCAGGCCCGATCTTGAAGATAAAACGAACAGTTTCAGGACAGACAGGGTCGATTCGAGCGAAATAGTGAAGTGGATAGAGTAATATGGTAAAATCATTACATGAAAACGGTTAGGATCGCCCTGTGCCAGATAAACCCTACGGTCGGCGACTTTGACGGTAATGTCAAAAAAATCGTCAAGTTCATCGAAAATGCCGGGGCATATAAGCCGGATATTATAGCCTTTCCTGAGCTTGCGGTTACCGGTTATCCTCCCGAAGACCTGCTTTTAAAGCCGCAGTTCATAGAGGACAATCTGAACGCCCTGAGAGAGATTCAAAAAAAGGTCGGAGATTTTATTGTAATTTTAGGGTTCGTCGATAAAAAGGACGACATATATAATGCCGCCGCCGTTATCCATAATAAAAAAATAGTCGATGTCTATCATAAAATACGCCTTCCTAATTACGGCGTGTTCGACGAATACCGCTATTTTCAGGCCGGGACAAGGTATCCCGTATATGAAATGGGCGATGTAATGTTCGGCGTTACTATATGCGAGGACATATGGTATCCCGACGGCCCTGCCGCTGTGCAGGCGCTCGAAGGCGCGGAGTTTATCATTAACATCAATGCCTCTCCGTATAATATGGGAAAATCGAATTTCAGAGAAAAGATGTTATCGGTAAGGGCGTCGGACAGCAGCGTCATAGTTGCGTATCTGAACACGGTCGGCGGTCAGGACGAGCTTGTATTCGACGGACACAGTCTTGTCGTTGACGAGAACGGCGACGTTATTGCCGGGGCAAAACAGTTTGAAGAGGATATGATAGTTATAGACTTGGATCTGGACGCGGTATTTATCAAAAGGCTGCGCGATCCCCGCAGGCGACAGCAGGTTATTTCATTGGGAAAAGGGATAGTGGAAAGGATACGCATAGAACGCAAGCCTGCAGACATCGAAGGCAGGCAGTCGAGTCAATGTTATTGCCCTACGACGATTCCATGCTGCGCGGAGGAAGAGGTCTATAACGCCCTTGTTTTAGGGACAAGGGATTATATTCTTAAAAACGGTTTTAAAAAAGTCTGTATCGGACTGAGCGGAGGCATAGATTCTTCGCTCGTAGCGGCTATTGCGGTCGATGCCGTAGGAAAGGAAAACGTTACCGGCATATTCATGCCTTCGCCGTACACATCGAAAGATAGCGGGGAGGACGTTGACGAACTTTCAAAGAACCTCGGCATTAAAGTAATTGAAGAGCCGATAAACGATATTTTCGAGATTTATTTGAAAACATTAAAATCCGAATTCGGCGATTTGCCTCCTGACGCGACGGAAGAGAACCTTCAGGCGCGCATAAGGGGAAATATACTGATGGCGTTCTCAAACAAATTCGGCCGGCTCGTTCTCACCACCGGAAATAAATCGGAGATGAGCGTAGGATACGCGACCCTTTACGGAGACATGGCCGGAGGCTTTGCCGTGATAAAGGACGTCCCCAAGACTCTGGTATACGGCATATGCAAGTGGAAGAATCCGAAGGAAGGCAGAACAATAATACCCGAAAGAGTATTGTGCAAGGAACCTTCCGCTGAATTAAAGCCCGATCAGAGGGACATAGATACACTGCCGCCGTATGAAGTCCTCGATCCGATACTTAAGGCATATATCGAAGAGGATAAGAGTTTTGATGAAATAGTCAACATGGGCTGCGAAGAGGACTGCGCTAAAAAAGTCATTAAAATGGTAGATGTCAGCGAATACAAGAGAAGGCAATCCCCTCCCGGCATCAAGATAACGCCGAAGGCATTCGGCAGGGACAGGAGATTTCCGATAACGAATAGGTATAAGAGTTGGTAAGATGCCGGAGTAATGGAGGGTTGGAGTAATGGCTAAAAAAATTACAATACTGGTTTTAATTGCGTTATTTTTGG
Source organism: Nitrospirae bacterium GWB2_47_37 (assembly GCA_001803635.1). Lineage (GTDB taxonomy): Bacteria > Nitrospirota > Thermodesulfovibrionia > Thermodesulfovibrionales > Dissulfurispiraceae > GWB2-47-37. The sequence continues at coordinate 42,811 of MHDU01000034.1, read as the reverse complement.
GTTTACTGCCTTATTATGTTTTAAGCGCAGAACAGAAACAGTCTTTTCAGTTCTCTCAAGACCGGCAGATACAGCAGATAAAGTCTAAAAAACCCGTGAAGATAAAGCTACACAGAACTCAAAAGGGCGAATATTCTTGGGATCTGACCGGAGACAACACGGATGATGTAGTACAGGCCGACAGGCGCTTGAGAAAACTTTTGAAATTAGAGTAAATTAAGTGTCATCACTTTTCGGGAGGATCATATGGATAAATTTTCTATCGTTGAGGTCATCGAGCAGGCGGTGCAGACGGAAAAGCTGGGCTATCAGTTTTATACCGCTATGGCCGAAAAGTTCAAAAAAGAAGACGGGCTCGTTAAGCTGTTCAGCGATCTCGCTCAAAAAGAATTAAGGCATGAAAAGACGTTTTCCGAACTGAAAGACATTGTAGGCGACGGCGAACCCGAAGGATGGGAAGAGGCGTCTCAATACATGAGGGCCATCGTGGAATCCGAATTTTTCCTCGGCAATAACAAAGCCCTTCCGTCGATGGAAAAAATTCAGAGCGTCGAAGACGCCGTGAATTTCGCGCTCGGATTCGAAAAGGAGACCCTCCTGTATTTTTATGAGATAAACAGGCTTGTGAAAGAAAAGGAAATTGTAGAAGAAATAATCAATGAAGAAAGGAGCCATGTGAGGTGGCTCACGGCGTTCAAAAGCGGCCTTGTTAAAGGGTGATAGTCCGGAAATTTTGCTTCAAGTCAGCCTTCGCTCTCTAATGTGAAACTTATGCCGTTAGGACATCTATATATCGTAGCAACCCCTATTGGAAATCTTGAAGATATCACTTTAAGGGCTCTCAGGGTTTTAAAAGAAGCGGATATCATCGCCGCCGAGGATACGAGACATTCTTCCAAGCTTCTCAATCACTACGGAATAAGAAAACCCCTTATCAGCTATTGGTCCGAAAAAGAGAAGATAAGGACGGATGATATTATTCAAAAGCTCCATGCGGGCATGTCTGTAGCGCTTATCTCCGACGCCGGGACTCCAGGCATATCGGACCCCGGTTCCGTGTTGATAAAAAGGGCGATAGAGGAAGGGGTGAATATAGTGCCGATTCCCGGCCCTTCAGCATTTGTTACCGCCCTTTCCGCATCGGGAGCTTCTATAGAGGAATTTACCTTCATAGGCTTTCTGCCTCAGAAGACCGCGCAAAGGCAAAAGAAGCTGCATGGACTGGCGCTTGAAATGCGGACGCTTATATTTTACGAAGCGCCTCATCGGATATTGGATACCCTGTCGGATATGAAAGATATATTGGGGACTGAGAGACAGGCGGTACTTGCAAAAGAGATTACAAAGATGCATGAGGAAATATTGCGCGGCACTATCCCCGAAATACTCGATTCCCTTGAAAAACGTACCATAGCGGGAGAATATGTCATAATAGTCGAGGGTATGAAAAAAGAGGATGTCTCAATAGAGATCGCACTTGAGGAGATAAAGGCACTCATGAAAAAGGGGAAGGGGAGGAAAGAGTCGGTCAAAATCGTTGCCGAGGCATACGGCCTCAGCAAAAAAGAACTTTATGATAAATCGTTGGAGTCTTAATTATTCTGTTAAATAAAACATGGATAGAAAGGAGGTTAAGAGATGTTAAGAACAGTAAAGGGACATTATAAAGATGGCCGGATTGATTTATACGAAAAACCGTTATTAAAGGAAAGTGACGTAATTATAACTTTCCTGAATTCGGAGGTTACGGGGGCAATAGACCTTCAGGCAAGAGGAATAACAAAAGAAATGGCGCAAGATTTAAGAAATAGGCTGCGTTCTTCCGAAGATGATTGGAATGCTGAGGGGATGGAGCTATATGACAAAATATAAAAAGGGAACAGTAGTTCTCGTTCTTTTTCCAAACTCTGATTTGATTACCGCTAAACATCGTCCGGCCGTGATTGTTCAAGTAGATGAACTAAATACGGGATTAGAACAGGCAATCGTGGCAATGGTCACAAGCAATCTTTTCCGCGAAGGACACCCAAGCCGTATCCGCTTAAACAAAGATTCAGAAGAAGGTAAGAATGCCGGCTTGCTCACGGATTCAATAATAATGACAGATAATCTGGCTACAGTAAGATTTTTTGAAATAGACAGGATTATCGGAAGCCTTTCAGGTATAGATAAATTGGATAACGCTTTGCGGGTAACATTTGGGTTGAAATAGGCAATAAATCTTTTGTGTCTGGGGAATAGGGGTTAGGGGAGAGAAGGAAAAAAAGTAAATATGCCTAAGACCAACGAAGCGACTGATACGGATTTAAAGGTAATTGAAAGGCTGGTGCAGATTGGCTGGCCGAAGGCTTGTATAGAGAAGCGGGGAGATACGCTATTTCATCAGCACAATGAGTTATAATTATTCCATCTAATAAAACACAGGGGCTTTGAATGGCAAGAGGGAAAAAGAAAAGCAATCCTGCCCTGCCGTTTAAACCCGGCAAAGAAAACCGCAGCGCCGTCAAAGTCATTGACCATTGGGGGAATGAGGTAATGGTGGTGAGGGAGATGAGGTAAACGCAGGTGATCAAGTGGTAAAAGATAGGGTGAAACGTCTCGAACAATGCAAAAGGCTTATAAAAGCGTTTGCCGATCCTTGTAGGGGCGTGATTTATCATTATACCTCTGCTGAAGGATTAAAAGGGATTATTGAAAACAGCGAGATATGGCTAACCAATGCTGCTTTTGTCAATGACACGACTGAATGCAAGGCATTGCAAGAACAAAAAGATTTATTTAATGAGAATGATTTTTCTAATGACCATGTAAGAGACAAATGGAAATACTTCATCAGGTCACCTGATAAGGGAAATAATACATATATTACGTCTTTTAGTAGCGGGAAGGAATCACTCGGCCAATGGCGTGCTTATGGCAATTTCCGTATAGGCTTCAAAGCAAAGGACTTAGTTAAGAAGCCTTTTAACTTATACAAGTGCGTCTACCATAAGAAAGAAATCAAAGAGTGGATACGCAAAAAAAGCATGGTAGCAGAATGGAGTGGCGATAGTCTTGATGATCTGGCCAAAAGAGCAGCAGCATTCAACCTCATTTATGCTGCCTCAAAAAAATATAAAGACAAACACTTTAAAGAAGAAAGAGAAGTCAGGCTTGTTGTGATATCTAATCACTCACGTGAATTTTTTCCTAATAGTCCTTCGATGTTTGAGAACGATCCTCCTATATACTACAAGAACCATCCAATATATGAGATGCCTGTTCCTTATGTTAAGTTTTTTATAGGAGACAAGAAAGAACAAGAAAATGATCAAAATGATAAGATGAAAGAAACTCATAGACAAATGAAGGAAAGAAAGCTGAATGAAGAAAAAAATGTTAAAAAAGAGATTCTGCCGATAACAGAAGTTTTAATTGGTCCTATGCGTCATCAAAAAGAAGCAGCGGTTGCATGCAAAATACTACTGAAGGATAATGGGTATGAAGATGTCAAAGTGGATGTTTCCAAAATGCCGTATCGAGGATTTTAACATTGGAATGCCGGAAGAATGTGGCAAAGAAGCTTTTGAGAAAAGGGAAAGGAATATGCCTTTAAAATCACTTGAATCGCAAAACATAGAATTCAAATCCATTTGGCGGGATGATTATCTCAAGGTAATTTGCGCCTTTGTAAATGCTGACGGCGGGAAATTGATAATCGGAATTGATGATAAAGGCATACCAATCGGTGTGGAAAATACCAAAAAACTTCTTGAAGATGTGCCGAATAAGATAAAGGATATTCTCGGCATAATCCCAAAGGTCATTACTGAAAGAAAGAAAGGCAAAAACACTCTTATCATAGAGGTTAAGCCTTCTTATGCCCCGATCTCCTATCACGGAAGATATTTTGTAAGAAGCGGGAGCACTATACAGGAGTTAAAGGGTAAAGAGTTGACAAAGTTTTTAATAGCAAAATCCGACAGGGATTGGGATGAGTATGTAGAAGAAAAAGGTTCAATAGATGATATTGATATTAAGACAGTTAAGAAATTTAGAGAACTTGCAATAAAAAGACTGCCGTTTGTTAAAGAAGAAAAAGATAATCTTAAACTCCTTCAAAAATTAAATGTGCTTGAAAATGGAAAACTAAAAAGAGCGGCGATATTGCTTTTCGGAAAAAATCCAAAACGGTTCTATACAAGCGCTTTTATCAAGATCGGCAAATTCCTCACAGATACGGATATTGTAAGTTCCGATGATGTTGAAGGCAATCTTTTTGAACAGGTAGAGAAAGTAATTGAATTACTGAGGGCAAAATATCTCATTTCTGAGATAAGGTTTGAAGGGATTTACAGAAAAGAGGCGCTGGAATATCCTGAAGAGGCTTTAAGAGAAGCAATAATAAATGCAGTTATCCACAGAGATTATATCGGTGCGCATACCCAGTTAAAAATTTATCCTGATAAGTTGATTCTATGGAATGAAGGCGCATTGCCTAAAGATATTAAAATTGCTGACTTAAAGAAAAGCCATCCTTCCCGTCCGAGGAATGAATTACTGGCGGATGTATTTTTCAAGGCTGGGTTGATTGAAACCTGGGGGAGAGGCACTATAAAGATTACCAATGAATGTAAAAAGGCCGGATTGCCTGAGCCGGAGTTTAAAGAGGAGTGCGGCGGACTCTCAATATACTTCTATAAAGATATTTATACAGACGAACATTTAAGAAAGATGGGCTTGAATGTGCGCCAGGTTAAGGCTGTGCTGTATGTAAAGGAGAAGGGGAAGATTACCAACAAAGAATATCAGGGGTTAAACAAATGTTCAAGAAATACGGCAACTAACGATTTAAGAAAACTAATCCAAAAAGGAATCATAAAAGAAAGCGGCAAAAAAGGGGCGGGGGCATTCTATGTTATTGCATAATAATTGCACATATTGCACATTGGTTGCACTTTTATTGCACATAGGAAATCTATAAAGTATGTCACTTGCTGTTGACAATCCAATACTGAATAATCCAATACGGATTGATACCAAGCTGTTGGGTGAAGCAGAAAGCGAAGATGGCACACAGACAAAGCTGGAAGTGGCGCAGGGGTTAAGATTAAGGGTTGCGACAGTCGGCAAAACAGAATGGGCAGGACAAGGGGAGCCGAGGAGCATGGACAAGATTTTGAACGGATTGTTTAAATGAAATTTATAAAACGGTAATGGACTTTTATGCCAGACGGATTGAAAAGATTATTGCAGAGGCGCGGGGAGAGGGAAATATAGAATGAAGGATTTTGAAATTTCCGCATTACCCGAAGAACGGGTGAGCTTCGGAAGGGATATACTCTCTGTCCCCGTCATCGTTGCCGCTCTCGGATATTTCGTCGATATTTACGACCTCATTCTTTTCAGCATTGTTCGCGTTCAGAGCCTTAAGGCCATCGGCCTCTCAGGACAGGAGCTTCTCGATAAAGGCGTATATCTTTTGAATATGCAAATGGCAGGATCGCAAAGGCCTTCGACTGGAGAACGGCCTATTTTATCGGAGGCGGGCTCGGCATGGCTCTGCTCATAATGAGAATCGGCGTTTACGAGTCGGGGATGTATAAGCAAATAAAAGAAAGCGGCGTAAGCAAAGGAAACTTTTTCAGCCTCTTTACGAATCGGAGGCGCTTCTTCAAATATATGAACTCTATTTTCATAGGGCTTCCCATCTGGTTCTGCGTCGGTATACTCATCACATTCTCCCCCGAGTTCGCAAAGGCCTTGAATGTATCGGGAACTATTAATGCGGGCGAGGCAGTGATGTTCTGTTATATAGGGCTGGTTTTCGGCGATTTTACCAGCGGGTTTTTAAGCCAGTATTTCAGGAGCAGGAAAAAGATAGTGTTATTATTTCAGATCCTTACGTCACTGTCGATAGTTTCGTATTTTTTGGTCGAAGGCGCAAACGCTTCTTTGTTTTATATTCTGACCGGAATAATAGGTTTTGCGATAGGATACTGGGCGATATTTATTACCATAGCGGCAGAGCAGTTCGGCACAAACATAAGGGCAACGGTAGCATCCACAGTCCCCAATTTCATTCGCGGAACCGTTATACCGATTACTTTTGCATTTCAAATCGCTAAGAAATACTTAGGCATTCTCAACGCCGGGGCTATTGTGGGCGCTTTATGCATGCTTATAGCGTTTTATGCGCTTTATCGTCTCGAAGAGACATTTGCGAAAGATCTCGACTACGTCGAAGAATAAGGATTGATAGGAGCATAATGAAAGATCGTTTGCAGTTTGCTGTAATGCCTGTTGTTTTCGCTTTAACGCTCTTTGTAAGCGCGGGCATGTTATTCCTTGTCGAGCCTATGATCGGGAAGATGATACTTCCATTGCTCGGCGGGACCCCTGCAGTATGGAACACATGCATGATGTTTTTTCAGGTACTGCTTTTAGCAGGCTATTGCTATGCCCATATCATAGCCGGCCGCATGACCGTTAAGCGCCAGATTATTGTCCATATCGCAGTTCTTGCTTTTGCATTTCTCGTATTGCCCGTCGGCATATCACGGCAGTGGATTTCATATGGAGAGACGCATCCGATAGTAACCGTTTTCGTAATGCTTTTATTCTCCGTAGGACTGCCGTTTTTTGCGGTTTCGGCGAGCGCGCCGCTTTTGCAGAAATGGTTTTCGGCCACAGCTCATCCCTCGGCCAAAGACCCTTATTTCCTCTACAGCGCGAGCAATGCCGGCAGCATGCTTGCACTGGTGAGCTATCCGATCCTGATAGAGCCCAGGCTGTCTCTCGTAAAGCAGAGTCAGTGGTGGTCATTGGGATATGTGATTTTAGCGGTTCTGACGATTGTTTCCGCAGTGTTTTCTCTGAGAAGGCTTTCGATATGTCATGACGGGGGAAAGCTTTTAGAAAGCGATTTTGGAGATTTGCCTCCGCAATGCGCGGAGACCGGCATAAAGCCCGGCATTAGAGAGCGTCTGCGCTGGATCGCGTTTTCCTTTGTGCCGTCGAGCATGCTCTTAGGGGTTACGACGTTTATCAGCACCAACATAGCGGCAATCCCGCTCTTCTGGGTTGTGCCTCTGGCGCTTTACCTTCTTTCGTTCATTTTAGTATTCGCGCGGATACCCGGAATCATTCACCGGCTTATGATATTTATATTCCCTCCGGCTGTCCTGACCCTATTATTCTTCGAGGTTTCCAATCTCAGGCCTCCGATATTGGTTTCATTTTTGATCCATCTCGGCGCCTTTTTCATTATCGCTATGGTCTGTCATGGAGAGCTTGCGAAGCGCAGACCTTCCTCTATATACCTCACGGAGTTTTATCTATGGATGTCGTTCGGAGGTTTGCTTGGAGGCGTTTTTAATGCGGTCATAGCGCCCGGTTTATTCAATTCGATATTGGAATATCCTCTCGGCATTATATTTGCATCGCTGCTCTTGCCTGTTTTAAATGCAAAGAGCCGCAATTCGCTTTCTTTGCTCAAAAGAGGATTGCTCTATCTCGGCGCGCCTCTGCTCCTCGGTCTTTTGACATTCTGGCTCGTCGTGGAATGGCCTGCCGGAAATCTCGATCTCTCATGGCCGGATAAAGTGATGGGAATAGATGACTTTGATTCGATAATCACATACATTATACCGGCAGCTCTCTGTTTCAGCCTTATTTTTACGAAGCGGCGATTCCTCTTCGGATGCGGAGTGGGGGCATTTGTTGTTGCAGCCTTTACCGCAGGTGCATGGGAGAGCAATATAGTACATCGCGAGCGCAGTTTCTTTGGGGTTCTGGAGGTGAGGGATAAATCCCAAGGGGCTTACAGGATTCTCACCCACGGCACTACGCAGCACGGTATTCAAAGTCTCGATCCCAAACGCTCCATGGAGCCGCTCTCTTATTATCACCGCCAAGGTCCCATAGGGCAGGTTTTTAAGGAATTCAGCGGGACTAAACGCAAATCGCGCATTGCGATAATAGGCCTCGGAACGGGAACTCTCGCGAGTTATGGAAGGCCGGACCAGCAGTTTACGTTTTATGAGATCGATCCGTCCGTAAAACATATAGCGACGAATACGAACTTGTTTACCTTCCTTCAAAACTGCCGGGCAGACTGGAAGATAGTTCTCGGCGACGCCCGGCTGAGGCTCGAAGCCGCGCCTGATAATCAGTATGGGCTTATGGTAATAGATGCATTCAGCTCGGATGCCATACCCGTCCATCTTTTAACGCGCGAGGCGTTGAGGCTCTATCTCTCCAAGCTGTCCGAAGACGGTCTTTTGGCCGTTCATATCTCCAACAGGTATCTGAAACTGGAGCCTGTGCTGCAGAAGCTGGCTCAGGATGCCGGACTGTCGGGCAGGATTCGGGACGATGATGCGGATAAGAAAATTCACAAGTACGGTTCGACATGGGTTATAATGTCAAAAAAAGAGGCGCATATGGGAAGGCTGGCTTACGACAAACGCTGGAGACGGCTTGAAGGCGATCATCGTTCCGTATGGACGGATGATTTCTCGAACCTGATGAGCGCTCTTAAAAGGAGTTGAATGCCGTGACCGGCGTGATAGAATCCCTTAACATTTCGACGTCGCCGTATATTAATGCGATACTGTCCATAGTCGCTTTCGTCGTCATAGCAAAGGCTGCGGATCTCTTTGTGGGCAGGGTGCTCAGCAGGTTCACAAAATTTACGAAGAGCGAAATAGACGATGAAATATTGGATGCGATCCATAGGCCGGTATATTTTACGATAATACTTATCGGCGTTGTCCTCGCCATAGCCTATCTCAAGCCGTCGCAGAAAGTCCTTTTCTATGCCGACGGCATTATATATTCGGTGATGACCGTGATCTGGATGCTCACTGCCGTAAAAATAAGCAATATCGTGATCGAGGATGCCGTTCACAAGGTCGCGGATGTTACGGGATTGAGTAAAGACATTATCCCCCTCATAGAGAATGTCTCAAAAATAGCGATAATCATAGCCGCGCTGATGGTAGCGCTGTCCCTTTGGAAGATAAACATAACCCCGATTATAGCATCGGCCGGTATCGCGGGCGCTGCCGTCGCACTCGCGGCAAAGGATACAATAGCCAATTTTTTTGGAGGACTAAGCGTTTTTGCCGACAGACCCTTTAAGATCGGAGACTTTATCGTTCTCGACAAAGGAGAAAGAGGAGAAGTAATCGCAATCGGCATAAGGAGCACGAGGATAAAGACCCTTGACGATGTGATGATAACAATTCCAAACGCCGTAATCGCAAATTCGAAGATAATCAACGAGAGCGCTCCTACGCCGAGCATGAGGATAAAGATACCCGTAAGCGCTGCCTACGGCAGCGACATAGACCTCGTGGAAAAGACATTGATCGAAATCGCCCTGAGAAATGAAAATGTCATTACCGAACCGTCTCCGAGGATATTTTTCAGCGCCTTTGGAGAATCCTCATTGAACCTTGAACTTTTATGCTGGGTGAAAGAACCTGCCGTAAAATTGAGGGCGCTTGACGAGATAAACAAGACAATTTATAAAAAGTTCAGAGAAATCGGGATAAAAATACCGTTCCCCCAGAGGGACGTGCATATTCATCAGGGCTGAGGAGTTAATACCACATCAGCGTTTCATAATACGGCGTGGGGACGGTTACGGTTACGTGTCCCCTCCACGGGCATCTCTCTATTTCGTCTCCGTCGCGCATTATCTCGACCGAGAAATGTATTTCGTCGTTTTCCTTTGTCTTTATGTCCGAAAAGGGTATCTCTATTTCGAAAATATCCTGCGCCGCCGTATTATCGAGGGTCTTCACCATAACCGATTCCTCAAACACCCTTTCGTAAAGCACGGCTCCAACCGGGGTTTTCCGCATATCGAATACAAGTTTGAAATTGAAGGGATGGACTACGTTTATGTGGATAACGATGTGCTCCTGTATTTCTGTGAAGGGCATTGCCGGATCTATCCGGATGTAGAGATTGTCTTTATTGAAACCGTAGTAAAGCGCGGATACAAAGCTCTCGGATTTATGCATGCTGCCGCCCGACCTTTTTACGTCGAAGTATGCGCCCTGATACCATTCAAAGTAGCTCGTCACAAAGCCGTCTATCTTCGGGTAGATGAAACCGCGCGACTGCGTGACAGGCATGACTTTCCTGTCCTCAAGCAGTATGGGGACATGAAGATGCGGGGGTATGTCCTTGCCTATGACTTTATAGACCTGCATCAGGTAGCTCCTGAACAACTCGTCGAAATCTTCCTGAGTTTCGGTCGTGTGCTCGTCTCCGTACCACCAGTTCCAGTCGCTGCCTTCCGCCGCATAAACGGCAGTCCATGCATCGCTTATGTCTATGTCGGGATTTGTCTTTGCGAACGCATCGAGGTCTTCCCTTGTCTGCGCGAGATAATCCCATGCAAGGTTGTCTTCTTCATGGCCTATCCATATGCCGAAGTTCGCGTTTATCCATGAACCTGTATGAAGCCCCGGCAGGTATTCTCCGGCATCGTGCTCTTTAATGAAGTCGGATATTGTGACGGTCTTAAACCTGTCGTCATTGCTCAATGCCTGATACAGTCCGCGCAGGAAGTCATGGCCGTCATTTTTGTAGTATTCCCACGCGTTTTCGCCGTCGAGGATTATGGGTACCAGATACTCCCTGTCTCCGGGCAGGGCATTTCGCGCCTGTATGAGTTTGCCGATGAAATCTTCCGTTGCCTTTTCCGCCTTCCATCCCGAATAGACAAAGCCTATGAGGTCAGAGAGTTTATGGTCCCTGAAGATTATGGACACATCGCTGAACCGATGGGGTCTGTATAAACATTGCGCGTCGGTCAGATAGCCCTCGGGGCTTCTCAACGGCCGCTGGAGGGAGCGCGCCAATACTTCCTCGTCCGTCGCGATCCATTTAATCCCTTCCGCGTGCATCGCCTTTACGACGTCTTCGCTCACCGAGCCTTCGGACGGCCACATACCGGACGGCCTGTATCCGAAAATCTCTTCGAAATAATCCAGCGCCATTCGTATCTGCTTTACCGCGTCTTCGGGGTGGGCATATCTTTTCTGCGGCATGTTGACATGCGGCATTGCGATCCGGGCGGAATCCGTATCCCATAATAACGGCAGTATGGGGTGGTAGAACGGCGTCACCGAAAGCTCGATCTGACCGGTTGAGGCCATTTTTTTATATTCCGGGATTATGTCTTTAAGGACCTCGAACTGTTTGTTTATAACGAGCTGTTTTTCCTCTTCCGTAAATCCGCGTCCTTTTTTTATAAGATCCTTCATGAGAGGATCACCGTCCCTGAACATCGGATCGATCCAGCTCAAATTAAAAAGCACCTGAAGGTCCCGGATGTCGTAATCGGTAAAGTATCTGGATATCCTTGCGAGGTCTCCTTTGGTGAAGCGGAACCCTCTTTTCACGAGAAGCTCGTAATACCGGGGGAACGGTTTTATCATGTTATCCCAGTTCGCGAGGAAGAAATTTTCTATGACGAATATCCTTTCCTGCTCCGTGAGGTCCGACGGGTCTTTCCGGGTAAGTTCGAGATACCTGTCCTCTGCGCCGTTTTCTGTGTAGTCTCTCAACTGTTCCAAGAGCGAAGGGACAAGATTGAACGTCTGCCTGATATCGGGGAACTCATTAAGTATTTTCACCATATCGAGATAATCCTTTGTCCCGTGAAGCCTTACCCAAGGCAGACGGTAAACGCCTGTAAAAGGATCTTTGTAGTAAGGCTGGTGCATATGCCAGAGGAAGGCGATGTTAAGGGGCCGGTTTGACATTTTATTTGGTATTTCGGGTGTTGTCGTTCTGGAACTGGAAGATATATTCGTCCGGCTTCGCTAATCCGAAATCTTCCCGCGCGTGTTTTTCTATGTAGTACGGGTCATGTTTTAGGGCGTGTATTTCCGCTTTGAGGCGTTGATTTTCCGTTTCGATATGTTTCATTTCGACATCTAATTTGTTTTTAGTTTTATGCAGCCAAAAATATTTTATAAGCCCCATATTTCCGAAGAGCAGGGACGCGCCCATATACAGAGACGCCAAGGCGATGACGGTAAAAAATATTACATTACGCCTTTTTTTTTCGACAACGACCTGCTGCCTGAGATTTCGCGGCTGTATCCTGCCTGTCATTATTTAATTATCGCCGTTTTCGTTATTTGCTTAAATTGTAAAATGCGTCCCGGCCTTTAAATACCGAGGCCTCGCCCAATTCTTCTTCTATCCGTAAAAGCTGGTTGTATTTCGCTATCCGTTCGGTCCTCGATAACGATCCCGTTTTTATAAAGCCCGTGTTGCAGGCTACGGCAAGATCCGCTATGGTCGTGTCTTCCGTTTCTCCGGACCTGTGCGATATTACCGCCGTATATCCCGCCCTTTTCGCCATTTCGATTGCATCTATGGTTTCGGTAACGGTTCCTATCTGATTGAGTTTTATCAGTATGGAATTGGCGATTCCCTTTTCTATTCCCTGCTTCAATATCTTTGTGTTTGTGACAAAGATGTCGTCGCCTACGAGTTGAATTTTTTTGCCGAGCCTTTCCGTGAGGAGTTTCCAGCCGTCCCAATCCCCTTCGGACATGCCGTCTTCTATCGTAAGAATAGGATATTTTTTAACGAGTTTTTCATAATAGCTTACGAGTTCTGAGGATGTTGTTTTTTTGCCTTCGAAATTATATTTCCCTTTTTCGTAGAATTCCGAAGATGCGACATCGAGGGCGATAAATACGTCCTTGCCGGGCTTGTATCCGGCATCCGAAATCGCCTGTATGATGATCGAGATAGCCTCTTCATTAGTTTTGAGGTTAGGAGCAAAGCCGCCTTCGTCGCCTACGGCCGTATTAAGACCTTTTTTCTTGAGCAACGATTTGAGCGAATGGAATATTTCCGTGCCCGCCCTTAAGGCCGATGCGAAATCTTTGAATCCGGCGGGTATTATCATGAATTCCTGAATGTCGAGGTTGTTGTCGGCGTGAGCGCCTCCGTTCATGATATTCATCATCGGCACCGGAAGTTCCTTGGCATTGCATCCGCCTATGTATCTGTAAAGGGGCATTCCCATTTCATTTGCCGCAGCCCGGCATACCGCCATCGAAACGCCGAGTATCGCGTTGGCGCCGAGTTTGTTTTTGTTCTCGGTGCCGTCCATCTCTATCATGGCGCCGTCGATAAGCGTCTGATCCCCGGAGTCGAATCCCCTTAACCTCGGAGCTATCTCTACCATTATATTTTTAACGGCCTTCATTACGCCTTTGCCGTGGAACCTCTTCTTATTGCCGTCCCTGAGTTCGAGGGCCTCGCGTTCTCCGGTTGACGCGCCGGAAGGAACCATTGCCCTGCCCATTGCTCCGCTGTCCAGAACGACGTCTACTTCAACCGTAGGATTGCCTCTCGAATCTATGACCTCCCGAGCGTATACGTCCAAAATCTCACTCATGGTTCCCTCCTGCCTTTTATGGGGACAGTCCCGATTCTACGACTCCGCTTTGCTTCGTCCGTAAATCTGGGACAGTCCCCTTTGTCTATTTTTTCGGCGAGTGTATCGCCTCGCCGTGCACATCCTCCGCCGCTTCCATCAATCCCTCCGCGAGCGTGGGATGAGCGTGTATCATATCCGCAAGCTGTCTTACGGTCAATCCCGACTTTATGGCGAGAGCGCCTTCATGCACAAGGTCTGAGGCGTGAGCACCGATTATATGCACTCCCAAGACTTTATCGGTATCCGCGTCAGCCACAACCTTGAACATCCCTGATATCTCTCCCATAGCGTGAGCCTTGCCCAATGCCCTGAACTGGAAATGTCCGGTCTTTATCTTTATCCCCTTCTCCTGTGCGTGATGCTCCCTGAGTCCCACCGAACCTATTTCCGGAGATGTGAATATCGCCGCGGGCACTACGGAATAATCTATTTTCTTTTCGATGCCGCACGCGTTATATGCCGCTATGATCCCTTCCTTTGAAGCCATGTGCGCGAGGAGTATCCCGCCGGTTACGTCGCCTATGGCGTAAATGCCCCCGATGTTCGTCTCCATTTTTTCATTGACCGCTATTTCTCCCCTCGATCCCTTTTTGATCCCCAAGGCTTCAATACCGATATTTTCGGTATTGAGAGACCTTCCTATGGATACGAGGAGTTTTTCCGCAGTAAGCTCTTTGCCGTCCGCAAGGTATACATGGATGCCGCCGTTTTGTTCGGCTTTATGGCCTTCGACCCTTTCCACCTTTACGCCGGTCATGAGTTTTATTTTTTTCTTTTTCAGTTCCTTTTCGAGCACCTCGGATATCTCCGGGTCTTCCGTAGAAACGGCCCTTGATACCATTTCCACCATAGTTACTTCCGTGCCGAGTTCTCTGAATATGCACGCGAATTCGCAGCCTATCACTCCGGCGCCGATAATTATCAGGCTTTTCGGTATGGATTTTACGTTCATGGCGTCGTCGCTCGACATGATATGCTCGCCGTCAAATGGGAAAATAGGTATCTGCGCCGGTCTTGATCCGGTGGCTATGATTATTTTGTCCGTCTCTATAATTTCTACGGTATTGTCTTTTTTCTGGACTTCCACTTTTTCAGGGGTGAGCATCATGCCCCTGCCTTCGATGAGGTTTACACCCCAGCTTTTGAATAAGGAACGGATACCCTTGACCTGCACGGATATGACCTTATTTTTTCTCTCGATGATCTTGGCGAGGTTGGGGGTGATATCGCCTGAGATGTCGATGCCGTACTCATCGAGGCTGCGAGCCTTGTGAAGGGCTTCCGCAGACGCGACAAGGGCCTTTGTCGGGATGCAGCCCCGGTTCAGGCATGTGCCGCCTACTTCGGTATCCTCGATGACCGTTACCTGAGCGCCGAGTTGCGCCGCCTTTAGAGCTGCTACATAACCTCCGGGACCGGCTCCGATAATCGTTAATTTCATTTCGCTTCCTCTTCGATATATTTTTCGTAATCCCCGGCGTCCATGAGGTCCTCGAGTTCGGATTCGTTTGACATTTCTATTACGGCTATCCATCCCTTGCCGTAGGGGTCTTCATTGATTATCTCCGGAGAGTCCGCGAGTTTTTCGTTCGCTTCTATGATCGTGCCGCTGACCGGCGCTATGACGGCCGATGTCGCCTTTGTAGATTCGATCTCGGACATTTCGGTACTCGCCTCGACTTCGGTATCCGCTTCCGGAAGGTCGATGTACACGATATCTCCCAGCGCGTCCTGCGCGTAATCGGTTATACCCACGGTCGCTTTTTTGCCGTTTACCTTAACCCACGTGTGTTCTTTGTGATATTTGAGATTGTCGGGATTCATACTCTCCTCCTTTAAGGCGTGGAAGATATTTCATTTCCCCCACGAACTCCTTCTGAAATTTTTAAAGGACAATGCCCTTTTAGTGTGATTTTCTAACATAGTTTTCGTTCTTTGTCAAGCAAGAAAAAATGCCTGTTGTTAATTAGAGCATAATTTCGTCGTGTTCGGCAAGTATGTTATCATAGGCTGAATGGAAACGGCTGAAAATAAGGCGGTTCTCTATCTGAAGATGATAAAGATATCCCATTCCGTCTTCGCGCTTCCCTTCGCATTCACGGGCGCTATACTGGCCGCATCGGGTTTTCCTTCCTCCGCTCAAATATTCTGGATCGCTGTCGCGATGGTCGGCGCCCGCTCAGGCGCAATGGGCTTGAACAGGATAATCGACAGGAAGATCGATGCGCTGAACCCGAGGACCGCAAACAGGGAGATACCTTCGGGAAAGATAAAGATAACTGATGCGGCAGTTTTTACGGTCATCTCCTTAGCCGTGTTTGTATTCGCGGCATATAAATTAAATCCGCTTTGCCTGAAGCTTTCTCCGGTCGCGGTTGCCGTTTTATTCGTTTATTCATACACTAAAAGATTTACATGGCTGTCTCATATTGTGCTCGGCATCGCCATTTCCGCAGCCCCGCTCGGAGCATGGATAGCGGTGAGGGGAACGTTCGATTGGGAAATTGCGCCGTTGGGCATTGCCGTAGTATTCTGGCTTGCCGGCTTCGACATACTTTACGCCCTTCAGGATATGGAGTTCGATAAAGGCCACGGCCTGCATTCCATTCCGCAAAGATTCGGCGTTAAACGGGCATTGATGCTTTCGAGGATTTTCCATTTCACGACATGGTCTTTATTGGGCGCTGACGGCATTATTTTCAATCTGGGCATTGCCTACTGGATAGGCATGTTTTTGGTCGGAGGACTGCTGATTTACGAACATTCCATTGTTAAGCCCGATGATTTAAGCAAACTGAACATGGCGTTTTTCAATATGAACGGCTATATAAGCATTGCGATATTCGTGTTTACAATTATTGCGCTGAGCATGGAGGGTTAATGCAACCTGTCGATTATATTATCCGCGGCGATTATGTGATCACTATGAATGAAAAGCTCGATGTGATCCGCAACGGCTCAGTTGCGGTTAAAGGTGAAAAGATAATCGATATCGGCGGCTCGGATGCGATACTGAAAAAATATTCTTCCGGCAATGTTATCGAAGGCAGGGACAGGATAGTTATGCCGGGACTTATCAATACCCACACTCATGCCGCTATGGTCTACTTCAGAGGCCTTGCCGACGACATGCCCTTAAAGGATTGGCTCGAAAAACATATCTGGCCTGCCGAAAACAGGTGGCTGAGCCCGGAATTCGTGTTCGACGCGACCAAGCTCGCATGCCTTGAGATGTTGAGGGGAGGGGTTACCGCATATAACGATATGTATTTTTTCGGGGGGAGCGTGGCGGCTTCGACCAAAGAAATAGGAATGAGGGCGGTTATCGGAGCCGGCATTGTGGATTTTCCGACAAAGACCGGAAATTCGGCGGATGACTATATCGAAAATGCGGAAAGGTTTATAAATGACTGGAAAGGCGACGACCTGATAACCCCGTGCATCGCGCCTCATTCCGCTTACGCGTGCTCGCCGGAGACATTGAAGAAGATAAAGAAGACCGCCGAAAGGCTCGATGTGCCTTTAAGCATCCATCTTGCCGAGACCGAATGGGAGGTGGGCGAGATTACGTCGAGATACGGCAAAAGACCGGTAGAACACCTCGATGCCGTAGGCTTTCTCGATAAAAATGTCATGGCCGCCCATTGCGTCCGGGTGGAGGACGGAGAGATAGAAATTTTAGCGCGAAAAAATGTCGGCGTTTCTCATTGCATCGAGAGCAATTTAAAGCTTGCATCCGGCATCGCGCCTGTGCCGAAAATGCTAAGTTCCGGCATAAAGGTCTCCTTCGGCACCGACGGGGCCGCGAGCAACAATGACTTAAGCATTTTGAGCGAGATGTCCACTGCTGCGAAGGTGCATAAGGCGATTGCCGGCAATTCGACGGTTATCGACGCGAGAACTGCGGTTCTTATGGCTACAAAATGGGGCGCGGATGCCCTCGGCCTCGGAGGCGTAATCGGGAGTCTGGAGGAAGGCAAGCAGGCGGACATTATAAGCATTGATTTTAAAAAGCCCCATCTCACGCCTATGTACGACGTTTATTCGCATATCGTTTATTCAGCAATGGCGTCGGATGTTGAAGCGGTTATGGTGAACGGGAGGCTGCTTGTCAATAGCGGGAAGTTGACCTCGGCGGATGAAGGCGAAATACTGCAAAAGGCGGTGGAGTGGGGGAAAAAAATAGCCGGGTGAATGGAAGGCAGGGCTTAATATTACATGGCTGTGAGGCATCCTTAAAAAGCCTTTACTAAGTGTAATTGCCGGTGCAACCCGGAGATTACCTTTGTCTTATTAAATAAGAAAGCAATGTTGTAGCTCACGAGAAAGAAATTGTTGTTATGATATCCCATATGAGTAAATGCTTTTTCAGCACGCCTCACATCCCAATGGCCATAAATTACGATTTAGTGTCGTCGATTTTATAATGTGATAGAATATGCTTAACAAAACTGTTTATGAAAAATCCGGAGGAATTGATGGTTCAAACATTCGAAAATGCCGCTGCGTGCTGGAAGGAGATGCTGGCGGATGCGTCAAAGGGAAGGGAGCTTTTGCCTGTCATCGAAAAGTTTGCGCGGGACAATAAAAGCCCTGCGAAAGTCGTATTCGGCACTTCGGGATGGCGCGGCGAGATAGGCACTGACTTCACGTTCAATAACGTGCGAATCGTGACGGCGGCGATAATAGAGATGTTGAAAAGCAATGACGCCGTTGTTATGCGGGCGATGGGAGTAAAGGATTTTGAGGATATAAAAAAGAGGGGAGTTATTGTCGGGCATGACAACAGGTTTTTAGGCCCCGACTTTGCTGTGGAGGTTATAGGCATTCTTCAAAAAGAAGGCATAAAGACATTGTATGCGGGTGAGGCAATCACGCCTGAGTTTTCAGCGGGGATTGAAATGCTGAATGCCGCATGTTCCATAAACCTTACGCCGTCGCATAATCCTGCGAATTACGCGGGATTTAAATTCAACCCGTCGGACGGCGGTCCGGCCGGCACAGAGATTACCGCGAAAATAGAAGAGATAGCCAATACAATGATGAAAGAGTCAAAGGCTATTCAGCCGGTAAAGCCCGACAATGTTGATAAGATTGATCTTACGGAGTTGTACATTAAATACATAACAGGGCGCAAGACTCTCGATATCGGAAGAATCCGCGACTTCATAAACGGCACCGACTGTGTCATATGCATAGATAATGTTCATGGAGCAACGAGGGGCCGCATTCAACGGATTATCGGCGAATCTTCTAAAATCAAATATCTCAGAACTGAGGACGACTATCTCTTCGGCGGCGTTGCCCCGGAGCCTTCCGAAAAAAATATGGAGGGAGTCGAAAAAGTTTTAAAGCAAAGCAATGCCCGTTTCAAACTCGGGGCCATCATGGACCCCGACGGAGACCGTATAAGATTCGCTGCCGGATACGGCGACGGTATAGTTCAGATACCCATGAACTATTTCGGAGCGATGGCGCTTCATTTCCTTTATAAGCATAAGGGCATTAAAGGCGTCGTAGCAAAGTCCGTAGGGACGAGCAATTTTGTGAACGCAATCGCCGAAAAGCTCGGCATTCCTATAAAGGAGACGAAAGTAGGATTCAAGAACTTCAGGCCTTACATGCTTAAGGCGTCAAGCGAAAGGGCGATAGTAGCTTTTGAGGAGTCCGACGGCATATCGGGCTACAACCACACGCTCGAAAAAGATGCCGTCTTCGGTCTTCTTTTATCGATAGAGATGACGGCCGTGACAGGGAAAAATCTTAATGAATATCTCAAGGACATTATGGATGAATTCGGATATTACTATCCCGACCGTTCCGGAATAGCCGTTGACCCGTCCCTTGTCGGAGAGCCTCTTATAAGAAAACTTTCGGTCATTAATGAGAATTATAAGGTAGGAATGTCCGTCGATATAGGAGGCAGGACAAAAGTCGTAAAGGACATGATAACAGTTGACGGTACAAAGATAGTATTCGACGACGGCTCGTGGCTTATGATACGGCCTTCGGGCACCGAGCCGAAGGTGAGATTTTATATAGAGGCGCGTACCGAGGACGGCAAGAAGGCCGTGTTCGAGACCGCTGAGAAGATGACCGGAGAATCTTTGAGAGGTACATGATGTGATGAAATTTACACTGTTTCAAAAGTTTTCACTGCATTCGGTAATATCCCTTGCGATTGTAAATATAGTCCTAGTCTCGGTCGTAACATATATGATCGAACAGGACATGCTTTTACGTTCAAAGCAACTTACCGCAAGGATAGTTGCTGATGAGGTTGCAAAGGAATTCGGCCTTGCAGAGCTTATTTCCCCGAAGGTAAAGGAAGATAAAGCGTTTCTGAAAAAACTCAAGCAGCTCACATTCGGGCCCGATGTCGAGAGGATAAAAATATGGAACAAGGACAGGGTCGTCGTATGGTCGGACAAAAAAGAATTGATAGGGCAGAGGTTTCCGGATAACAGGGAGTTGAACGAGGCTCTCGAAGGCAAGATAACCTCGGAACTCAGCGGGCTTAAAAAGTCGGAGCATGCATTGGAAAGAAAGTTCAAAAGGCTTCTGGAGTTGTATGTGCCGATACGCTTCGGAGAGCGGGGCGATATAGAGGTAGTGTTCGAAATATATCAAAACCTCGATCCGCTTTATGCCGGAATAGCCAAGCAAAAGCGCATCATATGGATAGCCGTTCCGCTCGGATTCGGCTTGCTTTATCTGGTGTTGTTCGGTATTATGCGCAAGGCCTCAAGGCAATTGATGGAATACGCTGAGGGTCTCGAAAAAAAGGTCGCGGAACGGACGAAGGAACTGCATGAGGCGAAAATAATAGCGGAGGCCGCGAGCAAGGCAAAGTCGGATTTTCTCGCCAATATGTCCCACGAGTTGAGGACGCCTCTTAATTCGATTATCGGCTTCTCTCAGGCTATGAAAAACGGCCTGACAGGCGCGCTTGCGGACAACCAGAGGGAATATCTCAACGATATTTACGAAAGCGGCAAGCACCTGCTGAATTTGATCAATGAGATACTCGACCTGTCGAAGATAGAGGCGGGCAAGATCGAACTTGAACAGGGCGAATTTAAATTGAGCGATTTTATAGATGAAAGCCTCACGATGTTCAAAGAAAAGTCATTCAATCATTCCATAAACGTAACGTCTTCGATAGACGGTGAAATAGAGAATATCGTCGGCGATAAGAAAAGATTAAAACAGGTCGTTATCAATCTGTTAAGCAACGCGTTTAAGTTCACGGACGACGGCGGCTCTGTAAGCATTGCCGTAAGGCGGGCTAAGGGATCGGAGCTTGGTGACGGGGATTTCATGGAGATATCCGTCTCGGACACCGGACCCGGAATAAGGGAAGAGGATATGCCGAGGCTTTTCCGCCCGTTCGAACAGCTTGATCAGACGATAACAAAGAAATACGAGGGGACAGGGCTTGGGCTCGCGTTGTCCAAAAAGATAATCGAGCTTCACGGCGGCAGGATATGGGTGGAGAGTAAGATAGGTGAAGGGAGCAGGTTTATTTTTATTATACCGGACAAGACGGAGAACATCGGTTAGCCATATGAAGGTGCTTATAGTAGAAGACAACGAAAAAAACCTGAAGCTCTTCAAGCTGCTTGTAACTTCGACCGGCTGCGAGGTCGTAACGGCCGCTAACGGCGAAGAAGGGATAAAGGCGGCGCGCGAAGAAAAGCCGGTACTCATAGTAATGGATATTCAGATGCCGGTGATGGACGGGATATCAGCCATGGGTCTTCTTAAGTCCGACGAAGCGACGAGGGACATTCCGGTGGTTGCCCTGACGTCCTATGCCATGAAAGGGGACAGGGAGCGTTTTCTCCGCGAGGGGTTTGCCGATTACATAGCGAAACCCATAGATACCGATGTCTTTCTTGACACCATAAAAACGATCATAGGGAAGCATCATGGAAAGCAATAAAAAACAGAAAGTGCTTATTGTCGACGACGATGAGAGGAACGTTAAACTCATGTCGGTCATACTTGCGGGTTACGGCTATGCCTTTGATACCGCGAGGAACGGGTTGGAGGCGCTGCAGAAGGCAAAGGAGTATCTGCCGGACCTTATATTCCTCGACATCATGATGCCGGAAATGGACGGATACGAGGCCTGCAAAAGGCTCAGGGAAGACTCATCGACGGCGCATATCCCTATAGTAATGGTGACCGCGCTGGAAGACAGCGAATCGAAGCTCAAAGGGCTTGAAGCAGGCGCGAACGATTTTCTTACAAAACCGGTTGACGGAACCGAGCTTATGGTGAGGGCGAAGAATCTTTTGCGGGTAAAGGAGTTCGAGGACTTTCTCTCAGAGCATAACAGGATACTCGCAGAGCAGGTTGCCGAAAAGACGCAGGAGTTGAGGGATTCGTATATCGATACCATATACAGGCTGACCCTTGCCGCGGAATATAAGGATGAAGATACCGCCTCCCACATAAAAAGAATAAGCCTTTACACGAATCATCTGGCAAAGATGATAGGGCTGCCGGACGAGCAGGCGGAACTGATGTTCTACGCAAGCCCCATGCACGATATCGGCAAGATCGGAATACCGGATAACATTCTGCTGAAGCCCGCGACATTAACCCCCGAAGAGTTTGAGATAATGAAGACTCATGCGGGCATAGGCGGTAAGATCCTGAGCGGTTCCGGTTCTCCCATACTGCGGTCGGCCGAGCGCTTTGCCCTATATCATCATGAACGATGGGATGGAGGAGGTTACCCCTTCGGATTAAAGGGAGGAGATATTCCTATCGAAGGCAGGATATTAAAAATTGTCGATCAGTATGACGCTTTAAGGAGCAGAAGGCCGTATAAACCCGCTTTTGATCATGAAAAGACGTTTAAGATAATTACCGAAGGTGACGGAAGGACTATGCCCTCGCATTTCGATCCGGAAATATTGGAAGTATTTAAAGACAATCACGCGCAATTCATGGCCGTGTTCGACATATATAACGATTAGGTTTTTTACATCATCTCACGCCGGCCTTCGAGGGCCTTTGCGAGCGTTACTTCATCCGCGAATTCTATATCGCTTCCGATAGGCAGTCCGTAGGCGATCCGCGTTATTTTTATGTTGAACGGTTTGATGATCTCGGTAATGTACTGGGCGGTCATCTCTCCCCGAGTGTTCGGATTAGTGGCTAAGATGACCTCTTGAACGTTGTCGGACTGTATGCGTTTTGCCAGTTCTATTATTTTCAGCTTGTCGGGCGTAACCCCGTCGAGCGGAGAGAGCGCTCCGAGCAGGACATGATACGTTCCCTTGAATCCGGTCCTCTCTATGGCAATGATGTTGCTCGGTTCTTCCACTACGCATATCCTCTCTTTGTCCCTCGACGAGTCGCTGCAGATATTGCAGGGGTCGGTGTCCGTGATGTTGAAACATACGGAACAGAACCGCGCCTTGTCTTTTATGTCGATGATCGCGGACGCGATGCCCTTCGCGTCATCCGGCGTCATCGTCAATATGAAGAACGCAAGCCTCTGCGCGCTCTTTCTCCCGATGCCGGGCAGTTTAGAGAGCTGCGATATAAGATTTTCTATGATCCCCTGCGTCATTTGAACATGTTGCCCAGTCCGCCGAGTCCGGGGATCTGCATGCCCATAGTCAGCTTCGACATGTCTTCGTTGACTATTTGCTGCGCCCTTCTCAAAGCCTCGTTCGCTGCGGCGAGTATCAGATCCTGAAGCATATCCACATCGTCAGGATTAACGACGTCCTTTTCTATTTTAATGGATACGATCTCTCCCCCGCCGTTCGCTATGATCGTTACCATGCCGCCTCCGGCGCTCGCCTCGACTGTTTTCGTCCGCGCCTCTTCCTGCATCTTCTGCATATCTTCCTGCATCTTCTGCGCCTGACGCATAATATCCCCAAGCATTTTCTTAGACATTATCTCCTCCTGATTTATTGTTTAGCGGTATTACATCCACGATCCTTCCCTCGAATAATTCGAGCGCTTCTTTGACTATTGGATTGTTCAGCGCGTCCTCTTTCAAATCCTTTTTACTCACCGACTTCTGCTTCGCGGTCTCTATCTGCACGGCTATATTCCTGCCGGATAAGTCATGAATTAATTTTTTAATAAGCGGCAGGTTTTCCTTTACCGATTCCGCATGCACGGAAAGCCCCCCGTTGAAAACAATATTGATCCCCGCGTCGTTGAAAGAGACAACTCCCTCCTCCAATTTGGACGCGAGGGGATGATTGGTCTCGTCTATCTTTTTTACGGCTGAATCCCATATCTCCAGAATCGGCGAATCGGCTAAACTGCGAACCGGCGCTTTCTCGATGATTGCGGTTTTTTGCCCTTCGCCTTTATCGGAGACCGATTCCTGTTTTTTTGGTTTTGCTGCCTGAGTTTTTGGTTCAGGGCTGCCGGATGCCGGCTGATTACCTCCGATTATTCTCAACGCCTCATTTACCGACTTTAACCGGCTCAGCATACTTAATCTTATAAGGCTCATTTCAAGGGCTATCCTCGGATAAAACGCGCTTCTTATGCCCGGTTCGGCCTTTATCAATTCGGAAAGCAGAACGGCTAAATGTTCTTCATTAGCTTTATTTTTAAGTGTATCGATTGCGTTTGACTCTTGCTCGCTCAGGTCTATAATACCTTCCGTCTCTCCGGCTATCTTTGTTATCAGCAGGTTTCTGACGAACTGCAAAAGGTCTTTGGTAAATGCCTTCAGGTCCGTTCCCGAATTTGCGAGGCCCGCGATGATCGTGATTATATCCTTCCCGTCCCCTTCGATTACCGCAGTCGTAAGGCGCGCAAGGGTTTCGATATCCGTAATGCCGAGGAGATCCTTGATCTCCGATTCCGTTATGTCCTCGGAGAACGACGCTATCTGGTCGAGAATAGTCAATGAGTCCCTCATGCTCCCGTCAGCTGCGCGGGCTATCATCTCAAGCGCCGAATCAGTTGCCTTTATTCCATCTTCCCCGGAAATGAATTTCAATCTTTCCTTGATCTTCTGTCCGGATATCCTTCTGAACGGCAGATGCTGGCATCTGGAGAGAACCGTGGACGGTATTTTTTTAGGGTCTGTGGTCGCGAGCACGAATATTACGTGAGGAGGAGGCTCTTCGAGGGTCTTTAAAAGCGCGTTAAACGCCGACGTCGAGAGCATATGCGCTTCGTCGATTATATAAACCTTATATTTTCCTCCGGACGGGGCGTATCTCACCCTTTCCCGAAGGTCCCTTATGTTATCGACGCCGGTATTTGAAGCGCCGTCGATTTCGGATACGTCTATGGACGAGCCGTCCGCGACCGCGAGGCATGTCCGGCATTTGCCGCAGGGCTCAGGGGTAGGGCCGCTTAAGCAGTTCAACGCCTTTGCGAGTATCCTTGCCGTCGTTGTTTTTCCCACGCCCCTCGGTCCCGAGAAGATATAGGCATGCGCTACTTTGTTTTGGCTGACGGCGTTTTTAAGGATGCGCGCAATAGGCTCCTGCCCTATCAAATCCTCGAAGGTCTGGGGTCTCCATTTCCGCGCTAAGACAAGGTATGACATGTTGCTCCTAAAATTATTTTTCTACACCCGGGGACCGGCTTACGGAACCGGCTTGCTGCGGCACCCAGACAAAATGCTTACCGTTGCTTCCTTCCGGACCTGGCGGGATTCACACCTGCCTGCTGCGCAGGGCCGGCCCCCGGCTGTAGAAAAAATGGCGGAGAGGGAGGGATTTGAACCCTCGGTGAGTTTAACCCCACACACGATTTCCAGTCGTGCACCTTAAGCCGCTCGGCCACCTCTCCTAAAAAATATAACTATTTAGGTTAATGTAAAGTTGTAATTAAAATCAACCGACTATTGATCACCTGTTAGATGCTTTGTTCCCCCAAGTCCTTGTCTTCAACAGGCATAACGTATTATCATTAATAAGTTTTTTGGGGGACGGGGGCGTCGTTATCTTCCATAGGCCTTTACTGAACAAGGAGTTGCTATGCTCTCCAGAGTTTTGAATAGTGAGCGGGCCGTCAAGGGCAATATTGAGAGGCTTATGGAGAAGGAAACGGCGGCTTTACTAACTTTTCATTGGCACTACTGATGGGGGTAGGTCAACCATCATTAAAGGCGTTGAAGCGGACATGTGCCATGTGTCATTACGTATTTACTCTGTACAAACAACGCGGGAACTGAACGAGGGAGTAATGGTAAAATTAATGCATAAAATAAAGGCATGGGTGTACGATGAGAAAAGACGACGAATCCGAACCTGTCGAAATCCCGATAGACGGGATATTGGATCTGCATACATTTAATCCTAAAGAGATAAAGGATCTTCTGCCTGATTATCTTTCGGAATGCAGGGAGAGGGGAATCCTCGATGTGCGGATTATTCACGGCAAGGGAACGGGCGCATTGCGTGAAACCGTGCATGCTATACTCCGCAAAATCCCTGAGGTCGAATCCTTCAGTCTTGCCGGAGAGGACGGGGGAGGATGGGGCGCTACGGTTGTGAGGCTTAAGAGTTAAAAAATTCATACGGAGGTTTCTATGATTATAGGCATTATTTCGGATACGCACGACCAGCTTGATAATTTAAGAAATGCTTTAAAAATATTCGAAGAGAAAAATGTCGGGCATATAATACACGCCGGGGATTTCTGTTCTCCGTTTACATGGAGGGTGATAAGAAATTTCAAGGGCGATTTTACGGGCATTTTCGGCAATAATGACGGTGAGAGGGTTCTTTTGAAAAAGCTTTATCAGGACAGGATTTATACACAGCCCTACAAATTCATTCTCCATGACAGAAAAATAGTTATAATGCACGAGCCTGACGTTGCGGACGAACTCGCTGAGAGCGGGAGATTCGATCTCGTTGTTTTCGGGCATACTCATGAGCCTGTCATTAAGAAGGTTAAAGATACGCTTATCGTGAATCCGGGAGAGGTCTGCGGATGGCTTTACGGAAAACCGACGGCGGCTGTCGTTAATCTTGAGACCATGGAAGCGGAAATAGTTGCTATTATTTAAGAGTTTTAACTGATAGGTCACAGTATTTCCGCTCATTCTCGCCGAACATCCTTGTTCGGCTCCGAGGCGCCAGCTCGGTTTCGCCATCACTACGAAACTTCGAGCTGCTGAAACCGCTACAATACAATGCCCTATCAGTTTTATTAGGCATTTTGTTATACATTCTAAATCTGGAATTCTTCTCCTTTGTGAGGCACATGCGTTATGAATCCGAATCTTTCTTTTACCGTCTCCTCGAATTCGAGAGAGACATTCTCTTCGCCGTGGACAATGAATACTTCCGGCTTATTTGAAAACGCGCCGAGCCATTCGAGAAGCCCGTCCCTGTCCGCATGGGCCGAGAAGCCTCCGATGGTATAGACTTTCGCTTTTACCGCGATATTTTCTCCGAGTACAGGGACGATCTTTGCTCCGTCAATTATTTTTCTTCCGAGGGTTCCCTCAGCCTGAAACCCTGAAAATATTATGCTGCATTCCTTGCGCCAGAGGTTATGCTTGAAGTGATGCCTTATTCTCCCCCCGTCGCACATGCCGCTTCCGGCAATAATAACGGCTCCGGATTTTATTCCGTTTATCTTCTGAGAGTCCTCTACCGAGGTCGTGAAGTGAAGTTTTATCGCATTGCCTTTTCTGTTTCTGAGCATTTTCAGCGCCTCTTCATCGTAACATTCGGGGTGAGCTAAATAGACCTTTGTCGTATCTTCCGCGAGGGGGCTGTCCACATAGACATTGAGGTTATTGAGCCTTCCTTCCCCGGACAATTTGTTCAAGGTGTATAGAATATCCTGAGTCCTTCCGACGGCAAAGGCCGGGATTAACACATTGCCGCCTCTCTTAAACGTAACCTTTATCGCCTCCGCGAGTTCGTCGATGCTCTCCTCCATGCCTTTGTGCAGCCTGTTGCCGTATGTCGATTCCATTACAACATAATCCGCCGTCCCCGCGTGTTGCGGGTCGTTGATTATCGGATTTCCTTTTTTGCCTATGTCTCCGGAGAATACTATTTTTCTTTCGACAGGGCTGTCTTGATACCATATTTCCAATGTCCCGGAACCGAGAATATGACCGGCATCTATAAATCGGTATTTCACGGCCTTACCGAGATTTTCGGTCTTACCGTAAGTTTTTTTCTCGAAGAACCGGATTGCCGCTCTTGCGTCTCCGGTCGTATATAAAGGTTCGAACACAATATCCTTTCCTGACCTGAATGCCTTTTTGGTAAGCCATTCAGCGTCTTTTTCCTGTATCTGCGCGGAGTCGTAAAGCATGATTTCGGCAAGGTCCGCGCCGGCGTATGTTGAGAATATCCTGCCTTTAAAGCCGTCTTTTACGAGTCTTGGAATAAGTCCGGAATGGTCTATATGGGCGTGGGTTAAAAAGAGGCAATCGATATCCTGCGGATTGAATTGGAACTGCGCTTTGTTTATGTCATCGGCATGCTCCCCCTGATACATGCCGCAGTCAACGAGTAGCTGCAAATCGTTTATCGACAGGTGAAAACATGTGCCTGTGACCGTCCTGACCCCGCCCAAGAATTTTATTTTCAAAACGTTACTCCTTCTATCCTTTTCAAACCCGCATCCAGTGCGGCCTTTACGGCCTCTGAATATTCGTTATTTGTTATCCTCCTGTCGAGGGGATGGTGCTCGAATGCCTTGTAACAGGGATAGTACTGATCCATGATGTTGATGTATGTGTTTTCGGAGATTTCATCCGCTATGAACCTCACGATTTCTTTTGTGCCCGCAATGCCTTCGGGAAGTATGAGGTGTCTTACGAGAAGTCCGCGCGACGCTGTGCCTTTATCATCTATCAGCAGATCCCCGACCTGTCGGTGCATCTCTTTGATCGCGGCCTTTGCCGTTTCCGGATAGTCCTTTGCCTTTGAGTATTTAAGCGCCGCTTCGGGATTCGCGTATTTGAAATCGGGCATGTAAATGTCGATTATGCCGTCGAGGATTTTCAGGGATTCTATCGCTTCGTATCCTCCGCAGTTATATACGATGGGAATATTCAATCCTTTTTCTGAAGCTATGGCTATGGAATGCAGTATCATCGGCATTTGATGAGTGGGTGTGACTAAGTTTATATTGTGGCAACCCGCTTCCTGCAATTTCAGCATTATATCGGCAAGCTTTTCATCGGTTATTTCGTTACCTTCGCCTAAGTGGCTTATGGTCCAGTTCTGGCAGAATATGCAGCCCAGATTGCACCTGCTGAAAAAGATAGTGCCGGAACCCAAGCGCCCTACGAGCGGTCTTTCCTCTCCGAAATGAGGTCCCCAACTCGCGACAAAGGGTTCGTCTCCCGTCCTGCAGAAGCCGACTCCTCCCGAAGTCCTGTCTACCATGCAGTCGCGGGGGCAGAGCGTACAGTTTTTAAGTATTTCTTCTGCACGCCTTACCCGCTCCCATAATTCTCCGCGCGATAGTTTTAGATAAGCTGCGCCGGCGGGCATACGTTTATTTATTGCGCCTTAGGCAGCATCCATCCTACGAGTTTCGAGGTTATTTCCTTTGCGTGCCACGCGATATTTTTTATGGAATCGAGCATGTTTATGAATATGGACGATGCGACCGGGAGACAGAGTCCCTCGATGAGCCTTTCTTCATGCAAGGTGGCGTATTCCGTGGCCCTTTTTACTATACCCTCTTCCGATTCCTGAACGTATCTGCCGAGGATGGTATTCTTTGCGAGTATAATATCGGATGTCGGCCTCATGACATCTACGATCCTCTGCAGGAGAAACGTGATCTCGGTAACCGCTTTGTCGCTGAAAAGGATATCGTCTTTAATTTTTTTGTCCATCAATTCGGACAGTTTTTCGATATTCTCTCCTATCCTCAAAAGGTGCGCCGGCACCGAAACGTATTGCTTTAGATCCGGATTGTCCTTTGCGAGTTCCGCGATTTTTTTTGTAATAACGGCCTCGGTCTTTTTGATGTCCTTTACCGTAGTTTCGCAGTCCTTCAAAGGCTTTGATGAATTGTAGATAAGTGCCGTCTGTAAAGAAGAAATGCAATTTTCCGCATTGTCCGCCATGTCATACATGGCCTTTAACGCTTCTTTTGTTTTTTCATCCATAATAAGCTCCTCCTGTGTTCTTTTTTTAAGCATATCAAATTGCTTATCCTTCTGCAAGGATATGATATAATGATAACCATGGACGCATGGACATTACGCAGCAGGATAGAAAACATAGACAGTCTGCCGACGATACCGCCTGTCCTGAAAAGGCTGCTCGAAGTCATAGAGGACCCTAAGACGTCCCTCAACGAAATAGGCAATTTCATATTAAAAGACCCTTCTCTTACAACGAGGATACTGAAAGTCGTTAACTCTCCCATTTACGGTTTTCCCGGAAGGATATCCACCGTAAGCCAGGCGCTTATACTTTTAGGGCTGGATGTTGCGCGCGGGGTGCTTCTGGGCGTTTCCGTATTCGAGGCCATGAAAAATGTAATGACAGGGCTATGGGAGCACTCTGTCGGGTGCGCGATTACTTCAAGGATAATATCCAAAAGAAAGAATTTGGACCACTATGAGGAGGTTTCCGTAGCCGCCCTTCTTCACGACATAGGGAAGGTCGTGCTGGGTTTGAAATTTTCGGATAAATATAAGAAGATTATGGATGAAGCGGAGAAAAAAAATAATTTCATATTCGATTCCGAAACGGACCATTTCGAGGTAAACCATGCCGCTGTGGGCGCATGGCTTATGGAGAAGTGGAAGTTCCCGCGAAGCCTTATAGAAGCGATAGAATACCACCATAAGCCCCACCTTTCAAGGAACGCCCCTGTTATGACGGCGATAGTCCATCTTTCCGATATCCTCGTAAGGGCAAAGGGATTCGGCTTTGCGGGCGATAAGCTCGTGCCTGCCTTGAACCCCTCGGTCTGGGAGATTCTCGATATTACCGAAACGGACATAAGGGGGATATTGGAGGAAATGGAGGATTCTCTGTACCACAAAGAGGATATACTCCTGATGGATCTGTAACTCTTTTTTCTGACGGTTTGCGCGCATTCTTTATGGTATAATAGCTTTCAAATACCGAGCAGGAGGTAGTAATTTGCCCAAGGTTCCCGTAAATAATCTTAAGCCCGGCATGAAGCTTTCAAAGCCGGTGATCAACGAGGCGGGTATGATCCTTTTAGGGGAAGGGACCGAGCTTAGCAATGCCCTTATAGAAAGGCTTCATAATATGAATGTGAGCAGCGTCTATGTCGAAGGGGCAGCCGCTCCTCAAAAACCTCTGGAGGAGATACTTTCGGAACTGGACGCAAGATTTAAAAAGACCGAAAACGAGCCGAACATGGGACTTTTAAAGAAGCTTTTCAAAGAGCACATCGAGGGGCTTTACAAATAGATGGATATACAGGCGCTTCGTAGCCAGATAGAGAAGATAGATACTCTCCCCACGATACCGGGGGTATTGAGAAAGCTGCTGGTTGTTATCGAAAATCCCAAGGCCTCCCTTAACGAAGTGGGAGGTTTTATAGCGAACGACCCTGTTCTTACGTCGAGGGTGCTCAAGATAGTAAACTCTCCGATATACGGATTTCCCGGCAGGATATCGTCCGTCAGTCAGGCGCTTATACTTTTGGGACTGAATGTCGTAAAAGGCATGCTTTTGGGCGTGTCGGTATTCGAGGCCATGCAAAAGACCATGCTCGGGCTTTGGGAGCACTCCCTCGGCTGCGCCATTACGGCAAGGATAATCGCCCAGAAAAAGGGATTGACGGAGCCCGAAGAGGTTTCGGTGGCCGCCCTTCTTCACGATATAGGGAAGGTCGTTTTAGGATTGAAGTTTCCCGAAGAATATAAAAAAATCATGGCCGAAGCGGAAGATAAAGGCATTTTTATATTGGAGGCCGAAAAGAAACATTTCACAATCAGCCACGCCGAAGCAGGGGCGTGGATCGCCCAGAAGTGGAATTTCCCGAGGAATCTGGTAGAGGTAATAGAATATCACCATAAACCGCACCTTTCCAACGGCGTCCCGGTTCAGACGGCGATAGTCCATCTTTCCGATATTATTATAAGGGCTAAGGGGTTCGGTTTTGCCGGCGATGATTTTGTGCCTGCGGTCAACAGCGTCGCATGGCAGACCCTCGGCCTTTCGGAGGCCGATTTAAAGGAAGTATTGAGCGAGTTGGAAGATTCCCTGTCCGGCGCGGAAGACTTCTTCCTTTCCGAGGCTTAGGTTGAAGACCATCGCAGCAATTACCAAAGATCCTCTTCTGACAAATATAATCGACAGGTTTTTTAAGGATTCTTACAATGTCGTCAATTTTTCCAAGATACAGTCTTCGCTCGATTATATCTACGGCTCTATCCCGGACATCATGATTATAGATATTGTAATGGGCGATTCAATGACCGTTAATGTTCTTAACGAGATAAAGGGAGATCCCATTTTCGGCCATCTTCCGGTTTTAGCCGTAGTTGACGATGATTTTACGGTCTCGGATTGGGATTCCCTGTTCATAGACGATTACGTAAGACGGTCATCCCTTGAAATGGAGTTGCCCGTCAAGGTCGGCTTGTGTGTGCACAGGGCGGAGAGGATCGTCGAGGTGAATCCCCTGACAAGGCTTCCCGGCAATATAGCCATAAACATGCAGATACAAAAGAGGCTCGATGCCGGAACGGTATTCGCCCTCGCGTATGCCGACCTCGATTATTTTAAGCCGTATAACGACCGGTACGGCTTCAGTCGCGGGGACGAGGTTCTGAAAATGCTCGGCAGGCTTATCCTGAATACGGTTAAAAGTAAACAGCCTTCCGGCAGTTTTATCGGGCATATAGGCGGGGATGATTTTATATTTATCACGGATCCGGAGAATATGGAAGAGACCGCCGCCGCAATTATCGATAATTTCACCAAGATAATGCTTACCTTCTACGACCATGAGGATAGGATAAAGGGCTGTATAGAGTCCGTTGACAGGGAAGGCAATAAACGCACGTTTCCTCTCATAGGCATTTCCATAGGCATAGTGCACAATAAGTTTAAAAAGTTTTCACACTACGGGGAAATGGCCGGGGCCGCGTCCGAGATGAAAAAATACGCCAAGATTTCCGGCGGCCATTGTTTAAAGGTCGATAAAAGACACCTCGAACCGGAGATCACTCAAAAAGCCTGATTATACTCTCAGTCTTGTCCTCGATATTCTTTATACTTTGAGATACCGACTTGTAATCGTTCTTGACCTTGTGCAGTTCATCCGCGATGTTCAAGGCGGCAAGGATTGCGGCCTTAAGAGGCGTTATGTCCGGCGCGTTTCCGTAAACCTCTTTTAGTTTCTCGTCAACGAAATCCGCAAGGTGTTTAATGTATTCGGACGGCGCATCGCCTTTTATAACGTAGTTTTGTCCGAGTATATGTACTTCCACGCTGCCCATTACGCAATACCCCGAAAATGTTTAATCGAGCGATTCGAGTTCATTCAGGAGTTCGGCTATCTGTTCCTTTACGGAGGCCTTTTCCATCACGAGCCGCTCGATTTCCATATCTTTAGATCTTACCGCATCCTCAAGCTCTTCTATCCTCTTATCGAGACTATACTTTTCTTCCTTTAATGCCTTGACCTTTTCGACCGCGTAAGTTATTTTTTCTTCGAACGTCTTAAGTATTTCCACAAATGCCTCCCTCTCTATTAATAATCAGCTACTAAAAATAATACACAATTCATAAGAGAAAAATAAACAATCGGATTTGATCTCAACTCAAAAAATGCAGTTAGATGTTCAATTGTATTAAAGGGCGCCGATATGTTTTTTAACGGTCGAGATGTCGGTGTCCTTTATTGCCCTCATGTATTCGAAATAGGTCGTGAGAACCCTTTTTACATAATTTCTCGTTTCATCGTAAGGTATGTCCTCGATGAATTCGTCTATGGTGGAGTAAGTATTTTTCCTGAGCCATTCCTTTACTGCGTCTTCCCCGGCGTTGTATGCGGCAATGGCCGCCGGAGCCGAGTTGAACGTCTTGAGCAGTTGTTTCAGATAGTATGAGCCGATAAGGATATTGGTCCTTGCGTCGTGCAGTTGAGCCGTGTGTTTAATGTTCAGTTTGACGTGCCTGTCGAGCCGCTGCGCGGTAGCGGGCATAAGCTGCATAAGTCCCAGCGCGCCTGCGATAGAGCGCGCCTCGGTGTCGAATCTCGATTCCTCCCTCATGACCGACAGCACCAAAAGGGGATCTATATTATTTTTTCCGGACGCCTCCTCCACCTCTTCGGAGAATGCCGGCGGGTATAATAATTCATGGAGGTTTTCGGCATACGGAATCCTCGATACAAGATTAACCGCCATCTTATGATTGCCGAGATTTTTCAGATAAGAGCTTAGATTCACGATATTGCCGGGATTAGTGTTCTTTTTCGACATGTATATAAGTTCCGAAACCGCTTCCCGTTTTAATCCGAGCTTTATCAGTATATCCACCCTCTCCAAAGAGGGTGATAATGACCGGGGCGACTGTAATACGTCTATTTTTACTTTTTGGGTTTTTTCTTTCGCGCCGGCTTCCGCCATAGCACTCAGCGCTTGCAGCCCGGAGTCTTCTTTAAGCATGGAAAGGAAACCGTAATAATCTCGGTAGGCAACGGTTTTTTTATGTGCGGACGGATGAGCGGATCCGGATTTTTCAGCGCATCTGTTTTTCCAGTAAAGATATTTTGAGCCTCCGTGCGCGTCGTAAAGCTGAGAGAATAATTCCGAGGCGTTTTTGTATTCGCCCGACAAATAATAAGTCCAGCCTTTAGCCCAAAGTATATCTTCTTTTTCGGAAGGATATTTCGACAGCGTGTTGTTGAATACCTCCAATGCCTTTTCGATATTGCCGTCTCTCCGTGTCTTTGTTCCGTATGCTATCAGGAGGGACGCGAACCGTTTGTCGCCCGTCTTTACAAACTCCGGCAGTTCCGACTCAAATGTATCAATATCTCCTATTCTGAAGAGAGAACGCGCGCGCCAGTATTTATTGTTTAAGGTCTTGTAAAGTTCCGCTGCTTCCTTGTACCGCTTTTGTCTGAAAATAGAATAGGCGAGTTTTTCCATGATCTCGTTTCTTAACTGTCCGTCGCATCTGTTTAAAGCTTCTCTCAGGGATTTCTCCGCTTCCGCAAACAGCCATGACTTATTGAGGTTTTCTCCCCTCTTCATAAGGTCTTCCACGGTTATATCCGAAGGCGAAAGCTCGTTCAACGCGGTTTTGGACATCGATGACGGAGAGATGTATATTTCTTTGAATATTTTTTTAGCCTTATCCGTTTCATTATTTTCTTTTAGATATGCCGCATATGCGTATTTAACGCCGGGTTCGGACGGATAATCCCTGATAAAACCTTCAAACATTTTAAGGAGCGAAGGGTCGTTCCTTTTTTGGAGTAATTCTATCTCCTTAGCCCTCGCGTTTTTCATAACAGGCGAGTCTTTATATCTATCTTTGATTATCTTTATATCGGCGAGCGCCTTGTCGGCATCCCCTTTCGCCTCATAAGCCCGGGCCCTCCAAAGCAGTATGTAGTCGCCCAAAAGAGGGACTTTTTCGTATGCCGACGTTAATTTTTCTATAGCGGTTTCGTTATCCGATTTATCTAAGCTCGTTTTCCCTTCCGCGATAAGCCGGATTGGAGAGTCCGTCTCCTGGAGGTCAGGGGCATTCGCGGCTGAGACGAAAGAAGGCAGCGCCGATATTAAAATTAAGGCTATTATGATTGGGAGTTTAAACATGTCTATAATATCCCGGCGATATCTTTGTAAGGGAGGCTTAGGGAATCAGCTATCGCCTTGTGCATAATTTCTCCTCCGTAAACATTAAGGGCGCTTTTTATAGCCTCATCTTCCATTATCGCCCTCCTTATACCTATTTTAGCGATAGTTTTAATATAAGGCAATGTCGCGTTTGTCAGCGCGAGGGTGGATGTCCTCGGATACGCGCCGGGCATGTTGGCAACCGTATAGTGCAGA
Organism: Nitrospirae bacterium GWB2_47_37; assembly: GCA_001803635.1. GTDB lineage: Bacteria > Nitrospirota > Thermodesulfovibrionia > Thermodesulfovibrionales > Dissulfurispiraceae > GWB2-47-37. Next base: position 7,346 of record MHDU01000034.1, on the reverse strand, counting down.
ATGCCTTCGACACTGTAAACCGGATTGTCATGGGTCGTCGGTTTGGTCGTCTCGACGCAACCTCCCTGATCAACGGACACATCGACTATTACCGAGCCTTTTTTCATAGTCTTGAGCATATCCCTTGTTACGAGCACCGGAGTTTTGCCTCCGGGCACAAGCACCGCCCCTATTATAATATCGGCCTTTTGTATTTCTTCCTTGATATTATGCGCGGTGAGCGGCAGGGTTTTGATTTTTCCTATGAAAAGTTCGTCCAGCCTCTGCAATCTTTCCATTCCTCTGTTCATGATAACGGTATCCATATCCATGCCTATACAAACACGCGCCGCGTTTGCGCCCACGTTCCCCGCGCCGAGTATCAATGCGTTCGCAGGTTTTACGCCGGTCGCTCCGGTCGGAAGAATGCCGCTTCCGCCGTGAATCCTTTGAAGATAATACGCCCCCATGAGAGGAGCGATTCTTCCCGCGATCTCGCTCATAGGGGCAAGTAGAGGAAGATTGCCGTCTTTTTGCAGGGTTTCATATGCGAGCGCGGTAACCTTTTTATTCAGAAGCAGTTCCGTGAGTTCTCTGTTCGGTGCCAAATGCAGGTAAGTGAAGATTGCCTGACCGTTTTTGATTGAATCGTATTCCGACGGGAGGGGCTCTTTTACCTTCACAAGAAGGTCTGCTTTTTTAAAAACGGTTTCCCTGTCTACTATGTCTGCGTCTGCCTTGAGATATTCATCGTCGGTAAATCCGCTTCCTTCCCCTGCGTCTGTTTCTATGAGTATTGTGTGGCCGTCCTTTTTGAGTTCCTCAACGCCGAACGGCATAATGCCGACCCTGTATTCATGGGTTTTAATCTCTTTAGGTACGCCGATTATCATGGGTTAAAAGTTTTTTAAATGTTCGAGGTAACCGGCAACATTCCTCTTTGTCTCTTCCATGCTGTCGCCGCCGAATTTTTCGATTAGGGCGTCGGAGATGACGAGGGCCGTCATTGCTTCGCCTATTACCGCTGCAGCAGGGACAGCGCAAGTGTCGGAGCGTTCATAAGCAGCCTCAAAAGGCTCTTTTGTTATTATATCCACAGACCGGAGGGCTTTTTTAAGGGTAGGTATCGGTTTCATTGCCGCCCTTATGACAATCGGCATGCCGTTTGTCATTCCGCCCTCGATTCCTCCTGCATGGTTTGTCTCTCTATAAAAGCCTATAGCCTCTTGCCTATTGCCCTTTGCCTTTTCATAGAATATCTCGTCCATAACCTCAGAGCCTGATTTTTTTGCCGTTTCAAAACCGGCGCCTATCTCGACGCCTTTTATTGCCTGTATTCCCATTAATGCCTGAGCGAGCCGTCCGTCAAGCCTTTTATCCCATTGTATATGGCTTCCGAGGCCGATTGGCGCGCCTGTTACTATCACCTCGAATATTCCGCCGAGCGTATCGCCTTTTTGAACTGCGCCGTCTATCAATCCGGTCATTTTTTTCGATGCCTCTTCATCGGGACATCTCACAGGCGAAGTTTCGGCCTTTTGAAAGATCTCTTCAGAATTTGAAATTTGAGATTTGAAATTTGAGATCTGCACGCTCCCGATTTGTATCACATAGCTTCCGATATCGATCCCGAACTCGGAAAGGAATTTTTTAGCAACCGCGCCTATCGCGACGCGCATAGCAGTTTCCCGCGCGCTTGAGCGCTCGAGGATATTTCTTATGTCTTTATGATCATACTTTAAAGCGCCCGAAAGGTCTGCGTGTCCGGGGCGAGGTCTTGTTACGGCGTCTATAGAGCCTGTATGCTCCGCCTCCGATGACATTCCCTGCTCCCAGTTTTTCCAGTCCTTGTTCTCGATGAGAAGAGATATCGGAGAGCCGATTGTTTTTCCCCACCTTACTCCCGAAATTATCTCCGCGCGGTCGCTTTCTATCTTCATCCTGCCGCCGCGGCCGTATCCTGCCTGCCTTCTTTTAAGTTCCCTGTCGATGTCTTCGGACGATAAAGAAAGACCTGCCGGAATCCCTTCGAGTATTCCGGTCAATCCCTTGCCGTGAGATTCGCCTGCCGTAAGAAATCTGAGTTTATTCATGCTTTTAAGATACCTTAAACGGCTTCCGCCGTCAATAAGTTTGTTAAATGTGATACAATGTTTTTTATGAAGAAACGCGTTTTAACCGATTTCGACCTCCACCTGATAGGGGAGGGGACGCATTACAAAAACTATGAGAAACTCGGAGCCCACGTTGTCGAGATAGACGGCGTAAAAGGCGTTCATTTCTCGGTCTGGGCCCCTAATGCCAAAAGAGTAAGCCTCATAGGGAATTTTAATCATTGGGACGGAAAGAAACATCCGATGAAACTGCTCGGAGATTCCGGCATATGGGAGACATTTATTCCCGGTCTCGGCGAAGGCGAATTATATAAGTTCGAGATCAAATCGAAATATGGGGGCTATAAAGAGCAGAAGGCCGACCCGTTCGCGTTTTATTTCGAGGTGAGGCCGAAAAGCGCCGCAATAGTATACAGCATCGAAGACAAGCATAAATGGCAGGACTCGGAATGGATGGAAACGAGAAGAAAGACAAACCGGCTCGAATCTCCGGTCTCCATCTATGAGGTTCATCCCGGTTCATGGATGCGCGTTCCGGAGGAAAACAACAGATTCCTTACGTATAGAGAGCTTGCGGATAAATTGATCCCGTATGTCAAGGAATTAGGCTATACGCACATCGAGCTTTTGCCGCTTATGGAACATCCCCTCGACGTCTCGTGGGGCTATCAGGTGATCGGATATTTTGCTCCCACGAGCAGGTTCGGCAGACCAGAGGACTTTATGTATTTTATCGATGAATGCCATCAAAACGGTATAGGCGTGATTATGGACTGGGTTCCGGCGCATTTTCCCAAAGACGCTCACGGTCTCGGCTTTTTTGACGGCACATGCCTTTACGAGCATGAAGATCCTAAAAAGGGAGAACATAAGGAGTGGGGCACGCTGGTATTCAATTACGGCAGGCGCGAAGTCGCCAACTATCTTATTTCCAACGCCCTCTTCTGGCTCGATAAATACCATATAGACGGACTGCGCGTAGATGCGGTAGCATCCATGCTGTATCTCGATTACTCAAGAGAGCCGGGCGAGTGGATACCGAATATATACGGCGGCAATGAAAATCTCGAAGCCGTGGCTTTCGTAAAGAGATTCAACGAAGTCGTCCATCAGTATCATCCGGGAGTGCTGACGATAGCCGAGGAATCGACGTCGTGGCCTGCGGTTTCAAGACCGACATACGTGGGCGGTCTCGGCTTCAGCATGAAGTGGAATATGGGCTGGATGCACGACACCATAGAATATTTTTCAAAGGATCCGGTGTACAGAAAATTTCACACGAATAGTCTTACCTTCAGCATGCTTTATGCATTTACGGAAAACTTTATCCTGCCTTTTTCCCACGACGAGGTCGTACACGGCAAAAGGTCGATGTTCGATAAAATGCCCGGAGATATGTGGCAGAAGTTCGCCGGCCTGAGGACGCTTTACGGTTATATGTACGGGCATCCCGGAAAGAAGCTCCTGTTCATGGGTTCCGAATTCGGCCAGTGGAGCGAATGGAATTCCGAGGAGAGCCTCGATTGGCATTTGTTGGAATATGAGCCCCATCAGAGGCTGCATAGGTTTGTCCGGGATTTGAACGAACTTTATAAATCGGAGCCGGCCATGCATGAGGTTGACTCCGAATGGTACGGATTTGAATGGATAGATTTCAATGATTCCGAAAGCAGCGTGATTTCATTCATAAGAAGGGCGAAGAACCCTGACGATTTTCTCGTCTTCGTTTTCAATCTTACTCCCGTGCCGAGATTCGGATACAGATTAGGAGTCCCTAATAGCGGCTTTTACAAGGAAGTCCTGAACAGCGATTCGGAGATATACTGGGGCGGCAATTTGGGAAACGCGGGCGGCGTGCATGCCGGCAACGTGCCGTGTCATAAAAGACAATTTTCGCTGGACATCACCCTGCCGTCTATGTCCGTGCTTATATTTAAACCCGGTTATTGATTTCGCTCAGTGTCTCTATGTGTTTTCTTATAAAACAGGATATGGTAAAATGTAGTCATGTTAGAGGTGTTTTATGCATAAGATAACAGATGTTAGGACGCTTGAAGAATTCCGGATTTGGATAAAATTTTCGGATAACATTGAAGGTGTTGTTGATTTGTCCGATGTTGCCGATAAGGGTGTTTTTTCAGTTTGGAAAGACCGCGCGGTTTTTGAGGCTGCATTCATTGATCCTGTGAGTCATACAGTGGCATGGCCGGGCGGCATTGATTTATGCCCGGATTCTCTTTATGCCGAATTAACCGGAACCAAAATCACCGCCCAACTGACACATGCCTGAAATAAGCAGGTTTTTCGGAATTGTCATTTTCATCTACTTCAGAGAACACAACCCGCCGCATTTCCATGCTGTTTACGGAGAAACCGAGGCATTAATCGAAATAAAAACGCTTGGGGTTTTAACCGGCAGCCTGCCGCCGCGGGCATTGGGACTTGTGACGGAATGGGCAACCATGCATCAAAATGAACTCATGAAAGCATGGGAGCAGGCATCCAACTATCAAACCCCCGGAAAGATTGAACCTTTAAAATAGACTTTTTAAATGTTATAATGCGGCAGGTTTTGGGGAGAGGAAACTGTAGCAGTTAAGGAGTATGGAAAACACCTCATCAAAGCATATGTAAATAAAAATAATGAAAAGAAAAGAATCAAATTTTATTATTGACTTAGAACAAAATGCATTAGGTTCATTTTTACATGGCATGAGATAGGATAGGAAAAGTGGACACCAAAAGATGAGGTAAAATAACTCAACGGAGGTGTTCAGATGGAAAGGTTACCGTATGGAAGGTACACGAAGGAATTTCGGCAGGAAGCAGTAAAGCAGGTATTAGAGGAAGGGTTATCGGTACATGAGGCAGCCAAGCGTTTATCATTGGCTTCGACAACCCTAAGCAACTGGGTTAAGGCATATAAGGCAGGGAAGCTGGGAGAGGTAGGGAAAAACCAGAGACCGCTGACAGAAGTAGAGTTGGAGAATTACAGGCTTAAAAAAGAACTTGCAGAAGTGAAGATGGAGCGAGACATATTAAAAAAAGCGGCAGCGTACTTTGCGAAGGAGTCGCAGCGAGGTGCGCGATGATAAGGGGACTGCGGCTCAAGCATTCGGTACCTGCATTATGCAGGCATTTAAAAGTATCGGAGAGCGGATATTACGCATGGCTTAACAGGAAGCCTTCAAAGCGGGCGCAGCAAGATGCACGTCTGACAATAGAGATAAAAGCCATACATAAGCGCACACGCGGGGTATGTGGAGCTGAAAAACTCCAGAAAGAGTTAGCAGAGGGCGGCACACATGTCGGCATATGCCGCATAAAGCGGATAAAAAGAGAGCAAGAGCTTTATTGCAAACAGACCAAGAAATACAAAGCAACTACCGACTCGGATCATAAGCTGCCTGTGGCAGCAAATATACTGAATCAAAAATTCAAGGCGGAAGCGCCGAACAAGGTATGGCTAACGGATATCACCTATATACCTACAGAAGAAGGCTGGCTTTATCTTGCCGGACATAAGGACATTTTCAATGGAGAGATAGTCGGTTATGCGATGGGAGAGAGGATAACAAAGAACCTTGTAAGCGAATCATTATTCAGGGCAACGGCAGCCAAGCGGCCTGCAAAGGGACTGATACACCACTCAGATCGCGGAAGCCAGTATTGTGCGCTTCAGTATAGAAAACTGCTTGAGCAATTCGGAATGACGGCATCAATGAGTAGAAAAGGCAATTGTTATGACAATGCCCCTATGGAGAGTTTCTGGGGGACGCTCAAACAGGAACTTGTGCATCACCGTAAGTACAGAAGCAGACATGCGGCAATGCAGGATATCAGCGAATACATAGAAGTCTTTTACAATAGGCAGAGGAGACAGGCACGGCTGGGGTATTTATCCCCCGTTGCGTATGAGAAAAAATTCTATGAAAGGAGGATCGCGGCTTGAGTCAATTGGTGTCCACTATTGACATCCGAGCTCAGCATAGAGCATTATGTGGATGCTATTAAGTTATTCGATTCGAAAACAGATACAAAGCATCGCAGACATTTTCATGGAGAGATAAAGCACCTCGATATATTAATACTTAAGCATCTTAAATTTACAATCATGCATGTTTCGCATGCAATAGAATTATTTTTAAAGGCAAGATTAGCAAAGGCGCATCCACTTCTCATTTACTTAATTAATTAGGGACAGCGACCGGTTTTTCAATAGTTCCCCCGCCTTAATGAATCACTTCATTACAGTCTCAAAGTGCCATAATCTATTCACTAACTCAGCGGCCGGCTTTCAGCCGGATTTGACAAGATGTATCTGAAAAGTTACAATATGATACATGAAGGTAGTAATGGATTCGGATTGCCTTGTAAAACTGACCAAGTCAGGGGCTAAAGAAGCGATTCTCTCTGCGATGGAGGTACACATCCCGCCTCTCGTAAAAAAGGAAACCGTGGATGAGGGGAAGGAACGCGGATATCAGGATGCCTTTATAATCGAAGAGAACATTGATAAAAAGGTATTGCAAGTTGTTAAGCACGACTTGAAGAAATCGCCTGCCGTATCCGCCACAAAAGGCGAGGCAGAGGTTATTTCGCTCTATCTTGGAGGCAATTATGACGCCATTGCCGGCGACGATCAGAGGTTTTTGAAAAGACTTGAAGCGGCAAATATACCTTATCTGACTGCGACAGCCTGTCTCATTTACCTATATAAAAATAAAAAGGTTGAGAGGTCAGCGGCGATAGAGATGCTGGAATCATTAAAACCGTTTATCAGCCGTGATGAGTACGCGGTTGCAAAACTTTACATGGAGGAGAAGTCATGAAAGCAAAGGCATTGAGGTTGCCCGACAATCTTTTGGATGCCGTCAAGTTTGCAGAGAAAAAGGAAAAACTTGATGAGCCGACAACTATAAGAAAGTTCTTAAGGCTCGGGGCGGAAAAATATGTGGGTGACAGTTATGCACGGGGCGATATAAGCTTGAGGGAGGCCGCAAATGTTCTTGATATTACGGTGCGGGAGACCCTTGAGCTTTTCTGGGACATGGGGATTGCCGGAAATATTGACGCCGACAAGGCGTTGAAGGCGATTTCTTTTGCTGCGAAAAAGAGCACAAAGAAGTAAAAAAACGAGTTATTGACGGTTTATTTCGGTGTAACGCCAAAGTGATAATGTCCTAATATACCAAAATGAAAATGTCCTATTTAGAGACTGTTAAACTGTCTGATTTAAGAGGAGGACAGGAT
>MHDU01000033.1 GCA_001803635.1 Nitrospirae bacterium GWB2_47_37 | reverse complement strand
ATGAAATCGTCAAAAGGAGAACTCGGCAAAGAAACAAAGCTCAACCTTGCCAAAAAGGTGTTCGCGCATACCGCGCGGTATGACACGCTCATTGCCGACTATTTAACCGGGGTGACGGAAAAGGAGCAGTCCTTCCCCGAATACTTTACGACATCTTTAAAGAGGGTCTCCGTTTTGAGATACGGTGAAAATCCGCAGCAGAAGGCCGCCATATACAAGGAAAGGACGAGCGGCCTTTCTCTTCCGGACGCAAAGGTGCTTCAGGGAAAGGAAATGTCGTTCAATAATTACCTCGATACCCACTCCGCTCTTATGCTCGCGCTCGAGTTCGACAAAAAAGCATGCGCCATCATAAAGCACAATAATCCGTGCGGTGTGGCTCTCGGCGATACCGCTGTTGAGGCATATAAGAAGGCTGAAAAGGCCGACCCTGTTTCCGCTTTTGGAGGCGTTGTCGCGCTTAACACGGAGGTTGATGGGGACGCCGCGAAAGCGATGGTAGATCTTTTCTTAGAGGTGGTGATAGCGCCTTCTTTCACAAAGGAGGCGATGGAAATATTCTCAAAGAAGCCCAACATGAGGCTTTTGGAGTTCCCTGATATGGTTTCAAAGAAAAAGGCCGGTTCGTGGGATATTAAGAGGATTGCCGGCGGAATGCTTCTTCAGGGATGGGATTATTCCGATGAGGACATTATGTCGATGAAGGCGATCACGAAACGGCAGCCGACAAGAGACGAGCTTGAGGCGCTTTCCTTCGCATGGAAGGTCTGCAAGCATGTGAAATCCAATGCCGTTGTGTATGCGTTCAAAGACAGGGCAGCGGGTATAGGCATCGGACAGACCAAGAGGGTTTATACGGCCAAGATAGGAGCGATGAACGCGGGAGAGCCGATTCAGGGCTCGGTCGCTGCTTCGGACGGATTTTTTCCGTTCAGGGACGGCATAGAAGTCCTGCATGAGATGGGCGTAACCGCGGTTGTTCAGCCCGGAGGCTCGGTCAAGGATTCGGAGGTTATCGCTGCCGCGGATGAGTTTAACATGGCGATGATAATGACCGGCACGAGGCATTTCAGACACTAAAAGGAGTTATATAATGAAAGTTTTGGTAGTAGGCAGCGGAGGAAGGGAGCACGCGATTGTGTGGAAGCTCTCGCAGTCCAGACTTGTCGATAAAATTTATTGCACCCCCGGCAATGCGGGAATATCCGGAATGGCCGAATGTATAGATGTGGATTCCGCTGACTTCAGCGCTTTGGTGGATTTTGTCAGATATGAATGGGTAGACCTCACAATTGTAGGCCCGGAAGACCCGCTTTCAAGGGGGATAGTAGATGCCTTTGAAAAGGAGGGCAGGAGGATACTCGGGCCTTCAAAAGCGGCGGCGCAGCTTGAATCGAGCAAGGTTTTTTCTAAGGAGTTCATGAAGAGGCACCGCATCCCTACCGCCGAATATAAAGTTTTCAGTTCATATATCCATGCCGAGGATCATGTGAGGATGAAGGGAGCGCCCATCGTGATTAAGGCCGACGGCCTCGCAGCCGGCAAGGGCGTTATTGTCGCTTCGACCGTCGATGAGGCTATAGACGCGCTCAGGCTTATTATGAAAGATAAGGCATTCGGGGACGCGGGCAGCAGGGCTATAGTGGAAGAGTGCCTTAAAGGAGAAGAGGCGTCTTTTATGGTCTTTACCGACGGCAAGACCATTGTGCCTATGGTAAGTTCTCAGGATCACAAACGTGTTTTTGACGAAGATAAGGGACCGAACACCGGCGGCATGGGCGCATACAGCCCGGCGCCTGTCATTACAAGGGAACTCGAATCCGTAGTGATGGAAACGATAATGAGGCCGACGATCGACGGGCTTAAAAGCGAAGGAATAAAATACAAAGGGATTTTATACGCCGGGCTGATGATAGACAACGGCAAACCGTCCGTCCTTGAATTCAACTGCAGGCTCGGCGACCCCGAAACCCAGCCGATTCTCGCAAGGCTCGATACGGATCTGATGGATATTTCCATGGCTATAGCCGATGAGAAACTCTCCGATATCGAGATACAATGGAAGAAAGACGCATCGGTGTGCGTTGTTTTGGCATCGGGGGGGTATCCGGGGAAATACGAGAAGGGGAAGATTATCTCGGGATTGGATAATGCCGGGAAGATGGACGACGTGGTCGTCTTTCACGCAGGCACCGCATTCAACAATAATGAAATAGTCACAAACGGCGGAAGGGTGCTGGGCGTTACCGCATTGGGCGGAGATATAAAGGCCGCGAAAGAAAAGGCGTACGAGGCGATAAACAAGATACATTTCGACGGAATGCACTATAGAAAAGACATTGCGGACAGGGCACTAAATAGGAAATAGGTAGAAAGTGAGAACGCATTTAGACTGCTTTCCCTGTTTTTTGAAACAGACATTGATCGCCGTGCGTCTCGGCACAAGGGACGGCTCGCTTCAGGCGAATGTCATTAAGGGCGTACTCGATGAGATAAAGGCAACGGATATGTCGCAGCCGCCCGCGTATTCCACCACATTCCTGCATAGAAAGATAAGGCAACTCCTCGGCAAAGACCCGTTCAAAGAGATAAAGTCGGAATACAACCTGATAGCGCTGGGGCTTTATCCCGAACTGAAGAAAAAGGTTGAAAACAGCAAAGACCCCTTGTGGACTGCGGCAAGGCTCGCCATTGCGGGTAATGTTATAGATTTCGGCATATTTACATCGGTGGATATCATCGGGACAATAGAAAGGGCATTGCATAACCCGCTTACCGTGGATGCTTACGCGGCCTTCAAAGACGCGGCGGATAAAAGTCCGGAAATGCTTTACCTGCTGGATAACGCGGGTGAAATAGTATTCGACAGGCTTCTCATCGAGGTATTAACAGGCATGGGGAAGAAGGTCACGGCAGTCGTAAAAGGAGAGCCGGTATTGAACGATTCCACAATGGAGGACGCCCGTGAGATAGGGCTTGCGGATGTCTGCGAGATTGTAGACAACGGCTCCGACGGCATCGGGACGATACTTGAATTTACGTCTCCGGAATTCAACAGGATATTCGAAAATGCCGGGTTTGTGATAAGTAAGGGACAGGGGAATTTCGAGACCCTGTGGGATACCGGCCATGCCGGCGGCAAAGAAATCTTTTTCCTTTTGCAGTCGAAGTGCGATGTAGTCTCAAGGGAACTCGGGGTATCTCAGGGCTCAATGCTTTTGATGAAGGCATAAGGGTGACACCCTCATTCCGAAGGAATTATAAAAGCTTATCAATCAATAAAAAACTTAAAGAGCCGAAACCTTGACATTTAACCGGTTTTAAATTATCATAGCTGTTAATTTTCTTAGAGGAGGCGTCCCGTGGAAGCACCCACTATTTTGCACGCAGTACTACCGAATATACCGCCTTATGTTTCATATTCATGGCTTGCGATGGGCGTTTTAATAGGCGTCGCCCTTGTCGTAAGAAATAAGCTCAGCCTCGTTCCGTCGGGACTCCAGAATATCATGGAGACATTTGCGGACTTTGCCCTGAATCTCTCACGGGATAATATCGGACACCGGTGGGGAGATAAATTCTATCCGCTCATAGGGACCGTTTTTCTTTATATTATGACATGCAATTTTTTCGGCTTGATACCCGGCTTTGACGCGCCTACGAGCAATATAAACATGACCGCGTCCATGGCTGTTCCCGTATTCCTGATATATCAGTTTTACGGTATAAAAGTCCACGGCTTCAAATATATAAACCATTTTTTAGGGCCGATCAGGTCGATATATGCGCTTCCGTTGATGGTAATGATGTTTTTTATAGAAGTCATCGGGCATTTTGTGAGACCCATTACCCTGTCCGTCAGGCTTTTCGGCAATATGATGGCAAAACATACGCTTATGATCATATTAGGTATTTTGGCGCCTGCTATTATACCTGTTGCAATCCTCGGGCTCGGCGTGCTTGTAAGCGTAGTACAGGCATTTGTTTTTACCCTATTGACTACTTTATATCTTGCCGGCGCCGTTGAGGAAGGGCATTAAAATATTACTAAAGAAAGGAGGGAGATGAAATGAAAAAGTTGCTTTCGCTGACTCTGTTATTGCTTATTATGCTTACAGTATTTGCGCCTTTTGCATTTGCCGAAGAGGCCAAGGCTGTTGCGGGCGATTCAAAACTCGTCTATTACGGAACGGCGGTTCTTGCTTCCGGCATAGCAATCGGCGTTGCTGCCTTTGGAACGGGAATCGGCATGGGCTTGGGATTGAAAGGCGCAACAGAAGGTGTTGCAAGGAATCCCGGAGCATCGGGCAAGATTACGACGACTCTTATCATCGGTCTTGCGATGATCGAGTCTCTTGCTATTTATGCCCTTGTTGTTGTTCTTATCGTGCTTTTTGCAAATCCTTTCAAACTTTAATTTTTTCACCATTCATAAGAAAGGGACGGGGACTCCGGACGGAGTCCCCGTTTTTTATTTGAAATAAAGGTTAGGGAGGAAATGCTATGCCCGCCCTCTCCTAAAAAACGATGACTTGTATTTTTCCGGCTGGAACGACGCGAGCCTTACTATTTCGCAAAGGGGGAATCTCTTTGCTATTTCTTCCTCGGACACACGCTGGTCGTATCCGAGGGCGATGACATCCGGCTGAAGTTCTTCCAGTATCTGAAAGATGTCCGTATCGAGGTTGCCCAGAACAGCCGAATCCGGTATGTCCGTGCCTTTAACGTCATCCCTTCGCCGGCTTTCATTATTCGTAGGCAGAAATCCCTTAATCCTCTTAACGGTTTCATCGCGGGCAACAATAACGACCAGCTCATCGCCGAGCGCCTTTGCCTGTTTTAGAAAGTCTATATGTCCCGGATGAAAGTGATCGAATGTGCCGGCGCAGACAACTTTTTTCTTCATGACTTAAATGATACCAGAATGCTCAATCCTTGACAATCCTCGCGTTGAGATGGTATTTTTATTAGCCTGGAATGAGTAGCGGAGTATGAGTTGTTGAAATTCAAATTCTTTACCCTTTACGCGTTACCCTTTACGCATCACAATATTCGAGGGGCTGTAGCTCAGTTGGGAGAGCGCTTGAATGGCATTCAAGAGGTCGACGGTTCGATCCCGTTCAGCTCCACTTAAAATCTACCCTCTAAAATCTTAACAATTTACCTAACCTAAATTTAGCTTTCCAACAATTTCGTAGTTTAGTATGTTGTAAAGTATGTTAAAATAAGAGGATTTCGGTTTTGAATAAATGAATTTTCGGAGGATATAGATGAAACGTTTGGTTGTCGATATGAGGACAAAGTATAAACTCTGCATTATTTCCGTAACGTCGGTGATTGCTCTTTTTACCATCAGCGCTTTATTCCTGATGTTTTTTAAAAGTTCGATCACCGATGAAAAAAGAGTGAAAACAAAGCATGTGGTTGAAGCCGCGTATGGCGTGATTGAACATAATTATAAACTCTTCAAGGACGGGGCGCTTTCGGAGGATCAGGCAAAGGCCGCTGCAAAGGCGGAGCTTAAAGGCATGAGGTATGACGGGAAGGAGTATTTCTGGATTAATGACGACAAAACTCCTATCCCCTCAATGATTATGCATCCGACAGTTCCAGCCCTTGACGGCAAGACGCTCGACGATCCTAAGTTTAATTGCGCCACGTCATTGCAGGCTGGAATTAACGGCAGCATAGTGAAGACCGACGGTAAAAAGAATCTCTTTCAGGCATTTGCAGAGGTTGCAAATAATGCCGATGGAGGCTTTGTTCAGTATAATTGGCCGAAACCGTTAAAGGAGGGCGGCACTACAAAAGAGCTTTATCCCAAAATATCCTTCGTTAAAAAGTTTCAGCCGTGGGGCTGGATAGTAGGAAGCGGTATTTATATAGATGATGTAAATAGGATATTTCTCGGCAAAGCCGTAATCCTCGCCGCATTTGCCGGTTTATTTATTTTTATAATAGCCGTTGTCGGATGGCTTATCGCAGGACTTATCACCAAGCCGCTTTCCGAGCTTTCTTCTAAAGTTGACAGCATTGCCAACGGCGACCTGTCGATAAGCATTGATTATGAAAGCAAGGACGAGGTAGGAATTTTAGCAAAAAGCATGAATCTCATGATTTCATCTTTCAGAAATACAGTGTCGGGCATTACCGAATCCGTTGCAGATGTGGTTACATCCGTAGGAAAGTTGAAGTCCAGTTCTGAAAGTACAACGGAAGGGGCGCAGAATCAATCAACTCAGGCATCTCAGATAGCCACGGCAGCCGAAGAAATGAGCCAGACAATAACCGACATAGCAAGGAACGCATCAGTGGCATCGGAGACATCGGCTGAGGCAATGGAAACGGCATCTAAAGGCAAAGAAGTAGCCGACGGAGCAGTCCAGACAGTAAACAGAGTATATACATCGACAGTAGAGTTATCGACAATGGTGGATAAGCTCAACAACAGGGCATCCGAGATAGGAGACATAGTAACGGTAATTAAGGATATAGCGGATCAGACGAACCTTTTAGCATTAAACGCCGCAATAGAGGCGGCAAGGGCAGGAGAACAGGGAAGAGGCTTTGCCGTAGTAGCCGATGAAGTAAGGAAACTTGCCGAAAGAACGATAAAGGCGACTGCGGAGATAACGGAAAAGATAGCGGCAGTACAATCCGAATCAACGCAGACCACCAAATCCATGGAAGAGGCGTCGGGAGAAGTGACGAAGGCAACGGACTACATAAGGGACGTAGGGGAATCATTGAACCACATAGTTGATTCCGTACAAAAGGTAAGGGATCAGATAACGCAGATAGCTACAGCGGTTGACGAGCAGTCCGCCGCATCGGAAGAGGTTGCGAGGAATATAGAGAAATCCTCGACCATCTCGCGTAAAATGGAGGATATGGCAAACGAGGTAATGCAGCAGGTAGATAAACTATACGGCGTTTCGGAGTCCCTTAAGATTTCGATTGCCGGCTTTCATCTCGAAAAAGGCGCCGAACTGCAAGGCAGCGGAGAGTTCATAAAATGGAACGATGCTTTCAGCGTGAATATAAAGATGATAGACGACCAGCATAAGAACCTTTTTAGACTGGTTAATGACCTGTATTCGGCATGGAAAGAGAAAAAAGCGAATGATGTGATAGGAGGAGTGCTGAACGGGTTATTGGATTATACGGATAAGCATTTCAAGGTAGAGGAAAATTTGTTTAAGCAATACGGCTATCCGGAAACTTCTTCACATATGGAAGCCCATAGGAAGCTGATCGAGCAGGCATTGGAAGTAAAACGCAAATTCGACAGAGGAGACCTGACGATAAATATCGAAACGATGAATTTTCTTAAGGACTGGTTAAACAACCACATACTGAGGGTCGATAAAAAATACAGCCGGTTTCTTAACGGCAAGGGAATTTCATAGCATAAAAAGATTATTTTGACGGGTTATTGCTTATGCGCAACGACCCTGTTTCTTCCCTGCTCTTTTGCGGTATAAAGAGCGGTGTCGGCCTGTCCGATAACTCTGTCCGGCGGCAGATAGATGCATTCATTATCCGGGGCATACGCGGTAACTCCTATGCTGACCGTAACCTGAATCCGCGTGCTCCCGTTTTCGCAGGAAAAATCCTTGTCATGAACGGCGGCCCTCAGCTTTTCAGCGGCGGTTAAAACGCCTTCCGAGTCGGTGTTGGGCAGCAGAATAATGAATTCCTCCCCGCCGTATCTCGCTACCACGTCTTCTATTCTCAGCACGGCAGTCATGGTATTGGCGATTTGCTTGAGTATCTCGTCTCCGCAGCCGTGTCCGTAAGTATCGTTAATTTTTTTGAAGTGGTCGATGTCGAGCATCATAAGGGAAATTGGCTCCGAGTGTCTCGAAGACCATGACAACTCCTCATGGAATCTCTCCATAAAAAACCTGCGGTTATAAATGCCGGTCAGGTAATCCCTGTCGAGAAGTTTTTCGAGTTCCTTCACCCTTTCGCAGGCGAATGTAATATTGCTGAGCCTTGCCGTTAGCTCCTCCTTGAAATACGGCCTTGAGATATAATCGTAGGCGCCGAGTTCGTATCCTTTTGCGAGTTTCGATTGAGATTTTTTGGACGCTATAAGCACTACCGGAATATCCCTTGTGGAAGGGGCTGATTTCAGTTTTTTTAATATTTCGAGGCCGGACGGTCCGGCGGGTTTTGTATCGAGGATAACGATATCAGGGACTTCGGTATAGACCTTTTCGATAATATCGGCGTTGTTTTCCACGAATACGCATTCGTAATCCTTGCCGAGAAGTATCCCGCCCAGGACGCTCTTTGTATCTTCAGCATTATCGGCAATCAGCACTTTCATTTTTTTTAAGATATGACAAATGTATTTTTATCTTCCGACTTTTGCCGGAAGTCTATTTTGTTCTCATCAGGCGGAACCCCACAATACCGCTTTTATACGCCGGCTGACGGTAGAAGCGATTCGTAGAGCGCACGTCGCCGGATTTGCTGTACCAACTCCCGCCCCTTACAACGCGCTCGCTGTTTTGCTCCCCTTTATATGCCGGATTGTTCCTTGAATGATTATAGTAAGCGTTTTTGTCATACGTGTCTTGCACCCATTCCCATACATTGCCGTTCATGTCGTAAATTCCGAGTTCGTTAGGTTTTTTTTGTCCGGCGGGATGCGTCTTGCCTCCGGCATTTTTATCATGCCATGCGTAGCCGTCAAGTTCGACACCGTCATTTGTCCCCGCCCATTTTCCGCCGTTGCCGCCATTCCGCGCCGCGTATTCCCATTCCGCTTCGGTCGGGAGGCGGTATTTTCCGTCCGCCCTGTCGTTCAATTTCCGGATAAACTCCTGCACATCGTTCCAGCTTACGTTCTCAACCGGGCAGTTGTCGCCGCAGTCTTTGAAAGATGAAGGGCTATCGCCCATGATCTCTTTCCATTGTCCCTGAGTCACTTCATATTTCCCCATGTAAAAGCCGTCAACGCAGACTTCATGCTCCGGTCTTTCATCGGGCTCGCCTTCGCCGAAAATATCGCCCATACGCCAGCATCCGCCTTTTACGAATATAAACTCCATATCCGTATTCGCCGATATAATATCTGCGCTCAACAGCATCGAAGCCGCAATAAACGCCAGAGAAATCGCTACCTTCATACGCCCTCCGTTTTACCGTTTTTCCGCTTCAGGAAAGGTACAGACCGCTTTATACAATGATTCGTCGCCCGATGCGGGGACTACCGGATTCCAGCCCGCAAACGGCGATTCGGATCTTTCCAGCAAATTTCCCTCTTTTGTGTAGTCGGCCTCGGACAAAGAACGGATCATTTTATCGGAACAGTTTATTTCCTTCAGCGACAGAGTATATTCGTAATGCTCGTAATCTTTTACGGACAGACCGAGATTTTTGTTTTCGAGTATCCGGCGGTCCCTGCCTTTGTCGTTTTTTACTGCGTGTTTTGTCCACATCTTAATTTTAACGATTTTCTTTTTGAAGACGCTTAGAAATTCATTTAACGGATCCGTTTCTTCAGCACTATAATAAAAAGAGAAATGTTGATTTTCGGAATAGAGTCTCCAATCCGCGCTGTATGCCGTATTGGAGTGAAGGATTGCAAGGCAGAAAACTGCCGGGATAAATATTATTTTAGAGGATAATATTTTTTTTATAGTCATGCCTGCCGCGTTTTTAACGCTTTCCGCCGTGATGCTTTGTATATTCGTTTATGATATTTTTGATCTCATCCGATTCCTTAGGGATAATTCTTGTCCTTTCCCCCCTTACATATTCCCCTTCGTACACATCCCAGTCTCCATGCTGGTTGGCTACGTATTTGACGTTCTTATGCTCGTAACACGTGACGAATATTCCGTTGTAAAAAGATTTGACATGAGTCTTCTTGATCATTAGTTACCCCCTTTGTAAATGCAATATTATATATCAAACCTCTGCGTTTTCGCACCACTCCCGCGCGTTTTGGAACATCCTGAGCCACGGAGATGCCTTGAGGTTTTTCTTCATATCTTCGGGCATCCATGCCCACTGCCATTTCAAAAATGTCCTTTCCGGATGAGGCATCATCGCAAGGTGCCTGCCGTCAGGGGTGCAGAGAGCAGTTATGCCGTAAGGAGAGCCGTTGGGATTAAAAGGATATTTCTCCGTAAATTCTCCTGCATCATCCACATACCTGACCGGCGCGAGTTTTTTATCGATTATTTCATCCAGGATTTTTTTGTCCGGGAAATGCGCGAGACCTTCTCCATGGGCCGTCCATACCCCTAAAACCGAGCCTTCCATGCCCTTCAGCATTAAGGCGGGGCTTTCGTAGATCCTGACCGTTGCGAATCTGGATTCAAACCTGCCTGATTTGTTGTGGATAAACCTCGGTTGGTTTTCATCGGCAATCCCCTGCCATGGAACCCATCCAAGTAAGGCCGCAAGCTGGCAGCCGTTGCAGACGCCGAGGCTGAACGCGTCCGGTCTGCTGTAAAAATCCTGGAATTGTTTGTAGAGTTTTTTGTTGAAACGTATGGTTCCGGCCCAGCCCTTTGCGGAATCGAGGACATCTGCATAGCTGAAGCCGCCCACAAAGACAATGCCCTTGAATTTCGAGAGTTTTATTTTTTCTTGCAGAAGATCGGTCATTGTTACATCCCACGGCTCGAATCCGGCCGAATAAAAGGCCGAGGTCATCTCCCTGTCTCCGTTGCTCCCTTCCTCGCGAATTATTGCGACTGCCGGTTTTAATCCCTTCTTTAAGATTATTTCAGGAGTCTGTTCCAGCGTGAATGAGAGGCGATAGGAAGGGCCTGTCCTGTCGTATATTATCTCCTTTTCCTCAAGGACGCATTCCGGATTAGCCTGAAGCATATCCAATTGATGACTCGTCTCTTCCCACACCGCCCTGAGTTCCGGCATCTTTTCATCGAGGACCGTTAATGCTTCCTCGTCCGGGAGAAGGAAGTTTATCCGGATATTCTTTTCCGTTAAAGTCCTGCCGATGCCCAGATACGGCACGGAATATTTTTTAAGGAGCGAGGTTATTTCTTCCTCTTTATCCGGAGCATATTCTATAACCATGCCGAGTTCCTCGGAAAATAGAGATGAAATTATCTCGTCCTGACGCCTGCCCCTTGCGCCCTGCGATCTTATGCCTATCTCTAATCCGCAGTCTCCGGAAAATGCCATTTCAAGGAGCGTTGTTATCAGGCCGCCGTCGCTCCTGTCGTGACCCGATAATATAAGCCCTTTGTCCGTTAATTCCTGAACGGCATTGAATGCGTTTTTCAGCAGTTGAATGTTCTCAATATCCGGAGATTCATCACCTATCTGCTTGTAGCAGTGAGCGAGGGATGAGCCTCCAAGCCTGTTTTTTCCGTCCCCGATGTCTATGTAAATAAGCCTGCTCCTGCCGGGCATTTTAAAATCGGGCGTGATCGTTTTTGTAATATCCGGGCATGAGGCATAGGCTGAGATCACGAGGGTTCCGGGCGATTTAACGGTCTCCTCCTCCCCTGAACGGTGTAGGACCTTTGCGGCCATCGAAAGGCTGTCTTTGCCGCCGTCAATTGCAATGCCTAATTCAATCATCATATTCCTCACGGCTACGGCAGCGTCATAAAGCCGCGCTCCCTCTCCTGCAAGCTTGGGCGCCCACATCCAGTTGGCGGAGCATTTAATATCTTCAAGGGAGCTTATCTTAGCCCATACCATATTCGTTAACGCCTCGCCCACGCTCATTCTCGCCATCGCGGACGGATCTATAAGCCCTTTTACCGGCTGCTCTCCGATCGACATCGCGGCGCCGGTGGGTCCGAAATGGCTCTGCGCTATAACGGCTACATCCGAAACCGTAAGCTGAAGAGGACCGGCGCACTGCTGCCGCGCTATAAGTCCGGTAACGGATCTGTCTACCTTGTTCGTGAGAAATCTTTTGGAGCCCACGGAAACGAGCCTGAGCACCCTGTCGAGCGCGTTCATTACGGTCATCCCATCGGGGAAGCACAGCGGCTGGGTGTGAGACGAGATGCGGTCGAGATGAAAGGTCTTCTGCGGCATATCGCCTAAAACCTTTTCAAGATTAAGGTGTTCGATAACGGAGTTGTCGCTTCCGTCGTAAAGTACGATATATCCGTCGCCCGTTATTTCGCCTATGATCGCGGCAGGAACCTTTTCCCTTTCGCACAGGGAGTTAAACATTTCAATCCTGTCCGACCGCACGAGAAGGGCGTCCTGCTCCTGATATTCCGCTCCCCATATTTCGAGCACGGATAGGGTATTGTCTCCGATAATGACTTTTCTAATGTCTATCTTAGCGCCTGCCGGATGAATGATTTCTTTTACTACGTTACAGTTCCCGCCGGCTCCCTGATCATGGATGCTGATTATCGGATTTTTATCGGCGGCTTCCACGCATGCCCTTATGACCCTGTTCAGCTTCTGTTCCATCTCGGCATCGCCGCGCTGAACGGCGTTGAAATCGAGCGCTTCTATATTCTCTCCGGATATCATGCTCGATGCCGCGCCTCCGCCCATGCCTATGCGGTATGCCGGACCTCCAATCTTTACTACAGCCATACCCTTTTCAGGAGAGCCTTTTTCGATATGCTCCGCGTCCATCTGTCCGATGCCGCCTGTGAACATTATGGGTTTTATCCATTCCCTCCGTTCGCAGTCCGGCATTTTCAAGCCGAACGACCTTGTAAAGCCCTGTATTAAAGGCTCTCCGAATTTATTTCCATAATCTGACGCTCCGTTGCTCGCCTCGATCTCTATCTGCAGCGGAGACGCTAAGTTTTTGGGATAAACGAACGAGCCGTGCTCCCACGGCAGCGGATAGCCTGGAATAAAGAGATTTCCGACGCAATAAGCGGCTGTGCCGGCGATAACGAGGCTTCCCCTGCCTGTTGCATGGACATCCCTTATCCTTCCTCCGGTGCCTGTCTCCGCGCCCGGAAATGGGGCTACTCCGGTGGGAAAATTATGGGTCTCCGCAGTGAAGATTATGTGGTATGCGGTTTCTTTTTCCCTGAACGGCGAGGGTTTGCCGGGCATGTCGGGCAGTATAGCTTTTATTTTGTATCCTCTTATGGCGCTGGAATTGTCCTTAAACGCAATGACGCTGTTGTTAGGATTTCTTTTATAAGGCTCTTTTACTATTCGCATAAGGTTTTCGGCAATTTCAGTCCCGTCTATGACGAGTTTTCCCCTAAAGAACCAGTGGCGCGAATGTTCGCTGTTGGACTGGCTTAGATCGAAACATTCAACATTAGTAGGATTTCTCTTCAGGTCGTTTGCGAACAGGTTGTAATAATAGTCGATGTCCCATTCGTCGAGTCCGAGACCCATCTCCCGATTGATTTTAATGAGAGCCTTTTTGCCTGCTTCCATTAATGGAATGATCTTGACCGCTTCGGGCTTGATCTCTGAATCGAATGTATTTAGCGGTTCGGGGTAAGGGCATTCGGTCATCCTGTCATAAAAAAGTGATGAATGATGGGTGCTGAGTGAAGAGGAAATATCATTTAGACCCATTACGCTTGACGCATCATGCATTACGAATTTATATCTCCTCGATCTCTCGATGCGCTTTATCTTCGTCAATCCGCAGGCATGACATACGGAGACTGCGTTTGTAGACCATGCGGTTGTGAAATTCATGCGGGGGCCGACCTCAAATATAGCGTCGAGCGTTAAAAAACTTTTGTCGGAAAATTTTTCGGGCTCGAAGGTTTCCGCTAAAAGCCATTGGAGAGTACCCAACTCCTTGTCCGTAAGTGGCCCGGATGTTTCTATATTGAAGCAAAACTCCGTTTCGATCTCCTGAATGTCGGGGTTTATCCTTTCCCTGAATGTCTTTAAAAGGACTGCTTTTTTATGCGCGGAAAGGGCCGGAGAGCGGTAGCGGTGCAAGAGTTTGTTGTGCGGCATAATTTGAGATCTCCTTATGTGTCGGAAATATCCGACATTTTAACATAATCACGGCTAAAATCTTAAAGCATTGCATATTTTAAAACAACTGTTATATTATTTTTAGATTCCGGCGGGGGGGGGGATGCTCAAGCTCAAGGTAGGCGAACTCAGCGAAGGCATGATTGTCGCTTCAGACGTTTATGTAAGCGGCATAAATATCCCTGTTGTCCGCGGCGGAGTCGTCCTCAGCCGAACCTACATAGAAAAAATCAAAAAACACGGCGTTGCATTCATCCATATAGAAACATCCGACAATTACAAAGGAAACAGCGGCGAGTCCATCACTCTCGGTTCGATAGAAAAGGACGTAATTTTTGAAGGCAAGGTGCAGGTAAGCGGCTACGTTAAGTCCGATATTAAAATAGAAGCAGGCGAGAGCATTATTATAGACGGAAATATTACGGAGGGTTGCGTTTTTTCAAGCAAGAGGGGGGCAATCGCCGTAAAAGGCAGCATGCATGGGAACATTGACAACCCGGTTAACCTTACGGCAAGGCAGAATATCACAATGGGATCCGCAAGTTTTGCGATAATAAAAACCGACGGGGATTTCTCCGCAACCGGCGACATTATCGATACAAACGTCGTCGCGAGAGGCGAAGTTAAAATCGGAGGGAAGATTTTAAGGGGGCAGATACAGACGCAGTCGCGCATGGTTTTGGGGGGATGCGGCAGCGAAGAATCCGGGCAGATAATGCTTGTTGTAAAGCCCTTAGAGTTTCAGGAACTTATGCAGGAACTTTTAAAAATAGATACGACAGTGTCCGGACTGGCAAAGGAAAAAGAGGGCCTCCAGAATATCATAGACTTGCTGAAGAAGATAGGGAAGGCAATAGACCAACTTCCGCAGGAAAAGAAGCTGGAATTCGCGAAAGGCGTAAAGCGCTTTAAGGATATAGAGGGCGAGGTTGTCGCTCTCGACTCAAGGAAGGCGGACATTAAAGGAGAGATAGACCGTCTCTTGAGCGTCAGGAGGATTATCGTTAACGGCGATATTTTTCCCGGCACGATTGTTTCCATAGGAAACAGTAGACTCACGATTACCGCAAAGAGCAGCAGGCTTTCTTTTTGCGTTAAAGACAATAAGATTACAGCGGAATGAAATAAGGCGCTAAGGAGAAGACTATGGCCGACAGGACGGATACCGGCATAAAATTCACGAGGAGCATCGGTTTTAAGATGGCGGCAGCCCTCTCGATAGGGCTTTTCGCTGTGATCAGTGTTTTTTCTCACATGGAAGTGAAGATGACCGAGAAGAGACTGATGAAGATGGCACTGACAGAGGCGACAAAAGCGAGCGGTTCCATAAAGAGCAGCCTTGAACATGCAATGCTTGCCGCCAATATGGATACGATTCAGGCGGTTGTCAGTGCGGTGGGGCAGGAAACAATGGTCGAGGATATAAAAATAATGGACATCAACGGGCGGGTCAAATGGGCGCGCAACAGGCTGGAGATAGGAAGCACGCTGGACAGGACCCGGATAAAAAGCTGCAGCGTCTGTCATAAAGTATCGGTGCCGGCGAGGGGTTCTCTCTCTATAGTGTTTGAGAAGGATGACGGCACGAGAATACTCCGTAACGTAACTCCTATCGACAATAAGAAAGAATGCTGGTCATGCCACAGCGCTGAACGGAAGGTTATAGGCAAACTCCTTGTGGATTTTACGATCAAAGATACGGATGCGATGGTAAGTGAGAGCAGGAAAATGTTGATATTTTCCGCTGCAGCCACAATACTGTCTGCTGTTTTAATCGGCATGATCGTTTTTTCGCGATTGGTCGGTAATCCTCTCGGAAGACTTTTCAGTAAAGTGCAGGAAGTGGCGAACGGAAACCTTGATGCCGTTGTTGAGGTAAAAGGCAGAGATGAGATCGCGCTCCTCGGATCATTCTTTAATGATATGGTCCACGGCATTAAAACATATATCGACATCATGGAAAAAGAGCATGTCAACGAGCGTATGACAATTTTTAACGTATGCGAGATACTCAAAAGGACCGATTCCGTAAATGAGGCCGTCAACCTGATTTTAAACGCCCTGAATATCGGGCTGAATATCGAAGAGTGCACCGTACTGATACTTAAAGACAACGGCAAGGTGGAACTTAACGGCTTTATCGGACTTCCCGAAGATAAGGCGCATTTTATCAAGGATTATATGGAAACCGTATTCGAAGTCGCCTCGATGCAGGTATCTCACGAATATGAGGATGTTACCTGCATGAAGGACGAGCGTGATAAGTTCATGAAGGATGAGGTCTTTGTGGCGCCAGGAGACGGCACGGAGCTAAATGATTTTATTATCGCGCCCCTTAAGGCCGGCAACAGGATACTCGGAGCTATTACGGTACACCGCATTAAGGATAAGGATTTGCACGCCGGCGACATCAAGAGTCTTCTCTCAATCGTCGCTACCGCAATAGCGCCTTATTTTCATATAGGGCTCTGTCTCGATGAGAGAAAGACAATGAAGGTAAGTCCCTTCAGAGCGTTTATGGGATTGATAGGAGAGCATATAAATAGAGTCGAAGAGTATCAAGGGACTCTTTCTTTGGCGGTGCTGCAGGTAGAAAATTATTCCGAGTTGTCCGGTAAGATAGGGGTTGAAGGCGCTTCCGAGAAAGTGCAAGACGCGGGCGTATCCTTATCATCGGCAATAGGGAAGGTGCACGATATAACGAGGATATCGGAGGACAGCATAGCGATAATACTGCCTATGATAGACAAGACGGAGGCATCGGAAATAATCGACAGAGCCGCAGCAGAAATCGGCGGTGATCTTGTGCCGGCATATAAAATAGCATCATATCCGGAAGACGGCGAAACTCCGGAGCGGCTGATGCATGCGGTGACCGGAAAGAGTTAAATGTAACGCCAAAGTGATAATGTCCTAATATACCAAAATGAAAATGTCCTATTTAGAGACTGTTAAACTGTCTGATT
>MHDU01000032.1 GCA_001803635.1 Nitrospirae bacterium GWB2_47_37 | reverse complement strand
AGAAGGGGTGCATTTTTGTATAAGAAGTTATGCGTTTGCCCTTTCTATCGTATACAGCGGCGATGTTTCTGCCTTTTGCCTCCGAAGGTTCTTTTATGGGAAATCCTGCGATTATATATATGCCGTATTTTTGAGCCATTTCCGACAATGCCGAATTGGTTTTTCCGTTCCCCTCTTCGGCTATTGCCGATACATTCATCGAAAAGCCGGTGTTGAACATCTCCGGGAAGATTATGATATCGCATTTTTCCCGTGAGGCTCTTTCAGCGAAAAATTCAGCCCGTTTATAATTTTCTTCCTTCGCTTCCCATTCGATGTCCAGTTGTATTAAAGCGATTTTCATAAATCCACTATTGTCCAATCTAAATTGAGCGATTCTAATCTAAAAATATATGTCAGGTGCTGCGAAAAGAGGCGTCTTTGAGCAGTGTCTGACATATATATCATATGCTTATGGGTAAATAAACTTTGAATGTCGTCCCCTTGCCTATCTTACTTTTCACATCGATACTGCCGCCCATCACTTCAACGAGTTCTTTTACGATTGCGAGTCCCAGCCCCAACCCGCCGGCATCCGATTTTTCTATTCTGTAAAAACGGTTGAATATGAGCGGTATTTTGTCATCGGGAATGCCCCTGCCGGAATCCTCTATTTCTATGCAAAGAGTGTTTCCGGTCTTTTCATAATCTATCAGCACCCCGCCTTTTTCTGTGAACTTCAACGAGTTCGAAATTATATTCCGAATGATCTTTTCGAGTTTTTCAATATCGGCTGTGACCCGCATATCTTTTTCGTTCAATATTTTTATTTCGAGACCCTTCTTTTTGAACGACGGCCTCATTTCATCGACCAGTTCCAAGAGAAAATCCTTCATATTGATTTCGGTGAGGGTTCCCTTTGCGAAAAAGCTCGCCTCTGCCGCGGTAACGTCTTCTATGCCTTTTACGAGCTTTATCAAGCGGTCGATTTCGTTTCTTATATTTTCCAATCCCTTTCCGGTTTCGACTACGCCGTCATCCACGGCCTCTATATGGGCTTTCATTACGGTCAGAGGCGTCCTCAGCTCATGGGCTATATTGGACATCAGATGTTTTCGCAATTTTTCTTCCCTGTCGAGGGATTCCGCCATCACGTTAAAACTTGCGGAGAGTTTTCCGACATCGTCGTCGCCTTTGGGAGTTATACGCACGTTGAAATCTCTCTGCGCTATTTTTTCCGCCGCCGCTCTTAGAATCGTAATGGGCCTGGAAAGGTAACGGCTGAAGAGCAGGGCTATGATCAGCGAACCTCCGCCCGCGATTAAGAATGAAACAAAAAGGAAATTTTTTGTCCGTTGTTTGAATACGGTTTCCTTTTCTTTTATTTGCTCTTTCAGGAAAGGCCGGGATAGAAGCGTTCCGATACGTTTGCCCTTAATGTACAACGGATATCGATCGAAAGAGCCGGTTGTCGCGTGCAAGTGAAAGAGCCCTTCCATCCGGCGCTTCATCGACTCGGAAAGGGAATTCATAACCTCGTTAGACGAAAGCACCTCTTCACCTGTAATGTCTATTATTTTTATATCGAGGCCGAGCATCATTCCCCAATGGATCGATTCGGATAATGCCCCTTTATTCCATGCGCCGCGTGAGTAACTGCCTTCTATGGACGCCAGCACCCAGTAGAATTGATCCTCTTTTACTCCGCCTACATAATTGTCAAAGTCCTTTATTATCAGCCATTCGAAGATGAAGTTGGAAAGGAGAGCCGCTAAAATAATTACTATGAACGCGAGGAAAATCTTGGTTTTCAATCAGGGGCTCCGATAAATTTATATCCCGCCCCGTATACCGTTTTTATAAACATCGGGTTATGCGTGTTGTCTTCTATTTTATGCCTTATGTTTTTGACATGCGCGTCGATGACCCTGTCGTATCCCTCAAAATCATATCCCTGCACGGCATTGACGAGTTGCAGCCTGCTGAAGACCATCTGCGGTTTTTCGGCAATGCACAGGAGTATGCGGAATTCGGTGGATGTCAGGGGCGTAACATCTCCTCCTTTTTTCACTTCCATCGAGACGGTATCTATCGTCAGAAGCCCGTTGTTGAAGGAGAGCGATTTTTTTTCATTTTTTTTCGTCCTTCTGAGATGGGCCTTGACACGCGCAGTGAGTTCCCTCGGACTGAAGGGTTTTATCACATAATCGTCGGCTCCGATTCCGAGCCCTTTGATCCTGTCCTCTTCCGCGCTTTTGGCGGTAAGCATTATTATCGGGACGTCGGAGAACTCCCTGATAGAGCCGCAAATAGTCTCCCCCTCGATGTCGGGGAGCATCAGATCTAAAATTATAAGATCGAAGTCCTTTTTAATAAGCGTCAGCGCGGCCTGTCCCGTCTCGGCAACGGATACCTTGAACCCGTCCCTTTCGAGGTATGATTTTACGATGTCGGATATTTTTTTTTCGTCTTCTACTATAAGGATTTTCTCATCGCTCATGCGGTATCCTTACGTTTCTCAAATATTCCGAGGCCGCCTCAGGAGCAACGGGATTGATATATATGCCTGTTCCGAGTTCAAAGCCGGATACCGTAGCGACTCTCGGGACTATGCTTATATACCAGTGGATGAACTCGGAATTAGCATGAGACGGGCTTCCGGACCTTAATACGTAGTTGTAGTCCGGATTTTCGAGCCCGTAAAAGAGAGAGCCCATCGTAAGTTTCAGGTTTAAGGCAAGGTCCCATATTTCTTCCGAGCGTATATCCGCGAATGAACCGGAATGCCTTTTAGGGAATATCCATGTATGGAACGGAGAAAGCGCCGCGTAGGGTATGAACGATATAAAGTGTTCGGTATCGAATAATATTCTTGCCCTCTCGCCGAGTTCATCGATGACTGTTTTGCACATCAGGCAGTCTCCGGTATCATCGAAGAATTTCATGGCGTTTTCGATCCTGTTCCTCACGCGTCTCGGAGTTATCGGGATGCCTACAATATGCGCTATGGAGTGTTCGATGGGCGTGCCTGCGTTTGACCCGTCGTTTTTAAATATGATCACATTCTCTACGCGTTTGTCTTTATACGCCTCGATAAATCTGTCCTTGTACGTCTGGAGTACATCTTTCAGGTGGTCTGCCGGCATGGTGGCGATTGTGAGATTATGAAAAGGCGTTTCTATGACTACCTCGTGAATGCCGACCCCGTTTACGGTTTTTTTCAATTCCGTATTTATCCTCGATCTGTCGCCGTCCTTCGAGAGCACCGAAAATTTATTCGGCACTACCCTTATACGCCAGCCTTTTTCGTCTTTGATGCTATATATCTCGTCGGGTGTTTTTGATTCATTGCCGGGACAGAAAGGGCATGTTTGGACTATCTCGGGATGTTTTTTCCTCTCCCGTGAATTTATGAAATCAGCGGGATTTTTCCTCTTTTCTTTTGCGATGATAACCCATTCACGCGTTATCAGGTTTAATCTAAGTTCAGGCATAAACTACCTCCCACCGGCGATTTATCTTACAATATATCACATCCTGACCTTAAAATGTTACGGATGGGCGAGGGTATGGACAATCGGCACCAGCGAGAGGAGTTCCTCGTAAGTTATGGATGAATGCCATTTCCCCGTCAGTTTTGAGATCAGGATAAGTCCGAAGAACAGCGCGATTATTCCTGAGATGAAAATTTTCGGAGCAATAGTTTTTTTATTCGGCAAAGCCGCATCGAGCGCATGCCTTGCGGGGCAATGACTTACGCATGTCAGGCATCCCGTGCATTCCGGCGAGTTTACGGTCGCCTTTTTATCCACGGGAAGGAGCGAAGGGCAGTTTTTGGAGCATAGGCCGCATTGAATACACGCGGCCTCGTTTCTTCTTATCTTGATCGGGCTTAATACGCTCAATAATCCGAGCAAACCACCGTACGGGCATAAATATCTGCACCAGAAATTTTTGTATAACAGGGACAGTCCGAACAGGGCGCTCAGGGTAATCTTAGTAGTGAGCGACATTTCTGTGAAGAACTTTAGTAATTTTATGTCCGAGACCCTCCAGTAGGGCGTATCCAAAAATCCGGCTATCTGAATGGGCGTCATCTTTATGATAATGACATAAATGAAAAAGGCCATAAGAATATATTTTAAAGACCTCAAAGGGTAGTCTATATATTTAATGACCGCTAAGTTTTTACCGAATACCTTCCTGCCGACTTTCCATACCGCTTCGGAAATCGTTCCTACCGGGCATATCCATCCGCAGAAGGATTTTTTCAATAAGAGGGAAACGAGCAGTGCGCCGAGAAAGATAACAAGGGCGGCCGGATGTATAGGGTCGAAAATCCCTTCCGTAATCCAGAGCTTAAGCGACATTAATGCGCCTATCGGCATGAACCCTTCGATAGACGGAGGACGGGTTACGGCAGGGATAAGTCCGTTCTCCAGCGCTTGCGCGAAGATATAGAATTTGTAACCGGCATATGCGACCATGAGGAATATTCCCCATTGAACCGCGTATCTTATTTTCCTGACGTATGAACGGTCGATTTTTTCCATAGTTAATTTTACTTGGATATGATTTTAATCGGGTATGATTTATATCATTAGCTTGTAGTCAGCATCTCTTTCACTATTTGCAATGCCTCTTCTTTTGAGCGTATCTTACCTTCCAAAACAGCGTCCTCAATAGCGGCAAGTATCTTTTTGAATAACGGCGACGGCTTTAAATCGAAATCTTTTATCAGTTCGTCACCTGTAATAACCGGAAGAAGTTTCATCCTCGATCTGAATGTTCCGTCATAAAATGCGAGCAGTTCCTCGCAGAAATGAGTAATGTCCGGCATTTGGGCGATAGAGAGGATTATTAAAGGATATATGTCGTCCTGAAATTCTTTTAAAAGCCTTACCGATGCCGGTTCGTCAAAATGACCGTCGTATTCTTCGTATTGCCTTAAAATACGGCGGCGGTTAGATGCCGTTTTATAAATAAACTCCACTTCTTTCCTCGACATTTTCAGCCGTATGGACGCATTTTTGGCCGTGTCCGCATCGGAGAAAAGGGCGGACAGCTTAAGGCATATTTTTCTTAAATCCGGAAGCATAAAGTGCGGGTAGTTATTCAAAATATCCTCTACATTTTCATATAACTCCACAAACCGGCCGGCGGCCAAACTCGAAACTCCGGACTCTTTTTCTTTAAGTTCGGGGAATATATGCTGCAATATGCCCTTATTGCTCATTGTTTTAATTACGGCATACGAATCATCGAGCCTGAGTATATGCCTCAGTTCTTCGGTTATCCTTTCAGCGGCAATAGAGGTTATCAGCGGCGAAAGCCTTCCGGATGCGTCTAATGTGTCTGCTTCTATAAAAAAATCCAATTCGGCGCTGAACCGGTATATCCTGAGAATCCTCAGGGGATCTTTTATAAGGTTTTCTTCCGATACCATCCTGACGGTTTTGTTGGAAAGATCATCCCTGCCGCCATACGGGTCTATGAGACTAAGAGACTGCGGGCTGAGGGCTGAGGGCTGAAGGCTGAGAGGTATCGCCATCGCATTTATGGTGATGTCCCTCTCTGAAAGGTCGTCGTGAATCGAATTGCCTCTCATGGCGGAAATGTCCAGAAAACAGCCGTCTTTTACTATCCGAGCTGTCTGAAATTCCGCATCAAGAAGGACGAATGAACCGCTGATCTCTTCCGCAAATTTCTTTGCGATAGTAAGGGAATCGCCTTTTATGGCGATATCGATATCCTTTATTTCATTGCCTAAAAGAATATCCCTGACGACTCCGCCGACAATAAATGCGCTATCGATAAGACCGTGCTTTTCGGAAAAGTCTGTGAATAGTTTTAAAAGGGCATGCATAATAGGACTTATTTTACTTGAGTTTTTTTATATTGACAAATGATTTTTTACGATGGTATTCTTTGTGCAGAATATTAGAGCCACGAAGGCTTTATTTAATGACCAAGCAGGTCATAGTTTTGAAGAGCCTTCGCGGCTTTTTTATTTGGAGGAGTAAATGCATATCCCGGACGGATATTTAAGCCCTCAGACTTATGTGCCGCTTTACGGCGCGTCATTCGTTTTTTGGGCTGTTGCGCTTAGAAAGTTTAAGGATGAATCGGCAGTCAAGCATATTCCGTATCTTGCTATGGCGGCGGCTTTTTCCTTTCTCATTCAGATGTTCAATATTCCCATCCCCGGAGGCACTACCGGACATGCCGTAGGCGCGGGTATTGCCGCGCTTCTTTTAGGGCCGTGGACAGCTGTTATAGCGGTATCCGTAGCTTTAATAATTCAGGCGCTTGTGTTCGGAGACGGCGGCATTACAGCCATAGGCGCTAATTGCTTTAATATGGCTGTGATAATGCCCTTTACGTCATACTGGGTTTTTAAGCTTATAAAGGGAAATTCGAGCAGTGTAAAACGGCTGTATGCGGCCGGTTTTTTCGCAGGATATATAGGGCTTTCCTTAAGCGCGATAGTTACCGCCGTAGAGTTCGGAATTCAACCGATGATAGCTGCGGATATTGACGGGAAACCTCTTTATGCCCCGTATCCGTTGTCCGTGGCCGTTCCGGTAATGGCGTTGGAACATCTGCTGCTGTTCGGCATAATCGAGGGCGTTGTAACTGCAATGCTGCTTAAATATTTTTTAAAACACGAGCCGGATGCGGTTTATGCTTTACGGGGGAGTTCAAAATGACGAGATTTCAGAAAAAACTCTGGATTGCTCTTATCATAATGGCCTTGCTGTCTCCGCTCGGCATTATACTCCCCCAAAAATTCAACTCGGGAGATGCATGGGGAGAGTGGGGGGCGGATGCCCTCGAAAAGATTTTAGGTTATGTGCCTGATGGATTGAAGAGGCTGTCGGATATATGGAAGGCGCCTATTGCCGATTACAATCTCGGAGGAGAAAATGCTTCACTATCGGTTCAGATTTTTTCTTACATTATTTCCGGGATTTTGGGAATAGCGCTTGTGGGCGGTATTGTTTACGTAATATCAAGGCTTTTGGTGAAGAAAGGTTAGAGGCGTATGTATTTAATAGACAGCGGCATAAGCCGGTTAGGGAAAGTCATTAAGGCAAGTTATATCCAGCGGGAAATTGCATCGGGGAAAGGCCTTTTTCACGGGCTGGACGCGCGTGTAAAGGTTCTTTTCCTGATATTCTTCGTCGTTATAGTAAGCCTGAAAAAAGAGATAATGCCGGAAGCTGCAATCACGTTTTTTGTTTTGGCGATAGCGGTATTATCGAGACTGGATATTCTAAGCCTATACAGAAAAGTTTTTTTCTTCGGCTTTGTATTCGGATTTCTGATAGCCTTGCCGGCCGCTTTAAACGTCGTCACAAAAGGGGAGGTTATTCTGCCTGTTTTACGCTTTTCAAAAGCCTACGATTTTGGGATATACCATGTTCCTGCGACTATCGGTATTACCGCAGAGGGAGTTTCGACAGTCGTAATGCTTACTCTAAGGGTTATAAATTCGGTGTCGCTGTCTTTTCTTGTTCTTTATACTACGCCGTTTGCGGATATTATCAGGGCATTGAAGGTCTTTAAAGTGCCCGATGCCGTTTTGATGATCATAACCCTGACGTACAAATATATTTTTATTTTCGCGAAGACGATAGAGGATATGCATCTTGCAAAGAAGAGCAGGACAGCGGGAGGCATCAACAATAAAGAGGCGAGGGAATGGATCGCGGGAAGGATCGCGTTCATGTTCAAAAAGAGCCGGCAGAGGTGCGAGGATGTCTTTAATGCCATGATTGCGAGAGGGTTTTCGGATACGGTTGCGATTTACGGTTTTAAAAAAATGGATAAGCGGGATGCGGCTGCGGGGTGCGTATTATTTTCGGCAGGCATTATATTTTTATGGGTATAATTGTGTTAACAAAACATAGGACAAGGCATTTTTGCTCATTCTCGAAAGGCATCCGAGCCTTTCTCCGAGGCTGCGCCGGCCCGCTTAACCATCCGTGGTACGCTTTGGGCTGCCGAAGCCGCTTCAATGCCTTATCCTATGTTTCGAATATATAACTGGAGTGCTATGGAAAATATCATAAAGATTGAAAATGTGAGCTATAAATATTACGACAAAATCCCTGCGCTTGAGGATGTTAGCCTTTCGATAAAAGAGGGCGAGAAGTTTGCCGTCATAGGCGCTAACGGCAGCGGCAAATCCACATTGCTCCAGATAATGAACGGCCTGATATATCCTTCAAGCGGAAGCGTATTTTTCAGAGACAAAGAGGTATCGGAGAAGACGTTAAAGGATAAGGGACTGCTTAAATTTTTCAGGGAGGGGGTAGGGTATATTTTTCAGGACTCGGACATACAGCTATTTTGTCCGACTGTTCTGGATGAATTACTTTACGGCCCTATGCAATTAGGGCTTAACGAAAATGAGGCTATGGACAGGGCGCATGAGGCAATGCAGATGCTTCATATAGAAAATCTTAAGGACAGACCGTCGTATATGCTTTCGGGCGGCGAGAAGAAGAGGACGGCAATAGGCTCCGTATTGACCATGAATCCGGATGTATTGCTCTTTGACGAGCCCACAAACGGCCTCGATCCGAGGACGCAGTGTTTTTTAGTTGAGCTGCTTTTTGCGCTCAGCGAGGCCGGGAAAACCATTGTCATCGCGACACATGATCTTTCTTTGGTGGACGAGCTTCATTGCCGGGTAGCCGTGCTTTCGGAAGGTCACAGGCTTGAAAAAACAGGCAGCGCGGAAGATATTTTAAAGGATGAGGAATTGCTCTTAAAGGTGAATCTTGTTCACGAGCATATGCATTGCCACGGACCGTCGGCGCACAGGCATATACATTCGCACTATTTATTTCACAAGCATTGAAAGGGTATATATGGCCGACCGGCATACCTCAAAACTTTAATAATGCGATGAGATTATTACCTAAGTTAAGCGATTTTATATGTCAGGCACTGCGCCAAGACTTTAAAAAGTGTCGGTTCAAGTGTATATGAGAGATTATAAAAGTATTACTCAATAAGTTGTCAATGTTGTAGCTCACGGATATAAGATAAATGTCTTTACAAGTGCGTGGTTTAAAGTCTTTTCGCAGCACCTGACATATATTTCCCGAGTAAAATTGCTCGATTTGGATGGAAGGAGACGATATGAACGAACTTGATAAGTTGAAACATCTTTTGCATCACTGGAAGGAGCATAACGACGAGCACGCGGAGACTTATAGGGAGTGGGCTGAAAAGGCGTCATCACTCGGTAATAAGGAATTGTCGGAGGTTCTCGGAAAGCTCTGCGATGAGACAAAAAAGATGAACGGGCTTTTTGAAGAGGCTAAGAGGAGGATAGATTAGCGGCCGGTTTAAAAAGCGCTTATGCCATTATGGAAGTATAGCTTTCTATCCCATATTTTTTTGATTCCAGCGCTTCTTTAGCTTCCGCATATTTTTTGATGCCTTCGGAATGGATTACCGGATTGGATTTATCGGTTTCCATTATCCTGTTTGACGCGTCGAGTATTGCTTTATGCTCGGAGCCTGAGTTTTCTGCCGTTGCTAAAAGAACAGCCGGGTCGTATTCCTCCGAAGAAGCGATATCTTCAATTTTATTCGCATCTCCCTTGAGCGCCGTCATGACATGGTCTCCGATGTCCTTGCCTGTTACCGCCTCGACTACGACATTTACAACTGAGGCGATAAGGCCGAATAACTGTCCGAAAATAGCGCCTCCTATTATTCTTGAACCCGGAGAGATTTTATCGCCTGTTTCGGAGCGGTACACCGTGGATACCACCGGGATATGTTGCAGGGGATTTACTATATCGAGGATGTCGCCGAAGCTGACCCCTCCGCCTGTCTTTTCCTCTTCGACAGCTTTTGTTTTAGCTGTTTCAGTATAAGGACTGAAGTCCGTATGGGGCAATATGTTGTCTATGCGGTAATCGGGCATAAATTTCTCCAAACACTTTTTTAAGCAACATTCATGCCGGATTAAAACTTATTGAAAATGAAGGGTATTGAATGTTTGATAAGGAATATTTTTCAAAATTTTGACGGTGAGGCGGGAAAAAATTTCCTACTTAAGACTATTGCGTACCGGGCCAGTTCTCCGATGATCCAGTGATTGGTTATGTCAATTCTTTTATTATATGTTTCGCAAGGTTTTCATCTATTTCATTATGTCTTGGGACAGGTTGCTTTTTACCGGTTGCAGGATTTTTGTATAAATCGTGACGACTTCCATGTCTAATGAGAATACAGCCGGAATCATTTAACTTTTTTAGCAGGTCTTTTCTCTTCATACCGCGAGGGTGAGTTCTTTAACTTTGTGTTTCTCAGGAACGTCCTCCATTGTCATAATCGTATATGCATCTTTAATGTTTTCTTCTAATTCTTCCAGCGTTTCACCCTGTGTCATAATTTCAGGATGTTCCAGAAGCTTACCTACCCAGAATTTTTCCCCTTTCCAATAAATCATTTTTAGTTTGGTTCTCATTTTCTCACCTCACAGCGTATATTCTGTTAGATTTATGATAGCACAAAATATTATATTTGCGGCGATGATGTATGTTCAAGGAATAGGGGAATGTGTCCCGAATTAATATTTCAAAAAAATTCTTGTCAAGATGAAAACGATAATTCCAGAAACAACGGTAATTATTATCTTCCCCCATGCCGTTTCATGCCATTTTTTTTCAGGCGGTGAATCTGTAATTAGATGTTTATTACCTGAAATCTGAGAATCCTCAACATTTTTAATATCCATGACATTAATATCCCCAATTGCCGTGTTGTTTTTGATTGTGGAATTTTTTATAGTTCCGAGTTTAATAAAGGTGGGACGATTGTTTTTCTGTTGAATCATTTTATTAACCTATAACGTCTTAAGTTAAGCGGCAGCGCGTCGTGTGCGCCGTTCGCTTGGGTCTGTTAGGTGCCGTTACATGTACCAGTGAGAAATAGACCAAGCCAATCAAAATAGTACTTGAAAGTAATTTTATTATCATGCTCATCGATGTTTAACAGTTTCACATCGGAATGCTTGTTAGTAGACATTACCTCAAAGCTGTTTATAAGTTCGTTTACGTTGCGGAGAATTTTTACCTTGTCACCGGAATTCGTAAACAAGGGGTCACCGAGAACTTCGCCCGTAGTTCGATTAACGCGGAAAACTTTTCCAATAACAGCGGGATCTCGTTTTGAGACGTCTTCCAGATGAACTGTGCCGGGTGCTTTATACACGCCTTCTGCCACATGGCAGGAGAAGTCGCTTGCCCATGTCGCACTCGGTAGCAAAAGGAAGAATATGGCAATTACGAGGTTACGTTTGCTTTTCATATTATTAAAATATAACCCTGAAAGCACCTTGCCTATCATTATTTTGCTTTTTTAGGATGATCCTCTCTGTAAGAAATAATAAAGGCGAATATCGCTATTATAACAACTGCTATGAAAATAAAATATATACCTATGCCTTCCATCTGTCAGCCCTCCTTTTTGGCTGGGATAGTATAAAAACCGATTACTGCCGATATTACGGCTATAAATAAAATCCCAATACCTATACCTGTCGTTATTCTGCCTATAAAGAACCCTCCAAGCAAACCTGCTGTGAGAAAATATTTGCTTACATCAATAAGCATCTTACCGAGTTCTTTCCTTCTATCCTCTTGTTTCATACTATATTTATAAGCAGAAGGAGGTTAAAAGTCAAGGGGATGTCCCTCAATGTGTCAATGCATGACTTACAAGAAAAATTATTTGGTCGTCCGCGAGATTATCTCGTCCACCATTGCCTTGATGGTGGCCTCTTCGGGCATGATGGAAACTTTTAACCCCGCTTTTTCGATCGCCTTTGCGGTAACAGGGCCGATGACCGCGATGGTTACGTCCTTTAACACATCGAGCGCATCATCTCCCATTATGTCGATGAAATTATTGAATGTGGCAGCACTCGTAAATGTCGCAATCGTAATTCTGCCTTCTTTAAGAAATCTCTTTAATCTCTTGCCATGCTTTTCGGGCTTTATCGCGCGGTACGCGACAGGCGTATCTATTTCTCCGCCTAATTCGCTCACCTTTCCCGGGAATATCTCCCGTGCTTTTTCAGCTCTGGGAAGTAAGATTTTTATTCCTTTTAGATTTTGCCCGAATGCCTTTATCAATCCCTCTGCATTAAACTCCTCGGGAATCAAATCGACCTTAATCCCGTAATTGTTTATTTTCCCGGCTGTTTTTGTCCCGATAGCGCATATCTTGATTCCCTTTAAGTCCCGTATATCTTTTTCTTTGTCGAGAAGCCGCTGAATGAAATATTGAAATCCGTTGGCGCTG
Organism: Nitrospirae bacterium GWB2_47_37; assembly: GCA_001803635.1. Taxonomy (GTDB): domain Bacteria; phylum Nitrospirota; class Thermodesulfovibrionia; order Thermodesulfovibrionales; family Dissulfurispiraceae; genus GWB2-47-37. The sequence goes on along the minus strand of MHDU01000032.1, from coordinate 11,042 downwards.
GTGAATATGAGCCAGTTGTATGTCTCTATTTTTTCGATTGTCTCGTCAAGTTCTTTATAGTTTTCAGGAGGCGCTATTTTTATTGTCGGGAATTCGAATATCTCCGCTCCTAAATCCTCAAGCGGGGAATAGTCTTCGGTATATTCGCGAGTTACCAATACCCTCTGGCCGAAAAGGGGCTTGTTCTCATACCACTTTAACGTTTCCCTTAATTTTACGACATTGCCTATGACCATTACGGCCGGCGGCCTGATGTTTTCCTCTTTCACGATATTTGCAATATTTTTCAGATCGCCTACAACGGTTTTCATGTCGGGCCTTGTGCCCCATCTCACAACCGCTGCGGGCGTATCCGGAGATTTGCCGTGCTCTATCAGTTTTGAGGTGATGGCGGATAAGTTTTTAACGCCCATTAAAAAAACGAGGGTGTCGAATCCATAGGCTAACTTTGCCCATTCGATTGTGCTTTCGGGTTTGGTAATATCTTCGTTGCCGGTTATTACTGCAAAGGACGAAGAGTATTTTCTGTGGGTTAACGGAATGCCGGCGTATGCCGGAGCCGCTATCGAAGAACTTACGCCGGGAATTATTTCGAACTCTATGCCTTCTTTTACAAGTTCTTCCGCTTCTTCGCCGCCCCTGCCGAATATAAAGGGGTCGCCGCCTTTAAGCCTGCAAACTATCTTGCCTTCCTTTGCCTTGTTCACGAGCGCCTGATTGATCTCGTCCTGTGTCATTGCATGGTGACCGCCGCGCTTGCCGGCGTATATAAACTCCGCTTCGTGATTTATGTAGTTCAATATCTGGGCGTTGAGGTGAAAATCGTAAACTACTGCCTCTGCCTTTTGCAGGCATTTGAAGCCCTTAATCGTCAACAGCCCGATGTCGCCGGGCCCCGCGCCTATTAAATAGACCTTGCCTCTTTTCATAACGTAGAGCTTACAGCCTGCAGGGCAAAGTATTGCAGCGGTTTCATTTTGTTAGAGATTCTCAACTTGCTATGTCTCCGTTAATCGAAGGCTCGTATCTGCCGTAGACTTCATCGAGTATCTTTTTTGCGCCTTTTGAAAGAAGGTTTTCCGCCAGCGCAACCCCGAGGGCCTCCGCATTTTCGGGTGCGCCTTCTATACGGCTTTTTATGATCCTGTCTCCTGAAACGCTTCCGACAAGGCCGTTCATTATTATTTTTCCGTCAATGAGTCTCGCGTATGCCGCAATCGGGACCTGGCAACCGCCTTCGAGTTTTTTCAGACAGGCGCGTTCCGCCCTTACGCATACGGAGGTTTCAGGATGGTTTAGCGGAGCTATGAGCTTGTTTATGAATTCATCGTTAATCCTGCATTCTATGCCTACCGCTCCCTGCCCGCCGGCAGGAAGGCTTATCTCAGGCTCAAGGATTTCCGTAATCCTTTCAGCCCAGCCGAGCCTTTTCACGCCTGCTGCCGCTAATATTATCGCGTCGAATTGCCCCTCATCGAGCTTTCTCAATCTCGTATCGAGGTTTCCTCTAAGCTGTTCTATTTTTAAATCCGGTCTGATACTGAGCAACTGGCAAGAGCGCCTGAGACTGCTTGTGCCGATTGTCGCGCCTTCGGGTAATTCTCTGAAATTTGAATTTCGTGAAATGAACGCATCCCTCGGATCTTCCCTTTTGGTAATAGTTACAAGATGAAGCCCTTCCGGGAAATCGGTAGGCACGTCTTTCATGCTGTGCACCGCAATATCCGCTTCTCCGCGCAAAAGCGCCTCTTCTATCTCTTTTACGAATAAACCCTTGCCGCCTACTTTTGCGAGGGGGACATCGAGGATTTTGTCGCCGGTTGTCTTTATTTTATTCAGTTCGACTTCCAAGTCCGGATTGAGTTTCCGAAGCTCCGACTTTATCCATTCGGCCTGCCAGAGAGCTAATTTACTGCCCCTCGTGCCGATTATGATTTTATTCTTCATTATCGTCTCCGTTTATCCCGTATAATTTCTTTATCATTGCTATGAGTTCGTCCCTGTCTTCGGTGTCTTCCTTGAGCGCGACCGTGGGGGGATGGATGAGTTTGTTGATTATTGCCGTCGCAAGGTATTCCACTGCCTTTATTTTTTCATCATCCAGTTCCGGAAATTTGTTTTTGAATTTTTCGAACTCCTCGGTTTTAACTTCCTCCGCCTTTTGCCTCAGGGCAACGATGGTCGGAACCGAATCGAGCGATGACATCCATTTCAGAAATTTTTCGACCTCTTCGTCTATTATTTTTTCGGCCCTTTCAGCCTCTTTTTTCCTTTCGAGCATATTAGTTTCTACCACTCCCTGAAGGTCATCCACGTCATAGAGGTATACGCCGTCTATTTTGTTTATTTCGGGGTCTATGTTTCTCGGCACGGATATGTCTATGATAAAGACCGGCCTGTGTTTTCTCTCTTTCAAGACCTTCTGCATCTGTTCTTTATAAAGCACGTAGGTAGGCGCTCCTGTTGAGCATATTATAATATCGGTATTCGCCAACTCCTGCAAAAAGTCTTCAAAGCGCACAGGCTTGCCGTTGAATTCCTTTGCAAGTTCGCACCCGCGATCGTACGTCCTGTTTACGACCTTTACGTCGGTCACACCGTTGCCTACGAGGTGGCGCGCGGCCAGTTCCGCCATTTCGCCGGCGCCTAAGAGCATAAAAGACTTGCCTGAAAGGTCGGTGAATATTTTTTTAGCGAGTTCGACAGCGGCAAAGCTTATAGAGACGGCGTTTTCCGCAATCCTCGTTTCGGTCCTTACCCGTTTTGCGGTCGATATCGCTTTTTTCATAAGCCTGTTTAAAAGGACGCCGGTAGTTTTTTTAGAGAGCGCGAAGTCGAATGTGTCTTTAATCTGCCCGAGTATCTGGGGTTCTCCGACTACCATGGAATCGAGGCTTGAGGCTACCCTTAAGACATGCCGCACGGCATCGGAATCGGTGATGACGTATAACGCCTTTTCAAAATCGTTTCTTTGCATGCCGTGGAAATCGGAGAGGAATTTCTTTATATTCTCGGACGCGGAATATGAATCGTCAACGCAGGAGTATATTTCGACCCTGTTGCATGTGGAAAGCAGCGCGACTTCTTTCACTTCAGGGATTTCCCTTAAGCCGAATATCCCTTCTTCGAGCTTAGGCCCGTTGAATGCGAGCCTTTCCCTTATCTCCACATCGGCGGTTTTATGGTTTAATCCTATGACGAGTATTTTCATGAGAATGAATGCAGGCTCTTTAAAAGCAGATTAACTCCGAAAAATGTGAAGAGTATAGTCAAAAAGCCTATTATCGATAAAATAGCCGCCCTTTTTCCCCTCCATCCGGCGGTGAGCCTTACGTGAAGCACGAGGGCGTAAATGAACCATGTTATCAGAGACCAGACCTCTTTCGGATCCCATCTCCACCAGCTCCCCCACGCGCTTTCGGCCCACAGCGCGCCGGTTATTATGGCGAGCGTGAGAAGCGGGAACCCGATGGTGATAAGCCTGTAATTTATCTCGTCCAATACCTGAATGCTCGGCAGCCTCTTGAAAAGCCCGCCGAGATGTTTTGATTTCAGGTAATGCTCCTGAAGCAGATACATCACGCCTATGCCCGCTGCCGTCGCAAACGCCGCGTTGCCGAGAAACGCTAAGAATGTGTGTATGCCGAGCCAGTAACTTTGGAGCGCGGGGCTGAGGGGACGTATTTCCCTCGGAAGCACCGATGACGAAAGCATCATAATAAAAACAACAGGCATGATAAACGAGCCCATTATGCCTATCTTATACCGGTATTCGAGCAGGAAGAATATAAGGACGATGCACCACGCGAAAAAAGACGATGCCTCGTGCATGCTCGTTACCGGAAGGTGCCCGGCAGCCGCGTATCTGTAGATTATGCTTGCGGAATGGATCAGAAAACCGGCCCCCGCGATAAAGAGCATCGGCTTGGACGATTCCGTGCCGCCCTTGAATATTTCGATAATGCTTACAATTGTCGCGGCGAAATAAAAAGTAAGGGCTAATTCAAAAAGTATGGTACCCATCAGAAACAGTTCAACTCGCAGTTCTTTATTTTTATTTTCAGTTTGTCGGCTGTTTTGCCGACTTCTTTATAAGGGACTCCGAGTTCCTCAGCTATTTTTCGCGCCTCGCTGCAGGTAAGCATTCCTTCGTCTGATTTTTTCCTCAGGAGTTTTTCGATGTCTTTTTCTTTTATTGTCATTTCGATTAAATCCATAAGGCGCTTTAACGCCTTTTTATCGGCAGGGTCTGGGGCTGAACAGTAATGGGCGGATTTGTGTGTATTACTGCCGTTGACCTCCGGCCTCTGCTCCTCGTCTCTTAATACGATAATATCGGCCATTTTGAGCATTCTCACGGCAGACGGCTTTATCCTGCCGCGAGAATGCTCAAATAAAAATATTACAACATCCGGCTTTAAAAACTCAATCGCGCTGTTGCCCTCGACTATGACGCAGTCAAGGCCGGAAAGCCTGCCTATCGCAAGCGGCAGTAATTCATCGAGTTCGTTTTGAGGCGACTGAACCCACAATACATTTTCGGAACCGGCGTCGAGGAGCTTTTTTGTGTCCTTGTTTTCCTGACGTATAATACTCCTGTCATCGACAATGGAAGAATAGAAAGCGGTTTTAGTGTATTTTATAGCCCCTATTTTCGGCGGATGCGAAAACGGATAAATCGGATGTTTTGTTAAATGGGATATGACTGCCGATGCTGCGGTTGTTTTACCGATGCCGCTGTATGCTCCGCCGATGCCGATGAGAAGGGGGCGCTTCATGAATCATGCTTCGCCCGGCGACGTTTCTTTTTTTGCCTCTTCTTCGTAACCGCAGCCTTTAGTTATGCAGATATGAGATACATCTCCGCCCTTATTCCATTTTTCCGCAAGAAAAGGCGCGTTGCATTTGGGGCATTGTCTGGGCACCGGCTTATACCACATGGCGAATTTGCAATTCGGATAATTGCCGCAGCTCCAAAAAGATTTGCCCCGTTTAGACCTTCTTTCTACGATGTTTCCGCTGTCCAGCGGACACTTGACCCCGGTTGAGATAGGTTTGGTATTTTTACATTCAGGGTATTTCGAGCATGCCATGAATTTTCCGAACCTGCCGCTTTTAATGACCATAGGCGAGCCGCATTTTTCGCAGACTTCATCTGTAACCGCCTGTTCCGCAGCTTGGCCGCCCTCTATCGGTCTTGTATTTTTACATTGAGGATAACCGGTGCATGCGAGGAACCTGCCGTGCCTGCCCCATTTAATGACCATGGGCGAGCCGCATTTTTCGCAGACCTCTTCCGTGGGTATGTCCTGAGGCTTTACCTTTGCCATGTCCTTTGACGCCTCTATCAGGTCATTATTGAACGGAGTATAGAAATCCCTTACGACTTTTACCCATTTCATTTCGGCGTTCTCGATGGCATCGAGTTCGTCTTCCATCTTCGCCGTGAATCCGATATCGATCAGTTCCGGAAACTTTTCTACGAGCAGGTCGTTGACAACCGTTCCCAGTTCTGTCGGGGCGAATCGCCTGTCTTCGTTTTTTTCCACGTATTTCCTGTCCTGAATAGTGGAAAGTATCGCGGCGTAGGTGCTCGGCCTTCCGATGCCCTTTTCTTCGAGGGCCTTGACGAGCGTTGCCTCGGTATATCTCGGAGGAGGCTGCGTAAAATGTTGAACCGGATTTATTTCCCGCTGCGTAAGCGGATCCTTCTCTTTCATCGGCGGCAAAATCCCGCCTTCTTCTTCCTCTATTTCATCCCTGCTTTCGGTATAAAGCGCCATAAACCCCGGAAATCTTATAACGGTTCCCGACGCCCTGAACTCAGTGCCTTCATGCCCTGCAACTAAACCTATAATGTACGTGGTTTGGTCGAGCTGCGCGGGGGCCATTTGGCTCGCGATAAACCTGTTCCATATAAGGGAATAAAGATTGTACTGGTCTTTAGATAAGAATTTTTTTACGTTTTCCGGGGTTTTATCATAATAGGTCGGCCTTATCGCCTCGTGGGCCTCCTGCGCGCTCTTCTTACTTTTGTAATGAGGAGGCTTTTCCGGCAGGTAATCTTTGCCGAAATTTTTCTCTATGAGTTCCTGTGCCCATGCCTGCGCTTCAGGCGCGATCCTGAATGAATCGGTCCTCATATACGTAATTAAGCCTACCGAGCCTTCTCCTCCAAGCTCTATGCCTTCATAAAGCTGCTGGGCTATCATCATTGTCCTTTTAGCCGCGAACCTGAGCCTGCGCGCCGCTTCCTGCTGGAGCGTGCTCGTAATAAAAGGAGGCGAGGGCGATCTCTTCCTGAGTTTTTTCTCTATTTTCGAGAGATAGAATTCCTTGTCTTTAACTTCATCTACAACCTGTTGAGCGGCTTCCGCAGTCGTGATGAGGAATCTTTTTCCCTCTTCCGCGTCGCGGTTTATCACGAGCGAGCCGTTGTGCTTATAAAGCCGGGCCCGGAATTGCGGAGGGGGGGCGGCAGTATCCGTAGTATTTAGAGGCTGAAGTAGAGATTCTATTGTCCAGTATTCCTCTTTGTTGAACGCCTCGATCTCCCGCTCCCTGTCTACGACAAGCTTTACCGTAACCGACTGCACCCTGCCGGCGCTGAGACCCCTTCTGACCTTTTTCCAGAGAAACGGGCTGAGATTATAGCCTACAAGCCTGTCGAGTATCCTGCGCGCCTGCTGCGCTTCCACCTTGTCGATATTCACGCTGCCCGGATTTTGTATCGCTTCTTTTACTGCCCGCGCAGTTATTTCATGAAAGGTAACGCGATAGATTTTTTTCTTTTCCTGTCCCTTCGCCTTAGACCCTTTAGCCTTGCCGTTGATCTCTTCGGCTATATGATACGCTATGGCCTCTCCTTCCCTGTCCGGGTCTGTCGCTATGTATATGACTTCGGACTTTTTTGCCTCGCTTTTCAGCTCCCTCATCACCTTCTCTTTTCCGGGTATGATTTCATAATGCGGTGCGAAATCATTATTCACATCGACCCCGATCTCTTTTTTGGGAAGGTCCTTTACGTGGCCTACGGACGCCTTTACTCCGAAATCCTTGCCGAGTATCTTATTTATGGTTTTTGCCTTTGCGGGCGACTCAACTATAACTAGCGACTTCAATTTCTACCTCCATCAACTCCATGTTATCCTGCGGCCTTTGCCGAATGCAAAGGCGTATATCTCTTCGGTATCGAGTTCCGTCTCTTTCATAAGCACGTATGAAAGCAGCGCCCTTATGGTGTCCAGTTCGGCCTCGTCAACATACCGGGATAATTCGAGCGTTACAAGTTCTTCCTTGACCGTTAAAAAATCTATGTCGAACACGCTGATCTTCTTAACGGCGTCATCCGCGTCATAGCCTTTTTCTATCAGTTCCTTTGCGAGCACTCTCAATACGTCTATAAGTCTCCGGGCCAAATCCTTTTCCTCCTGTTATGCCATGTGGAATCTTTTGCCTTCGGCTTGTTTTATTATTCCTTTAAGCTCAAGCGTCAACAGCAGGCCTAAAAGTTTAGCCGACGGAATTCGCGTTTCCCGCGCTATCTCGTCCACATGCCGGGGCTCGCTTCCCAAAATGTTACATATTGCCTTTTCTTCGCCGGTTATTTCAAGTCCGGATATATTTACAAGCAAGTTTTTTTCTGAAACGTCCCGGTGCGAGCCCTTCAGAAGACCCTTGATTTGGGGCGCTAATTCTTCCAGTATATCGTCGGCCTTTTGAACGAGTTTCGCGCCTTTTTTGATAAGGGCGTTTGTGCCTTCGGAATTTCCGGATGTTATGCTGCCCGGAACCGCGAAGATTTCTTTGCCCTGTTCCAGCGCGTGTCCGGCCGTTATCAGCGAACCGCTTTTAACGGTCGCCTCGACAACGAGGACTCCCAATGAGAGGCCGCTTATCAGCCTGTTCCTCTGGGGGAAGTTCTCCCTGTTAGGCGGCGTGCCGGGCGGAAATTCGCTTATAACGCAGCCGTTATTCGAAAGCTCATCGAAGAGCGCCGCGTTTTCCGGAGGGTATGGATTGTCGAGGCCGTTGCCCAATACCGCGATGCTCCTTCCCTTTGCCTTTAACGCCCCCTTATGAGAGCATGTGTCTATGCCGCGCGCCATTCCGCTTACAATGGTAAGGCCGTAAGAGGCAAGCCCGGATGCTATGCTCTCGGCGATCTTTTGGCCGTATGGCGTCATGTTCCGGGAGCCTACAATGGCTATGGCGTATCTGTCTTCTTTTTCAAGCCGTCCCTTGCAATAAAGCAATACCGGAGAATCTTCTATCTGACGGAGATTTTCGGGATATTCGCCGTCGGTGTATTTGATTATTCTTATGCCGTATTCCTTCGCGGTCACAATCGCCTTTTCCACGGCGTCCCATGAATCGAATCCGGCTATCTTTTTAGCCTTTGCCTCGCTTATATTCTCCACACCCCTGAGTTCGGCGATTTTCGCTTCGAGTATTTTTTTCGGCGAGCGGAACGCGGACAGGAGCCGCCGTGCGGTTACGGGGCCTACGTCGTCTATAAGAGACAGGGCAAGCCAGTATTTGAGGTCGTCGCTGTCGTGTTGTTTTTCCATGCGCAAAACCGTATAACTTATCCGCGCCGTTTCCTGAGAAGGCTGGTTACCCTTAAACGAAGCGCGTTCAGCTTAATGAAGCCCTCGGCATCTTTCTGGTTATATATTTTTTCTGCCTCGAATGTTGCAAGCTCGGGATGATAAAGGGATTTAGGCGACTTTCTGCCCGTGACGATGCAGTTTCCTTTATAGAGCTTTAATCTTACCGTACCCGTGACGTTTTTCTGGATGTCGTCCATCATGGTCTGGAGCGTTTCCCTTTCAGGCGAGAACCAGTAGCCGTAATATACGAGTTCGGCGTATTTTGGAATGAGCGAATCCCTGAGGTGAAGAACCTCCCTGTCCAATGTAATGGATTCAACGGCTCTATGTGCGATATGAAGAACGGTTCCGGCCGGCGTTTCGTAAACGCCGCGCGATTTGATGCCTACATATCTGTTTTCCACGATGTCTGCCCTGCCTATGCCGTTTGCTCCGGCTATGTTGTTGAGTTTTTCGAAGAGTTCGAAAGGCTGAAGAGCCTTGCCGTTCAATCCGACCGGATTGCCCGCCTTATAATCTATCTCGATATATAACGGTTTGTCGGGCGCTTTCTCAGGAGGAACCATCATTGTATACATATCCTTTGTAGGCTCGGCCCACGGGTCTTCTAATATGCCGCCTTCATAGCTGATATGAAAGATATTCCTGTCTGTGCTGTAAGGTTTTTTCTTTGTAACCGGCACGGGTATGCCGTGCTTTTTTGCATAGTCGATAAGAGACTGCCTTGAGTCGAATGACCATTCGCGCCACGGAGCTATGACTTTTATGTCCGGCTTGAGCGCGTAATAGGTAAGCTCGAATCTAACCTGATCGTTTCCTTTGCCTGTCGCTCCGTGCGCTACGGCATCGGCCTTTTCTTTCAAGGCTATCTCTATCTGCTTCTTCGCGATCAAAGGCCGCGCTATCGATGTGCCGAGCATGTATGCGCCCTCGTAAATAGCGTTTGCCCTCAGCATCGGGAATATGTAGTCCTTTACGAACTCGTTCCTCAAGTCTTCGACATACGCCTTTGACGCCCCTGTTTTAAGCGCCTTTTCTTTTATCGACTTTAAATCCTCTCCCTGACCCAAGTCCGCGCAGAACGCTATTACCTCCGCGTTGTATGTTTCTATAAGCCACTTTATGACAACGGACGTGTCGAGACCGCCGGAATAAGCAAGTACGATTTTCTTAGCCATAGAATTCCTCCTGATGTTTTATACACCATATCATAAATTCGGATTTAAAGTGAAGTGCGGGAGATAATATTGACGACCTCGTAAAAAGTGTCATTGCGAGCGAAGCGAAGCAATCTCTCAGTTTCAAAAATCCAGAGGGCTCTTCATCTCTTTGAGAGTTCGGCTCGGCACGCAGTGGGTGTAGATCATAGTTGTCCTGACGTCGCTGTGCCCGAGCAGTTCCTGTATCGTGCGGATGTCGTAATTGGCCTGAAGAAGGTGGGTGGCAAAACTGTGGCGAAAAGTATGCGACGTAACGCGCTTAGTGAGCTTGGCCCGCCGGACAGCCTCCCAAAGAGCTTCTTGGACATGCCTTTCATGCAGATGATAACGCCTGTGCTCCTTTGTTTCCTCCACAACCGTCAGCGATTGCTGCGGGAAAAACCATTGATGGATGAACTCCTTCGCGGCCCTCGGATATTTCTTTTCGAGTTGGTCATCAAGGAATACGCCCGAGTATCCTGCCGCAAGGTCCTCATCATGAAGTCTTTTTATTGCCTCAAACTGCGCCGTTAAAGCCGGCATGATTGTCTGCGGAATAGGAACAGACCTGTCTTTACCGCCCTTTCCATGTACCGTAAGGATTTCGGCATCGAAATTGAAATTCTTCACCCGCAATGTCACGCATTCAAAAAGACGAAGTCCGCAGCCATAAAGCAGTTTGACCGCAAGATCATAGGGATATGAAAGATGCTTCAATACAGCGTCAATTTCCCGTTTCGAAAGAACGACAGGGATATAGCTCGATTTCTTCGCACGTGGAATATCCTTGTGCTCGCCGAAATCCTTCTTAAGAATATGACGGTACAGAAATAGTAACGCGTTAAAAGCCTGGTTCTGCGTTGAGGCCGAGACCTTGCATTTTACCGCCAGATGCGTGATATATGCTTTAACATCAGTTGCAGACAATTCGTCGGGGGGCTTATTATGCAGGAAGCCCTGAAACTTGCGGCCCCAATCAGCATATGCCTTGAGCGTTTTTCGTGAATAGTGCCGCGTCGTGATCTCCGCCGCCAGGTTGTCGATAATCTTGTCCCACTCCGGAGAGTCTGATTTCTCCAAACATCGCCATTCGTTATAACGACTGCCATTTGATAAAGGAGGAACAAACGGACGCACTGATGCTTGTGGAGCTATAGCCTTAGCCCTTGATAAGTTATTGGAAGATTCCCTTAAAGCACCTACTTCCCCCTTAATAGAGGGGGCGGAGGGG
>MHDU01000031.1 GCA_001803635.1 Nitrospirae bacterium GWB2_47_37 | reverse complement strand
TGAATAAGACCGCGACCTGCGTTTACATTAAACATATCCCCACCGGAATAGAAATAAAATGCATGAAGGACAGGAGCCAGTCCATAAACCGTTTTCTCGCCCGGCGAGAGCTTGTGGAAAGGATCGAAAAACTCTCAGGCATAAAAACAGGGAGCGACATAAAGAGAGAAAAGATACGGAAACAAAAGGCGAAAAAACAGAAGAGGGCAAGTCAAAAACATCGGACACCTTAGCATTCGGGTTGACCCCGCGCCATTAAGACCTATAAAATTAACCTGCACAATGAAACGCTTTTTTTTCACCTTTATTTTTGTTCTTTTATTGTCAGGCACTGCAATCGCCCTAACGGACAGGCCTGTTTCTCATCTTAACGATGCTAAAATCACGCAACCTTCGGCCAACGAGTTTACGTTCATTGTCCTCGGCGATTTCAGGACTTTGCGGAGGGACAAAGCATATCCTGCGGTATTCGAGCAGATACTCCGCGAGGTAAACACTATTGCCCCTGCTCTTATCGTAAGCACCGGCGACGCGTATTACGGTTACGGCGGCTCTATGCAAGGGTTTAAAAACGAGATCGATTATTTTTTAAGCAGGATAAAGGGTCTCGATGTTCCGTTTTTCAATGCAACAGGCAATCATGAGGTGGCGGGAGACGCTGAAAGAGAAAGGTATGCGGAAAAGCGGTTCGGAAGGCTTTACGGCGCATTCGATTACGGCAACGCGCATTTTATCATGCTTAACACTGACGAGGTCGGAAAAGAAGGAACGATCTCTGGAGAGCAATTGAAGTGGCTCGAAAAAGACCTTGAAACAAACAGCAACGCGGGAAATATTTTTGTGTTCATGCACAGGCCGATGTTCTCCGTAACGGATCCCGAGCTTGTTGCAGGCAAATCTTTTAAAGATAAAGGGAACAGGGATTATCTCCATTCGCTCTTTAACCGCTATAAAGTAAAGTCGGTTTTCGCAGGGCACGAGCATATTTTTAACGAGACGGTTAAAGACGGAGTGAGTTATTTTATTACAGGCGGGGCAGGCTCGCCTTTGTATCAGCCGCCTAGTAAGGGAGGATTTTTTCATTACCTTATAGTCAAGGTAAGGGGTAACGATGTTTCGATTGATGTTGTCGTGCCTTACACCATTCAGGCAAGAACTATTTCAGGCAATGACGGGTTTGAATCAAAGGCGGAGATGGAAATTACAAATATATCGTTTGCGGCGGTTGATATAAGAAACCTTCAATTCATTATGCCCGCGGCAGCGGCCGATAAATACAAAGTTAGGGCAACGAGTATATCAAAAAGAGGACAGGTGAATGCTCATGCCGTCCGGATACGGAATGTAAAAGGCAATAAGGACGGCACCGCAACTGTCAGCGTGGAAACGCAGGTTCCTAAGAACGGTTTGATACGGATTGTTGTTGAGGTGGATATTTAGGGTGATGGATTTAATCGGCTTGGACAGGCAAATATTTTTTCTGATAAATCACGGCCTTTCAAATGTCTTTTTCGATAAAGTCATGCCGTTTGTGACTGCGCGGGGTTATCTGCTCCTGCTTCCTTATATTTTTTATCTCTTCTATAAAGGCTATAAGGAAAGAAAAAACGGGCGAAATTTTTTATCGACAGCCTCATGGATTCTCTTTGTTTCAGTCGCTTCGTTTTTATTGACTGACTGGATAACTACCGAGGTGAAAAATATTATCGGAAGGATCAGGCCGTGCAATACGCTTGAAGGTGTGAATTTATTGGTAGGATGCACAGGGTCTTATTCCCTGCCTTCGAATCATGCCTCCAATTCTTTTGCTTTTGCCCTGCCGCTCTTTTATTTTATGCGTGGACGTATCTCTTCATTGCCGAGATTATATCCGGCTATTGTTGCTGTGCTTATAGCATTTTCGAGGGTTTATGTCGGTGTGCATTATCCGTCGGACGTTATGGCGGGAGCGCTGCTTGGAATTTTTACTGCATTTTTAGTCATGGGATTATACAAATACGCCTCATCACGCTACAAAGACAGTCCGCATACGACAGTGCTTTTTTCGTTTTTGTTCGCAATAAGCATTTTCAGGATCTATTACATCCTTCACGGGCCGTTAGACCTCGGCCCCGATGAGGCGCATTACTGGGAATGGTCGAGAAGGCTCGACCTGAGTTATTACTCAAAAGGGCCGATGATCGCGTATCTCATCTATATCGGCACGTCTATATTCGGCGACACCGTGTTTGGAATCAGAATAATGGCCGTTGTCTTTTCGGCATTGAGCAGCATTTACCTTTTCAAGCTCGTTAATGAGATGTATCCTGACAAGCAGGCTAAGGGCGAGAGCCAAAATGCGAACGGGAGTTCTATTGCTTTGATCTCCGCCCTTTTGTTCCAGATAATTCCTCTCTTTGCGCCCTTCGGAGTTATCTTTACCATAGATTCTCCATTTATATTTTTCTGGATATTATCCCTGTATATCTTTTGGAAGGCGATTTTTCAGGGGCAAAGGGCAAAGGGTAAAGGGCAATGGTTTCTTCTCGGCATAGTCGTCGGGCTCGGGCTTTTAACAAAATATACGACGGCGTTCTTCTATTTATGCGCGTTTCTATTTTTACTTTTCTCAGAGAAGAGGCATTTGTTAAAAACATTCAAACCTTACGCGGCGCTGCTCATCAGCCTTTTGGTTTTCAGCCCGGTAATCATCTGGAACTTTCAGCACGACTGGGTGACCATTAAACATACCGCAGGGCAGGCGCATGTCGCGGAAGGAATAAAACTGTCGCTTAAAACATTTTTGGAATTTTTCGGCTCGCAGATAGGCATAATCACGCCGATCCTTTTTGTTATGATGTGCCTGTCGATATTCAAGCTTCAGAAATCGGAAAGCGGCCTGAGGTCTGAATTTTTATTCTGGTTCTTCGCGCCGGTGATCGCATTCTTTATGATTAAGAGCATTCAGGGAAAGGTGCAGCCTAACTGGGCAATGACCGGGTATATCACGGGAATAATCGCGTTTGCGAGATATTCGGTCGGCAAAAAGGTAAAAGGCAAAGGGCGAAAGGGTCTTGCGGCAATTGCGGTTTTGCTTGCGATGGTTGTTACGGTGATAAGCCACTATCCTTCGATAATAAAACTGCCCGTTAAATTAGATCCGTCGTCACGATTAAGGGGATGGAAGGAACTGGGTGTCGAGGTCGGCAGGATTCATGATTCGATTTCGGAAAAGGGAGAAACATTTATCTTTTCGGACAGGTATCAGGTCTCGAGCGAACTTGCATTTTATGTAAAGGGGCATCCGGGGACATACAGCGTCAACCTCGGCAGGAGGATGAATCAATACGACCTTTGGCCGGATATGACCGGCGATGCGTTAAAGATAAGACGAAACAAAGGAAGCGAAACCGTTATTAACGGCATTTTTGTTACAATAGGCGATGTTTCCATGCCGGCGGAATTGGCCGGTACATTCGAAAGGTTCGAGAGGAAGCTGTTTCGGGTTTATGAAAAAGAGCGGCCGTTAAGGGAATATTCCATTTTTATCTGTTATAATTTCAAGGAATTGAAAATAGCCAAGCCTGAAACTTATTAGGAGAGAACATGACCGTATCTATTGTTGTCCCGGTATACAACGAAGAGGAAAACGTAGTGATGCTGCATGAGCGGCTGAAAACCGCCCTCGATGCCCTCGGCACGGGATACGAGATAATTTATGTGGATGACGGCAGCGTCGACAATACATTGCGCCTGCTTGAGGAGATACAAAAGAAAGACGGAAATGTTCTGTTGCTCAGCCTGAGAAGGAATTTCGGACAGACAGCAGCCTTTGCGGCCGGTTTCGATTTCGCGAGGGGCGACATTGTCATCACGATGGACGGGGACCTTCAGAACGATCCCAAGGATATACCGAGGCTTTTGGATGCTATAAAAGATTACGACCTTGTAAGCGGATGGAGGAAAAAGAGGAAAGACCCGTTTATTACAAGAAGGCTTCCTTCGATGATAGCCAACTGGCTCATAAGCAGGGTTACCGGCGTCAAGCTCCACGATTACGGCTGCTCTCTGAAGGCGTATAGGAGGGACGTTGTAAAGAATCTGAGGCTGTACGGAGAAATGCACAGGTTCATCCCTGCCGTCGCAAGTTGGTACGGAGTGCGCGTGGCGGAAATCGAGACCACGCATCACCCGAGACTGCGCGGCAAATCGAAATACGGGATTTCAAGGACTATTAAAGTCTTGCTCGATCTCATAACAGTAAAATTCCTTCAGAGTTTTTCCACAAAGCCGATGCAATTCTTCGGACCTATGGGAATTATTTTCGGCATTGCCGGATTCTTTATATCTCTTTATCTCTCCATAGAGAAGCTCTTTAGCGGGATCAATATCGGAGGAAGGCCCCTTCTCCTTTTAGGCGCGCTCTTGATAATAGTGGGCGTTCAGTTTGTCGGGATGGGACTTTTAGGAGAGATGCTCGTCAGGGTCTACCACGAAAGCCAGAAAAAGCCTATATACACCATAAAGAAAATCCTCGGTCCCGGGAAATAACAATAATGAGCAAAGATAGATGAGCGATGCGTTAAAGGCAGGCGATAAAGATAACGGCAAATCACGAGTTGCCCGATACGCGGTACTCATTGTTAAGCTTTCAATAAGCGCCGGCCTTATTTATTTTCTGATCTCGAAAGTAGGCGGCAGGACAATCATCAACCATATCACCCGCTTAAACCCGCTTATATTTATAACGGCCTGTGCTGCGTACCTGTTTATGATCTGGCTCTCATCGGTGCGGTGGACCCTGCTTATCCCGCGCAAAATGGAAACCGGAAGGCTTTTTTCGATCTATATGATAGGTTCGTTTTTTAACACTTATATGCCCGGGATCATCGGAGGAGACGCGGTAAAGGCGTATTATTTGAGCAAAGAGTTAAAAAGTTCGTCTTCAAGGCCGGATAAGTTCTCGGATCATACTCTCAGCATTTCTATAGCTTCCGTGTTCATGGACAGATATATCGGGTTTACTGCAATTCTCTTTATCAGCATGGCAGCTTTCCCCCTCGCCTTTGCCTACCTCGAGGGAACGCCTGTAAGGTGGCTGATGCCGATCGTTTTGGCGGTCTTTACAGTGGGAAGCATAGTCGTGTTCAAATTCAGGCTCGGAGAGAGGTTCAAGTTCCTTTTCAAGGTCTACGAATATTTCCGGCTTTACAGCAAAAAGAGAGACGTGCTTCTTAAGGCGTTTATCTATTCGCTCGTTTTGCAGGGGTTAAATATCGTAGTTGTTTATTTTTTGTCGGTGGGACTTTCGCTGGGCATTTCTTTTTTCCATATCGTAGTTTTTCTCCCCATCATCATTCTTATTTCTTTTATCCCGGTATCCATATCAGGGATCGGATTGAGAGAAGGGGCGTTTGTAATCCTTTTAGGCACTGCCGGAGTTTCGCCGGAAAGGTCCGTAGCCCTGTCTTTAGTCTGGTTTTTATCATATGTTACCGCAAGCCTGGTGGGATTATTCGAATATCTAAGACTCAAGCCGGTGCTTGACGGAAAGGTAGAATAAGAGCCTCTTCAGGTCGTGAAGGTTCTCCGGGAACGCATGGTTTTCATAATATTCGCGCAGTCCTAAAAGCAATGCCTTATCGGTCAGATCGAGACCATACTTTTGAATGATGCCCCCGGCGATAAATTCTATGTCCTCGCGTCTTTCTCTTAAAGGAGGAATACAGATGCTCAAGGGTTTTAAAACCCGTAAAAGTTTTTCCGAAAACATGCCGTTTTTGGCTTCTTCAAAAATATTTTTTTGAGAAGTCATTATAAAGCGCACATCAAAAAAAGCGGGCTGCATAGAGCCGACCTTATAGAACTCGTCTTTGCAAAAAACCTCCGCGAGCCTGTCCTGCTGAATGAGCGGTATTTTATCGATGTCCTTTAGAAGGACCGTTCCTTCGTGCGCGAGTTCCAGAATGCCTTTATGCTCATCAAGACCCCTAAATCCGCCCTTTGCTCCGAAAAGCTCTATTTCAAGGGTTTCGTTGTCGAGGGCGCTGCAGAAGACCGAAATGAACGGTTTGAGCAGTCGGGGGTTATCCGGCCGGTGATGGAGCGCTATTGCCAGAAGCCTTTTGCCTACGCCCGGTTCTCCGTAAATAAAAATATTCTTCCCTTCATTGTTCGCCCTGAATATGGAGTCAAGGGCATTCGTTAAGGCATCCGACTTTGTCAAAAATGTAATACCCGAAAAAGAAGAATAACTTCCCGCCTTTTCTATGATATCTCTCGACAGCCTTTCTACATTGAACTCTCCGCATACATCCTCGAATCTTTCCAAAATACCGGCAAGCAGTTCTTCCATCGCAGTCTCCGGAATCCTGAAATATCTCACGGCAAGTTCCCGGATCTTTTCTTGCGCCTCGGTTACGGATGGAAATAAAAGCACCCTGGCCGCCACTTCGCTGATGTTCATGAGCTGCATCAATTGAAAAGACTTATACGCCGAAGATAATTTAGAAGGATAAATAAATTCGCCCTTGCGTTCATCGCCGAATATTTCAACAAGCTGGACGGTAAGATTTTTGTAGAGTTCCGGCGCAACTAAAGTCTTATTAAGCTCTTCTAATTGGTTTGTTTTAAACAGCCTGTTTTCTATAAATATTTTATCCCGCAATGTAAGTTTCAATAAGACTTCCAATATCTTCGTATAGGCAGGGTGTTTCCTTGCCATCAATAAAATCCCGATGCATGACATCATGCCGCAGAAAAACGCCTCTTCTTCTTCCGCTATTCCCACGATGTCGTTAATGCGCGCTGCGGCCTCTCCGGCCATGGCGGCGTAGCTCCAAAGCAGCAAGTACTCCTCGCCGAGGAAATGGTCCTGCTTCAATATATGGTTCTCTATGCCGGCCGCTCCTACAAGGGATATTGCCTGAGAGATGGAGGTTATCTCGCCTCTTTTGGTCGATGAATTGATGTCTTGCAGGAGGGAAAAGTATAAGCCGGGGTCATACTTGATCAGATGGGAGATTTTTTGCAACGGTTCGGCTTCGTTATTTACAAGACTGTGCAGGGAACATATTGTATGTTCAAAAACCGGCATATTCATTAATGTTATAATAATCGATTAATGTATAAAGAGCAAGACTTTGACGTTATTGTAATAGGTGCGGGCCATGCGGGCTGCGAGGCCGCCCTCGCCGCCGCGCGTCTCGGACTCCAAACCTGTGTCTTCACTATTAATATCGACACCATCGCCCAACTCTCATGCAATCCTGCCGTCGGCGGCCTTGCGAAGGGGCATATGGTGCGGGAGATAGACGCCCTCGGCGGAGAAACGGCAAAGGTTACGGACAAATCCGGAATTCAGTTCAGGATGCTCAACCTCTCGAAAGGCCCGGCAGTATGGTCGCTCAGGGCGCAGGCCGACAGGGTCCTTTACAGGGACAATATGCGATACACCGTCGAAAACCAAAAAAACCTTGCCGTAAAACAGGGGACCGTTGAAAAAATAGCGGTTGAAGATGGAAAAGTCAAAGGCGTTGTTACCTCATTAGGGGTTTTTTACGGGGCGCGGGCTGTAATCGTCACCACAGGGACGTTTTTGAAAGGCCTTATGCACATAGGTTTCGACAGCTTTCAGGCAGGAAGGGCGGGTGAGTTCCCGTCGATAGGCTTGTCGGATTCGTTAAAAGAACTTGGGCTCAAGATGGGGAGATTAAAAACCGGCACGCCTCCGAGGCTTGACGCAAGGAGCATAGATTTTTCAAAGACCACGCCTCAATGGGGAGACGACCCTCCTCCTCCGTTTTCTTATTCAACCGAAAAAATAACAAATCCCCAACTGCCGTGTTACATAACCTACACAAACAAAAAGACGCACGAGATAATTACAGGAAACCTCGACAGGTCGCCGCTTTACGGCGGAAGGATCAAGGGAATAGGCCCCCGGTATTGCCCGTCAATAGAAGATAAGGTCGTGCGTTTTTCGGAAAGGGAAAGGCATCAGGTTTTTCTTGAGCCTGAAGGCCTCGAAACCACCGAGTATTACGCCAACGGCATATCCACGAGCCTGCCTTATGATGTGCAGGTAAAGCTCGTAAGGAGCATTGAGGGGCTTGAAAACGCGGAGATTATGCGGCCTGCATATGCCATCGAGTATGATTTTGTATTTCCGACCCAACTCAGGCACAGCCTGGAGGTCAAAACCATAGACGGCCTTTTTCTGGCCGGACAGATAAACGGCACATCCGGCTATGAAGAGGCTGCAGCGCAGGGGTTAATGGCCGGGATAAACGCAGCCTTGAAGATTAGAGGTAAAGAGCCGCTTATTTTAGGAAGGGAAGAGGCATATATAGGGGTTATGATAGATGACCTTGTTACTAAGGGAACAAGCGAACCCTATAGGATGTTTACCTCAAGGGCCGAATACAGGCTGCTTTTGAGGCATGACAATGCGGATTTCAGATTGACGGAAAAGGGATACGCCGCAGGTCTTGTTTCAGGTGAAGCGTACAATAAGTTCCGTGAAAAGAAAGGCCTGCTGATCGACGAGCTTGAGCGCCTTAAAAGGACGCGCGTTAAACCCTCCGAAGAGATCAATAAAGCGCTTGTGTCGATGGATACATCCGAGATAAGCGAGGATACGGCTCTCGATAAACTTTTGAAGAGGCCTGAAATCAAATACGGTTTTATTAAAAATAATTCCCCATCCGCGTATTCTTTAACTCCGGAGATAGAGAACCTTGTGGAAATCAATGTGAAGTATGAAGGTTATATCCAGAAACAGATAGAGATGGCCGGGAGAATGAAAAAACTCGAAAGCAGGAAGATACCCGCAGATCTCGACTATAAAATTATCCCGGGACTCTCGAAAGAGATAGTCGAAAAACTTTCCGAAATTCAGCCCGAAACCATAGGGCAGGCAGGAAGGATTCCGGGCCTTACTCCCGCGGCAATCTCGATACTCCTTGTGGCCGTTGAAAAACAGAAAAGAAACAAAGGATAGTCGGCATATTTCCGAGATTAAGGAATAAGCTGTAATAAAATTAAGCATAATAAGGAAGATTTAGACAGAGCTATTTTATATGCAAAATTCAAGCATTTAACATTTAAACTTGCTTTTTTTCTCGATTTATGCAAAAATTAACCATAAAATATTAGTTATGGTGGTTTAGATTATGCTCATAGAATTCAGTGCAACCAATTTTCGTTCTTTACGGGAAACGCAGACGCTCAGCATGGCTGCAAGCGGGTATTTCAAAGAGATGGAAGAACGAAATACCTTTGATACAGGAATGAAGAGGCTTCCGAGGCTCTTGCGTTCTGCCGCAATTTACGGTCCGAACGCATCGGGCAAAAGCAACCTGATTTTAGCGCTTTCTTTTGTGCGCTTTATGATTTTGTCATCTGCGAAGAAAATTCAGGAAGGTGAAGAATTCAATATCACTCCTTTTCTTCTTGACCACGCAAGCAAGACCAAGGAAAGTGAATTTGAATTGATTTTTATAGAAGGAGATGTCAGGTATCAATACGGCTTCGCATTAAATAAAAAAAGAGTGT
The DNA here is from genome assembly GCA_001803635.1 of Nitrospirae bacterium GWB2_47_37. Taxonomy (GTDB): domain Bacteria; phylum Nitrospirota; class Thermodesulfovibrionia; order Thermodesulfovibrionales; family Dissulfurispiraceae; genus GWB2-47-37. The sequence continues at coordinate 1,514 of MHDU01000031.1, read as the reverse complement.
TGCGTGAATGGCTTATAGCCTATCCGGAAGGCCGCCCGCAAAGATGGTTTGACCGTGAATATGATTCCGCAGCCGAGCAGGATAATTATGAGTTCGGTGCCAAATTTCTTGGAGGCAGGCTGAGGCAGGATTGGAAAAATGCAACGCGCGGCAATGCTCTTTTTCTTTCTGTGGCGGTTCAGTTCAACAGCGAACAACTGAAACCTGTATTCCATTGGTTTCAAAAGCGTTTACGTATAATTGGTTCCCCGATTTTTCTTCATCCTGGATATTCTCTGTCTGTTTGCGAAACAGAGGAAGGCAAGAAAAGAGTTGTAGATTTCCTGAATGCCTCTGACTTAAGTATCGCAGATCTCGGTGTGGATAAAAAGCATATTTCACAAGATGACTTGCCTGAGGACGTGCCGAATGACATGAAAGAGCAAATTCGCAAAGATAAGGGGAAGTTGGAGGTTATTGATCTCAAGTTTATGCACTCAAACAGCGAGACCGGGGAGCTTATCCCAATCAATGTCGAAGATGAATCTCAGGGGACAAAGAATCTATTTGCGTTCGCCGAACCGTGGCTCGATGTGCTGGGCAACGACAAAATTCTCTTTGTGGATGAGATTGATTCGAGTCTGCATCCGCTGGTAGTGCATCAACTTGTACGCTTACTGCACCGGTCAGGGAGCAAGGCCCAACTTGTCTTCACAACGCATGATACGACGATTCTTTCACAGGACATTATGCGCAGAGACCAGGTTTGGTTCATAGAAAAGGACAAGTCAAATGCTTCAACGCTTTATCCCCTCTCTGACTTCAAAGTGCGGGAGCACGAGGCGCTTGAAAAGGGGTATCTTCGGGGCCGTTATGGAGCTATACCAATTGTCAAAGAGTTCATCGGCGTATGAGTCCAGTCCGCATAAGACAGAATGCATCATTTCAACGTCCGCGAAAGAAACGTGAGCCATATGATGTCGTTCTCATTGTGTGTGAAGGCGCCAAGACCGAGCCGGCATATTTCACAGCGCTGAAGAATGAGCTGAGACTGAGCAGCGCAAATAGTCATATCTGCGGGAAAGAGTGCGGCTCTGCGCCTCTCTCGGTTGTGGATCACGCGTTACAATTATCCAGGAATAACGCAGACTATGACCGCATTTTTTGCGTATTTGACAAAGACCGTCATGAAACCTATCAGGCTGCTATTGATAAAGTAAGGAAGCGCAGAACTAAGATCGAAGCAATAACCTCAATACCATGTTTTGAATTCTGGCTATTGCTGCATTTTGAAGACAGCGCTCATTACTATGTTGCGGCGGGCGGAAACTCCGCCTGCGATATGGTTATCAGGGATTTTAAAAAGCATATTTCGGAATATGAAAAGGGGGTAACCGCTATTTTTGATAAAACTTATCCGTCTGTTGATACAGCAATCAGGCGAGCGGAATTGCTTGAACAACGGCAATCGGAATCAGGAGCGGATAACCCCTCAACCAAAGTGCATCGGATAGTGAGATATTTAAGGGAGTTGA
>MHDU01000030.1 GCA_001803635.1 Nitrospirae bacterium GWB2_47_37 | reverse complement strand
AGCAGCGTAAAAACCGGACATTTTCATTTTGGTGAAAACCGGACATTTCTATTTTGGCTTGACAATATTCTTCAACGTCTATGGACAAGACTGTCGAAATGATTTAAACTGGAAAGCATGAAAAGCCGAAATCGAAAATCAATACTCCAATACTCCAATACTCCAATACTCCAATATTTTATCCTGCTCATCTTTATTATCTCATCCGGCTGCGCCGGCGTTTCCGTAGAAGAGCAAAAAGAGGCCGACTTCCATTACAAAATGGGGGTCGCCCATATGAATGAAGGCAATGTTCAGACTGCCTTTGTGGAGCTTCAAAAGGCATTCCAGATAGACCAAAACAATAAGGAATTGCTTAATGCCCTCGGCCTTATATACCTCCAGTTGGGAGAAATCGGACAGGCAAAAAAATTCTTTCTGAATGCCGTGTCCATAGATTCCGGGTTCTCGGACGCGCATCACAATTTAGGCGTTACTTATATAAATGCAAGGCAGTGGGACAGCGCTATAGATTCTTTTAAAAAGGCCTTAGCCAACCCTTTATATCAGACCCCCGAAAAATCTTATTATTTGCTCGGCATTTCGTATTACAGAGCCGGGCAATTCGATCCGGCCATAGACGCCTTCAAAGACTCGTTAAAGAGGTCTCCCCGGTTTACCATTGCTTATTACGGATTGGCCCTCGCGTATAACAAGGCCGGCAGGTATGGAGATGCGGCAGCGGTAATGTCACGGGCAATAGAGGCCGACCCTTCATACGGCGGCAGCAGGGAAAAATTCACAGCCGACATTAAACAAAAAATCCTGACCGCAAAAGGGGATGAAGAAAGGGACTTCAGGGATTATCTGGAGATAATGAATTATTGATTGGAGGCGGCGAGCGGATTCGAACCGCTGCATAAAGGTTTTGCAGACCTCTCCCTTAGCCACTTGGGTACGCCGCCGATATAGTTCATAGAAAAAAATTATTACTGTCGACTATAAACTATGCGTTAATTTTATGGAGCGGGCGACGGGATTCGAACCCGCGACCCCAACCTTGGCAAGGTTGTGCTCTACCACTGAGCTACACCCGCGTTAAACCGACAACAGGAGAATTTATCACAATCCCGCGAACTCTGTCAATTGCCAAAAACCGACGAATCCATTAAAATAAACGGATGAACGTCGATTTGAACGAATTTAAAGAGCTCGCAAGGCGCGGCAACCTCATTCCTCTTTACAAAGAGATACTCGGAGATTCCGAGACGCCCGTAAGCGCCTTTGTCAAGCTTAACAGAAAGCCCTCCTTTCTTCTCGAAAGCGTGGTAGGCGGCGAAAAATGGGCGCGGTACTCTTTTATAGGCGTAGAGCCGTCGATGACCGTTACATGCTCCGGCAAAAAGGTGGAGATAAAAAACGGCGCCGGGGTCTCCGGCATCGAAACCGACGACCCTCTCTCCGTTATAAAAGATATCCTCTCTAAGTTCAAGCCCGTGGAAGTAAAGGGACTGCCGAGGTTTTCAGGCGGATTCGTGGGCTACATGGGATATGATATCGTGAAGTTCTTCGAGCGGGTGCCGGACACTCTGAAGCCCGCCGTCGATATGCCTGATATGTTCATGATGCTCGCGGACACGATCCTCATCTTCGACAATCTCAGACAGACTATCAAGGTGGTCTGCAACACGCATACGGAAGGCAGAGGCATTAAAACGGCTTACCGCGCGGCTGAAAAGAGAATAGACAGGATAATAAAAGAACTTGGAAAAGGCGGGAAAGCCAAAAATCCTTGTATACCGCTTGCCGCCTCCCGGAACGAGCCGGCTGCCGAAAACTTTTCGTCAAATTTCACCAAGGAAATTTTTTTAGCTGCGGTAGAAAAGTCAAAGGAATACGTCATGTCCGGAGACGTGGTGCAGGTAGTTCTGTCCCAGAGGTTCGAAAAAAATACGGATGCGCATCCGTTTAACATTTACCGTGCCCTGAGGATAATAAACCCTTCGCCCTACATGTATTATCTCGATATCGGCAGTTCACAGATCGTAGGATCTTCTCCCGAGATACTGGTCAGGCTCGAAGGCGACAAGATAACCCTCAGGCCGATTGCGGGCACGAGGAAACGCGGAGAGACGGAGGAAGAGGACAGCGCGCTCGAAGATGCTTTAAGGAAAGACCCTAAGGAGATAGCAGAGCACATAATGCTCGTTGACTTAGGCAGGAACGACGTAGGAAGGGTTGCCGGGATAGGCTCGGTAAAAGTAACCGATCTGATGACGGTCGAGCGTTACAGCCACGTTATGCACCTTGTCTCGAATGTCGAGGGCACGCTTGAAAAGGGTCTCGACGCATTTGATGTGTTCAGGGCGTGTTTTCCGGCGGGCACGGTTACCGGCGCGCCGAAGGTTAGGGCAATGGAGATAATCGAAGAAATCGAGCCTACAAAGAGGGGCGCTTACGCCGGAACGGTCGGATATTTCGGATATTCCGGGAATATGGATACATGCATAACGATAAGGACTTTGCTCATAAAAGATGGTAAAGTATATGTTCAGGCAGGCGCAGGCATAGTTGCGGACTCCGTGCCTGAAAACGAATACATGGAGACGGTGAACAAGGCTATGGCCATGATGGAGTCCGTCGAGTTTTTCGAGAGGGGTTAACCCATGCTTCTGATGATAGATAATTATGACTCTTTTACCTACAACCTCGTCCAGTATTTAGGCGAACTGGGAGAGGACGTCAGGGTATTCAGGAACGACAAGATAACCCTAAAAGAGATAGAAGATATGAGGCCGGAGCGGATCGTAATATCCCCGGGGCCGTGCACGCCGAGCGAGGCCGGAATATCCATAGACGTCATTAAATACTTTACGGGCAAGATACCGATCCTCGGAGTATGTCTCGGCCACCAGTCCATAGGCGCGGCGTTCGGCGGAGTGATAGTAAGGGCGCCGAACCTTATGCACGGCAAGACATCGCTTATCAGCCATGACGGCAAGACCATATTTGAGGGCCTGCCGGATCCGTTCGAGGCGACAAGATACCATTCGCTCGTAATAAGAAGAGATACTCTCGCAGACTGCCTTGAAATAACCGCTTGGACGGACGGGACAAAGGACAGCGGCATAATCATGGGCGTGAGGCACAAAGAGTTCATTTTAGAAGGGGTACAATTCCATCCCGAATCGATTCTCACTACGGTAGGCAAAGACCTTTTGAGGAACTTTCTGAAACTGCCAATGGCTCGTAGAGGGGAGGAATAAATGATAAAAGAAGCCATCAGCCTCATCATTCAGGACGTAAGCCTTTCGGAATCCGAAATGGCCGCGTGCATGACCGAGATAATGGAAGGCAAGGCCACGGACGCGCAGATAGCCTCTTTCCTCACTGCCCTGAGAATAAAGGGCGAGACCGTCGAAGAGATTACGGGAGCAGCGAGGATAATGAGGGAAAAGGCGACAAAGATCAATGCCCCTGAAGGAGTTATCGACACCTGCGGCACGGGCGGCGACATGTCCGGCACGTTCAACATATCCACAACCACGGCAATTATTGTGGCGGCATCGGGCATCCCTGTCGCAAAGCACGGAAACCGCTCGGTATCGAGCCGTTCCGGAAGCGCGGATGTGCTTGAGGCCCTCGGAGTGAATATCGAACTTCCTCCTGAAAAAGTCGAAAAATGCATTTTTGAGACCAATTTCGGATTCCTCTTCGCGCCGCTCTTCCATCCTGCCATGAAATTCGCAATAGGCCCGCGCAGGGAAATAGGCATAAGAACTATATTCAATATCCTCGGCCCACTCACAAATCCCGCAAACGCGAAGCGTCAGATATTGGGCGTGTTCGCGGACAAACTCACAGAGCCGCTCGCCTCGGTATTAGGCAATTTAGGCGCGGCGGATGCGATGGTGGTTCATGGAGAGGACGGGCTTGACGAGATAACAATATGCGACGGCACAAGGGTTTCGAGATATAGAGACGGCAAGGTGGAGACCTCTTACATAACCCCGGAGGATTTCGGGTTCAAAAGGGCCGACTGCAGGGAACTGACAGGAGGAGATAAAAAAGAGAACGCTGATATAACCCTTTCCGTACTCAACGGCGGCAAAGGACCGAGGCGGGATATAGTTATAATGAATTCAGCCGCGGCCATTGTAGTGTCGGGGCTTGCTCAGGACTTCAAAACAGCAAAGGATATTGCGGAAGAAACGATCGACTCTAAAAAAGCGCTTCAAAAACTCGAAGAAATTAAGAAAATTACGAGTTCATTATAACATTACTCCAATTTCATTTGTTATCCTTGCACTCCCCGAGAGGCACAGGCCCTCCGAATACGCGGTAATGCTCCTTCAATAATTCGCAGACCTCTTCAGGCGTATCCACGATATTGAAAAGCGCGAAGTCCTCTTTGCCTATCGTCCCCTCTGAGACAAGGGTGTTCTTCATCCACTCTATAAGACCTTTCCAGTAATCGGAACCGAAAAGTATGATGGGGAACGACTCTATCTTGCCTGTCTGCACGAGGGTCAACGACTCGAAAAGCTCGTCCATAGTGCCGAAGCCGCCGGGGAATATTACAAAGGCCATCGCGTATTTTATGAACATAAGCTTCCTTACGAAAAAATACCTGAAAGAAAGGCTTACGTCCAGATATTTATTCGGATACTGCTCCTGAGGTATCTCTATATTAAGGCCTACGGATTTGCCCCTGCTTCCCATTTTAGCCCCTTTATTGGCAGCCTCCATGATGCCGGGTCCCCCGCCGGTAATAACAGAAAAACCGGTCTCGGAGAGCATTTTCCCGACCTTTATGGACTGATGATAATAATACGAATCCTCCCTGAGCCTTGAACTGCCGAATATGGTAACTGCGGGACCTAACTCAAAAAGGGTTTCAAAACCGTCCACCAGTTCCGACTGTATCCTGAATACGCGCCATGTCTCTGACTTCCTTAAATCCTCAATCATTAAATCCCTCCATTATTTGTCGTCACCGAACTCCAGTGAGAGATGTTCTATGTTTTTCGTGCTCTGGCTTATCTCGGCAGGAGACGCTATCTCTCTCGGGCTCGATACCCCGAGTTCCTTGAACTTCCTTACAGAGGGGATAAGCCTTGTTTCCATCGAACTCACGCTTTTGTTATAAGACTCTACGGCCTTCCTGATCGCTCCGCCCGTATCAGAAAAATGCTCAAGAACAATCGAAAACCTTTCATACAGCTCTTTGCCTAAATTGCTTATCTCCTGAGCGCTCTTTGTAATCTGATCCTGCTGCCAGCCGTATGCTATCGCCTTTAAAAGGGCTATAAAAGTCGTAGGCGTCGAGAGTATGACCTTCTTGGCGCTTCCGTCCTCGATCAGCTTGTGGTCATGCTCCAGCGCCGCACTGAAAAACGATTCGCCCGGCAGGTACATTACAACGATCTCCGGCGACTGCTTGAACTGATCCCAATATGCCTTTTCGCCGAGCGTGTTCATGTGGTTCCTTACCTGAGTTATGTAATTCCCCATCGCCTTTTTCCGTTCTTCTTCCGAGGATGCGGAAACGGCATTGAGATACGCATCCACAGGGGCCTTTGCGTCGACTACTATCTCCCTCCCGTTCGGCAGGCGCACGACCATGTCCGGCCTGAGCCTTCCCGTATCCGTAGAGATGGACTCCTGCTCGTAAAAATCGCAGTAAGCGGTCATGCCCGCAAGCTCAGCGACCCGCCTTAATCCTATCTCTCCCCATGAACCGCTCACCTTCGGCCTTCTCAAAACGGTTACGAGATTGCTCGTTTCTTTCTGGAGCTGCTCCTGCATGGACGAAAGAGAACGTATCTGCTGCGTAAGGCTTCCGAAACTTTCATGCCGATTTTTCTCTATGACCTGAATCTGCTCTTCATATCTCTTAAGTATATCCTGCAGGGGCTTTACAGTACCGTCAATGGCCTCCTTATGTTCTCCGAGTTTGCCTTTTGTCTCCGCGAGAATCTTTCCGAGGTGTTCCGATGCGAGTTTGAGGAAATCTTCATTGCTGCTCTTTAATGCGGCAGAAGCGTGCGCCTTGAACGTATCCGTCAGTTCGGCCTTCATCACCTCGATAAGAGCCTTTTGATCTTCGAGGTTCTTGTAAGAATCCTCAAGCCGCTTTTGAGCCTCTTCAAGCCTTGTGGAGGTCTCTATCCTCTGTTGTTTTTCGGTGTCCAGTTCTGTCCTGAGCTGACTTATCTCCGAATCCTTCTGCCGGATCTGCTGTCTCAATTCATTATTCACCGCTTCCGAACGTCCGGCCTTTGAGGACGCGACAAGCCATGCTATCACTCCTCCGATTGCCAGACCAGCAATAAAAACAATTATTGTCGTAGTTGCCACCTAACCGCCTTTACTTAATATATTGAGGCTCTCCCTCTATAGGATACCCTGCCTTCTTGAGCGCGTTCTTTATAGAAACCATATCGGCTTTTTTATCTTCGAAAACAACCGTCAATGTCTGCTCAACGATATCATCGTCAGTGCCGATTACTCCTTCGACAGACTTTGCGGCAATACTTGCCACGGCAGCCGAAGAAGCTCAGGTGATTTGCGGAATTTTCAGCTTGACCTTCTGTTCCGCGGCCTCGATAACGGCTGCGGCAAAAAGCACGACCAACATTGCAGTAACCATAACAATCGCAATAAACCTGTTCTTTCTCATTTATTTCCTTTCCTCTCCCGATAAAACTCATTTTTCTCGCATGCCTGCTTCCAATCGCAGTCATTGCAGTATCTATTATACCACTCGCGGAATATGCCCGGCATATATTCTTTTACGGCCTGCCATGTCACCCTCTGCCCCGCGCGAAGATTTAAAAGCCTGAGGGCTGTTTCGTCCATCTCCCTTATCTCTTCATCGGCATTTTCATCATATGCACATTTATGATCTTTTAGATAAAGGCATTTCGCGCAGACATCATCATCACCCGAAACAATCTCTATCTCTTCGCTCTCCGCCCTTTTTATGACATCTCTGAGGTTTTCAATAAACGACGCGTCATACCCATCGCCCGAAAAGAAATGCAGACATATGAGATGATGGCCTCTAAAAATTAACATTATGCGCTTTTATCTATTTGCGATAGATCATGGATAACTTTCGCTCTGCGGGCAGCTTCATCTTCCGGCAACAAATCCTCTGCCGAAAGTTCCAAATATCTTTCATTGTGAATTCTTTCCTGAAAAACAATCGCACTCATAGAACAATCGGCAAGCATGAACATCAAAGCATCTTCTGTATCTTCGCCCATTCGTCTTTGAGGGTAACGGTGCGGTTAAAGACAGGGCTGCCGGGCTTTGAATCGACGGCGTCAACGCAGAAGTAGCCGAGGCGCTCGAACTGGAATCTGTCTCCATGCTTTGCGTCTTTCAGAGAGGGCTCAATCTTGCATCCATTTCGGATTTCAAGGGATTTAGGGTTTATATAATCTGTAAAATCTTTTCCTTCCTCTACATCATCGGGCTCTTCTTTTGTGAAAAGCGTGTCATAAAGCCTTACTTCCGCGTCAATCGCATGCTGTGCGGATACCCAATGAAGGGTCGCCTTTACTTTTCTGCCGTCAGGCGCATCGCCGCCCCGTGTGGCGGGATCGTAAGTGCAATGTATTTCTGTTATCTCTCCGTGATCGTCCTTAACGACATTCTCGCATTTTATAAAATAAGCGTATCTCAGCCTTACCTCGCGTCCCGGAGCAAGGCGGAAGAACTGTTTCGGAGGGTTTTCCATGAAATCGTCCTGTTCTATATAAAGCACTTTTGAAAATGGAACTTTTCTTGTCCCTGCATCAGGATCTTCGGGATTGTTTATCGCATCGAGATATTCTTCCTGATCCGGATAATTCGTGATTACAACCTTGAAAGGTCTCAGCACAGCCATCACCCTCGGCGCTGTTTTGTTTAAATGCTCGCGCACGCAGAATTCGAGCAGAGCCATATCAACAAGGCTCTCTTTTTTCCCGACTCCTACGCGCTCGCAAAAATTCCTTATCGCCTCAGGCGTATAACCGCGCCTGCGTATTCCCGCGAGGGTCGGCATTCTCGGGTCATTCCAACCCGAGACATATCCTTCATTCACCAATCTGAGAAGTTTCCTTTTACTGACTACAGTATGGCTTAAATTCAATCTTGCAAATTCTATCTGCTGCGGATGGTGAATGCCGAGTTCGTCAAGATACCAGTCATAAAGCGGCCTGTGGTCTTCGTACTCCAGCGTGCATATCGAGTGAGTAACGCCTTCTATGGAATCGCTCTGTCCGTGGGCATAATCATACATCGGATAAATGCACCACTTATTGCCTGTGCGGTGATGCTCCTCGTGTTTACTTCTATACATCACAGGGTCGCGCATATTAATATTTCCAGATCTCATATCAATCTTTGCGCGCAGGGTTTTCGAGCCGTCAGGGAATTCACCTTTTCTCATGCGCTCGAAGAGGTCGATGTTTTCCTCGACAGAGCGGGTGCGATAAGGGCTTTCCTTTCCTGCTTCTGTGAGAGTCCCTCTATATTGCCGCATCTCTTCAAAGCTCAGATCGCAGACATACGCCTTGCCCTGCTTTATAAGCTGAACCGCCCAGTCATACAACCGACCGAAATAATCGGACGCGTAATATAGCCTATCGCCCCACTCAAAGCCGAGCCAGCGCACATCCGCCATTATCGAATCGACATACTCCTGTTCTTCTTTAGATGGATTTGTATCGTCAAATCTCAGATTACAATGGCCGTTGAATTCTTCGGCAAGTCCGAAGTTAAGGCATATGGATTTAGCATGGCCGATGTGCAGGTAGCCGTTCGGCTCGGGCGGGAATCTGGTGATGACCTTTCCGTTGTTTTTTCCTGCAGCCATATCTCCGGCTACTATGCTGCGTATGAAGTTCGATACCTGTGTTTCCATGATTTGAATATTTTAACACAGAACGCTAAAACTGAAATTATGTTAAAATAAAAACCAGCCGAAGTGGCGGAACTGGCAGACGCGCTAGGTTCAGGGTCTAGTGGTCGAAAGGCCGTGCGGGTTCGACTCCCGCCTTCGGCATTTTTAATTCCATGAAAAAAGAGACCGTCAAGTTAATCAAAAAGGCATCCAGAGAAAAGATCCCCGTGTCGTCTTTAAAAGGGAAAGTCTTGCCTTCTAAAAAAAGAAAACTCCTTGAAGAAGCGCTTAAAAAGGCGGGGAACAACATCATTAAAAATCCGCCGGCCGGTCGTTAACTCACGGAGTTTTCCATCAAAAACCGTACCAATGCCGTTGAAACGATAGCTGCCGTCTCCGCGCGGAGAATGCGCCTGCCGAGCGTTGTCCTTATAAGCCCATGCCCCTCGGCAAGTTTTACTTCTTCTGCCGCAAAGCCGCCTTCAGGGCCGATAAAAAGATGAACGGGTGAACCGGCTGCTTTAACTGAAACGGCTTTAAGAGGCTCTCCCCCTTCTTCCCAGAAAATAAATCCGTTTAACCCGCAATCCGACTCATCACTCATCACGCGTAACGCATTACGGTATTCAAGCGGTTCGTGAACCTCAGGGATCACCGCCCTTCCGCATTGCTCCGCGGCCTCTTCAGCTATCTTTTGCCACCTCTTTGTTTTTTTCGTATCTTTAACGATACACCTTTCCGTAATTACAGGAACTATCGCGTTTACGCCGAGTTCCGTAGTCTTCTGAATTACTAAATCCATCTTTTCTCCTTTCAGTATGCCCTGACAGAGGATAATATTTATGGCGGATTCTATGTCAGCCGGAGTTCCTTTAAGTATGTTTATAAACACGTATTTTTTTGCGATCTCTGCAATCTCAGCCTCGTAAGCCTTTCCCTTGCCGTCAATGACCTCGATCCTGTCGCCTTTTTTGCGCCTGAGGACGGAAATAAGATAGTTAGCCTTATCGGCAGAAAGCCTGACCCGCTCTTTTTTTGCTATATCTTCCGGAGGTATAAATATTCTCATACGCCTAATTTTTACATAAAAATAAGCTTTTCTGCAAAGACAAAGGCATGGGATAATCATGGGAGAATTATTTTGTTGCTAATTATCCGCAGACGTGTTATGATATTTAAAGAGTTTCAGAAGTTTTTAGACCGTTCAAGGCCACAAAGACTTTTAGCTTTGTGGCTTTTTTATTTGTGCCCTTCTGAAAGTTCAATTCACACATAAGGAGGTACGCAAATGACGGAAGGAACAGTGAAGTGGTTCAACGAGTCCAAGGGTTTCGGCTTTATAACAAGCGAAGACGGCAGTGATGTATTTGTCCACTATTCTTCCATCCAGAGCAATGGATTCAAATCCCTTGCCGAGGGTGACAGAGTCAGCTTTGATACCGAAAAAGGCCCTAAGGGTCCGAAGGCGATCAATGTTGTAAAACAGTAAGAACCTGAAGAAGTGCCCCCTGCGATAAGCGGGGGGCTTTGCTTTTTTGAGGAGGAATCACATGGTCAGCAAGCAAAAAAATGTCGCACGCCTCGAAAGAAAACAGCACAAGGCTGAGGCGGCCCTGCTGTCTACACTCTATCCGAACGTTGCATCCGTCATTATTTACATGAACTACTATCAGAAGAGCACCGGCCGGACGATTATGCAGCGCACAGTCAATTTTTCACCGGGAAGTTCTGCGTATTTCCACATGGAATGCATGGGATATGATTGTGTGGACGGCGGCTTTAATCTGGAGCCTGTTATCAATACAATGATGAAAGGCCGCCTTAAATCAGGCAAGGGCGAACTCCTTTGTGCCGCAAACGATTCATCCAGCCATACGCGGATCGATTACAAGATTGACATACAATACAATAAAACCTCCCGTTAGAACAGCTTAAATCGAATTCAAAAAAATAAAGAAAAGGCTTGGTTTTAACCAAGCCTTTTCTATTAATCCGGCGGCGTCCTACTTTCCCATGGCCTCGCAGCTATAGTATCATCGGCCCTGGAGGGCTTAACTTCCGTGTTCGGAATGGGAACGGGTGTGGCCCCTCCGGCATAACCACCAGAAGATTAAAATAACATAAACCGAAGCAAAATTGCAAGTAAAAAGTTTGACAAAATATGGGAAGAGGGAGAGAGGAGGAGGAAAGGATAAAGAGGTCAAGGCTCACGGTCAATTAGTACTGGTAAGCTGAACACATTACTGTGCTTACACCTCCAGCCT
>MHDU01000029.1 GCA_001803635.1 Nitrospirae bacterium GWB2_47_37 | reverse complement strand
AATGAGAAAAAGATTTGGCAAGCAGCAGCGTAAAAACCGGACATTTTCATTTTGGTGAAAACCGGACATTTCTATTTTGGCTTGACACCGGAAAGAGTTAAACCGCATCCGGATTCGATATATGTTAAAATAGCTCGCATTTAAGTTGAGCGGTTTTCATCCATAGTGATACGAAACAATCGCTTAATATGCAGGAGAGGGTATATTATGCAGCCGATAGTTCTTCTGGTGGACGATTCGTTGATGATACACCGCGTAGTGGGGCAGATATTGACTGACGCCGGCTATAAGGTTTTAAAGGCCCATAACGGGAAAAAGGGCTATGAGATGGCGAAGACATGGAAGCCCGACCTGATCATTATGGACATAGAGATGCCGGAAATGAACGGTATCGAAGCAGCCTCGTTAATCAAATCCGACCCTGCTATTTCCCAAACCCCCACTATCATCTTTACCTCTCTCGGAAGTGAAGAGGACATAAAAATGGCTTGCGATACCGGAGCCGAGGGATTTTTAAACAAGCCGGTTTCAAGAGACGACCTTTTATCGACAATTAAAACCCTGCTTAATAAAACCGGGCAGGAGGTATAGCCGTGCCTAATGTAGTAGAGTATATCGGCGATACCGCGTATCTTCTCGAAATCATCGAGCTTTTAAAAAGCTCTTACGGCGTTAATGCGTTTATCGTGGACGGCGGCGGAAATGCCGTAGAAGGTTTGAATTCCCTGCCTGCCGATCCCGATCCGGAACCGGCCTTCAGAAAATTTTATCCGTTTGAATTTACGGAAGACATCGGGGGATTCATGTGCGCTTCTACAAGCGAAGATGCCGTTCTTAACGCGGACAGGTTCATAAACGCGTCCGTTACGGCTGTAAACGCCATCCTTCAGAGAGAGCTTGAAATACAACAAATGGGCGGCGAAATAGTGGAACTCTCCGAGCAGATAAACTTCCTTTTTAATCTCGCGAAAAAGGTAATGGGCCTGAGAAAATTGCGCGAATTCTGCGAAATGTCCCTGTTTGAGACGGCGAAAAAAATAGACGCCGATTCGGGATTCGTTATCGTTAAAGACGCGAGGAACGAAAATATAGTTATACCGTATAGGCTCGGCGAAGACGACGTGATGAAGATACGGACTCAGGACGTGTTCGGGCTTGCGGCCAAAAAGAGAGATGCGGTTCTCTCCAAACTCGACAACGGCATGTCCGCGCTTGTCTCCCCTATAGAAGTGAAGGACGGCGTCATAGGATTCATGGCTTTTTTACGCGAGAAGGACAGAAGGTTTTTCACCGCGTATGAAAAGAAATTTGTAGGCATTATAGACGACAGCATTTCGTCTACCGTCGAAACCCTGAGACTTTACGATAACCTCAAGGAGGTGTATCTCAATACCGTAAAGGCTCTGGCCGCGGCCATCGACGCAAAAGACCCGTACACCCACGGTCATTCCTTCAGGGTCGCGAAGTATTCCGTGGCAATAGCGCGGAAATTGAATTTTCCGGAAGATACCGTTGTCGACATCGAAGTTGCCGGCTATATGCATGATATAGGAAAGATAGGCGTTCTGGATACAGTATTAAGAAAGGCGGGAAAATTGACGGACGAGGAGTATGACGAAATAAAAAAACACCCCGGATTCACGTGGCGCATACTCGAACCCATACGCCTGCCTGAAAACATAGTGCTTGCCGCGTCCCAGCACCATGAAAGGCTCGACGGCAGGGGATATCCGTTAGGGCTGAAAGCGGAAGATATACATCAATTCGCGAAAATAATTGCCGTGGCGGACGTATTTGACGCCCTTACCTCGGATCGTACTTACAGGCCGGCGATAACGGTCGAAAAGGCGCTGACCATGCTGTGCGACGGCAAAGATAACGAGTTCGACCGCGAAATTGTGATGGCTTTAATAGAGGCGCTTAAAGACGGTCTTATGGTTCAGGTGCTGGAGGATATTTACCGGGACCTTAGATATTCCGATCTCCAGAATCTCAATCAGTTTCTTGTAATGATTGCCGGACGGCTCTTACAGCCTGCCGCCGGCATTAATGAGGAAAGATTAACGGGTTGATGCGGCGATAAAAAATTTGCAGGACAAAACAAACAAAAGGAGGAAGGGGAGAGATGTTTGCATGGTTAAGGAATATGAGTCTTAAGAAGAAGTTGAACATCATTATCGGACTGCTGATCGGCGGGACGATAATGGGGATAATCGTGGGGCAGGTGACCTTCGCGAGAGTACAGGTGGGAGGAGCGGTCTATTCGAGAATAGAGCGGGATATGGATATAGCCGACAGCATCGCAAAATTGAGAGTCAATCTTACGCTTGTAAGATCGAGTCTTTTGACGATGATGCTGGAAAAGGACAGGGAAAAGCTGGAGTCTCAAAAAGAGGCTATAGGCGGACTCACGGTTCGTATAGATGAGTTGTTCGATTCCATAGAGAAATTGTCAAAGGAAAACAATCTTACATCAGTGATGGAATCTATGAAAAAAGGACGGGAACAGTGGACGGCCTTCAGGGACACGAGGGACAAAGAGCTTATACCGCTTATACTTGCCGGAAACATGGATAAGGCAAAAGAGATTGCCGGAGGTATTCAGGCGGAAAGGTACGGTGCATTTTTAGCGGCCTCTAAAGAAGCTGTAGATTCTGTACGGGAAGATGTCCCTGCGATGGTCGAAAATATGAAGAGGGAATCGACGATTATTAAGTGGGGATATATAGGAGGAGGCGTATTCGGCATAACATTCCTGGCGCTGTTAGGCAGGTTGTTTTTTACTGCCGTTATCAATCCCATAGTCCTTATATCCGGTAAATCAAAGGCGATGGCAGGGGGAGATTTCAGTTCTGCGGACATAACCGCTTCCGGCAAGGATGAGATAGGTTCGATGATAGAGAATTTTACCGCTATGTCCATGAAGATATCCGGTATGGTTACCGACATAAAAAACAGTATGGAAAGGCTTTTGGCATCGTCGGTAAAGTTGACGGAAACGGCTGAAGACCTCAATAAAGGCTCGCAGCAGGAATCGTTCCAGGCCCAGCAGGTAGCTACCGCGGCTACCCAAATGTCGCAGACAATAATGGACGTAGCAAAAAACGCGGGTAATGCGGCCGATGCCGCAAAGGAGTCGTCCATAACGGCCGGTAAAGGGAAAGAGACGGTAGATATGGCGGTGGACGAAATTTTTAAGATTTCCAGAAGCGTAAAAGAGACGGAGGGTATTATCGATCAGCTCGGCAGCAAGCTGGGACAGGTCGGAGAGATAGCGGGCGTTATTAAAGACATTGCGGACCAGACAAACCTGCTCGCTCTCAATGCCGCTATAGAGGCTGCCCGCGCAGGCGAGCAGGGAAGGGGCTTTGCCGTTGTCGCTGATGAGGTAAGGAAACTTGCCGAAAGGACAGGCAAAGCGACGAACGACATCACCGAAAGGCTCTCCATCATTCAGGAAGAGGCAAAGGCATCGGTAGATGCGATGAGAAAAGGCAGCAGGGAAGTAGATAAAGGAAGCGAACTCGCTACCGCGTCGAGCGATTCGCTCAAATCCATAGTCAGCGCGTCTGAAAATACAATGGACATGGTTCAGAGGATAGCCGCGGCAGCCGAAGAACAGTCCGCAGCCTCAGAAGAGATTACCGAGAACATAAGCCGCATTTCCGAAGGGATAGAGCATTCGCTGGGATCGGTAGGGGAGATTAAGCAGGCCGCAGATAACCTTTCGAGACTCGCCTCGGATATAAAGAGGCAGATCGAGTGGTTCAGGTTTAATAATTAGGCAGGCGCATGGAATTAAGGCTGACCTCCGATGAAGTCGTAAAAATAAAAGAAGGCGAGGATATTTACACCGCCCTGAAAAGGGCGGGTATTTATCTTACGGCCTCATGCGGCGGCAAAGGCGCATGCGGCAAGTGCAGGGTCAGGATTATCGACGGTAAGACTGAAATTAAAAGTTACGGCAAGCTCACCCATATCGAACGTGAATCCAACATTGTCCTTGCGTGTCAAACCCTTCCCAATGGAGATTTGCTTATCGAGATTCCCAAGGAATCGCGTCTTGTCGTAGGCGATAAGATTGCCGTTGCGCGTACAAAAGACCTTGCCGGATACCTGAAATCATACGGCGTCGGCATAAATCCTACAGTCAAGAGATTGCCTTTGAATCTCCCTCCCGCAACTATTACCGATAACATAAGCGATCTCGATCGGCTTAGGCGGGCGCTGGATGAGCAGGGAATAAAAGGCATGAGATTTTCGCACGAGTTTGTCGCGGAGCTTGCGGACGCCCTGAGGCGCGCGGACTGGAATATGGAACTCGTGTATGTGGAAGGGCAGGGCATACCTGCGGAAGCCATATTCCTCACGCCGCTTGAAGGCTGCAACAGGCGTTACGGCATAGCCGTGGATATAGGCACGACAACGGTGGTCGTATATCTTGTGAATTTAGTTAACGGAGAAGTGGTCGATATAGGCTCTACCTATAACTCGCAGATGAGGCACGGAGACGATGTCATAACGAGGATCGTCCATGCAACGGAAGGCGGAGGTCTTAATGAGCTTCAGGAGGCTGTTGTAAAGGATATAAACACGATCGTCGATTCCCTTATGGAGCGGCATGACATCAAAAGCTGCGAGGTTGACGCCGCGACCGTTTCGGGCAATACCACAATGTCTCATATTTTCTGGGGGCTTGATCCCGGCTCTATCAGGGAAGAGCCGTACATCCCGACATTGAATTTTTTCCCGATGTGGCGCGGAGGAACGGCAAGGCTTTCCATAAATCCCCAGTCTCCCGTTTATACCGTGCCGTGCGTTGCAAGCTACGTGGGCGGCGACATCGTTGCCGGGGTGCTCGCGACAAAGATGCACCGCAACCCGGAAGTCGCGCTTTTTATGGACATCGGAACAAACGGAGAGATAGCAATAGGCAATAACGAGTGGCTTATGACCGCCGCGTGCTCGATGGGGCCGTGTTTTGAGGGAAGCGGGATTAGGTGCGGCATGAGGGCGACGGCAGGCGCGATAGAGTCCGTGAAGATAGACACTGAAACTTGCGAGCCCGAAATAAGCGTGATCGGAGGAGGGCTCCCGATGGGCATTTGCGGATCGGGAATGATCGATGCCATATCCGAGATGTTTTTAAACGGCATAATAGACCGGAAAGGAAAGTTTGTTAAAGGGAAAACAGGCAGGATAAGGGAAGGCGAAGAAGGAGCGGAGTTTGTGTTTTATAAGGATGAGAGGCGTCGTAAAGATATCGTTCTTACGGAGGCGGACGTAGAAAACATAATCAGGGCAAAGGCGGCGCTGTACGCCGGGATAAAAACCCTTTTGGCCGAGGTCGGTTTTACGATGGACGCCGTAGAAAAGGTCTATATAGCAGGGGGCTTCGGAAATTACATTAATGTCGAAAAGGCGATACTTTTAGGCATGCTTCCCGATATTCCGAAAGAGAGATTCGTATTCATGGGTAATACGTCCATCACCGGAGCCTATCTGTGTTTGCTTTCCGAAGAATTAAGAAAAGAGGCCGAGGATATCACGTCTAAGATGACATATATAGAATTATCCGTTTACAGGAGTTTCATGGACGAATACATGTCCGCGCTGTTCCTGCCGCATACCGATATGAGCCAATTCCCGACGGCGGCTGGTATGATAAAATAACTTATTCATAAACCCTGTTAATATTATTCTTAACTATTGTGATGCGAGGCATGCTTCAAAAGCCTTTAACAATGACATAGCACAAAGCGCAAATCCGCTTCAACGCCTTTATAGGTGTTATTTTCTTGTGCAAGGCAAAGATTTTGTATGTTTCATTAATAAATAGATACCGCCGATGCTGATGACGTGTATAAGAGAATGTAGTTTAAAAGTTTCGTCGATAAAGTCATTGAAGCGGACCTGCCCTTTGTGTTGAAGTATTTTAAATATTAGAGTACACGTTACGGGATGTGAGGTGTGCTGAAAAAGCCTTTACTCATATGAAATATCATAACAACATTCTCTTTCTCGTGAGCTACAACATTGCTTTCTTATTGGATGAGACAAAGGTAATCTCCAGATTGCACCGGCAATTACACTTAGTAAAGGCTCTTGAAGTATGCCTCACATCCATGTAATATTAAGCCCTGCCTTCCATGCCTTCAAAGCACGGCTGTCGTAAATTATGAATAATATAGGCTAAAATAGAATATGAGCGAATATTCAAAATTCGATTCAGGCGATAATACCGAATTTATCTGTCCGGCATGCGGGGCTGCGCTTACGGAGAAAGAGCGCGTTGAAGGCGGTTGGAACTGTAAGTGCGGGGATTTCATTCCCGAAAGCATGGTCATCAATCCTTACAAGGGCATATCGAATCAACATAAACAGAATTCCGGATGGAGATAAAAAATCATTAACCGATTGATTTTATAATCACTTCCATCTTTCTTTAAATCCTTTCCATATTATATAATTCACAACGATGGGCTTTTTTCACGACATAAAACGTGATTTACACGGTGTGTTCGAGCGCGACCCTGCCGCGCGGAATACCCTTGAGGTCATTCTTGCGTATCCGGGCTTTCACGCGATATTCATCCACAGGATAAGTCATGCGATCTGGAAGCTTAAAATCCCGATAATACCGAGGCTTCTTTCGCATGTCGCGCGTTTTTTTACGGGCATAGAGATACATCCCGCCGCGAAGATCGGCTCCGGCTTTTTTATCGATCACGGGATGGGCGTTGTAATAGGAGAGACGGCGGAGATCGGCGAAGACGTTTTGTTGTATCAGGGAGTAACTCTCGGAGGCACCGGAAAGGAAAAAGGCAAGAGGCATCCCACACTCGGCAATCATGTCGTGGTCGGCGCCGGAGCAAAGATATTGGGCCCTATAAGCATCGGAGACTATGCTAAGATCGGCGCCAATTCCGTTGTTTTGAAATCGGCTCCGGATTATTCCATAACGGTAGGGGTGCCGGGCAGGGTCATTAAAAAGAAGGTTATGAGAATAGAGCAGGAAGGGATAGTGGAAACGCTCGACCATGTTAAGCTTCCCGATCCTGTGGATGAAAAGCTTCATGAGTTGTCGGAACACATTGCCCGGCTCGAAAGCAGGCTTGCCAAGCTTGAAAATCCGGAGGGAAAGGGAATTCAGGGAGGAATAATGAAGGTATTCAACACCATGACAGGCAAAAAAGAGGATTTTATCCCGCTGGCAAAAGGCAAGGTCGGGATATACGCCTGCGGGGTTACGGTATATGATTACTGCCATTTAGGCCATGCGCGAAGCGCCGTTGTATTCGATGTTATGCACCGGTATCTGAGATATAAGGGCCTTGATGTTAAGTTCGTAAAAAACTTTACGGACATTGACGACAAAATAATAAAGCGCGCCAATGAAGAAGGCGCTGCATGGGATACCGTTGCGAAAAAATATATAGACGAATACTACAGTGATATGGATGCCCTCGGCATTGCGCGAGCCGATGTGGAGCCGAAGGCAACGGAGCATATCAGCGAGATGATCGCGGTTATCGAAACCCTCATCGAAAAAGGATACGCCTATGCCGTGCAGGAAGGAGAGAACCAAAGCGTTTATTTTGAAGTGGAGAAGTTTCCCGAATATGCAAAGCTCTCTAAAAAAGACATTAACGACCTGTTATCAGGCGCAAGGGTGAGTGTTGACGAAAGGAAGAAAAGCCCGGTTGATTTCGCGTTATGGAAGGCGTCAAAGGAAGGGGAGCCTTGGTGGGAGAGCCCGTGGGGAAAGGGCAGGCCGGGATGGCATATCGAATGCACTGCAATGGCTATAAAACATTTAGGAGAGACTTTTGACATACATGG
This sequence comes from Nitrospirae bacterium GWB2_47_37, assembly GCA_001803635.1. Lineage (GTDB taxonomy): Bacteria > Nitrospirota > Thermodesulfovibrionia > Thermodesulfovibrionales > Dissulfurispiraceae > GWB2-47-37. The sequence goes on along the minus strand of MHDU01000029.1, from coordinate 3,446 downwards.
TGGAGGCGCCGATCTCATTTTCCCGCATCATGAGAACGAGATCGCGCAGTCTGAGGCGTATACAGGAAAGCCCTTTGCGAAATACTGGATGCACAACGGGTTCATTACCATAGACAAGGAGAAGATGTCGAAATCCCTCGGCAATTTCTTTACCATCAGGGAAATCCTCGATAAATACGACGCGGAGGTTATAAGGCTGTTTTTGACGTCGAGCCATTATAGAAGCCCTATCGAGTTTTCTCAGGAGCAGCTTCATGACGCGGAGGCGTCTCTTGACAGGTATTACACAACGGTTTCGAGAATTGACGATTTTCTATCGGCTGAAACTGCGCCGGCAAAGAAGGCCGTCGATACGGCAGAATTTGCCGGCTTCTTAAATAAGTTCAAGGACGGCTTTGAGTCCGCAATGGACGATGACTTCAATACAGCCCTTGCAACAGGACACATTTTTGAGCTTGTGAGAGAGATTAACAGATTCCTTGACGCGAAGCCTTCAGGCGATGAGGCGAAGGGATTAATCAAAAAGGCAAAAGACGCAGTGAATATCGTTGCGCGTGTTCTTAATCTCTTTAACAGGACTCCTGCCGAGTGGAACATAGCACTTTTAAAGAGCAAGAAGATTCCTCTTTTAGAAGCGGACATCGAGCGGAAAATAAAAGACAGGCAGGCCGCGAGGCAGAACAAAGACTGGGCAGCGGCAGATGCCGTGAGAAAAGAACTCGATGAAAAAGGGATCATACTTGAAGATAAAAGGGACGGGACAAGCTGGAAGGTAAAGATATAAGCAAGCGCATCGCCGTCAAAGTCATTGTTCATAGGGGGAATGAGGGAGATGGGGTAATCATTCAATATGCCTTTAAAATCACTTGAATCGCAAAACACAGAATTCAAATCCAGCCGGCGGGATGAGGCGAGGGATGTTTAAACCAAATTTCAGGTATACGAATAAAATAGTCGGCAATCTTACTCAGATAGCCGCTGCAAGGGAACTCGTGCTGAATTCTCCTTTCATTCCGAAATGGGAGGTCTCACTCCGCAGAGAAGCTATTATCAGATCTGCCCATTCATCTACGGCGATCGAAGGAAACAGGCTGTCTCTCGAACAGGTCAGCGATCTCGCGCAAGGCCGTGAAATCATGGCAGCGCGAAAAGACAGGCAGGAGGTTTTGAATTACCTCAAGGTTCTTCAGTCCATTGATAAATTGACGGACGGCAAAAAGATAACCGAAAAAGACATTCTCAGGATTCATAAAACGGCAACTAAAGATACACTTGAAAATCCTTCTGACTGCGGCGCATATCGGAACCGCTATGTTATAGTCGGAAACAGATTGACGGGCGAGGTCTTTTTCAGGCCGCCTTCAAATGAAGATGTTCCAAAATTAATGAAGGCATTGGTTATATGGCTGAATTCTTTTGAGGCAAAGGCTCTTGACCCTGTTATTGAGGCAGGCGTAGCTCATTATGAATTCGTGAGAATCCATCCGTTTATAGACGGAAACGGGAGAACTGCACGCGTCCTTGCCGCCTTGATACTTTATCTGAGGGGATTTGATACAAAACAATTTTTCTGTCTGGATGACTTTTATGACAGCGACAGGCCGGCATATTATCGTGTTCTTCAGGGTGTGAATCAGAATACCCTTGATATAACCAAATGGCTTGAGTATTTTGTTGAAGGAGTGAAGGTGAGCATTGCTGCTGTTAAAGAGAGAGTTGTCCGCCTTAGCAGCGAAAGACTGAGAAAGGCTAAAAAAGGGCAGATCGCTTTGACCGAGAGGCAGATGAAGATTGTTGAGTTTATAAATCAGAATGGAAGAATAACAAATCGGGATGTAAGGGATATGTTTAAAATTTCTGATAGGGCTGCTCTAAAGGAAATCAGGAAGTTGGTGGACTTAGAGGTAATAAAAGCGGAAGGCAAAGGCAGGAGTTTAATCTATGTCCTGGCATGAGTATGTTGTTGATGGTTCGGGATTAGGTTCGGGATTAGGTTCGGGATTTGAAAATGTCTAATCGGCGGCAGGATAGACTGGATATGAAGGATAAGGAATCATGGCTTTACGGCTTTAACCCGGTTTTAGAGGCCGTCAAATCCGGCAGAAAGATAACCGCTGTCTATATCTCCAAGCAACGGCATGAGCAAACGCAAAAGATTACCGAACTCGCAAGGGCGGAAGGCATCCGCATAGAATTCGCGGATAAGGAATTCTTCGATTCAAAATTTCATAAGGGACATCAGGGCGTTGCCGCGCTCGTTGAAAAAAAGAGGCTTCTAAGTATAGACGAGCTTTTAGCTGTCCCTGAAAAAAGAGGGGAGATGCCGTTTTTTCTCATCCTCGACCTTATCGAAGACCCTCGAAATTTCGGCGCGATATTAAGGGTTGCCGATGCCGCCGGTGTTCATGGAACGGTTTTCCAATCGCATAGGTCTGCGGGTGTTACCTCGCTTGTCTCTAAGGCGTCGGCAGGAGCTTTGGAGCATGTAAATCTATCTGAAGTTGTTAATGTCAAGCATGCTATAGATAAAATGAAAAAGGCTGATATTGCAATAATCGGCGCAGAGGCCGATTCTGAAGTTACCATGTGGGATGTTGATATGAAAATCCCCCTTGCGGTGGTGATAGGCTCCGAAGGAGAGGGATTGAGGCGGACCGTGAGGGAAATGTGCGATTTTGCGGTCAGTTTGCCTATGAGAGGCATGGTGAATTCGCTCAATGTCTCTGTTGCAACCGGCATTCTCGCTTACGAGGTTATGAGACAGAGGCTGAAATAGGGATAATCCGGATTGTCAAAAACAGCGTTTGGGCGGAATTCAGTCCTGCCTGTTATGCCATACTCATCCAATGTTTAGAACCAGTTGCAATTTTATAATTGACAAGTATATAATAACTTCCTTATATTAATAAGTTATCTCGCCGCCGTAGCTCAGTTGGTAGAGCAGTTGATTTGTAATCATCAGGTCGGGGGTTCGAATCCCTTCGGCGGCTTTGGGTAATGGAGAGGTTCCCGAGTGGCCAAAGGGAGCAGACTGTAAATCTGCCGGCACCGCCTTCGGAGGTTCGAATCCTCCCCTCTCCACCAGCGATTTCGCTGTGCGAAATCGCGATTTGAAATTTTAGATTTGAAATTTCAAATCGCCGGGTGTGCGGGAGTAGCTCAGTGGTAGAGCGTCAGCCTTCCAAGCTGAGGGTCGCGGGTTCGAATCCCGTTTCCCGCTCCATATGCCCATGTAGCTCAGTCGGCAGAGCACATCCTTGGTAAGGATGAGGTCACCGGTTCGATTCCGGTCATGGGCTCTGGCAATTATTGCTGATTTATGATTTATGACCGATGATTTTTTGAATCTGAAATCATAAATCCGAAAACCATAAATCTTAACAGGAGGAGATATGGCCAAGGCAAAATTTGAGAGGACGAAGCCTCACGTAAACGTAGGGACGATA
>MHDU01000028.1 GCA_001803635.1 Nitrospirae bacterium GWB2_47_37 | reverse complement strand
CCAGCACGTCGCCTACCAGTTCGTCGAGACTTAGATCTTTTTTCATGTATTCGGTCTTTTTTGAGAACATCATGAGGTGTTTGATAAACTCGGACGCTTTTTTTACGGAATTTTCGATGGTATCTATGTATTTCAACATTTCGTCGGCATCTTGAAGGGTATCCCGGGTCTCGGATGCGGAAAGCTTTATCCTTAACAGGCCGGCGTATCCGAGGATGCCCACGAGGATGTTGTTAAAATTATGCGATAGGCCTGTAACCAGCGTTGCTATGGACTGCAATCTCTGCGCCTCCATCAGATGTTCTTCCATCATTTCTTTCTCCGTAACATCGATGCCCGTAGCTATAATGTATTTGACATCTCCGTTTTCATCTTCAATAACCGCGTTGTTCGCTAAAACCGTTCTTTCCCTGCCGTCTTTTGTTAATACGGCTATTTTGAATGTGGTTGTAATTTTATTTACGAGCATCTCCTCAAGGGTCATTCTTGCCAGATGGACGGACCTTTCGGGCATGAAGTCCCATACGTATTTTCCCTTTACGTCTCCTTCGCCGAATCCTCTCAGAGTTTCCCATGCCTTGTTTACCCTTACGATCCGCCCCTCGCAATCGAGAACCGCTATCGTAGCGCCTATGGCGGATAAAAGCTTATCGGAAAAATCCTTTTGCTGCTGCAGTTCCTTTAATGCATTATTCAGGCGCTCGGTCCTGAGGGTTATGACATGTTCGAGGTTTTTTGCATAGTTTTCCATCTCTGTTTTTCGGTTAGCCTGCTCCTGCGCCTCCCTAAATTCTTCTTCGTTTTTCCGTAATTGTTTGATAAAGTAAATAAGCATAGCGACAACGACTGCTGAAACTACCAAGGCAGTAACAAAGCCGGTAATCATAAGGTCGGCGGTAATTCTTCCGTGGAATAAGATGCTCATAAGCGATACTATTGCAGAGGTAAGAATTTCGGAGGCGAGGACGCCCATCCATACAAGGTGCCATAGGTTTCCTGCTTTGATTTTTTTTATCAAATTACCGAACATAGCTTGATGGGAAATAACGCCTTTAAATTTCGATGCCGGCAGTCATGCGGCTTGCCCGGCCTTCAAGTTTTTTTTCAGAGATTCTATCTCTTTTTTCAGCGCCGTCACCCTTTGTGTCGAATCATGCTGAACGCCTGCTATCATTTCCGCGCCGATCCTTTCTATCTCTTTTTCCCGCGCCTTTATCTCGTTGATAATTTCACGGTCGCGCATCATTTTCTGGAACCGCGCTAAAAGCTCGGCGATGGAAAACGGCTTGTTTATAAAGTCCGAGGCGCCCGCATTGACAGAATCTTCATAGTAATGCTCGTCGCTGAATCCCGTTATTACCATAACCGGGAGTTCGGGATTGATTTTCAAAAGCTCTCTGGTAAGGGCAATGCCGTCCATTCCGGGCATGACTATATCGGTAATAACGGCGTCGAATCCATTCTCAAGAGCCATATCGAGGGCCTGTGCTCCGTTTATGGCTATTTCGCATTTATGCCCTTTGGAAGACAGCACCGAGGATACGAGATCCCTCGTCATAGCCTCGTCGTCCGCGATCAGTATTTTATAGGTTTGAATCGTCATGTATTTAATAATATCCGTAAAAGCTTTTTTTTTCAAGTAATTCGAGTAAATTGACAAAATATTTACGAGGCAATTATAATTCTAAATCTTTTTACCGAACGGATTTAAGGAGGACTTTATGGCGGAAGGCATTGTCGAGCTTACGAGCGCTACATGGGACAGCGAGGTGTTGAAGGCCGGCGTCGTGGTTATGGTTGATTTCTGGGCCGTATGGTGCGGGCCGTGCAGGATGATCGCTCCGACTGTCGAAGAACTGGCAAAAGAGTATGCCGGCAAGATAAAGGTCGGAAAACTGAATACGGATGAAAATTCGGATATTGCGAGCAGATATAAGATAATGGGCATTCCTACAATAATGTTTTTCAAAGACGGCGAGAAGGTAGACCAGATCGTAGGCGCGGTTCCGAAGCCGCAGCTTAAGGCTAAGATAGACGCGCTTGTCGGTTAATTGTTTTCATGTTCGAAAATCTCAGCGAAAAACTTGACGGCATATTCAAAAAGTTAAAGGGTCGCGGACTCCTCAAGGAGGAAGACGTAGACGTTGCCCTTAAAGAAATACGCCTTGCTCTGCTCGAGGCGGACGTAAATTTTAAGGTAGTAAAAGATTTTATTCAGCACGTAAGAGACAGGGCCGTCGGCAAGGAGGTTCTGGAGAGCCTTTCTCCCGGACAGCAGGTAGTCAAGATAGTCAACGACGAGCTTTGCGCGCTGCTGGGAACGGTCAATACACGGATACAGCTTGCGCCCAACCCGCCTACGATAATAATGATGATCGGCCTTCATGGCTCCGGCAAGACCACCACGTCTTCTAAACTGGCTCGTTTTTTCAAAAAAGAAGGCAGGAGGCCCATGCTCGTGGCCGTCGACCTGAAGCGGCCTGCCGCAATCGACCAATTAATAACCCTCGGAAAACAGATAGACATACCCGTGTTTTATTCCAAGGAGACGCAAGATCCCGTAGTCCTTTGCGAGAATGCGGTAAGACAGGCGAAGACGGAGGGCAGGGATATCGTAATATTGGATACCGCCGGAAGACTTCACATTGACGAAGAATTGATGAAGGAATTGACCGAAATAAAAATGAAGGTCAATCCCAAGGAGGTTTTACTCGTTGCCGACGCCATGACCGGTCAGGACGCGGTCAATATGTCGAAGATCTTTAACGAAAAGATAGGCATAGACGGAATTATCCTTACAAAAATGGACGGAGACGCGAGGGGAGGCGCAGCGCTTTCCATAAGGCACGTAACAGGCAAGCCTATAAAATTCATAGGCGCGGGCGAAAAGATAGACATGCTCGAGCCGTTTTATCCCGACAGGATAGCGGGCAGGATACTCGGTATGGGCGACGTGCTTACATTGATCGAGCAGGCCCAACAGTCCTTCGACCAGAAAGAGGCGGAAAAACTCCATAAGAGGATCATGGAGGAGAGTTTCACCTTCGAGGATTTGAGGGATCAGTTAAAAAAACTCAGGAGCATGGGGCCGATCGAAAACCTCTTAGGCATGATACCGGGCATGAATAAGGCCATGAAGGATGTAAAGGTGGACGATAAGCAATTCGTAAAGATAGAGGCCATTATCAACTCGATGACCGGGGAGGAAAGGCGTAACTACAACGTAATCAACGGCAGCAGGAGAAAGAGGATCGCCGGCGGAAGCGGCACGACCGTAACTGACGTCAACAGGCTGCTGAAGCAATATCTGGAAATGAAAAAGATGATGAAGATGTTCAAAGGCGGCGGCAAAAAAGGCTTCCGTCTGCCCAAGATACCTTTTTGAAATGATTGCATTATTTATTGCAAATATATTACAATTTTAACTCGTCAGGAATTTATCGCAGGAGGTGATTGTTTGGTAAAGATCAGATTGACAAGACTGGGCGCCCACAAGAAACCCTTTTACAGGATAATAGTGTCGGACTCCCGCACGCGAAGGGACGGGCCGTTTATAGAGATTATCGGCACGTATGACCCGATGAAAGAGCCGTCGGAGATAAAGGTAAATGCGGAACGGGCAAAATATTGGATCGGGCAGGGCGCGCAGCCGACGGATACAGTCAAGAGGCTTTTGAATAAAGCTGCAGTGCAGTGATCCCTGGTCTTAATTTTCTAAACCCTACGGAGGTGGAAGGATGAAGACATTGCTCGAGATGATGGCTAAGGCACTCGTTGATAAGCCCGACGAGGTTAAGATTGCCGAGGTTGAAGGCGAAAAAACTACGGTTTTTGAACTCAGGGTGTCTCAGGGAGACCTCGGAAAGGTTATAGGGAAACAGGGGAAGACGGCCCGCGCAATGAGGACCATCCTCGGCGCGGCAGGCACAAAGATCGGCAAGCGCTGCGTGATCGAGATATTGGAATAAAAGCGGTTCGATAAATGAAATTTTAAAGGGGCGTTTGACGTAAACGCCCCTTCTTGTTGTTCGGCGCATGGAAAACGAAGAACTTATTACCATAGGAAGGGTATCGAGGGCGCACGGCCTTAAGGGCGAATTGGCGGTAATGCCGCTGATTTCCGACACCGAAATATTTCTCCATCTCGGCGAGGTATCCGTTCGGACGCGCGGCGCGACGGAACGGAAGAAGATAAAATCGGTAAGGAGGCATAAAAAATCCTTATTGATCCGTTTTGAAAACTGCGAAACTCCGGAGGATGCCCGGCTGTACCTTGGCGCGGAGATACTGGTAAAGAAGTCCGTGATCCCTGATCTCCCGGAAGGCGTTTATTACCGGCATCAGATAATCGGGATGAAGGTTTATACGGGTAATGACGAATATTTAGGAGATGTTACGGCTATAATAGAGACGGGCAGCAACGATGTGTATGCAATAAAGGGCGCGGACAGGGAATACCTTATCCCCGCGATAAGGGATGTAGTTAAAGAGATAGATGTGGAGTCGAACAGGATGATAGTTGAACTTATGGAAGCCGTATAGGAATGATGGGCGCCGGATTCGACATAATTACCATTTTCCCCGAAATTTTTCATGCGTATCTCGGAGAGAGCATCCTGAACAGGGCGATCCAAAAAGGATTGCTCGACGTGAATGTCCGCAACCCGAGGGATTTTACGACGGACAAACACAGAACCGTGGACGATTATCCTTACGGCGGCGGCTCCGGCATGGTCATGAAGATAGAGCCGATACATCGTGCTGTGAATACCGTAAAATCGGACGGCATAGAGCGGTTGACGGTTCTCCTGACGCCGCAGGGCGTTACGTATAATCAGGAAAAGGCCGAGGCGCTGTCGGCGTATCTCTCGGCGGAAAAGCGGCGTCTGCTTCTCATATGCGGCAGGTATGAAGGCATCGACGAAAGAGTGCGCGACTCCCTCGTCGATGAGGAGATTTCCATAGGCGATTACGTTTTGACTGGAGGAGAACTGGCCGCTTTGGTTATAATAGACAGCATTGCCCGGCTTATACCCGGTGTGCTGGGAGACGAGGAGTCGATAAAGGAAGAATCTTTTACATGGGGGATCCTCGATTATCCTCACTATACAAGGCCGCCCGAGTTCAAGGGCATGAAGGTTCCCGACGTCCTGCTTTCAGGGAATCACGGCGAGGTATCGAAATGGAGGAGAAGGGAAGCGATAAGAAGGACATTGAAAAGAAGACCAGACCTTCTTAAAAAAGCAAAATTAACCGAAGAAGATAATGCTATAATAAACGAGCTTTGCTCGAACGAAAAATAACGAAAATCCAATATCCGGAGGAGAAAGATGAATCTTATACAGCCTATAGAAGAGAGCTATAAGAAGGATGTCCCGAAGTTTAACATAGGGGATACCGTAAGGGTGTACGTCAAGGTCGTGGAGGGAGACAAAGAAAGGCTCCAGCCCTATGAAGGCGTTGTTATTTCACGCAAGGGAGGCAGTATACGCGAGACCTTCATGGTGAGAAAGATATCATTCGGCGTAGGCGTTGAGAGGATATTCCCGGTGCATTCGCCTTCCGTAGACAGGATAGAGGTGATAAAGCGGGGCGACGTCAGAAGGGCGAAACTTTATTATCTTAGAGACAAGAAGGGCAAGGAAGCAAAGGTTAAAGAGAAGGCAAGAGAAATAGCGGTAAAAGCATAAAAAACGGACGTGCCGCATGAACCCTTACGAATATGACGAATCCATAAGAAAGAACGGGTTCGGCTCGGTAGCCGGAGTGGACGAGGCAGGACGGGGGCCGCTCGCAGGCCCCGTTGTAGCCGCCGCGGTAATCCTTCCCGAAGATTTCAGGGTAGAGGGAGTAAGGGACTCAAAAAAGATACCGCGAAAGGAAAGGGAAGAGCTTTTCTGGGCTATAGTGTTGAACGCCCGGTCTATCGGCATCGGCATAATCGATCAGGTAGAGATAGACAGGCTGAACATTCTCAGAGCTACAAAACTGGCAATGCACAATGCCTTGACGGATCTGACAACCAAGCCGGATATGATCCTTATAGACGCCCTTACCATTCCATCCATACCGATAAAACAGATACCGATTATTAAAGGCGACGCGAAGAGCGCCTCGATAGCCGCCGCATCCATCATTGCAAAGGTAGTCAGGGACGGAATAATGATAGAGTATCACTCCATATACCCTTCCTATGAATTCGACAAGCATAAGGGCTATGCAACTAAAGCGCATCTTGATAAAATAGAAAAACACGGGCCTTGCCCGATTCACAGGAAGACGTTTCATAAAGTGAAGGATTTATTACTGCCCTTTTAGAGGTGAGCATGGAAAAAGAACGGATAGACGAGGCATTGGAACTTTTGTGGGAATTGAACGAAGATGGACATTCCGACATAAAGCGTTTTAAATTGAACTCCGACGATGCGGATACGGACGGGCTGATCGAAGTGTTGCTTAAAGAAGGGCTTGCCGTAATCGAGAACGACATTATAAAGCCAATAGGCCGCGGGCATGATCTCGCAAGGGGGCTTATACGAAGGCACAGGCTTGCGGAGCGGCTGTTTACAGACGTCTTTGACCTCGCGAAAGACGCCGTCGAGGAAGACGCATGTAAAATGGAACATATACTGAGCGAAGAACTCACCGACAGCGTATGCACGTTTCTGGGGCATCCTACAACATGCCCTCACGACAAGCCGATACCGAGAGGAGAATGCTGTAAAAAATACAGGGTGGACGTTCAGCCTGTAGTTGTAAGGCTTACCGATTTCGAAGTAGGCCTGAGCGCCAAGATATTGTTCATAACGCCTTCGGAGGCTTCGGGCATAGGCCGTCTGAGTTCAATAGGCATTATTCCCGGAACAGAGATAAAGCTGGTGCAGAAGAGGCCGTCTATCGTTCTGCAGGTGGACGAGACGACCATCGCCATCGATCCCGAACTCGCAAAGGAGATATTCGTAAAGAAGGGCGCGTAGCGCCGCCGCAACGGCCTAGATCACGGGCGGGTTATCTCCCGTCCCGTGGATTGAATTGTTAAGCCCTCTTTTTTTCTAATAAATATCCCGAGACATATTTATGAATAACACTGGATATTAGTGTCTGATAAGGAATTCCCTCTTGCGCAGCAATCACTTGAACCTGATCCAAATCCTTTGACGACATCCGAATATTTATTCTTTTGTCTTTTTGCAGTGTATTCCTCGCATATTCACGGAGTCTTCTTATTTCGTGTTTTGGATTCTTAACAGGTCTCCATTCGCCACGCTCGTATGACTCTAAAATATCTTTTTCTTCAGCATCTAAAACTGTCTTTTTCATTTTTGTTCCCTCACATATTTATTTGTAGCTTTTCTGCTGGGGATAATTGTTTTTAAGAATATATCCTCACTTTCCTGTACATAAGGAACGAGATAAGCATAATCACCAATCTTGACCGTTGCAATTTTCTGCCCAGGATATTTATCTTGATTTGGGTGTTCAATTGTTTCGAGAACATCTCCCCTTTCCATCAAGATAACAACCTGTTCAAAACTGACTCCTCTGTTTTTCTTCAACAATTCATTCTTCTCATTATCCCACCGGAAAACCTTCATAATATATATTTACGACATTGTCTGCCTTTTGTCAATATTAATTTTAGGCCTAACACGAAGTTAAGCGGGTTCCCGCTAAGGGTTCTCTCTTTCTTCAGATATTGCAACCTTAAATAAGGCAGATTTACCAGTCCCTTTATGACCAACTAATACTCTAATTGGTAAGTCGGCAAGAACTCTATCATACGTCTCTCTTTTTAAATAATATTCCTTTAAACGACTTATTGGTTCACTTTCGGCATCTTCAAAACCAAATAGCTTTTGTATATTTTCATCCGTAAAATCTACTCCGTTACGTACGTTCATGTAAGCCTCCTCTTGTCATGTTCAACATATAATATACCAATAATATACCAACTTGGCATTTTCTCCTTTTAGGAAGACAATATTATCACATCCGATAAATTTTTCAAAGGAAAAATCTTGTGAAATCAATTACCGTATTCGAAGATTAGCAAATTTTTTCTTAATATGATACCGTAGTTTTCATGAAGCGCCTTCACATACGGATCAAAGGCATTGTTCAGGGCGTGGGTTTCAGGCCTTTTATCTACAATCTTGCAAAAAGTTTAGGCATTAGCGGCAATGTGACCAATACATCCGGCGGGGTAATTATTGATGCGGAAGGCGAGCGCCTTGACGAGTTCCTCGAATCTATTCGAACCCAATGTCCCCCTCTCGCGAAAATAGATAACATCGAAATTCATGAGATGCCTGCAAAGGGCTATGAAGGTTTTTCGATAGTCGAGAGCATTGATCAGGGAAGCTTTACCCTTGTCTCTCCCGATATGGCGATATGCGGCGACTGTTTGAGGGAAATGCTCGATCCGTCGGACAGGAGATATCTCTATCCATTCATAAACTGCACCAACTGCGGGCCGAGATATTCGATTACAAAAAAAGTCCCTTATGACAGGCCGAATACGACAATGTCCGTTTTTAATATGTGCCCGCAATGCCTTGCGGAATATAATGATCCTTCAAACCGCAGGTTTCACGCCCAGCCGAATGCGTGCCGTGAGTGCGGGCCGCAACTTGAATCTCAAATTTCAAATTTCAAATTTCAAATCAACGAAACCGCAGATCCGATGGAAAAGACAATAGAACTATTAAAACATGGCGCGATAGTCGCTATTAAAGGCATCGGCGGTTTTCATCTCTGCTGCGATGCTGAAAATGAAAAGGCCGTCAAGAGATTGAGGGAGCATAAGAGGCGGAGCAATAAACCTTTTGGCCTTATGTCCTATGATGTCGAAACAGTGAAAAAATTCTGCGATGTCTCGCCCACGGAAGAATCGCTGCTCAAGGACATGCGGAGGCCGATTGTGCTTCTTAAAAAGATAGGCGAAAGGCTTACTGATGAGATCGCTCCGAGGAATAAGTATTTAGGCTTCATGTTGCCGTATGCGCCTTTGCATTACCTTTTGTTCCACTATCCTATTGCCAATAGCCAATCGCCTATGGCCTCTCATTTTTCTGCTTTGGTCATGACGAGCGGTAATCTCTCGGAGGAGCCTATTGTTATCGACAATGAAGAAGCAATATCGAGGCTTTCATTTGCTGACGCCTTTCTTTTGCATAACAGGGATATTTTTATGAGGGTCGATGATTCGGTAATTAAGGATAGGTCTTTTATCCGCCGCGCCCGAGGCTATGTGCCGGAGCCGATCAGGTTGAGCGATGACGGTCCTGACGTTCTGGGCTGCGGAGCTGATATTAAAAATACATTTACCGTTACCAGAGGCAATTACGCGGTAGTAAGCCAGCACATAGGAGATATGGAAAATATAGAGACATTACGTTTCTTTGAAGAAAGCCTGAATAATCTGAAACAGGTTTACAGGGCAAATCCCGTGGCCGTTGCTTACGACCTTCATCCTAATTATCTTTCTACGCAGTGGGCATTAAATCTCAAATCTCAAATTGTACACTTCGGCATTCAGCATCATTACGCCCACATCGCTTCTGTAATGGCCGAACACGGCATTAAAGAAAAGGTTATAGGGGTTGCTTTTGACGGTACCGGATACGGCACGGACGGGAATATATGGGGCAGCGAATTCCTTGTATGCGATTTTAACGGTTTCGGGAGGGCTGCACATTTTAAATATATTCCGCTGCCCGGCAGCGCCAGAGCAGTAAAAGAATGCTGGAGAACGGCTGTAAGTTATATTGCTGCTTGCGGATTGCAGGATGCCGATTTGTGGAATTGCATAGACAATATAGGATTTATAGAAAAATACGGCAGGGACAAGATTGAAAACATCATGAAGATTCTCGGCAATAGGCAGTTTTCTCCACTCTCGTCCGGAGCCGGCAGGCTTTTTGACGCAGTCTCGGCATTATGCGGTATATGCGATAAAAACACCTTTGAAGGCGAGGCCGCGATAGCACTGGAAAATGAAATTAGAAATTCTAAATTACAGGATGCATATCCTTTTGAAATCTCGGAAGGCGGACCGTTTGTTGTAGATTTCTCAAGAATGATCTTATGCCTCATCGAAGATGTGAGTCGAGATGAAGACAGAGGCCTGATCGCCGTCCGCTTCCATAACACCGTAATCAATGCGATAACGGAAGTCGTCAGCCGGATAAGCGCGATGCATGGAATTAAAACAGTCGCACTCAGCGGCGGCGTTTTCCAGAACGAGTATCTCCTCGAGGGCGTATTCGAGCGTTTATTATCGCTCGGATTTAATGTATATACCAATGAGAAAGTTCCCTGCAACGACGCCGGCATATCGCTCGGTCAGGCGCATATAGCAAGGGAAAGACTGAAAAAGCAGACGGGAATTTCTTAGATTATAATATTTTCTTATACCTCTAAAAAAAAATATTGACAATTTGATTGTTTTGTCCTAATCTTATGCATATCAGAATCTTAACAGGGGGTATTTTTATGAAAGAAGACAGCCTCTTTGACAAGCTTTCGAAACGGGGAGTGTCGCGAAGGGATTTCATGAAGTTCTGTTCGGCAATGGCGGCAACTCTGGCCCTGCCGTCGAGCTTCGCGGTCCAGATCGCGGAAGCCCTCGAAAAAAAGCAAAAGCCGTATGCTGTATGGCTTGAATTTCAGGACTGCGCCGGAGACAGCGAATCTATGCTCAGGGCGACCAAACCTACCATAGCGGAAATACTATTGGATGTTATTTCTCTCGAATATCATGAAACAATTATGGCGGCTTCCGGCAAGCAGGCGGAAAAATCCCTTATGGATGTCGTAAAGAACCATAAGGGCAAATACTTTGCAATCGTGGAAGGAGCCATTCCCAAGAAAGACGGCGGGGTTTACTGTACGATAGGCGGCAGGACAGCCCTCGATATAGCAACGGAAGTATGCGGCAATGCCCTCGTTACCCTCGCTGTAGGGTCATGTTCGAGCTGGGGAGGACTTCCTTCCGCAAAGCCTAATCCGACCGGCGCCGTAAGCGTGAAAGAAGCCGTTCCGGGCATCACTGTCGTAAACCTTCCGGGATGCCCGATGAACGTTGAAAATGTTACCGCTACTATTGTTCATTATCTCACATTCGGCACTCTGCCTCCATTGGACAGCCGCAATCGGCCATACTTTGCGTATGGCAAGAGAATACATGATAATTGTGAAAGAAGGTCGCATTATGACGCCGGTCAGTTTGTAAGGCAATGGGGCGATGAAGGGCACAGAAAGGGATGGTGCCTGTATGAGATGGGATGCAAAGGCCCTGAGGCGCATATGAACTGCCCTACTATAAAATGGAACGAAGGCACAAGCTGGCCTGTTCAGGGCGGACACGGCTGCATCGCATGCGCGGCGGACCATAACTGGGATTTGATGACGCCGTTTTATAAGAGACTTCCGAAGGTTCCGGGCTTCGGCGTTGAAAAGACCGCCGACAAGATAGGAGTAGGCATAGCGGCAGCGGCAGCGGCAGGCGTAGCGGCTCACGCTATCGCCGGGGCATCGAAGAAAAAAGAATCCAAAGAGCAGGAAAAAGGATAAAAATAAAGGAGGGTTTTTATGGCAAAAATAGCGATTGACCCTATTACAAGGATCGAAGGTCATCTCAGGATCGAGGCGCAGGTTGAGGGTGGTAAGGTAGTTGATGCGTGGTCGTCCAGCACCATGTTCAGGGGTATAGAGATAATTCTTCAAGGCAGGGATCCGCGCGACGCGTGGGCGTTTACCCAGCGAATATGAGGCGTCTGAACAACGGTTCACGCCACCAGCTCCGTGAGAGCGGTAGAAAATGCCTTAGGAATAACAATCCCGGATAACGCGAGGATAATCAGGAACCTTATAACCGGAATACAGTATGTTCAGGATCACGTGATCCATTTTTATCATTTGCACGCCCTCGATTGGGTGGATATAGTAAGCGCCTTAAAGGCCGATCCCGCAAAGACCTCGTCGCTTGCCCAATCGATTTCCGACTGGCCTAAATCATCCGCCTCGTATTTCAAGGGCGTTCAGAGCAAGGTGAAAGCCCTTGTGGACAGCGGACAGTTAGGGATATTCTCTAATGCTTACTGGGGGCATCCCGCATATAAACTGCCTCCTGAAGCGAACCTGATGGCGGTTGCCCATTACCTCGAAGCCCTCGACTGGCAGAGGGATGTAATAAAGATTCAGGCATTGCTGGGCGCAAAGAATCCCCATGCCCAGACGTATCTTGTGGGCGGCATGTCGATACCCGTAGATCCCAACAGCCAGAACGCCCTTAATGCCGGAAGCATAGCCTTTATTTCAGGGCTGTCTAAAAAGGCTCATGAGTTCGTAGAAAAAGTCTATATTCCCGACCTGCTTGCCGTCGCTTCATTTTATAAGGAATGGGCAGGTTATGGCGGAGGCGTGGGTAATTTTCTGGCGTGCGGCGAATTCCCTAACGACAACGAGACCAACACGGCCAATCTCTGGCTGCCGCGCGGGATAATCAAAAATAAGGATTTAAGCAAAGTCCATCCGGTCGACCACACAAAGATCATGGAATATGTCACGCATTCGTGGTACGAATACAAGGAAGGCGACGCAAAGGCAAAGCACCCGTGGGACGGAGAGACGAACTACAAATATTCCGGCCCTAAGCCTCCCTACGAGTTCCTCGACACCGATAAAAAATACAGTTGGCTGAAGGCGCCGAGATATGAAGAGATGCCTATGGAAGTCGGCCCGCTCGCCCGGATGCTTGTCGCTTACGGTTCGGGACATAAGCGCATTAAAGAAGTCGTAGACAGCGTTCTTAAGAAACTCGGCGTCGGTCCCGAGGCGTTATTCTCGACTCTCGGCCGTGTTGCCGCGAGGGGAATAGAGACCCTCGTTACCGCGGAGATGCTTCCCGTCTGGTTAGACCAGCTTGCCGCAGGCATGAAGAAGGGAGACCTCCGCATTCACAACGGCAGCAAGTGGGAGCCTTCAACATGGCCGAAAGAGGCGAAGGGGTTCGGTTTTCATGAGGCTCCTCGCGGAGCATTGGGGCACTGGATATTAATAAAAGATAAAAAGATAGCCAACTACCAATGCGTAGTGCCGAGCACATGGAACGGCTCGCCGAGGGACGCGAAGGGCCAAAAAGGGCCTTACGAGGCCGCGCTTATCGGTACTCCTGTAGCGGATATAAACAAGCCGGTGGAAATACTGAGGACGGTTCATTCATTCGATCCCTGTATGGCTTGCGCGGTTCATGTAGTGGACGCAGCAGGTAAAGAAATCACAAAGATAAAAGTAGTTTAGGAGGGGCCATGTTAAAGAGGGTTTATATATGGGAGTTCCCGGTTAGGATGACCCACTGGATAAATGTCCTCTGCATAGCGGTATTGTCCGTTACCGGCTATTACATCGGAAACCCGTTTATCTACGCTACTTCCACGGATCAGTATATAATGGGCTGGATGAGGTTCATACACTTTGTCGCGGCGTATCTCTTTACGGTGAGTTTTCTGATAAGGATCTACTGGTCTTTAGCCGGAAATCAGTATGCAAGCTGGAAGGCGTTCAATCCGTTTGCGCCGGGAAGGTTTAAAGAGCTGATGGATATAACAAAGTTTTATCTCTTTATCAAAAAAGAGCCTCCCAAGGCGACATTGGGGCATACCGCCTGCGCGACGTACGTTTATCTCGGATTGTTCGTGTTGTTCGTTGTGGAGATACTTACGGGTTTTGCCCTCTATTCCCAGAGCCATGTCGGTTTGCTCTGGAATGTTATGGGGGGCTGGATGCTGATGATCTTCAGCGCTCCGACGCTCAGGCTGTATCACCATCTGATAATGTGGTTCCTTATCGCGTTTGCGATAGCCCATGTTTATATCTCATGGTTCTATGACAAGGTCGAAAAGGCCGATGTCATGAATTCTATATTCAGCGGATATAAGACATTGGAGGAAAAATAAGACTAATGTCTCAAGAGGATTGCACAGGGGGGACTGTGTCCCCCTTGTGCGTCATAGGTCTCGGCAATATTCTTTTGAAGGATGAAGGTATCGGGGTTCACGCGGCAAATGCCGTTAAGGAAAGATATGCCTTTTCTCCCGATGTGGATATAATAGACGGCGGAACCATCGGCCTCGACCTCCTGCCTATCATTGAAGGCCGCGACAGGGTTATGATCGTCGATGCCGTGGATTTCGGCAAAGAACCCGGCCATATCGGAATAATAAAAGATAAAGACATCCCTTCCGTTCTTAATTCAAAACTTTCAGTCCATCATATAGGACTTTCGGACGTGCTGTTTACAGCGGCCTTTATGGATATAACGCCTTCCGAGATATGTCTTGTCGGGATACAGCCTAAGTCTCTCGACGTAGGGCTTGACATGACGCCGGAGATAGATGGAAAAATGGAAGATATGATTAATCTTATCATTAAAACTTTGCAAAGTTGGGGTGTGGAATGTGCCTTGCGGTCCCGTCAAGAATCGTTGAAATAGACAATCTCCTTGCCGTAGTCGATGTTTACGGCGCGAGAAAGGAGATAAGCCTTTTGCTGATGCCTGAAGAAACGCGCATCGGAGATTATGTGCTTGTCCATGCCGGGTTTGCGATACAGAAGGTGGATGAAGACGCCGCTCAGGACGCGCTCAATCTTATAAGAGAGATCGCAGAGGCGATGGAGCAGGAAGAGTTCAGGGGTTAGGACAAAATTCCCCCCTACTCATGTTTCCTTTCTTTGTGACTGCGGAGTGCTGGCGAGCAAGCAGATCGAGCTGTCCCGCAGGGCAGCGCATACGAAGGCACGTTGGCTAACTTAAGAACAAAGAAGATGACTCGTGCTATTATTGCTTGCAGTAGGAAGGTGGAAAGCGTGTACAAATCTGAGCACTCAAAAGCTCGAAATCTCTATCACAAGAGCGAGGCTAAATTCAATAGCCTGAAAAAGACAGGCCAATTCGCAGAGGCGCGTAAGACGCTTGACGAAATAAGTGAATTAATTAGAGAGAATTCTGATGAATTTGACGAGCTGTCTGATCGCTTGAGTATTTTGGAGGCCCGTAAAGTAAATCTGAGGATTGAAGCAGAAAGAATAAGAGGGCGCACACAACAGGACTTATTTCGCGAGCTGGCCAACCTCAGTATACCATCCATTTGCATGAAACAGCCTTGCCCGCCTGCAGATGACGGTAGCTCCTGCTTATCTCAAACAGCACTCTTATCACCCCGCCAATCAAAGATGTGTTTCATACGACTCAAAGCCCTTGCTGACGCTTTAAAGTGTGAAGCAGGTCATGCTGCTCAAGTGTTCAACTATGATGACACATTAGCAAAACGAGAGTTGGCAAGCAAGATTCACCGTTCTGCCCTCAAACTCAATAGTAGTAAGCCACACGTTCAGCATCAAGCTTATTTAGACTACTGGTTACAAATAACCAAGGGTTACGTCTACCTGTTAAAGGGGCAATTTGAAGAATCTCGTAAAGCATTCGCACAGGCGCTTGAGACTTCTCGGATACCGAAAATAAGGATGTTCCCAAACTATTTTAGAAGTCGTGCTGAGATAGCTGCGCATGAATATTATATCGATGGGGTGGAGCGTGTATCATTGAGTGATTTCCTTGGTGCAAAATCCAAATTCAGTACTTGGCTGGACGCTAATACTGACGGGAAACCAAGTCTTCGTACTGAGAATATCGCGATATTTGTTGCGATATGTGACATCCTCTCACGTATCCCAGTCAATAATCTTCAACCACATGATTGGAGGAAGCTGGAGCAGCTTCTAAAACGCCGATACACAGCCAAAACAACTTGGGCGCTTTGGCGGCGATTGGAATGGTTAAAGGAACTCTCTATTAAGACTAAATCTACGCGGAGCGTATTCACTGGGGAGACGCTCAAGGAGGAGGTAAATAATTTTGCCAAAGAGTGGAAGCTCTTTGTTCTGGATGCTGTATTACCAGAAGAGGATCAGGAGGCCAGTTTAGAGCGAAAGGTAAGTTATTCGTCGTTAATTGATATTCTTAATGACATTGACCCCTACAAACACGATTGGCGGGGTTTACTTGTTCAGAATTTGAGACATATGCTTTTGTTAATGGCAGATTACGAATACCTCCGCTATTTAGACCCTCCTGCCGATGACGCTAAACACACGATGACGAACCCCTTAAAGTACACAGAAAATATGTCATGTAAGAAACTTTATAAAATTGTAATGTATTATCTACGGATACGTTCGGAGGCTCACGCAATGACCTTCGCGCATGCGGAGGAAGATTTCGACCGCTTTCACGCTGCAATTGATAATGGTGAGTTTCCAGCTGCAATAGATGCTCAAAGATCATTTTTTGATGCGATACGGTTCTGGCCCCATGTAATCGTTGTAAATGAGCAGTCAAATTTGCCACACCATGTATATATGAATGAAGATGCTCCAGAGTTATTCACATATATTACGCGCGCGCGGCGACTCTGGCGAGAGATCCCCAATACGATTGAGTTCGAAGGGCTACAACGTTTAAACATTGGCAGCTATTACTATTTACGACCTTGATGGAATGCTCGCAAAGGAGAGCGCTACCGCATCCGTCAAGAACAATTTTATGAAAGCAATTTGCCTCGCTGGATTTCTATTTTCGTTGATAATCTTTTAGGATGCGGGAAAGTGTCCGCAGCAAGGTTTCACGATTGGATTCTGCAATTCCCTGAGGGCGAACGCCTCTTGGCATGTCGACTACTTTCTGCCTTGAAAATTTATGATGAGGAAGATGTACGAAGTCTATGGGCATCGGTTTTTAAGCAGTTGCCTCTTCCAGTAAAGCGAGATGCGGTATTCATCGGTTTGGGTCATGGAGCTAAGAGCGGCCGGCATAATCCATACCCATTCCGGCAGGGAATCAGCCGGCTTCCTGAGTACGAGTCATTATATAGTGAAAGAGAGGCGAAGATTTTTCCTGATATAGCAGAATTCAACGAGACGAGTCAATACGAAAAACCAAGTATCATTGTATTCTTGGATGATATTGTCGGTGGTGGTTCACAAGCTGTAAAATATATCAATAATTACTTTAGTAACTATGATTGGTTAAATAATGTTGATGTTTACCTTGGTGTTATGGTCGCATTTAGAACTGGTATTGAGAAAGTGGAGAAAGCATTAAAAGGAAAAGTTACAAAAGTGATTGCTGCACAAATTTTTGAAGAGAGTGACCGGGCATTTTCCCCGAACAATCCAATCTGGTCGACAAGTGAAGAAGCAAATGCGGCAGCAGAGTGGGCGAAACGAATTGGCCATGAAGTTTTGATGGGTAAAGAACAGTACACTCCCGATCAAGATGCTTTGGGTTGGGAAGGTTGTCAGGCTCTAGTGGCGTTCTATTATAATGTGCCCAACAATACACTGCCCCTTTTTTGGTCGGATGGTAAATGCAATGGTAATGAGGCTTGGAAACCACTGATAGAAAGATTTGAATGATGGAAAAGATGCAGCGGCGACGGCCAACAAGCGGATCGAGCCGTCCCGCAGGGCACCTCATTCGCAGGCACGTTGGGGGCAAAGTAAAATAAATGCATTACCGAGGTGGATATGCCAAGAGCCGTAAAGTGTCTTGTGGGTAGGAGAATCGTGTTAATTGATGATGCGATCCGGGACAGGAATGCTGCACGATCGACTGGAAAATCTGATCCAGATTGGAGGTGCACTGAATGTAATAGTCCTGTCCGTCCTCACCGCGCCGGTGGCCATGCTGAGGGACATTTTGAGCACTTGGAGCGAAACCCAGATTGCTCGTTGAGCGATCCGCAACGCTAAAGAAAAAACGAGTGTCAGGCTTATTTATAGACATTTGAGCGAAAAAAATGATGATTCAACTTGTCGAATCCCCCGCGGCAAGCCGATAGTTTTAAATCCCGTCACCCATTTTTTATGCTATAATTTTATTGAGATTATTTAGGGAGCGCGGAGGTGAATCGATGATAACGAGTTGCAAGGCTCATGCATATATTGAGTCCCTAAAGGATGTGTGCGGCGGCGAGCCTGTAGTGGCAGGCACAAGAATCCCTGTTAAGACGATCATTAACTGGATAAAGATGGGCAAAGAGGTTGATGAAATAGTTGCCATGTATCCGAATATAACTCATGCGATGGTATATGATGTTCTTTCATACTACTATGACCATAAAGATGAAATTGACAGGTTAATAGCCGAGGGCACAAAGGAATCACAATTGAAGCTTACCGAGGGCGAGGGGTGGAGAAAGCAAAGTTATATCTTGACGAGGACATAACAGACCTGCTCGCAAGGGTTTTACGGACAATGGGCTATGATGCCGTAAGCGCTCATGAAATAAAGATGGAAGGCCGTTCCGACGAAGACCAGCTTTATTATGCAATCAAAAATCAAAGGGCTCTCTTAACTTGCAACGTCTCTCATTTTACCAATCTCGCAAGAATGTGTTATGAAAAAAATATTACGCATTACGGAATAGTGGTGACCCCTCAATTGGATTTTAAAGAGATACTGAGACGTGTTACGGTCTTTTTGGATAACATTCCTGCAACTGATTTAAAAGACAGATATATATGGTTGTGAGCAGTTACCAAAATGCTCGTCTCTGTGTAATTCTCTTTTCTTGCCTGTAGCAATACCTTTATGCTATTTTACAACTACTTTTAAATCGCGAGGATAGTATGGTCAAAAACGACAGGTGGATAAGAGAGGCGGCAAAGAACGGCATGATCGAGCCGTTTAATCCCAAGCAGTCGAGAAAAGGCGTTATCTCGTACGGCGTAAGTTCATACGGCTATGACATGCGCATCAATGATGAATTCAAGATATTCACGAATATAAACAATACAGTCGTTGACCCTAAGCTCTTCGATCCCAAAAGTTTTGCGGATTTCAAAGGGGACGTCTGCATTATCCCGCCTAATTCTTTTGTGCTCGCGACTTCTCTCGAATATTTCAGGATACCGAGGGACGTGCTGGTGATATGCCTCGGCAAATCCACCTATGCCCGGTGCGGCCTTGTCGTGAATGTAACCCCGCTCGAGCCGGAATGGGAAGGCCATGTGACCATCGAGATTTCGAATACCACCCCGCTGCCCGCAAAGATATACGCCAACGAAGGAATAGCGCAGTTGATATTCCTTCAGGCAGCGGAAATATGCGAGACATCATACAAGGATAAGTCCGGGAAATATCAGGCACAGAGGGGAATTACCCTTCCGAGGATGTGATATGCGCTGGAAAGAGAAATTAATAATAGCCCTCGATGTATCCGACGCGCAAAAGGCGCTCGACATAGTCGAAAGACTGAGCGATTATACGGCGGTTTTTAAGGTGGGTTTCGAGCTTTTTACAACTGCCGGTCCTAAGATAGTAGAGGAGATACATAAAAAGGGCAAAGAGGTGTTCCTCGACTTGAAATTTCACGACATACCCAATACGGTTTCAAAGGCCGCCGCTGCGGCAGCTAAGATGGGCGTATACATGTTCAACGTCCATACATCCGGCGGTTTTGAGATGATGAAAAGGTGCAGGGACAGCGTTTCGGGAATCTGCGCTAAAGACAATATCCGTATGCCTAAGATAATAGGGGTGACGGTTTTAACAAGCCTTAACAACGAGGCGTTAAAAGGGGAGGTCGGCATTCAGCACAGCCTGAGAAATCATGTGAAACATCTTGCATCATTGGCGGTTAAGGCCGGGCTCGACGGAGTTGTCGCGTCGCCACACGAGATCTCCATAATAAAACAGCATTGCGGAAAGGATTTCCTCGTAGTTACGCCGGGCATCAGGCCCTCGTGGACCCCGCCCGATGACCAGCAGAGGACGGCAACGCCGAAAGAGGCCTTAAAGAAGGGCGCTGATTATATTGTCATGGGCAGAGGAATATTGCAGCAGGAAGATCCCATTAAGGCGCTTGAGCTTATCTCGCTCGAAATACTCACGGCATAACAGGCAAAAATATTTGTCTTCGGCCAAATTCAAATGTTGAATCTCAATAAGAAAGATTTCATCCGGTCGGCTAAAAAAGGAAGCATCCCGCCTCTTTATGTAGAAATTCCTTATGCCGAACCTCTTGCGGTTTATGAGTCGCTCGAATGCGGCACAAACTCCATTCTCCTTGAAAGCGTAAAAGGCCCCTATAAAATAGCGCGTTATTCGTTTATCGCCTTTGATCCGTACCTCGTATTTACGGTTAAAAACGGCGAGGTAAAGATAGGGGCATCGGCAGGGGCGGATTTCAAGGAAACAATATCTTTCAGGCCTCCGCTTGAGCGTTTAAAGGAACTCGTAACAGCCTATCCCCAGAAGCCCGATCAGGAACTCCCTCCGTTTCAGGGCGGTGCGATAGGATTATTGAGTTATGACTTCGTAAGATATATCGAAAATATTCCAAGGAAGGCCGTAGACGACCTTTATATTCCCGACGCCCATTTCTTGCTGGTCGACAGGGTAGTTGCGTTCGATCATCAGGAACGGAAGGCATGGGCGATTATCTCTCCCGGCGCGCGGCATTTGGAATTGGGCTACAGGGATATTTCGGATATCGACTGGGACAGGGCTTATGGTGAGGCAAATGAAGAATTGAGAGTTATTAGTTTAAGGGTTAAGGAGTTGAAAATGGAGAAACGAAAGATAACTTCCGAACTCCCAAACTCTTTTACCCCTAAACTCTTTTATGAGATGTCCAAAGAGCAATACATGGACCTCGTTAAAAAGACAAAGGAATATATCGCTGCCGGAGACATATTTCAGGCTAACCTGTCGCAAAGGATTTCCGCCGATATAGGAGATAAAAATCCGTGGGAAATATATAAGGTGCTTCGCAGTATTAACCCTTCGCCTTTTGCCGCATATGCCGATTTCGGAGGGTATCAGATAGTAAGCTCCTCTCCGGAAAGGCTGATACGCGTGAAGGACGGCATTATAGAAACGAGGCCTATTGCAGGAACCAGGCCGAGGGGCGGCACTCTCAGGGAAGACGAGCTTATGAGGGCGGAACTGCTGTTGAACGAAAAGGAGAGGGCCGAGCACATAATGCTTATAGACCTCGAAAGGAACGACATCGGAAGGGTCGCGGAATACGGCAGCGTGGCTACGGACGAACTGATGATTACGGAAGATTATTCGCATGTCATTCATATAGTCTCTAATGTGCGCGGGGTAATGGAAAAGGATAAGACCTGTTTCGACGCGATCAAAGCGGCATTTCCCGGCGGCACGATAACGGGCGTGCCTAAGGTCAGGTGCATGGAAATAATAGACGAACTCGAACCCACGGCGAGGGGCCCTTATACCGGCTCATTAGGATATATGGGTTTTTCAGGAGACCTCGATCTCAATATAATCATCAGGACATTTGTCGTAAAAGACGGCTTTGCCTATGTGCAGGCAGGCGCGGGTATAGTCGCGGATTCGGATCCGGAGCGGGAATACTATGAAACCTTAAAAAAGGCGGAGGCTTTGATACGCACCCTTGAGACCGTAGGCGGGGGGTAATTATCCTTGTGATATTATTGTATTTTATGTTAAAAGAAGGAATGTTAATAGTAAGGGAGAAGGCGGTCATTAATTGAAAGTGAAATTTTTTCAGAGGATCAACACGAGGATATCCTTATTGCCGATGTCGATTTTGCTGGTTATTTTAATTGCCGGCGGGATCGGTTTTTATTATTTCGGATATGCCCGGTTCCTGCAGGATTTCCATAAGGGGTATTTTATTACCCTTTCTTCCGAAAAAAAGACCGCATTCGACTCATGGTTCGCGTATCACAAAAGCGACCTCGAAGGCCTTTCGAGGCGAGGCGCATT
Organism: Nitrospirae bacterium GWB2_47_37; assembly: GCA_001803635.1. Lineage (GTDB taxonomy): Bacteria > Nitrospirota > Thermodesulfovibrionia > Thermodesulfovibrionales > Dissulfurispiraceae > GWB2-47-37. Next base: position 35,119 of record MHDU01000028.1, on the reverse strand, counting down.
AAAGGATAATGCCGCGATTTTAGCCGGCGTGCAGCCCGGCGTCAAACTCAGGAAAAAAATAACCGAACAAATTAATCGTTCTCAGGCCGTTATTTCAGGGGAGCTTCAAGAAAAGGCGCCGGCAGGCAGATATAAGATGCTTTCCGTTATATCCAAGGACGGCAGGGTTATATCGAGCAGCAGGCAGGATATTTTAAATGCGGATTGGTCGGAGAGGGATTTTTTCAAAGGTAAGGCCGTCGATCTCAAGTCGGCTGTTGTAATCGGTTTTTACGGCGACAACGGCGCCGATTACGGCATAGAGATGCTGACGCCGGTGTTCGAGGGCAGCGAACAGATCGCTTTTATACACGCGGTGTTGCCGGTGAAGGAACTTGCGGGTTTTTTGAAAATAGAGAGGGGTTTGTATAAGACCGGCAAGATCGATGTTACGGACATGGACGGAAACCTTCTATTGGTAAAAGACGGAATGCCTCAGAAGAAGATCAGATACAATTTGCCTAAGAACGGGCATGACATCTCCGGATATAGGGATAAAATCTTTTTTTATGCCGTAGACCTTCGACAGGCTCCCCTTCGTCTTATATCGACCGCCGATAAGTCCGACGTTACAAGGCCGTTTAATATTCTCCTGATAGGTTATTGCTCTGTTGTAGGAGCGGTATTCCTGATGACCGTTATCCAGAATTCGTACCTTGCGGGGCGGGTTATTACAAAACCTATACATAGGCTGGCAAACGCCGTTAAATCGTTTTCTTTCGGGGACATGAATGTGGACATGGGAAAGGGATATAAGGGCGAATTTACGGAGTTGAAAAAATCCATTGAGGACATGCTGGAGGAGCTTAAGGCAAGGGAAGAATCGTTGAGGGAAAGCATAAGGACCAAAGAGAAGACACGTTTGAAATCGATGTTTTTTTCGAAAATGTCATGGGAATTCAAGGAACCGTTGAATAATATTATAGATAAAATAAAATCCGTTCTCGACGCGGAAGCAGACCCTTCCCGTAAAGACATGCTCGGAGATATTATCGGAGCGGCGCAAAACACACTTCGCATAATGGACGACCTCATCGAGCTTTCACGGCTTGAGGAAGGATCGTTCGCCGTGTCCCCCGAAGAGTTCGATATGTGCGGGATGATGAAAGAGATTGAAGACGCGGCGCGGAACCTTATAGGACATAAGGAAATAGAGCTGATAGCGGACTGTCATGAATCGTTTGCGGATAGACCTGTGTATGCCGACAGGCATATTGTGAGACAGATACTCGAAAATTTAGTGAATAATGCGATAAAGACAACGGAGGCCGGCACCATAACTATCCTGTCTTCCCCGGTATTAAAGGACGGCGTGGAATATCTGGAGGCCTCGGTTGCCGATACAGGGGCGGGCATCGAGCCGGAAATGCTGGAATACATATTCGAAGAGCTTTCGGAGCAGCAGGCGTCGGTCGGCCTTGCTATAGCCAAGAAGGCCGCCGATGCCCTCGGCGGCAAAATCGACGTCGAAAGCACGCCGGGCAAGGGAAGCGTGTTTACGGTTACAATTCCGCTGAAGGCAATAATTTATCGGTGAAACCCCGCTTTGCAGATTGCCGTCTATTCTGTTATTATTAAAAGTCTTGTGCGAACCTGCGCCGGTTCATAAAAGATTCATATTTTTGTGGATAATAACGTATGATATTTCTCATACCTTTCTGCCTGACGATAGCGTATTATAACCGGTGCGCTGCTTTGCCGGGCGGATAATAAAAAATTAAGGAGCATGCTGTGAGCGATAAAAAAGAAAATCGGAATGTAGTCGATAAAATCTGGAATGTTTTTTCATCGATAACCCTTGCCGTCGTAATCTTCTCGCTTATATCTATTACGTCGATAGTCGGCACTATAATCGAACAGCAGGCCGAACCCGAGCGGAACATCAAGCTGCTTTCCAAATTCTTCGGAGAGTCGTTCGCTCCCACCGTTTTCAAAATGCTCGATTCCTTCGGCTTTACTAATATGTACGGTTCGTGGTGGTTTATGACCCTGCTGTTTGTTTTTGCCGCTAACCTTGTTATATGCTCCCTCGACAGGCTTCCCAAGATATGGAAGGTTGTTAAAGAGCCTGTAAAACCGTTATCTCCGGAACTTTTGAATTCCATGCCGCTAAAAAAGGAGATATTTCTGAAAGGACGCGTTGACAACGCGCGAAGCGCGGCGGAAGCGGCGTTGAAAGGGATCGGGTTTAAAGCTGATATACACGCCGAAGCGGGCGGAGTGCAGATATGCGCTGAAAAGGGCAGGTACAGCAGGCTCGGAGTGTACGTGACGCATTTCAGCATTATCCTTATACTTATAGGGGCGGTGGTCGGCATATTCTTCGGTTTCAACGCGTCTTTGAATCTGCTTGAAGGCACAAGCTCTGCTATAGTATACGACAGGAGGACGGGAAAGGAAATTCCGCTCGGTTTCGATTTGAAATGTAATGATTTCGAGGTTTCTTTTTATGATAATTCAGACACCCCGAAGTCGTTCAGAAGCCGGCTTGCGATATTTGAAAACGGCAAACCTGTAAAAATAAACGGCAAAGAGGTAACGGAAATAGACGTCAACAGCCCGTTAAAATATAAAGGCATTACTTTTTACCAGTCGAGTTACGGTTTTTCGCCTTCCAAAGATTCTTTGTTTAAGGTCAGCGTAACCTCAGGCGCCAAAAAAGAGGACATATCTCTGCGATTCGGCGAGTCTTTCACGATTCCCGGAACAAACATAAACGGCAAGATCGCGGATTTCAGCCCCGCTATAGCGGTAGACGAATCGGGCAAGCTTTTTACATACGCCGAAACTATGAATAATCCGGCGGTATTTATCGAATTTACAGAGGGCGGAAAACAGAAATACAGCAGGTGGATATTGAAGAGATACCCGCAGACATGGACCGTGCCCGACGCCACGGTCGAATTCAAAGACCTATGGGGCGCTCAGTACACCGGGCTTCAAGTGCGGAGAGACCCCGGCGTATGGATAGTATATTTAGGCTGCCTCGTTATGGCGGTCGGACTATACGCGGCGTTTTTCATGAGCCACGCCAGAATATGGATAACCCTGAAAGAAGAAAAGGGCGGCGTCAAGGCATTCATCGCCGCATCGGTAAACAAGAACAAGATAGCCTTTGAACAAAAGATAGAGAAGCTGGCAGGAGGTTTAAATGGATAGCTCGCAATTTTTCGGAATATCTGGAATTGCCTACATACTTGCAATGGTCGCCTATATAGCGTATCTCGCATTCAGGAATTCCACCGTAGGCGTAATAGCAACGACTATAACGGCCGTAGGCTTTGTCTCACAGACAATCGCTTTTGTTATGAGGGGAATCGAGTTCTACGATTTAGGGCAGATGGGCGTTATGAGGGCGATACCTCTTACAAACCTGTATGAATCGCTCGTATTTTTCGTGTGGTGCCTGATTCTCGGCTATCTTGTAATAGAATGGAAATACAAAAACCGCTCTTTCGGCGCGTTCATTACGCCTATAGCCGGCATGGCGCTGGCGTTCATAGACATATCCGGGATGGATAAAAACATACATCCGCTTATTCCGGCCCTTCAGAGCAACTGGCTTCTGGCGCACGTAACAATGAGCTTTATCGCTTATGCCGCGTTCGCGATATCGTTTGCCACGGGCATAATGTATCTTGCCGTAACAACCGAAAATAAAAAAAGCGGGGCATACATATTCTGGACGGTTACGTTAGGAATCTTTGCCGCTGTGCTCATAGCTATGGGAATAGATTTCATGGCCTTTAAGGTCGCCGCAAGGTCTCCCGAGGCATTTATTCAGAGCTATCTGTTCAAAGCGACTTTCAGGAACGCTTCGGGTATTATCGCCCTACTCAGTTACTTCGGCGCGGCAGGCCTTGTGTTTTTGACATGGAGATATGGACACGCGCTTAAAAAACTCATCGAGTCTTTTTCCATATCGCAAGAAATCCTTGATGACCTTACCTATAAAAATATCGCCATAGGGTTCCCGATCTTTACATTGGGCGGGCTGATTTTCGGCGCCATATGGGCTGATCAGGCATGGGGAAAATACTGGAGCTGGGACCCTAAAGAGACATGGTCGCTGATAACATGGTTCGTTTACGCCTTTTATCTCCATGCGCGGTTTTTGAGGGGATGGAGAGGCAACAAAATAGCCATCGTTGCCGTGGTCGGGTTCGTGTGTACGATATTTACATATCTCGGAGTCAATCTTCTCCTGAGCGGTCTGCATTCATATGGAGGGGGCTAAAAATATCGGCTCAGAGTTGATTCTCGGCATCGACACCTCGTGCGACGATACGTCCGCCGCTGTCGTTGCCGAAGGGAAAAAAATCCTCTCCAACATCGTTTCTTCGCAGTCCGACATTCATAAAAAATACGGCGGCATAGTGCCTGAATTGGCTTCCAGAAGGCATATCGAGATGATATGGCCGGTAGTTGATGAGGCATTAAACGCAGCCGCGATTACCCTCGATGATATTGCCGCTATAGCCGTATGCCACGGGCCCGGACTGATAGGTTCTTTGCTTGTCGGTTGCGGATTTGCCAAGGCGGCCGCTTATGCTAAAAATAAACCTGTTGTCGCGGTGAACCATCTCGAAGGTCATATATTTTCCGCATTCCTCGATCATGAGAATATCGAATTTCCGTTTTTGTCTCTGATAGCATCCGGAGGGCACACAAGCCTTTATATAGTCAACGACTTCGGACAATATATGGAACTCGGCAGGACAAGGGACGACGCTGCCGGAGAGGCATACGATAAAGTCGCAAAACTCCTCGGCCTCGCCTATCCCGGAGGCCCTGTCATAGATAATCTGGCTCTGGAAGGGAATCCGAAGGCATTCGATTTTCCGAGGGCGTATGTGCCTGAATCATTCGATTTCAGCTTCAGCGGCTTAAAGACGGCAGTGAAATCAGCCGTCAGCCGTCAGTCGCAAGCCGCCGGCGATGCCGAATTCATTAAAGACATTGCGGCGTCATTTCAGTCTGCGGTTGTTGATGTGCTTGTGAGAAAAGTTGAATGGGCGATAGTGAAGAAAGGGATAAAGCGTGTAACTCTTTCAGGCGGGGTATCGGCTAACAGCGAACTTAGAAAAAGGTTCAAGGAAATGGCGGAGGAAAGGGAGGTCGAATTATTCCTGCCTTCGATTTCGTTTTGCACGGATAACGCGGCCATGATAGCAGCCGCAGGGTATCATCACTTTAAGGCAGGAAACATCGCGGGCATAGATTTAAATCCCAAGGCATATCTGCCGTTGTAAAACTATCCACGCGGGGCGCTCGAACCCGCGACTTTGATTGTTAGCCCAAAAATCTACAGTTCGTCTCCCACGACCGGCTTACGGACATTTCTATTTTGGTAAAAATAGGACATTTCTAATTTGGCTTGACATGTATCCCCCAAGTCCTTGCCTTCAACAGGCATAACGTATTATCATTAATGAGTTTTTTGGGACGGGGGAGGAGAAGAAACATTGAATGAGAGATGTCACAGGAAGCAATATCTGACCCTAAAATCGAATAAACAGGCGTTGACCCCATTTTTACATTTCACGTGGATATCTATGGCTATTGAACCTCGATAAGTATTTGCTGTAGATATTTCATTTGACACCGATTTTGAAACCAATTCGGAACTGATTATGCAATTTTTCAAAAAAGGATTCTATAAGGAAGTTTATCAAATAGGAATCGTTAGTAGTGCTTTTTTGCTTGATAACTGGGGGCCTTATAAAGAGTTATGTTTTATAATTTCTTGGATGCATTACAACTTCTTTGGTTTTCTCCGGATCAAACTGCTTAAATTTACCGATACGAGGATTCATCGACCTATATATCGCCTCCACAACGCGGTCGCCATGCCTTTTTCTTTTTGTTGTGTACATATTTTCGAGAACTCTCGCTGAACAGTATGCGAGTAAATCGGCAAGCTCAAGAAGTACCGGTCTCTCTTTTGAGTCTAAATTCTCTGGTGTCATGGTCGTTGCAATTGACCCTGTGTTAGAGTCTATAAAATTGGTTTTTAACAGTCTCCCTACGTGCCTCCTTGACCCAAACCAGCGGACAATATCACTGTTTGGCTCTACCCAGAGTTTGCAGCGATTATTATTGTATTTGTCATTAGTAACCAGTTGTCCAGCTGCACCTTGATAAGCAAATGGAATTAATTCCTTCGCATCATTAATAGCTATTGATTTGTGTCCCCTTGGCCCCGGAATCTCATGTTTTATATCCCTTCTGTCTACATGGCCAATCCTTGTCTCAAGTCCCTTTCCAGAAAGATTATCTGTAATTGTCAAAGCCAGTTCATAGGCTCCATCGTCAGTCAGATGTGACCATTCAGTTTTGCGACGTGCGTCTTTATGAAATACTTCGCGACAGTGAAAACGAGTACGGCGAGATGCTTTAAACCTTTCTTTTACGTCTCCTAGGATTGTCTCGATAAGTTCGAGCTTTTCTTCGGGAACTATCACAAGGCCATAAACAACAGTATTCCCTGCGATACTTTCATCTCCATAAACATGAAATGTCGTTAACATAAAACCCCCTAAGCAGTTATTAGGTAGTTTCTCAATAATATCAGAAGTCTTTTTGATCCGTCAAAAAAACAAAAAAGGGGACAAAACGAAAAATGGACAGTCATGTTTATCCCCCCAATATATCTATGCCAAGCATTGCTTAAGCGACTACGAGAGCAAAAGTCAAAGCGAAATAGTCAAAAACCTTTATGCCGCCAGTTTATTTGCCTTAACCTGAAGTTTTACGTGTTCATGCGCCTGAAGAATCTTGATTATCTCCAGAATATTTTCAGCCCTCGGATTGCCGCTCGGCCCGAGCATGCGATGAATGCTCTTGCTTGACTTGCCGAGTTTATCGGCGAGTCCCTGAAAGGTGATTGTTGCGTTAATGTAATCGCGTAGAATTGATTTGCCTGCATTTATATCGCCGGAAAGAAGCTCATTAATAGCCTCTGTCAGCATATGTCTGCGGAACGCTGAATCCCGCCCGGCGCGATCCATGATTGTTTTGCGAAAGTTTTTTGTAATCGGCATATTACCTCCTCTTTTTGCTTTCCCTGTCAATTTTATACTGGGCCCAAAGCATCTGAGCCGTTTTTATATCCTTGTTCTGGTTTTTTTTAGAACCTCCGCCGAGCAGTATAATCAAATAATCACCTTCTTGTCCGAAATAAATCCTGTAGCCCGGGCCGAAGTCAATTTTATATTCAGAAACGCCCTTCCCGACGGATTTCACATTCGAAAAGTTACCTTGTTCCAATCGATATAGCGCTGTTGATACCTTGGCTGCCGCGTGAGAATCGAGCCTGTTGAACCATTCTCCGAACGCGGATACCCCATCCTTTAAATATTCAGTAACTTTTATTTTCTCCATCTGAAAAGATGGAGAAAATAAAAGTTACCATTTGTCAATAATGAAAAAAGTACATGAAAAAAGACAGGCACATTTATCCAGCCAATATGTCTGCGCATTGCTAAAGCGACCACGAGAGCAAAAGTCAAAAGTGAAATAGTCATTTTCTTTTTCTTTCCCTTCCATCAAGATATCTCTTAAGCGCTTCTTTTGACGACAGCCAGTTGCGCCTCTCTTTGTGCGCCTCAAGTTTTCCGTTTCTCGCCAGAAGATTGAGATATTTCCCCGTGAACTTTGAGTCTTTCGCAAGCTCTGACAATGGGATAAAATGCTCCTTGTTTTTTCTTGCCGGAGTCAGCACTTTAAGGTAGATATTAAGCGACCGCTGGACAGCTTGTGCGATAAACCTTACAAACGGCGGATAGTTCCCCCTGTCCGCCTCTGCGAGCGTCCTGTAATACTTCTTCCTGTCGTTTTTCAGAATAACCGCCAAAGGAAATCCAGACTGCATCAGGATTATATTCATCGCAAGCCGCGAGGTGCGTCCGTTGCCGTCCAAAAAGGGATGGATGTTGACGAGCCTGTGGTGGAGGACAGCCGCCAATTCAACAGGATGCAGGACTTTTTTCTTCCGCCGTACCAAATCAATAAGTTCCTGCATCAACAGCGGCACATCGAGCGCCTCCGGCGGCGTATGATCCGCCCCTCCGATGATCACATTGCTGTTTCTGTATCTGCCTGCCCATTCTTTATCAATGTCCCTCATAACAATATGGTTCAATTCCCTTATCAGGCGTTCTGAAATCGTGCTGCGGCTGTCTTTATCAATCAATTCATAAAGATATTCCAGAGCTTCTGTGTGGTTTTTCGCCTCGATATGGTCACTAAGCGGCTTGCCCTTTATAGTAAGACCTTCCTTGATAACGAGGAAGGTTTCTTTAAGCGTGAGACTGTTTCCTTCAATCGCGTTTGAATTGTATGTCATCTCTATCCCGAATTGCTCCCTCAGTTTTCGGACGGATGCCTGCGGAAGAGGACGGTAGGAATTCAACAGGGATAGTTTTTCATCCAGATTGGCTATTATTTTCGGGTCTAAATAGCGCATAAGTTTTTACCGCCTTCTTAATATGGTTTATTCGTTTTATTGTATTATGCCATATTAAGAGTTTTTATGCATTTTTTTCAATTGCGGCGACCATAAGCCTTGCTACCGCTTTTGCGAATTCAGCCGGATTTTTCGGTTTCGAGCCTTCAAGAATAAGCGCCTGATCATACAGCAGCTTTATATTCTCCGCGAGTTCCGCGCTTGCCGCGTTTTTTTCATAAGCCGCTTTCATTGCCGAAAACAGCGGATGCCCTGCGTTTATCTCAAGTATTCTCTTGCTCACCGGAGGCTCCTGTCCCATTGCCCTGAATACTTTCTCCATCTGCGGGTCGATATCCCCCTCGTCGGATACAAGGCAGCACGGCGAATCTTTAAGCCTCGACGAAAGCCGTGCGTCTTTTATGTCGTCTCTCAAAGTATCTTTGATGAGGTTAATAATTCCTGCAAACTCTTTTGTTTCAGCCTCGCGCTCTTTTTTGTCCTTTCCTTCAAATGACACGTCGCCCTTTATGACGGATTTAAGTTTTTTGCCTTTGTATTCAAAACCGGCCATAAGCAGTTCATCTATATCATCCGTCATAATAAGGACTTCGTATCCTTTATCGAGGAAGTTTTCGAGGTAAGGGGATTGGAGCGCTTCCTGCCGCGTCTGCGCGGATATGTAATAAATATCTTCCTGTTTTTCCTTCATGCCTTCGACATAATTTTGCATTGTGGTGTATTTATCCGGCTCGGTTTTTGTCGATTCAAAGAGGAGCAGGTCTGCTATGGATTCGCGCCTCGAAAAATCGTAATGGAGCCCTTCCTTGATCACCCTGCCGAACTCTTTGTGGAAGGATATATATTTTTCGTAGTCGTTCTGCTTCATTTCGGAAAGCGTATCGAGTATTTTTTTGGTGATGCTTTTTTTGATTACTTCAACCTGTCTGTTGTTCTGGAGCATTTCGCGCGATACGTTCAGCGGCAGGTCGGATGAATCCACAACCCCTTTGACAAAGCGCAGATACGGGGGGATAAGGTCTTCGCAGTTGTCCATTATCTTTACCCTTTTCACATAAAGCATAGGCCCTATTTTGTAATCCCTGAAAAGAATTCCATAAGGGGCCTTTTCAGGGATATAGAGCAGCGAAGCGAATTCGGATGTGCCTTCAGCCCTGTAGTGTATTATCTTTGCCGGGTCAGAAAAATCATGGGATATATGGCGGTAAAACTCATTATGTTCCTCTTGCGAAATTTCGTCCTTTCCTTTAAGCCAGAGCGCTTTTTGTGAGTTTATTGTCTCTTCTTCTTTTACCTTTATTTTCTTGCCCTTATCGAGAGAGGACTCCTGCTCTTTTTCAATATCCATAACAATAGGATGCTCGATAAAATCCGAATATTTTTTTATGACGTCTTTAATCTCCCACGGTTCGAGATATTTCTTTTCATCCTCTTTCATGTGAAGCATCACATCCGTGCCTCTTGTCTCTTTTTCCGCGGCCTCGACGGTGAATGAGCCGTCTGCCGTGGATTCCCATCGGATAGCCTTTTTGTCTTTCGAGCCTGCCTTGCGTGATATTACGGTGACTTTATCCGCAATCATAAAGGATGAATAGAACCCGACCCCGAACTGGCCTATGAGTTCCGGGTTGTCGTTGAGTTTGGCGTCCTGCAATGCCTTGAGAAATTCCTTTGTGCCGGAGTGGGCTATTGTGCCGAGGGCCTTGATTATTTCTTCCTCCGTCATGCCGATGCCGTTGTCGCTTACGGTAAGCGTGCCGGCGTCCTTATCCGCGGTTATTTTTATTTTCCACTCAGCGCCGCCTTCCATGATATCCGGATTTGTAAGGGATTCGTAGCGGGCCTTATCTATGGCGTCGGAGCTATTTGAAATAAGCTCTCGGAGGAATACTTCTTTGTGGGAATAAAGCGAGTGGATCATTAAATCAAGTATCTGTTTGACTTCGGTTTTGAATTCGTGTTTCTGCATTGTCATGGTTATTAATCACCTTTCGATAGAATTTTAGCACTCTAATGCGTAGAGTGCTAAAACATATTTTTTATTCATACGATGAAAAAAGTCAAGGTGTAGCACAATCTGGAGTTTGGCCTTTGAAATTTTTTGTTTGACCCGCGTCCCTTTACATATTACAATAAGCGCATGGGCAAGATAGCGGCGAGACCCCCAAGATTTTTTTCTCTCGACTTCCATTTACGATATTTCCCTTCGATCCTCCGGAATATCTTGGTCCCTAAGAAAGATGAATATGAATCTCCTTTCAGGGATCATATCCCGATCGAAATGCCGGTACTTGCGGTTGTTTCGTTTGCTGCCGCTGTTTTGGGGATAAGTTCGGGACTTTCTAAAGGCTCGATTCTTGGATGGCTGATAGGAGGCATCGGAGCTGCAGGCTTTTTGGCCCTGTTCATACACAGCATTTATTCTCAAGCAGGATGCAGTCCTTCGTTTGAGAGGTTCAAGGTTTCTGTTTTTCTTTTTTTTGTAATTTTTGGAGCCGTTGCAGGAATAACTGCCGGAAAGATAGGGTTCGATCATTCCCGGTGGATGCGCGTGATGGATGGTCTTGCAGGGCTTGTCATAGGATATTTTGGAGGAATATGCGCCGGGCTTTGGATCCAAAAGCTGGGCTGGATAGGCGGATTGCTGGAGGTTTTTGCAATTGCAGGCACGGCAGGCACGGCAATCGTCGGCATACTCATGATGCTTTAAATTTGCGAGGGAAATTTATATGGAAAAGACGCCCAACATGACAGACTATGAAAAAGAATATAGGGAATTTTCCTTCCCTGTCCCCGAAAGATTTTCTTTCCCCCTCGATGTATTCGACAAATGGGCAGCCTCTATCCCAAATGAAGCAGCGCTTTTCTGGACGGACGGCAATGCCGAAAAGAAATTTTCATTTAATGAATTGAAACTCCTTTCGTCAAAGGGCGCGGCTGCATTCAAAAAATCTGGAATTAAAAAGGGCGACAAAGTGCTCGTAATGCTTCCGAATATTCCGGAATGGTGGGAGATAATGCTTGCCCTCATGAGGCTTAATGCCATACCTATTCCCGCAACTACTATTTTGACGGCGAAGGACATCGAATACAGGCTTTCGGCAGCGGATATAAAGGCTGTTATCGCAACAGAAGAAGACGCGCCGAAGGTGGAAGAGGCTGTAAATAATTCGTCCGCAAAGCCGTTTCTTATAAGCGTAGGAAAGAGAGAAGGAGTGCTTGATTATATTGCCGCGAGGGACAATGCGGATGCCTTTGAAGGCGAGAGGGCATTTGCGGATGAGCCTGCATTGATCTATTTCACATCAGGCACTACAGGGCCTCCCAAGATGGTCCTTCATACGCATGCATCTTATCCGCTTGCCCATATGGTAACAGGCAAATACTGGCTCGATTTAAGGCCCGGAGACATTCACTGGAATCTCTCCGACACAGGATGGGCAAAGGCTGCGTGGTCGAGCCTTTTCGGGCCCTGGCACATGGGAGCGACGATTTTTTCATTTCATAAAAAAGGTAAGTTCGAGCCGTCGGCGATAATGGATGTATTGCAGAAATATCCGGTTACAACATTATGCGGGCCGCCTACGGCTTACAGGATGATGGTCAAGGAAATCCCCGCCGGAAGATTACATTTTAAGGCAGTGCGCCATTTTGTCGCGGCAGGGGAGCCGCTTAACAGGGAGATAATCGAAATATGGAAGGAGAGGACGGGACTATATATTTATGACGGATACGGACAGACAGAGACGGTAAATATATTGGCGAACTTCAGATGTCTTTCCGTAAAGCCCGGCTCTATGGGCAGGCCTGTGCCCGGATTCATTGTCGATGTTATCGATGAAGATGGAAATATCCTCCCTCCGAATACGGAAGGAGACATAGCGATAAAGGTAAAACCGGAAAGGCCGATAGGGTTATTTAAGGAATACATGGGAAATCCTCATGCTACGGAAAAGACCATGCGGGGGCAACGGTATATAACAGGAGACAGGGCGTATAAGGATGAAGACGGCTGCTTCTGGTTCGTGGGAAGGGCGGATGATGTGATCCTTACGTCGGGCTACAGGATCGGGCCTTTTGAAATAGAGAGCGTTTTGATTAAACATCCCGCAGTAAAGGAATCGGCCGTTGTCGCAAGCCCGGATGAAGTAAGGGGCGAGGTGGTTAAGGCATTCATTGTTTTAACGCAGGCTTATAGTCCTTCGGCGGCGTTGATTAAGGAGCTTCAGGAATTCGTGAAGAAAAATACCGCGCCGTATAAATATCCCCGAAAGGTGGAATTCGTCGAAGACCTGCCTAAAACCATAAGCGGGAAGATAAAGAGGAAGGAATTGAAGATGAAGGAGTTCGGGATCTGAAATTCGTCAATCCCATTGTTTCCTTGAAATTTTCAGCTTGGTTGGGATAAATTATAGGGCTTTTCTATTTTTCAAATTATATCCGGAGGGAATACATGGGAAAGGTCGTCAAAAAAACAAAAAAACCGGCAAAGGCTGCCATGCCGGTGAAATCTGCGAAGTCACGGAAGTATGTCTACTTTTTCGGCGGAGGAAAGGCCGACGGCAAATCGGAGATGAAGAACCTTCTTGGGGGAAAGGGCGCCAATCTGGCGGAGATGGTAAATTTAGGCATACCGGTTCCGCCGGGTTTTACCATAACCACGGAAGTCTGCACCCTTTACTACAAAAACAATAAGAAATACCCCGGGGAATTAAATCCTCAGATAGATGCCGCAATGTCAAAGGTCGAAAAGATAATGGGGAAAAAATTCGGAGATCCCGTTAATCCGCTTCTCGTTTCGGTCCGGTCGGGCGCGCGCAGTTCAATGCCCGGCATGATGGAGACGGTTTTGAACGTAGGCCTTACCACAAAGACGATCCCCGCTCTTATAAAGAAGACGAACAACGACCGGCTCGTGTACGACGCATACCGCCGTCTGCTTATGATGTATTCCGACGTCGTTATGGAAAAGGCCGCAGGGATAGATCCCGCGGAAGGCAATGCCATACGCCACAAACTTGAGCACGCGATGGAAGTGCTGAAAAAGGATAAGGGATACAAGAGCGATACGGATCTTACGGTAGACGATCTTAAAATACTCTGCGACGAATTCAAGGTGATCATCAAGCATACGCTCGGCAAGAAATTTCCGGACGACCCTCAGGAGCAGCTTATGGGAGGCATCGGCGCGGTCTTTCAGTCATGGATGGGAAAGCGTGCGATCTCATACAGAAGGATAGAGAAGATCCCGGATGACTGGGGAACCGCGGTCAACGTGCAGTCAATGGTATTCGGAAATACGGGAGACAATTCCGCTACAGGCGTCGCGTTTACCCGCAACCCGGCCACGGGAGAGAACATGTTTTTCGGCGAGTGGCTGTCGAACGCGCAGGGTGAAGACGTTGTCGCGGGCATCAGGACTCCGAATCCGGTGAACAAGGCCGGAAAGACCGACGATACAAGGCATCTTTCTTCGCTCGAGGAAAGCATGCCTAAGTTATATAAAGAATTGTTCGCCATCCAGAAAAAGCTCGAAAAACATTATAGAGACATGCAGGACATAGAGTTCACTATAGAAGACGGAAGGCTCTGGATGCTCCAGACAAGAGTCGGAAAGCGCAACGGTCAGTCCGCGATCCGCATGGCTGTCGAGATGGGAAGGGAAAAACTCATTACAAGAGAGACCGCCGTGTTAAGGGTGAAGCCCGAACAGCTCGATGAGCTTTTGCATCCGAGCGTTGCGCCTGTGGCTGAAAAGAAGGCTGAGGAACTCGCAAAGGGACTCCCGGCAGGCCCGGGCGGCGCAGTCGGAAAAATAGTATTTACCGCCGACGACGCGGAGGCGTGGGCAAAGAAAGGGGAGAAGGTCATACTCGTAAGGAGCGAGACCTCGCCCGAAGACGTTCACGGGATGCACGCGGCAGAGGCTATTCTCACGGCAAAGGGAGGAATGACAAGCCACGCGGCGCTCGTTGCGAGGGGATGGGGCAAATGCTGCATAGTAGGCTGCTCGGCGCTCGATATAGACGTGCATAAGAAGACATTACAGGTGAACGGCAGGACGTTGAGAGAGGGCGATTGGATAACCCTTAACGGCACAAAGGGACGCGTATACGAAGGCAAGCTCGATCTGCTGCCTGCCGACCCGGATCGCAATTTATTGTATAAGGAACTTATGAAGTGGGCGGATCAGTTAAGGACATTGAAGGTAAGGACAAACGCGGATACCCCGGAGGATGCGATTACGGCGAGGAACTTCGGCGCCGAGGGCATCGGCCTTTGCAGGACGGAGCATATGTTCTTCGGCCCCGACAGGATAAAGGCCGTGAGGGAAATGATACTCTCCGATACGGTGGATGAAAGAAAGAGGGCGCTCGCAAAACTCCTTCCTTTCCAGAGACAGGATTTTGCGGGCATATTCAAGGCGATGGCCGGATTTCCCGTTACCATAAGGCTTCTCGACCCGCCGCTCCATGAATTCCTGCCTCACACCGATAAAGAGCTTCAGGAACTTGCGAATGAAATGGGAGTTCCATTCGCAAGGCTGAACGCGAAAAATAAGTCGCTGCACGAATTTAATCCCATGCTCGGACACAGGGGCTGCCGTCTCGGCGTAACGTATCCCGAAATATACGAAATGCAGGCGCAGGCTATAATGGAAGCCGCGTGCGGGCTTGCTAAGGAAAAGGTCAAGGTTATTCCTGAAATCATGGTTCCGCTCGTAGGGCATGTGAACGAGCTTAAGAATATGAGAGAGGTTGTTGTTTCTACCGCGGAAAGGGTTCAGAAGGAATATAAAGTTAAAGTCCCTTACACGGTAGGTACGATGATAGAGCTTCCAAGGGCATGCGTAACGGCGGATGAGATCGCGCATATCGCGGACTTCTATTCGTTCGGGACAAACGACCTCACACAGACGACCTACGGCCTTTCGAGGGACGATGCCGGAAGGTTCCTGCCTTTCTACATAGAAAGCGGAGTTCTTAAAGAAGACCCCTTTATTACCATAGACCAAAACGGCGTCGGCGTAATGATGCGCATGGCCGTAGAAAAGGGCAGGGGCGTTAAGAAAGACCTGAAGATGGGCATTTGCGGCGAGCACGGCGGGGAGCCGAAGTCGGTCGAATTCTGCCATAAGATAGGGCTGAACTATGTAAGCTGTTCGCCGTTCAGGGTTCCTATCGCAAGGTTCGCGGCGGCGCAGGCGGCATTGAAGGGCAAAAAATAAAGTCGAATATCGAACCCCGTTAGAAGGAGATTTCTAACGGGGTTGACAGAGACTCTCTTACCTGATACTCTTTCTATAAAAGAAGACAATGGAGGTTAATTTATGAGCAGAGACGAGAATACGGCATTGGTCGCGCTTTTTTCATTCCTCGCGGGCGGGCTTGTAGGCGCGGGGGTCGCCCTTCTTATGGCACCGCAGTCCGGTAAAAAGACGAGAAAACAGATACGCGAACTTGCGGAAGAAATGAGAGAACAGGCCGTCGAATACGCGGAAAAAGTAAAAGGAAAAGTATTTTAATGCATGGGCAAGAGCGTGTTACCTCTTGCCCATTTTTATAAGGCTCTCCTTGTAAACTTTATAAAACTGATCATTGTCGGCGATGGATTTCTTAAGAACGGTTTTTAAATTCGGAAGATCTTTTTCATTGACTACCAGATTTACGCTTTCGGCAAATGCAGCCCCATGATCGCCTGTCTGAAAATTCTGCCCGATTAAGGCAAGAAAGATATGGCGTCTTGTCGACATGGGCATGAATTTCAGGATGTTGTATACGTTATTTTCTTCCGGAGAATTGGCGTCGAACTTTTCATTGAGAACTATCACGTCGTACCGGTTAAAACGCAGTTTCTCTAATGTATCGCCCTGATTTGCCGAAAGCTCTACGGAATATTTAAGTTCCTGAATGATGGAAGCTATGTTTTTTTGCGATTCAGGGTTGCTTTCGCACACAAGGGCAGTCTTTAGTTCCTCTTCGTATTCTTCCGTATGCGGCGCATTTTGTAAGTCCATAATTCACCTCATTTCACTTTCAGTTTTTTGCTGTAGTCCGTATCCATCTTTAACCCTTCGATGTCCGTTGTCTTTTCTCCCTTCGACTGCTTCAACATGTCGATGCCTCTCCCTACGATCGGTTTTTTAGAGGCATAGGCAAGGGCGGTCTCCTCCGTTATTATGCCTTCCTCGAAAAGCTTGAGTATGGCCTTGTCGAACGTCTGCATGCCGTATGCGTCTCCGGCCTCTATAATATCGTAGAAGGTCTTGCCTTCGGATTCTCCGTTCAGGATGGATTCTTTTACCCTGAGGTTTGTTTTCATTATCTCGATTACCGCTACCCTTCCGCCTCCCACCTTCGGCAGAAGCCTCTGGCTGACTACCCACCTGATGGTATCGGCGAGCCTTATGCGTATCTGTTTTTCCTCTTCCTGCTCGAACATGCCGACTATCCTGTTGATGGTCTGTCCGGCGTCTATAGTGTGGAGTGTGGAGAGAACCAAATGACCGGTTTCCGCCGCGGACAGGCCGATCTCCACGGTCTCCCTGTCTCTCATCTCTCCGACGAGGATGACCTTCGGCGCCTGTCTTAAGGCAGCCCTTAATCCGCCGGCAAAACTATCGAAGTCGATGCCCATCTCGCGCTGGTTAAAAGTGGCCTTGATATGAGGATGCGCGAACTCGACCGGATCTTCGAGAGTAAGTACATGGACGGATTTGTTTTCGTTTATCAGCCTTAAGACTGCCGCCAAAGTGGAGGACTTACCGCTTCCGGTAGCGCCTGTAACCAGTACCATGCCGTTTTTTTCCTCTGCTATTCCGGAGAGCACCTCCGGCACTTTAAGATCCGTGAGGGTCGGGATAACGGTAGATAATCTTCTCATTACGATAGAGTACGAGCCGCGCTGCGAGAATATGTTTACCCTGAATCTCGCCTTGTCCGGAAGATAATACGAAGAGTCGCAGGAGCCTTCTTTTATAAGCGTCTCCGTGAGGCGGCGATCGGAGTTTATCAGGTTCATGGCGAATATCTCGGTTTGAAACGGCGTCAGCGCGTCGAACGGTATTTTTTCAAACGGCACAGTCACAAGCTGTCCCGATGCCTCGACCTGAGCCGACTTGCCCACGGTAAAATTGAGGTCAGAGACGTTGTCGTGGCTGTCGAGCATGGTTGTCAGCATATAATCTATTTCCGGCCTTCTCATTTAATCTCCTCCTTTTTTAAAACTCCGGCGGCGGAGTTTTTAAGAACTGTACGAATTTCTGCTTGTCTATAGCTTTGTCGTAAGCGTCTTCAGGGCTTATCCATTTCTTCAGCAGGAGTTCCATGATCGCGTCGTCGAGGGTCTGCATGCCGTACTTTTTCCCTGTCTGCATCGTGGAAGCTATCTGGTGAGTCTTGGCCTCCCTTATCAACGCGCCTACCGCATAAGTGCATACCAGGATTTCGAGGGCGGCGCACCTGCCTTTCTTATCTATCCGTTTAAAGAGGTTCTGCGCTATAACGCCTTTCAGGGATTCCGAAAGGGTGGTCCTTATCTGCGCCTGCTGGTTTGCCGGGAATACGTCCACGACCCTGTCTACGGTCTTAGGCGCGTTAGTCGTATGCAGGGTTCCGAATACGAGATGACCCGTCGATGCGGCTTCGAGCGCAAGCGAGATTGTTTCGAGGTCTCTCATTTCGCCGACAAGGATAATATCCGGGTCTTCGCGGAGCGCTCCCCTGAGAGCTGCGGCAAAAGAGCGCGTATGCGTTCCCAACTCCCTATGGTTAATTATGCAGCCCCGGCTTTTATGAACGAATTCTATCGGGTCTTCTACGGTAATGATGTGGTCTTTACGCATCTTGTTCGCGTAATCGATTATGGCGGCCAGCGTGGTGGATTTACCGCTTCCTGTAGGCCCCGTGACAAGCACAAGTCCCTTGTTCAGCATTGAGAATTTCTTGCATACCTCAGGCAGTCCGAGTTGCTCTACCGATAATACATCGCTCGGTATCTGCCTGAAGACCGCGGCTACGCCGTATTTTTGGAGGAAAAAGTTTGCGCGGTATCTTGCCAGACCCGGAATTTCATATCCGAAATCCACGTCTCCGGTCTCTTCGAATATTTTCACCTTGTCTTCAGGCGCGATCTCGTAAAGCATACCTTTTAACTCGTCGTTTTCGAACACTTTATACTCGACTCTTTCCATTTCTCCGCGTACTCTCAGGATAGGCTGAGAACCGGATACGAGGTGCAGGTCCGAGGCGCCCTGATCGTTCATCAGTTTGAAAAAAGCATCGATTTTTGCCATTTTGCATCTCCTTTTTAGGATGGATAATCTTTAAATAACAATCAAAATCTATCAGACTACGGATATTTTGTCAAGGTGTCAATCTTGCACAAAAGAGTTTCCGTCGTTTAGTATAAAAAGATGGCCGGCATTTTGGAAAAGATATTCGGGACAAAGAACGAGAGGGAGTTAAAGAGGCTGTTCGGCGCTATCGACGGGATAAACAGCTTCGAATCTTCCATTGCGTCCTTGAGCGACGAGCAACTTAAGGCAAAAACCGGCGAATTCAGAAGAAGGCTGGAGTCCGGCGCAGGCCTTGATGAGATCCTGAATGAGGCGTTTGCGGTCGTAAGAGAAGTCTCAAAACGCCTTTTGAACATGAGGCACTTCGACGTACAGCTCATAGGCGGCCTTGTGCTCCATGAAGGAAAGATAGCCGAGATGAAGACAGGCGAAGGAAAGACCCTCGTTGCGACGCTGCCTGTCTATCTTAACGCGATCGATGGAAGGGGAGTTCATGTAGTAACCGTGAACGATTACCTTGCAAAAAGAGACGCCCAGTGGATGGGAGTTATTTATGATTTTTTAGGCCTTTCCGTGGGCGTAATACAGCACGACAATTCGTTCATATTCGACCTTGCGTATGTCTCTCATGACAATAGGTTTAACTATTTGAGACCATGTTCGAGAAGAGAGGCTTACTTTGCCGATATAACCTACGGCACAAACAACGAATTCGGTTTCGATTATCTCAGGGATAACATGAAGTACGACTCCTCCGAATTTTCACAGAGGGAATTGAATTATGCGATCGTCGACGAGGTGGACAGCATACTCATAGACGAGGCGAGGACGCCGCTTATAATATCGGGGCCTTCCGAGGAATCCACCGATAAATATTACAAAGTAAATAAAGTAATCCCTAACTTGAAGGTTGAGGCGGATTTTAAGCTGGACGAAAAACTTAAAAATGTAGTCCTTACCGAATCCGGAAGCTCAAAGGTCGAAAAGCTCCTCGCCGTAGGAAACCTTTACGACCCGTCGAACATAGAGATAGTGCACCATGTCCTTCAGGCATTGAGGGCGCATCATCTCTACAAAAGGGACGTGGATTACGTGGTAAAGGACGGCGAAGTTATTATCGTAGACGAGTTCACGGGCAGGCTTATGCCCGGAAGGCGCTGGAGCGACGGCCTGCATCAGGCTATCGAGGCCAAGGAAGGCGTAAAAATAGAGAGTGAAAACCAGACGCTGGCCACTATTACCTTTCAGAATTTATTCAGGATGTATAACAAGCTGGCGGGCATGACCGGCACTGCCGATACCGAGGCCGAAGAGTTCGCCAAGATATACAACCTCGACGTCGTTGTTATGCCTACAAACAGGCAGATGATGAGAAGCGACTATCCGGATGTGATATACAAGACAGAAAGGGCCAAATTCAACGCCGTGATAGACGACATAGAAGTCTGCCATCAAAATGGGCAGCCCGTGCTTGTAGGAACCACATCCATAGAAAAATCCGAAGTCCTGAGTCATTTACTGAAAAAGAAGGGCATAAAACATTTTGTCTTGAATGCTAAATACCACGAGAAAGAGGCCGAGATTATCGCTCAGGCAGGAAGATTCGGCGCGGTAACTATCGCGACGAACATGGCAGGAAGGGGAACCGATATCGTTTTGGGCGGAAATCCCGACGGCATTGCGAGAGAGTTGTTGAAGGATAAGAAGGAATTTACGGAAGAAGAGTTCAAAGCCGCTTATGAGAAGGCAAAGGAGATATGCGATAACGAAAAGGATCGTGTATTGGCGGCAGGCGGGCTTCATATAATGGGAACGGAGCGCCATGAGGCAAGGCGAATAGACAATCAGCTCAGGGGAAGGTCGGGGAGACAGGGAGACCCCGGAGCTTCGAAATTTTATCTTTCTTTAGAAGACGACCTCATGCGCATATTCGGCTCGGACAGGATAAACGGCCTTATGAACTTATTGAAGATGGACGAGAGCATCCCTATAGAGAACAAGATGGTAACAAAGGCCATCGAGAACGCGCAGAAAAGGGTAGAGGCCCATAACTTCGACATAAGAAAACACCTCCTCGAATACGACGACGTCATGAACAAGCAGAGAAAAGAGATATACTCCTTCAGAAAGGAGGCGCTGCAGAGCGAGTCCTTAAAGGAAAGGGTCACAGATATGATGGAAGACGAAGTCGACGAGCTTCTTTCCGTATACTGTCAGGATGCCGCCGAATGGGACATTAACGGGCTTAAAGACGCGTTATACGGTCTGTTCGCGGTAGATTTGAAATTAGACGGATTTTCATCGGTCGATGATCTCAGGGATTTTATCGTATCGCAGGTGCAGGAGGCTTACGATAAGAAAGAAGCCGAAGCAGGCGCCGAGTTTATGCGTTACATAGAGAAGATGGTGTTGTTGCAGGTCATAGACGCGCAGTGGAAGGACCATCTCCTCGGCATCGACCACGTGAAAGAAGGCATAGGGCTGCGGGGATACGCGCAGCGAGATCCCCTTGTGGAGTATAAAAAAGAGGCATTCGATCTTTTTGCCGAAATGTCCGGGAGGCTTACCTCAGAGGTATTGATGAGGCTCTTTAAGATTCAGGTGCGGCAGGAGGAAGAGCAGGAGATAAAAATGAAGTCGGAGCAGAATCTGGTTTATAACAGGGCCGAGGGTGATTCCGCGCCGCAGCCCGTTCATAAAGATAAAAAAGTAGGAAGAAACGATCCCTGCCCCTGCGGCAGCGGAAAAAAATATAAAAAGTGCTGCGGGGCATCTGCATAAACAAATCCGCCTTATTTTATAACTCTTTTCGGCTTGTCCCTCTTAGCGTTTACGATGCAGAAAAATCCGAAGGGCTCGTCATAAGGATTTATGAGTTGATGCGCGGTATCCGGAGCTACATAGGCGGTATCGAGATAATTCAGGTCATAAGATTTTTTGCCCATCCTTATTTTACCCTTGCCTCTGATGCAGACCACCACATGCTCATGTTTGTGTCTCTCTAAGCTGCTGTAACCGCCCGGCTCTATTTCGAAATATCTCAAGTTAAACTTTGCCGTCTCTCCATGATTTCCTACTAAAATATTTCTTGAAATGGCCGACCATCCGCCGTCCTGCTTTTTATATTTCTCTGTTTTTACCCCGCTCCATTTGAAATTTTCTTTATGCCTCAATATCCTGTTCTTATTTTTTATTGATTCCGAACTTTTAACTCTTAGCTCTAAACTCTGCGGCGCTTTCCAGTCACAGGAAGGGGCATTTGAAGGTGAGGGATGTTGACGCGTTTTTTTTATTTTTTTCATAGGATTGATTATATACGAATTCAAGATTTGCTTGCAAAAGTATCGCTATAGGGCTATAATTTAAAAATATCAAAGGGTTCGATTAATTGAATACATGGAGGGAATTATGGCTCAAGGAATAGGCGCTTTACCTGAGGTCTTAAAGGTCGGAACAAACGAAATGGAGCTTGTTGTCTTCAGGATGTATGGGACTCATCCTGACGGCAGTCCTGAATCTCTCGATTACGGAGTGAATGTCGCAAAGGTAAGAGAAATTATTCCGATGCCGGCGCTTAGGAAGGTTCCGGATATGCCTGTCTATGCGGAGGCCCTTGCCGAGGTGCGGGGCGAGGTTATACCGATAGTCGATCTCGGCAAATGGATGAAAATAGTTACGCCTCCCGATATGGAAAT
The DNA here is from genome assembly GCA_001803635.1 of Nitrospirae bacterium GWB2_47_37. GTDB lineage: Bacteria > Nitrospirota > Thermodesulfovibrionia > Thermodesulfovibrionales > Dissulfurispiraceae > GWB2-47-37. The sequence goes on along the minus strand of MHDU01000028.1, from coordinate 12,621 downwards.
ACGTCCCAAGGTCATTGTCCTTGAGATGCTCGGCACTACAGTGGGCATGATCGTTCACGAGGTGGAGAGGATACGAAGGATAAAGTGGGATCAGATAAAGCCGCCTCCTTCTCTACTTCAGGCAAAGCATGGAGGAAGGATAACCGGCGTAACAAAGATTGATGAGGAATCCCTACTTCTGATAGTAGACCTTGAGAGCGTTATCTCGGATATCGGCGCCCTTATGCCGAAGCACGGCGTAGCGCTCGAAGAGATAGAACGAATAGGCAAGAAGAAACTCAAAGGCAATGTCCTTATTGCCGACGATTCATCGGTCGCCAGAAAGATCCTCAGGGATACCCTTGAGAGCGCAGGACTGCATGTTATAGAGGCTATGGACGGCAAGCAGGCATTGGATATACTTAATGATTTTCTGCAGAAGATAGGCGACAAGCCCATTACCGATTACATAGACCTCGTCGTTACCGACGTGGAAATGCCGGAGATGGACGGCCTGACGTTTACGAAAAACGTTAAAAGCAATTCCAAACTTCAGATACTCCCGATAGTTATAAATACTTCCCTGAGCGGCGAGGAAAACAAGCAGAAGGCATCGCTCGTGGGGGCGGACGGTTATCTTGTGAAATTCGATGTCACAAGGATGATTCAGGAGATAGCGAGGTTTTTGAGTTGAAAACTATAACGCATTTTAATGACTCCTTTGCCTCTGCTGTGAGGCGGTAAGCCTTTTCAGTATCGTCTATCGAAAATCTGTGGGTTATTAATTTATTTGCCGCGACAACGCCTTGCCGGATAAAACGCAGGGCGTTTTTCGTATCGTCCGGCCCGCATGAATAGCTTGTGACAATGTTTATATCCCTGAAGTAGAGATAATTAGGATCGAGGTTTAGAATTTCTCCGGGTTTGGCGGGCGTAAAAAATATCACCGTCCCTCCGCATGACGCAGCCTCTATCCCCTGTTTCATGACATCGGCGCTGTTCGGTCCGGCTATGACAATATCGGCCATCATGCCGTCCGTTAAATCCTTTAGTTTCTCTATCATGTCTTCTTTCGATACGTCTATGGCGTAATCGGCGCCGAATTCGAGCGCCTTATCCAGCCTGAAGCGCACCATATCCGCCGCTATAATTTTTTTCGCTCCGAATTTTCTCGCGAGCAGCACATGCATCTGTCCCATTACGCCGAGGCCGATAATCAATATGGTATCGCCTTTTTTTATATTCGCCCGTTTCAGCGATTTAACAACGCATGCGAGAGGTTCGACGAGAGTTCCGTCTTCATAACTTATATTTTCGGGCAGTTTGAGAGTATCGTTTCTCAAGTTTATTTCAGGGATGAGTATGTATTCCGAAATGCCGCCGGGAATTATCTTTGTGTTTCTCCATATCTCGCACTGAACATAATCTCCGCGCCGGCAATATTTGCAGTTTAGGCAAGGCGCATGATGATGCGTGAAGACAGGGTCTCCAATTTTAAAGGAACTGTTTAAGTTCTTGCCGAGTCCGACGATTTCTCCGGCAGGTTCATGACCGATTACTAAAGGCGCTTTTTTTTCGATATACCACGGCATCACATCCCCTGAACATATGCCGCATGCCTTTGTTTTTATCAGCGCATCGCGCGGTCCGATCTCAGGAACCGGAATGTCTTCGATCCGTATGTCCTTAAAACTGTAAAGTTTTGCGACTTTCATACCCGTATAATAATTCTATTTTAGAAACTTTGCCAAATTTTTAAGCCTGTTTCAAGGTAACGTATTGATTTTTTATGTTATTGACAATGTGATGTTCAGCCCTTATAATTGAAAACTCAACGCAATAAAATATAAAATCCGGAGCGTAAGTTATGACAAGAAAAGGGGCAGCAGTCATGTTACTCGTTTGCCTGTTGCTCGGTATACCCGCATCTATTCTGGCGTACCGCTGGTGTATCTCCTCGCGCAAAGCGATATTCGAGTCATGCCGCGAGCTGAAACCGGGGGATAGTTTTACTCAAGTGCTGAATGCATTAGGGTCGCCTGATAGACGGCAGGCTGAACGATCCGGAGTTTCCGCTATTTTTTTCAAAACCCCGGGTTACGTTCACGGATCGATCAAGATCGAAGTTGACGATGCGTCGGGGAAGGTCATCACGATTTGGTGCGGTAATGAATATTCGCCGCCGAATTGGCGCATAGCGCCGTGATTTACCGACCCTCTAAGGAATAATCGCGTACTTTATCCCTTCGCCTTTTGAGAGTTTTTCAAACGCTATGTGAAGGTCTTTAAGCGGATAGCTCCCGCTTATCAGGGGAAAAAGATTCAAGGTATCTTTCAGAAGATTATAGGCTGTTTTTACGTCATGAGGCGTGAAGTGAAACACTCCTTTTATAGTTATTTCGTCATAATGCAGCCTGTGCGTGTCGTAGCTTGCCGTAGCGCCGCTTTTTACGCCGCCGAATAAAACTACCGTCCCTCCTTTTCTGACATAATTTATCGAGGCCTCCCATACATCTAATTGCCCGGTGCATTCAAACACATAATCGAATCCCATTCCGCCGGTGAATATTTTCGTTTCATCAGGAAGTTCTTCCGCTGTCGCAACCGAATCTGCTCCGAATTTTTTTGCAAAGGCGAGTCTCTCTTTTTTTCTGCTGCATACCATTACATGCGCTCCGTGCAGTTTTGCGATTGACATATGGAGCAGGCCTATCGGGCCGGAGCCTAAGATCAGGACTTTGGAGCCTTTCTTTATTTTCAGGCCGCTCATGCCGTGGACAACGCACGCGAGCGGTTCGAGCAATGCGGCCTCCTCAAAGCTCAGGTTGGCGGGCTTATGGAAAAGGTTTTGTTTGACTATATGCTTTGGAAGCAATATATATTCTGCGAATGCGCCGAGGACTTTAGTGTCCATGATGTTTTCGCAGAGGTTATAAAGTTTTTTGCTGCAATATTTACATTTAAGGCACGGAGCGCTGTGTACAGCCATTATTTCGTCTCCGGCCTTAAAATCCTTTACGCCTTTTCCTGTCTCTGCGATTACACCTGAAAATTCGTGCCCGAACACTCCGGGCATGGGTATCATCGGATGTCCTCTCTGAAAAGCCTTCAAGTCTGTTCCGCAGGTGAGGGCGGCCTTGATCTTTACAAGGACTTCTCCGCGCGAGGGCTTTGGTTTATCGGCATCACGCAGTTCTATAACGCCCGGTTGTATGAGATAGCTCGCGAGCATTATCCGGCCTTTAACTCCAGCTTTCCGCCGAAAAATTGTCCGGCAACAGCGGCTATTACGAATAGGGGTATGAATTTATAATCGGTGTGCGTGATAATACGCACTAAAACTATAAACGGTATAGGAATGTGAATGTATATAAACCATTTCAGGGAATATTTTTTCGCGCGGCTCCTGAAGTAACCGAAAGGGATGTGTAATACGAATGTCAGTATGGTTATGAATAATACGGAAGACATTATGAATTATAGATTAGCCGCCGCATTTCTCACAATACCCTAATATCTCGAGGCTGTGCCTGACGCCTTTGAAGTTTTCCTTTTGGCATATTTCCCTCTGGAGCATTTCGAGGGTCGGGGAATAGAATTCGATCACCTTTCCGCATTTCATGCAGATCATGTGGTCGTGATGCCGGTCTTCGGATATCTTTTCATAATGCGCGTGCCTGTCGATCCTTTCCACTTCTTCTATCAGGCCGACCTCGACAAGCAGGGGTATCGTCCTGTAAACGGATGCCCTCGATACCTTAGAACCCTTTGTCTTGAGCCTGACAAATAGTTCTTCGGGATCGAAGTGCTTTTTCATGACGAGTATTTCATGGAGTATTTCATCCCTCTCTTTTGTAAGCTTAAGTCCCTTTGTTGTAAGGAATTCCCTGAATTTTTGTTTTTCCATGCTGCGCTCCCGTTATAAACCGATATTAAAGGTTTTTAATGTCCAGTTCAACAGGCCTCCGAATAAAAAAGCGGTCGGAAATACTATTGCTATAATAGCAAGGGCCGCACTTAGACTGCGCTCTTTTATTATCATAAAGAAATTCGCGAGGCACGGCACAAAGAGGGTTATGGTAACAAGGCTTACTATCGACTGTGCAGGCGTTAAGAGTCCGCCTTCGGCCATTTTAAATAAACCCGCAGCCCCGTAATCCCTTCTTAGGAATCCGAGAATAAACGCCTCGGCAGTCTTTTCAGGAAGGCCGAGGAGATTTACGGTAATGGGAGCTGTAATTTTTTCGAGGAAGACGAGAAGGTTGAACTTGTGAAGCACAAATAGGATGAATGTGCCGAGGATGAAGAGCGGCACCGCCTCTTTGAGATACCACTCCACCCTGCCTATGGTTTTTACTACGATGTTGGTCAGGTTCGGCATTCTTATGGGCGGTATCTCAAGGAAAAACTCAGTCCTCTCCCCGGAGATGACCTTTGACGCCAGAAAGCCTGATACGAAGAGCACTACAAGAATGCTCGCTATCCAGATTATTGTAGCCTTCAACGACAAAGCGCTCAACATGCCGAGGATTACGCCTAATTGCGCGGAACACGGTATGGCGAGGGCTAAGAGGAATGTTGTTATCAGCCTGTCCCTTTTGGTTTCGAGTATCCTCGACGTCATTACCGCCATTGTCCCGCAGCCGAGACCCAGCACCATAGGCAGAACGGCTTTTCCGTTCAACCCCATTATATTGAATATTCTGTTGCTCATGATGGCAAGCCTCGGCAGGTATCCGCTGTCTTCGAGTATTGCGAAGGCTATGAAAAAGGTGGCGGTGATCGGAAGGATGATGGCAATGGCATATGTAAGCGCCACGGTTATAAGGCCGTATTCGCCTACCAGCAGTTCCTGAAATAGTTCTATCGGAACAAGGAACTTGATTAATTTTGTCGCGGCCGGATTGATGTATTCGTTGAAGACGCCGTTTTCGACAAGGTCGACAAGGGTCCCCGCTCCGAACTCGCCCACAAAAGCGTAGAGTCCGAACAGCACCGTCAATAGTACCGGGATGCCGTAGACGGGGTGCATGCTCATCCTGCCTATGAAATTCAGCAGCCTGCCGCTCTCAGGAGTCGATTTTTTTATCACCTTTCGCGTTATTTCCTCAGCGGCTTCTATCCGCGTTTTATTGATAATAAAAGCGATTGAATCTTTGAACTTCAGTTTGCATTCGTCCCTTAAACTTTCTATCCCGGACAGGGCTTCATCGCTTACATGGGATTTAAGCCAGTCCCTCAGGCTTTCGTCTTCCGATAGGATCATCACGGCAAGGGAACGCTTTGAAATAGCCGCCTCCGGGAGAAGTTTGGAAATTTTCTCTATACAATCTTCGATAAGGGGGACATATTTTATATGGATCGTCGGGCGTTTCGGAGATAATATTGCCGTTTTTAATTCCTTTATGCCCTTTTTCTGGGGCGCTATGGTCCTCATAACATCGACGCCGAGGATTTGTTTCAGCGTCTCGACATCTATGGATATTCCTCTGTCCATAGCCTCGTCTATCATGTTGAGATCGAGTATCAAGGGGATTCCCATTTCCGAAAGCTGTAAGGTAATCAGGAGAGTCCTTTTTATGCTTTTCGCATCGCCTACCTGAATTACGGATGAGGGTGATTCCATGAGCAGGATGTCCCTCGTAACCTTTTCGTCCTCGCTCATCGGGATGAGGCTGTTGACGCCCGGCGTATCGACCAACAAGAGCCGTTTGCCGTCCAAAAATATGTTCCCGTGGGTTATTTCGACCGTTGTCCCCGGGTAGTTGGATACGGTTACGTATTTGCCCGTAAGCAGGCCGAAGATGGCGCTTTTGCCTACATTGGGGTTGCCTATGAGGGCGACCCTTTCGAGGTGCGCCGCATGTTTTTTGGTCTTTGATCTATGTTCGTGCAATGAAGCCTCCATATTGCAATTTAATCTCAGTTACAGTTAATTCTAAAGAAACCGGCGGGTTATTTTCAAGTTTAATCATCAATTATGTGAGTTGAGCGATTTTATATGTCAGGCGCTGCTCCATGACTTTAAAAAGTGTTGATTCAAGTGTATATGAGAGATTATAAAGGCATTATCCGACAAGTCACCAATGTTGTAGCTTACGAATACAAGATAAATGTCTTTACAAGTGCGTGGTTTAAAGTCTTTTCGCAGCACCTGACATATATTTCCGGATTAGAAGCATTCAATCCGGGTAACAGTAAAGGCTTTTTCAGCACGCCTCACATCCCGTTAAAATGATGGGTCGAAGGTATGGAAGGTATGGCGGAAAAGACTTTACCGGCGAAATATTCAACCAACATACGCCTTCCCGTCATCCGCATAGGTGCTTTCTTATTGGGAGATTCGCCGAATATCTATGCTCTGAACTTAGACCGGCACTTGTAAAGGCTTTGAAGCCGTGCCTTCTATACCTTGATTGGGGATTTGCACCTTGTGCTATTGAAGTCTTTGAAACCGTGCCTTTGATGTGCTATCGCATTGTTAAAGGCTTTTGAAGTATGCCTCACATCCCCATGACTACGGATTATGGGCTTGCATCTTCATTGCGGCATCTTGTATTCTTTTAAAAATGCGGATAAAATTTGTCGTCATAGAGTTTTTGATATGTTTCTTATTCCTGTCGGTTCATTCCTCCGGTTTCGCCGCCCAGTCCGGCAAGGAACCGGCAACGGTGACCGTGAAGGCCGGCAAACATGCCAATTATGTCAGAATAGTTTTTTCAGCGCCTGAGGAATATATACAGAAGGCATCCGTAATACTATCGGGCAGTAATGTAATTAAGGTAGATTTTCAGTCGGCAGTCGTTATTAAAGCGGCTCAGAAGGGTTCGGAAAAAATCATCTTGAAACCCGACGTGCCTGTCGAGATGACGGGCGGCGTAAAAATTACCGCAAAAAGCAGCAGTTGCGCTCTTACCGTAGATAATCTCGACGACATAGACGTTTCGAAGCTCTCATCGCCTTCGAGGCTTGTTATCGATGCATATATAGGCAAACCTTCGTCGGCATATTCTTTGCAGGAGGGTGATATCGCGTTCGAATCATTTGCAGTAGACGCGGGTCACGGTGGATACGATATGGGCATGAAGGGCAGAAATTTTACGGAAAAAGAGACGACACTTTCCATTGCCAAGGAACTCGCGAATACGCTCGCCAAAAAAGGCAAAAAAGTTTTTCTTACAAGAAAGGCCGATCAGACGCTTACAATAAAAGATAGGATAAAGGCTGTAAATCTGAGATCCCCTGAGATATTCATCAGCATACATCTATCTTCAAAGAACGAATTAAACATATATACTTCTCCTAAGATCAAAGGCCGGAAAGGCAAAACTGAAGAAATTCCTGAGGCGCCGGAACAGGCGGCCGGAATCCCCGCCGCAGAAATAGATAAGAATGCCGTGAATGCAGCGGCGCAGGCGATTAAGAGCGAACTCGGGATAAATGTAAGGCATGAAAGGTTGCCCCTGCCGGTTATTGCGCATGTTAATGCGCCTGCCGTCTTAATAGAACTCCCGAACCCTGAAAAATTTAATTATGACAGGAAGAACAGGGAGCGCCTGATAAACGCCCTATTAAAGGTAATCGGTTATTCGGCGAGGGGTAAGGAATAGATTTATGGGAAGCAAAAAGAGCATAGTGATTGCCTTTGCGGTGCTTTGCGCGGCCGTGGTGTCCGGCTGGCTCGTCACGCGGTATTACTTCTCGCAAGCAGAGAAGGCCGAAAGCCCTTTGATCGAATTAAAAGATGAAACATCGAAAGGCTTGGAGGCGCTGACCGGCGGGGTGGAGGCCGGAATTCCGGTAAAGATATTTCATCCTTCCGAGGACGGAATGGCCGGGGAAGAAAGGATGTTTCAAAATAAGCCTCTGCCGGTCGAGATGGCGGAGACAATACTTGCGGAATACCTGAAGCTGCTGGGTGAAGGATTTAAGGATGCAAAATTATTGGGCGTTTACAGGGACAGGAATAACGTGCTTTACATAGACGTGTCGGAGGAATTCAGGAAAGGATTTGCAGGAGATGCCCGGCAGGAGTATTACCTTCTGAGGTCTTTATTCGACACGACGGTTAAAAATATTCAGGGAATAGAAGACGTGAGGTTATTGATAGAGGGGAAGGAGATAGAGAGCATAGGCGGGCATTTTCGCATTATGTACGGCCTGAAGACCATAGTTCAATAAATTCAATGAATGACAACCCTATAGGCATTTTCGATTCCGGAGTGGGCGGACTTACGGTCTTAAAGGAGATCGCCGAACTGCTGCCTGCCGAAAACATATTGTATCTCGGCGATACCGCGAGGGTTCCTTACGGCATCAGGTCTCCGGAAACGGTAATACGTTATTCCTTTGAATGCACGGAATTCCTTTTGCGGAAGAATATAAAACTTCTGGTGGTTGCCTGTAATACGGTATCGGCAATAAGCCTTCAGAAGATACGGGAAGCCGTATCCATTCCCGTAATAGGCGTTATAGATCCCGGAGCGGCGGCTGCGGTTAATGTCACTAAGAATAAAAGGATAGGTATAATAGGAACCGAGGCCACGATAAAGAGCAGTTCTTATGTTAAGGCTGTTAAAGCGCTGAATAGGGAGATCGAGGTCTACGGCTTAGCCTGTCCTCTTTTCGTGCCTTTGGTGGAAGAAGGCTGGACGGAAGGGACTATAGCCCGCCTTATCGCCGAGAAATATCTTAAAGATATGACGGACAAGGAAACGGATACCATCGTTCTCGGATGCACCCATTATCCCCTTCTTAAAGGCGTGATTCAGGAGGTTATGAGAGATGTCCGCCTTGTAGATTCGGCTATAGAGACGGCAAAGGCCGTGAAGGATGCGCTTTGGGAAAAACGGATGAACAGAGAGGCAGGCGCGGCTTCTGAAAGAAAGTTCTATGTTACGGATTCCACTGAAAAGTTTGTAAGCGTCGGAGAGAGATTTCTACAACAAGAAATAAAGAATATAGAAAAAATAGCGTTATAGAATGGAGGCATGATGAGACCCGACGGAAGGAAGAACGATGAGATGAGGAGGCCTGCGGTGACGAGAAATTTCATACCCGCAGCCGAGGGTTCCGTATTGATTCAGGTCGGCAATACGCGCGTTATATGCACGGCATCCATAGAGGACAAGGTTCCGCCCTTTTTAAGGGATCAAAAAAGGGGATGGGTTACCGCTGAATACGGGATGCTGCCGAGGGCGACCAATACGAGAACAATGAGGGAGTCCACCTCCGGCCGCATCGGCGGCAGGACGCACGAGATACAGAGGCTTATCGGAAGGGCGCTTAGGGCGGTGGTGGATCTCAAACTCTTGGGCGAAAGGACCGTATGGATAGACTGCGACGTGATACAGGCCGACGGCGGCACGAGAACAGCCTCTATAACAGGCGCATTCATGGCGCTTAACGATGCCCTGCACCATGCCGTGAGAAACGGAGTGATAGAGAGAAACCCGATAAGGGAATATCTTGCCGCGGTCAGCGTCGGCATCGTGAGCGGAGAGCCGCGTCTCGATCTCTGTTATATCGAGGATTCCGGCGCGGACGCGGATATGAACGTCGTTATGACGGAAAGCGGCAGGATAGTCGAAATACAGGGCACGGCCGAGGCCGAGCCGTTTTCGAAAGAGATGCTCGGTTCATTGATTTCGCTCGCGGAAAAGGGTATCCGCGAACTTGTAGCAGTTCAGAGAGAGACGGATAAGTCAAATATGTTAAAATATTAGAAAATGAACGGAAAAGGACAAGAAAGGAACATGTATAAAAGTTTATTTGTGTGGCTGCTTATAGGGTTGTCGATGATCCTGCTTTTTAATCTCTTCAATGTTCCGCCCACGAGCGAGAAGGAGATCATATTTTCGGAATTCATTTCCAAAGTGGAATCCGGAGACATGGAAGAGGTCACCATAAAGGAGAGCTATATTACCGGCAGGCTCAAAGATGGGACAAAGTTCAGGACATACGCCGTGAACTATCCCGATCTCGTGAAAGACCTGAAGAGTAAGAACGTAAAGATAACCGCCAAACCGCCTGACCAGAATCCGTGGTATGTGAATTTCTTCTTTTCGTGGGGGCCTATTATTTTCCTTGTCCTCGTATGGGTTGTTTTTATGAGGCAGATGCAGATGGGCGGCAATAAGGCGATGTCTTTCGGAAAGGCAAAGGCTAAGCTCGTATCGGATAAGCAGGTGAAAATTACGTTCGCCGACGTTGCCGGTATAGAAGAGGCAAAGGCCGAGGTGGAAGAAATAATAGAGTTCCTCAAAGATCCGCAGAAATTCTCTAAATTAGGCGGAAAAATACCGAAAGGCGTTTTGTTGGTCGGCTCTCCCGGCACCGGAAAGACGCTGCTTGCAAAGGCCATTGCCGGAGAGGCAGCCGTGCCGTTCTTTTCCATATCGGGTTCCGATTTCGTTGAGATGTTCGTCGGCGTAGGAGCGTCCCGCGTAAGGGACCTTTTCGAGCAGGCAAAGAAAAGTGCGCCCTGCATAATATTCATAGACGAGATAGACGCTGTAGGAAGGCACAGGGGCGCCGGACTCGGCGGCGGACATGATGAAAGGGAACAGACCCTGAACGCCCTTCTCGTGGAAATGGACGGTTTTGAGGGCAATGAGGGCGTTATAATCCTTGCGGCAACCAACAGGCCGGATGTCCTCGACCCAGCGCTTTTAAGGCCCGGCAGGTTCGACAGGCAGATAGTCGTGCCTACGCCCGATGTCAGGGGAAGGCTTGAGATACTTAAAGTCCACACAAAGAATATACCGCTTGCGGATGAGATGAACCTCGATAAGATAGCAAGAGGCACGCCCGGATTTTCAGGCGCGGACCTCGCGAATCTCGTAAATGAGGCGGCGCTGATTGCCGCGAGAAAGGCTAAGGAAAAAGTAGAGATGTCCGATTTCGAGTTCGCAAAAGACAAGGTATTAATGGGAGTGGAGAGGCGCAGCATGGTTTTAAGCGACGAGGAGAAAAAGAATACCGCATATCACGAAGCGGGCCACACGCTCGTCGCAAAGCTTACGCCGGGAACCGACCCGATACATAAGGTGAGCATAATACCGAGGGGCAGGGCGCTCGGCGTTACCCAGCAGCTTCCCATAGACGACAGGTACACGTATTCAAGGGATTATCTTGAAAAGGCGCTCAATGTGCTTTTGGGCGGCAGGGCAGCGGAGGAGATAGCTCTTAACCACCTGACTACCGGCGCGGGCAATGACCTCGAAAGGGCGACCGACCTCGCGCGTAAGATGGTCACCGAATGGGGCATGAGCGAAAAATTAGGGCCGCTTACCTTCGGCAAGAAGGACGAACAGATATTCCTCGGCCGCGAGATAGCGAAGCATAAGGATTACAGCGAAAAGACTGCTATGGATATAGATGAAGAGGTGAAGCGGATCGTTACGGCGGCTTACGAAAGGGCGAAAAAGATTTTAGAAGACAATCAATATCTCCTCGGCGTTATTGCAAACGCGCTGCTTGAGAGAGAGACCATAGAGGGGCAGGAGATAGACAAGCTTATAGAAGAAGCCTCGGCAGCCAAGGCGTAAATATAGAAAAGTTTGCGCGTTCGCGTTAATGATTATTTTATAGTATAATAAACAAAAAGCAGGCGAGGGATGAAGATATAATGGAAGCATTGGAGATTAAATCGACAAAAGACAGAATGATAATATCTATTGATAAGTCCTCTATCGACAGCGACTATATTATAGAACTCATGGATCGGTTAAAAACTGAAACCCTCGCTAAAAAAGTCGATTTCAGTAAAGGGATATTGAAGCTTGCCGATGAAATAAAAAAGAAGTGGTGGAAAGAAAATAAAGACGAGTTTTTAGGGGTTGCAGTGAGGTGAAAGTTGTTGTTGATGCGGGTATAATTTTTTCATCGCTTTTATCCAACTCGGCAGAACAGAGAAAAATACTTTTTAATAAAGAATATAAATTCTACTCGCCTAATTTTGTATTTCTTGAAATCTTCAAGCATAAAGAAAAAATCTTAAAATATACAAAGACATCAGAAAAGGCTTTAACAGATTTTTTAATTGCAGCATAGGAATTGAGGTTTCTGTAAATATGAAACAAAAAATCAAAAAACTATTCTTTATGAGTCATCAGCCAAAGGGGCTTTACCCTTATAGAAATAGCGATGGTGGTATAATATAAGACGGAAGCAGGAGGGGAAATGTTGACGGAATATATTCAAAAAGCAATGGGAAGCGCCCATTACGAGATCATAGAAGATGAAGGAACATTCTGGGGAGAGATACCTGATTTTCAGGGCGTATGGGCAAAGGCAGAGACTCTTGAAAAATGCAGAGAGTCATTACGAGAGGCTCTGGAGGAATGGATTGTTTTCAGGTTGAAAAGTAATCTTGAACTGCCTGTTATTGAGAAGTTAGATCTCAATATTATAGAACAACCGGCATAATGGAAAAATTGACTCCGGTAAGCTGGAGGGACTTTGTATCACGGATGAGAGAGCTTGGATTCGAAGGTCCGTTCTTTGGGGGGAAACATCCAAAAATGAAAAAAGGAAATCTAACAGTCATAACTCCGAATAAGCACGAGTCCCAAATCGGAGTCGGTTTTTTAAAGAGACTTTTAAGGCAGGCTGGAATCGGTGAAGATGAATGGCTAAATA